>NZ_LZDG02000089.1:0-591684 GCF_001672555.2 Pseudomonas sp. AU11447 | reverse complement strand
CTGGTAACGTTGTCCCTGAGTCAGCTGCCGGTAATGCGTAGTCATCTGCGCTTGAATCCTTCGGTGTGAGAGCCTGGATTCTACCGGTGGCTGGCTCTCTGCCTCTCGTTTCAAGCGTTGCGCTTATTCTATGAATTCAGGCGGGGTTGGGCGGGTTCGCGAGCAAGCTCGCTCCTACAGGTCAGGCGCCCCACGATGGCATCGGTGCCATGCCGAACTTACGTCTGAGCGCTCTTCAGACATTCAGCGGCAAGCGCCCTCTCCCGCTCCAGCCGCTCCAGCCAATCACCGAGCAAAGCCCCCGCCAACGCCGCCTCCTCCAGCTCGCCCAGGCAATCGCCCAGCCCACGCAACCCCATGGACCGGCAGCTCCCGGCCAGCCGATGCGCCAAGCTCGCAGCCTCCACGGCATCATCCTGGCGCAGCGCATCCAGCAGCAGCGGCCATTGCTCATCGAGCAACTTCCACAGGCTGGCCAGCAGCTCGTTCAGCTTGTGCTCGCCCAGCAACCGGCGGTGGGTATCGAGTACCTGGCGATCCAGCGGGCCGTTATCCACAGCCTCCGGCAACAGCTCCCAGGCCACGCCGGACAGCGCACGGCGCAGGTCGTCCAGGCGCAGCGGCTTGCCCAGCACACCCTGCATGCCCGCCTCGAAATAGCGCCGGACCATGCCCGGCTGCACGCTGGCGGTGAAGGCGTGGATCGGTGTGCTGACGTTGAACCCGCCCGGTTGAGCACGGACCGCCCGGCACAGGTCGAGGCCGTTCATGCCCGGCAGGTGCATGTCCAGCAGGATCAGATCGAAGTGCCGCGCGGCGGTGAGCGCCAGCGCCGGCGCCGCGTCCTCGGCGAGTTGCACGCGGTGACCGTCGCGCTCCAGCAGGGCCTGGGCGACCTCGCGGTTGAGGGCGACGTCCTCCACCACCAGCACGTCCAGCGCTGGCGCCTGTTCGACGGCCACGCTGGAGCGCGGGACCACGCCCGGCGCCAGCACGATCTCGAACCAGAAGGTGCTGCCCTCGCCTTCCAGGCTTTCCACGCCGATCTCGCCGCCCATGGCTTCCACCAGCCGCTTGCTGATCGCCAGCCCTAGCCCGGTGCCACCGTAGCGCCGCGCTACCTCGTCGCTGGCCTGGGTGAAGCGCTGGAAGATCTTTTCCTGCTGCTCGGCGGAGATGCCGATACCGTCGTCGGTCACCGTGAAGCGCAGCCGCTGGCCGGCGTCGCCGCCCTCGAGCAGTGCAACCTCCAGCAGTACCTCGCCCTCCTCGGTGAACTTCACTGCGTTGGCGAGCAGGTTGCTCAGCACCTGGCGCAGGAACTGCTCGGCGCCCCGGCAACCGTCCTGTACCTGGGGTGCAATACGCAGGCGCAGGCAGGTGCCGTTGTCCTCGGCGCGTGGCTCCAGCAGGGTCACCACGTCGTCCAGCAGGCGGCGCAGGGAGAAATCCACCGGTTCCGGCTGGCTGGCGCCGTCCTCCAGCTTGGCGAAGTGCAGCACCTCGTTGAGGATCGCCAGCAGTCCTTCGCCTGCTGTGGATAACGCTTGAAGCCGGCGACGGTCCTGCTCGCCCAGGGGCGCGGCGCGCAGCAGTTCGGCCATGCCGAGGATGCCGTTGAGCGGCGTGCGGATCTCGTGGCTCATGGTGGCAAGGAAGCGGCTCTTGGCGCGGTTGGCGGCCTCGGCCTCCTCCTTGGCGCGGCGCAGGCTGGCGGTGCGCCGCTCGACCCGCCGCTGCAATTCGTCACGCTTGCTCTGCAGCGCTTCGCGATCCGCCTCGCGGCGCCGCAACTCGGCACGCAGGGCCCGGCGCAAGCCATCGAGGGCATCGGCTACGGTGTCGATTTCGTCCTCTTCGCCTGAGCGTTTTTTATCCAGCGCCAGCTCGGTGCCCAGGTCGCCGCCCGTCAGGCCGCGGACGAAATCGGCCATGGCACGCAGGTGCCGGGTGACCAGGCTGTGGAACAGCCAGCTCAGCGCCACCGCCAGGCCACAGAGGAACACACCCATCCACAGCAGGCTGGCGAGACCGCCATGGAGCAGGCGCAGGTAGACGGCGCCCAGGTCGATGCTGACTTCCAGCTCGCCCAGGTCGCGGCGCTCGCCGTCCGGCGGCTGGAAGGCCAGGGCGTAGCGCTCGGTACGGAACGGCCCGCGTGTGTCGTCGGCGTCCTGCACCAGGTTGAAGTCGGCGCTGCGCAGGCGTACCTGGGCGATGTCAGGGAAGTCGGCCAGGCCGTGCAACTGCACGTTGAGCTGCTCCTGGTTGAGGTCCCACAGGCTGCGCTCGAAGCTGGCGAGGTAGCCGACGCGGATAAGCTCCAGGCGGGTATCGATGTCGCGCATCTCGCGGCGGTACTCGAAGTACAGCTGCACGGCGCTGGCCAGCACGGTAAAGCACAGGCTGAACAGCAGCACCCGCAGCAGCAGGCGCCGGGCCAGGCCGCCGGGCAGCTTCAACGCGGCACCCCGTCGCCAGCGAGCATGGCGCGGTAACCGCGCTCGCTCTCGTCCAGCCAGCGGGCGATGCTGCCGTCGTCCACGCGCCGCTTCAGCACGGCGTCGATCTCGTCCATCCGCGCGGCCAACGGCGAATGGCGGGAGACAGCGATGCGCAGGTAGTCCACGGTCAGCGGTTTCGACAGCGCGGCGATGTCCTCCCCGCCAGCGAGCTGCTCGACGAACAACGTCCCGGTGCGGCGCTCGTGGGCGATAAAGTCGATGCGCTGGCGAATCAGCTTGCCGAAGTTCTGCCGGCTGTCGGAGACCCATTCGACGTTGCCGTGCTCGGCGACAAAACGGTCGAACTCAGGCCCGTAGCTCTCGCCGAAGAGCAGCCCGCCGCGGTAATTCGCCAGGTCGCCCAACTGGTCGAAACGCACCGGCTTGCGGCGGTTGTAGAAGATCGCCACTTCCTCGCGCAGCACCGGCACGCGGGAGAACAGCAGGCCGTCGTCGCGCTGCGGGGTCTGGTAGGCGAGCACTACGTCGACGCGGCCTTCGGCGGCGTCCAGCAGGCAGCGCTTCCAGTTGCCCAGCACCACGGTCTTCACCTCGTAGCCCAGTTCGCCGAGGATGCTGCGCACGGTCTGCGGGGCCAGGCCGCGTACTTCGTGGCCGTCGCTCCAGGAGATGGGCGGGTAGACGGGGTAGTCGCAGTAACGGATGGGCTGGGCGGCTTGGGTTGCCGTGCAGAAGAGCAAAGCCAGGAAATACAGGAGGAATTGGAGCGGGGGTTTCCCTCTCCCCAGCCCTGGCTGCGCGCCCCGCTCCGAAGGGAGAGGGAGCCGTACGGTACGCGCTCGAAACACGGAGTAAGGCTCAGGTGTCGGCAGGCGTGGCGGTGAACAGGTAGCCGGCGCCGTGGATGGTGATGATCAGCTCCGGCTCGGCCGGGTCGTCGCGCAGCTTGCGGCGCAGGCGGCCAACCAGCACGTCGATGGAGCGGTCGTTGGGCAACCATTCACGGTTGCGGATCTGGTCCATCAGCTGGTCGCGGCTGAGGGTATGGCCGGTGTTGCGCAGGAACACGCCGAGCAGCTGGAACTCGCCGTGGGTCAGCGGGGTTTCGCTGCCATCGCGGTCGATCAGGCGCCGGCGGTCGGGGTCCAGTGTCCACTGGGCGAAGCGCTTGTGGTGCTGGCGGGCGCCCGGAACACAGATGGCGTTGGGTTGGCGGGCGTGGCGCACGCGGCGGATCAGGTTCTTCGCGCGGGACACCAGCTCGCGCGGGTTGAGCGGCTTGATCACGTAGTCATCGGCGCCGCACTCCAGGCCGACGATGCGATCGATGTCATCGTTGCGGCCGGTGATCAGGATGATGCCGACCTCCGAGCGCACGCGCAGCTCGCGGGTCAGGGTCAGGCCGTCCTTGCCGGGCAAGCGGATGTCGAGCATCACCAGGTCGATGGGCTGCCCGCCCTGTTCGGCTTCGGCCAGGCTCGCCTCGGCCTGTTCGGCGGTGCCGGCACAGAGCACGTCATAGCCCTCCTCGCCCAGGTAGGCCTGGAGGAGCTCGCGAACCACCGGATCGTCGTCGACGATCAGTACACGGGAAGTCATCGCAATACCCTGCTGACGCCACCGCTCGTGGCGGGGCAATTCTTGTTATGCGTGGAGGTAGAGCTGTAGGAGCGGTCCTGCAGATGGCCGCAGGTTACCGCTCGCTGAACAATCGATCAACAGGCCGCCGGCGACCGGCTGAAACGCTGCCGGCCGCCATGCTGGAGGCCGTCTACCCAGGCCTCGCAGATCTGCACGCCCTGTTCCGGGGTGAAGGTATTGGGGTTCAGCCCGGATTCCAGCCACAAGCCATCGAGCAAGGCGCTGAGGGCAATGGCGGCGAGGTCGGCGTCGAAATCGGACCATGCCTGTTCCTGCGCCAGATCCTTCAGCGCCTGCGCCAGCAAGGTGCGGTACTCACCGTAGGAATGGTCATGCGCCTGGTTGATCGCTTCGGCGGTCTTCACCGCACCCCAGAATGCGAGCCACGCATCCAGCAGTTGCGGGTCGAGCAGTTCGGCACAGAACGACGCACGGAAGAACGCCGACAGCCGCGCGCGCGCATCCGGTGCTGCCTCGGCGATGGCTTCGCGCAGCAGCTGCATGACTCGCCCGGTGACGGTCAGGTAGGCCTCGGCCACCAGTTCGTCCTTGCCCGAGTAGTGGTGGTTGATCAGCCCAACCGAGACGCCGGCTTCGGCGCAGATCTTGCGAATGGAAGCTCCCTGGAAGCCATGGCGCTTCAGGCACGCGAGGGTCGCCTCGATCAGCAGCGCCTTGCGCTGCTCCGGCTCCAGTCGGGTAAAGCGGACTTCCTCGTTCATGCCTGGCTCCTAAAGTGTCAGGTGGCCAATCTGAACGATTGTTCGATTAGGCGCCAGTACCTACCCGTTCGGGGAATGGTCCGGGCACCGCCCCTGGTCGAGAGTGGCTTCATCCGCGATATCTCCAATCCATAACAAAATCAAAGGTGGGACTGACATGCAGAAAACGCTCGCAGCAGTACTCAGCGCGGCGCTGGCGACCTTGCCGGCACTGGGTCACGGGGAGGATGCCGCCGGCGCGAAGACGCTGCGGCTGTACAACTGGACCGACTACATCGGCGAGCACACCGTTGCCGACTTCGAGAAGGAAACCGGGATCAAGGTGGTCTACGACACCTTCGATTCCTACGAGACCGTGCAGGGCAAGTTGCTGCCCGGCCGCTCGGGCTACGACCTGGTGGTGCTCAATGCCGCCCTGGTGCCGCCGCTGCTCAAGGCCGGCGTCTTCCAGCCGCTGGACAAGTCCAAGCTGCCCAGCTGGAACAACCTCGACCCGGACGTGCTCAAGCACCTGGACCACTACGATCCGGGCGTGAAGTACTCGGCGCCCTACACCTGGGGCAGCAACGGCATCACCTACAACATCGACAAGATCAAGCAGCGCATGCCCGATGCGCCCATCGGCTCGCTGGCGATGCTGTTCGATCCGAAGATCGTGTCGAAATTCGCCGATTGCGGGGTGACCATCATCGATTCCCCCACCGATGTGATCCCGCTGGCCCTGGCCTACCTCAAGCGCGACCCCAACAGCGCGCTGCCCGAGGACCTGAAGGCCGCCCAGGACCTGCTGCAATCGATCCGCCCGTATATCCGCAAGTTCGACTCCACCAGCTACCTCAACGGCCTGGCCAACGGCGACCAGTGCATGGCGATGACCTGGTCCGGCGACTACGCCACCGCCCAGGCCCGCGCCGACGAAGCCGGCGCCAAGGTCAAGCTGGGCTACTTCGTGCCCAAGGAAGGCTCGCTGATCTGGTTCGACGATTTCTACATCCCGGCCGACGCGCCGCACGTGGAAAACGCCCACAAGTTCATCGAGTACATGCTGCAGCCCAAGGTCGCTGCCGGTGTCGCCGACTACATCCGCTACGCCTCCAGCAACGCCGCCGCTACCCCGCTGCTGGCCGCCGAAGTGCGCAACGACCCGGCGATCTACCCCGACGCCGAGACCCGCGCCCGTCTGTTCACCCAGAAAGTGCAGAACCCCAAGGCCACCCGCCTGATCACCCGTACCTGGAACGCGGTGAAGACCGGGACCTGATAGCGCAAGACCACAGCCCCCTCTCCCCAGCCCTCTCCCTGAAGGGAGAGGGGGCAGCCCGCAGCCACGTTCAAGGAAGTCGTCTTCCTGTGATGTCGCTGACTGCGTGCCCGCAATGACCGTCGTAGTCACCGAGTACTCCGAACGGTCCCCTCTCCCTTCAGGGGGAGGGTCAGGGAGAGGGCAAGGACTCGCACGACGAACCGTAATTTCGAGGTACAGACAATGACCACCACCACCCCAGCCTTCTTCGCCCAGTTCAACGACGAGCAGCTGGTCGCCGCCGACAAAGCCCACTACATGCACGGCTACCACGTGTTCGACGATCACCGGGTCAACGGTGCGCTGAACATCGCCGCCGGCGAGGGCGCCTACATCTACGACACCAAGGGCAATCGCTACCTGGATGCCGTAGGCGGCATGTGGTGCACCAACATCGGCCTGGGCCGCGCGGAAATGGCCGACGCCATCGCCGAGCAGGTGCGCCAGCTGGCCTACTCCAATCCCTTCTGCGACATGGCCAACGTCACCGCCATCCAGCTCTGCGAAAAACTCGCGCAGCTCGCCCCGGGCGACCTGGACCACGTGTTCCTCACCACCGGCGGCTCCACCGCCGTGGACACCGCCTACCGGCTGATCCAGTACTACCAGAACTGCCGCGGCAAGCATGAGAAGAAGCACATCATCAGCCGGGTCAACGCCTACCACGGCTCGACCTTCCTCACCATGTCGCTGGGCGGCAAGGTCGCCGACCACCCGGCCGAGTTCGACTTCCTCAAGGACGTCATCCACCACATTTCCTGCCCCAACCCCTACCGCGCGCCGGAAGGGATGACCGAGGGCGATTTCCTCGAATTCCTGGTGAAGGAATTCGAAGACAAGATTCTCGAACTGGGCGAAGACAAGGTCGCCGCCTTCTTCGCCGAGCCGATCATGGGCTCGGGCGGCGTGATCATCCCGCCCAAGGGCTACCACCAGCGCATGTGGCAGGTGTGCCAGAAGTACGACGTGCTCTACGTCGCCGACGAAGTGGTGACCTCCTTCGGCCGCCTCGGCGCCTTCTTCGCCTCCGAGGACGTGTTCGGCATGCAGCCGGACATCATCACCACCGCCAAGGGCCTGACCTCCGGCTACCTGCCGCTGGGCGCGTGCATCTTCTCCGACCGCATCTGGAAGGTGATCGGCGAAGCCGACAAGGGCCGTTGCTTCGCCCACGGCTTCACCTACAGCGGGCACCCGGTGAGCTGCGTCTCGGCGCTGAAGAACATCGAGATCATCGAGCGTGAGAATCTGCTGGAGCACGTGAAGGATGTCGGCGGCTACCTGGAGCAGCGTCTGCAGGAACTGGCCGACCTGCCGCTGGTGGGCAGCGTACGCTGCCAGAAGCTGATGGCCTGCGTCGAGTTCGTCGCCGACAAGCGCAGCAAGGCGCTCTTCCCCGAGGAGCTGAACATCGGCGAGAAGATCCACCTGCGCGCCCAGGCCAAGGGGTTGCTGGTGCGACCGATCGTGCACCTGAACGTGATGTCGCCGCCGCTGACCATCACCCGCGCGCAGGTCGACGAGATCGTCGACACCCTGCGCGAGTCGATCCTGGAGGCCGCCGCTGACCTCCAGCGCAGCGGTGATTACGCGGGGCACTGATGATCGATCCTAGGATTTTGCCTACACCCCGGCAGCCCTTTATGCTGCCGGGCATGAGCGAATCTCAGGCACTGAGCGAAACGTCCGACGCACTGGCCCTGCATGCCTGGCATGCGGGGCTGGCGCGCGTCATGGCCAGTGTCGGCGAGGTCGTCTTCGTCGAACGCCTGGCAGACGCCCTGGGCTGCCTGGTACCACTGGAATCGGTGATGCTCGGCCTGGAACAGCGCGGCCAGCCGCCGCAACCGCTGTACCAGCGCGGCATCGACCCGGAGCACCACGAGGCGCTGATCGACCGCTACTACGCCCGTGGCTACCTGCTCGACCCCTTCTGCCTGGCCATGGAAGACGGCCTCACCGAAGGCTTCTACCCACTGGCCGATATCGCCCCGGACGATTTCTTCGCCAGCGAGTACTACAAGACCTACTACCTCAAGTTCGGCTGCACCGAGGACTGCCACTTCATCATCGACCTGGGCGAGGCGCGCAAGGTCTCGCTGTGCCTGTACCAGGGCAGGAGCGGCGCGCGCTTCAGCGAAACCCAGCTGGACCTGCTGGCCACCGTGCTGCCGCTGGTGCGCGAACTGATCCGCCAGTTCGAGCGCAACGGCGGGCTGGACCTGCTGCTGGCCGGGCGCGGTGTGAGTGTCAACGACCCGGACGAGCAGGCGCCGCTGAACCGGCATATCCGCGCCGCCTTCATGAACTTCGGCGCCGACCGGCTGACCGAGCGCGAACGGGAAATCGCCCACCTGCTACTGCGCGGCCACTCGGTGAAATCCAGCGCGCGGGTGCTGGATATCTCGCCCGAGACGGTGCGCATGCACCGCAAGCACCTCTATACCAAGCTGGAGATCAACTCCCAGGCAGAACTGTTCTCGCTGTTCATCGACTGGCTGACTGGCGGCGCCACCGCGGCCTGACGCCTGCTTTGTAGGATGGGTGGAGCGTAGCGATACCCATGCAGCTTGCGTCCGCAATCGATGGGTATCGCTACGCTCCACCCATCCTACGATTCCGGCTTGTCGACGGTGCCTCCCCCCTCGCTCCTACAATCTCGATACCGTTGCATGCGGCAACGTGCCCGGAAATCTGCCAACCTATGGCGGTTTCCGCTGTCTGACCCGTGCCCCACCACCAGGAGAGCTTCCCGATGCCCCGCCGCTGGCTTCCCGCCTTGCTGTTGGCCGCCGCCCTGCCGCTGCACGCCGCCGAATCCAAACCCACCTATGGCCCGGAACTGGAGCGTTTCAACTACGCCTACCCGGTCGGCCACTACAGCTTCGCGTCCCAGGGCCACCACATGCACATGGCCTATATCGACGTGAAGCCGAAGAAACAGCCCAACGGCCGCACCGTGGTGCTGCTGCACGGCAAGAATTTCTGCGCCGGTACCTGGGAAACCACCATCGCCGCGCTGAGCGACGCTGGCTACCGCGTGGTGGCGCCGGACCAGATCGGCTTCTGCAAATCCACCAAGCCCGAGCGCTACCAGTACAGCTTCCAGCAGCTGGCGACCAACACCCATGCGCTGCTGGACCACCTGAAGATCGGCAAGATCACCCTGCTGGGCCACTCCACCGGCGGCATGCTCGCCGCCCGCTACGCGCTGATGTACCCGCAGCAGGTGGAGCAGCTGGCCATGGTCAACCCCATCGGCCTGGAAGACTGGAAAGCCCTGGGCGTCCCCTACCGCACCCCGGACCAGTGGTACGAGCGCGAGCTGAAGACCAGCGCCGACAGCATCCGCCAGTACGAGCAGGCCACCTACTACGCCGGCCAGTGGAAGCCGGAGTACGACAAGTGGGTGAACATGCTCGCCGGCCTGTTCAACGGCGCCGGCCATGAGCGCGTGGCGTGGAACTCGGCGCTGCTCTACGACATGATCTTCACCCAGCCGGTGGTCTACGAATTCGGCCAGCTGAAGATGCCGACCCTGCTGCTGATCGGCACCAAGGACAACACCGCCATCGGCAAGGACATCGCTCCGGCCGAGCTCAAGCCGAAGCTGGGCAACTACGCCGAACTGGGCAAGGCGACCGCCAAGGCGATCCCCAACGCCACCCTGGTGGAGTTCGACGACATGGGCCACGCGCCGCAGATCCAGGACCCGAAGCGCTTCCACGAGGCACTGCTCAAGGGGTTGGCTGAGCTGAAGCACTGACGTGGCAAGCCTGTAGGAGCGGACTCCGTCCGCGATCGGTTCCGCTTCGCGCCGGATACCATCGCGGACGGAGTCCGCTCCTACGCTTCTTGCGACATCGGTGCGGGCTATCCCCTCACCCCAACCCTCTCCCGAAGGGAGAGGGAGCCGTTCGGAGTACTGGATCGGAAACGAAGGTAGCCGGAAAGCTCCAAGCCTCCCGAACGCAGAGGACAGTCCCCTCTCCCCTTGGGAGAGGGCTAGGGTGAGGGCCAGCCGAGGCACCGGAGTTTCCCTGTAGGAGCGAGCTTGCTCGCGAACCGCCTCAGCACCGAGCGTCCGGGGAACCCGTTCGCGAGCAAGCTCGCTCCTACAAGAAATACCATCGCCCCCAGCTCAAACAAAAACGCCGGCCCCCCTCACAAGGAGCCGACGTTTTCATGTAGCCGAAAGAATCAGCCCAGGTTCTTGCCCAGCAGCGCGTGGTACAGCTCGCTGTCGCCGAGCACGCCGACCACGCGGCTCTGCTCCTGCAGCACCAGCTTGTGGCCGGTCTGGTAGCGAATCTGCAGCGCGTCGCGCATGCGGATATTGACGTCCACCAGGGTCGGCTCGTGCTTGAGCTTCTCCACCGGGTCGCCCGGGCGCCATTGCTGCAGGTCGATGATGTTGCTGCCCTGGCGCGCGGTCTTGATCTGGTTGGTCTCGGTCAGGCCCAGCCAGCAATCGCGGCCCTGGTCGAAGCACACCTCGTCGGCCTGGCGGCGGCACTGGTCCAGGCCACGCATCAGGCTGGAGCCACAGAGCACGTTGAGCGGGTTGGTATGGGCAACGAAGGTGCGCACATAGTCGTCCGCCGGGCTGAGCACGATTTCCTCGGGCTTGCCGTGCTGGATGATGCGGCCGTCCTTCATGATCGCGATGCGCGTACCGATCTTCAGCGCCTCGTCCAGGTCATGGCTGACGAAGACGATGGTCTTGTGCAGCTGCCGTTGCAGCACCAGCAGTTCGTCCTGCAATTGCTGGCGAATCAGCGGGTCCAGCGCGGAGAAGGGTTCGTCCATCAGCAGGATGTCGCCATCCATGGCCAGCGCACGGGCCAGGCCGACGCGCTGCTGCATGCCGCCGGAGAGCGAGTCCGGGCGCTTGTCGCGCCATTGCGAGAGGCCGACCAGCTCCAGCTTCTCGTCGATCACCTTCTTCCGCTCGCTGGCCGGGCGGCCCTGCATCTCCAGGCCGAAGCCGATGTTCTCGGCCACGGTCAGCCAGGGCATCAGCGCGAACTTCTGGAACACCATGGCGATGCGCTTGGTGCGCATGGTCTTGAGCGTCGCCGGCGAGCAGTTGGCGATATCCACCTGCTGGCCCTCGTGCTCGATCAGCAGCTTGCCGCGGCTGACCCGGTTGAGGCCGTTGATGCAGCGCAGCAGGCTGGACTTGCCCGAGCCCGAGAGCCCCATCATCACGCAGATCTCGCCGCGATTGACGTCCAGGCAGGCATCCTCCACGCCCAGTACCTGGCCGGTGCGCTTGAGGATTTCCTCGCGGCCCAGGCCCTTGTCCAGCAGCTTGAGCGCCTCCTTGGTGTGGGTGCCGAAAATCACATCCACATGTTCGAATCGAATCGCCGACATAGTGCTTACCTCCCCCGCAGCGAACGTTGCTTGCACACCCGGTCGAGCAGGATGGCGAGCAGGACGATGGCCAGACCGGCCTCGAAGCCGAGGGAAATGTCCGCGGTGTTGAGCGCGTTGACCACCGGCTTGCCGAGGCCATCAGCACCCACCAGCGCGGCGATAACCACCATCGACAGCGACAACATGATGCATTGGGTGATCCCCGCGCCGATGCTCGGCATGGCGTGCGGCAGCTCGATGCGCGTCAGCAGTTGCCAGCGCGAGCAGCCGAAGGCCTTGCCGGCGTCCATCAGTTCCGCCGGCACGTCCTGGATGCCCAGGCAGGTCAGGCGGATGGGCGCGGCAATGGCGAAGATCACCGTGGAGATCAGGCCCGGAACCACACCCAGGCCGAACAGGGTCAGGGTGGGGATCAGGTAGACGAAGGTGGGTACCGTCTGCATCAGGTCCAGCAGTGGCCTGAGCCCGGTGTAGAACCAGGGCTTGTGCGCCGCCAGGATGCCCAGCGGCACCCCGATGGCGATACACACCACCGTGGCGAAGATCACCTGCGCCAGGGTCTCCATGGTCTCCTGCCAGTACCCCAGGTTGAGGATCAGCAGCAGCGAGGCCAGGGCGAATACGGCAAGGCCCCAGCTGCGCTGGATGTAGAACACCAGGAAGACCATCAGCGCGATCAGCGCCAGCGGGTTGAACCAGAGCAGGCTGTTGGTGACGCCGTGGATGAGGAACTCGAGGGTGTCGGAAATCTTGTCGAACACCGACGCGCCATGTTGCGTGAGCCAGTCGACGAAGGCGGCGATATGCTCGCCCAGCGGTAGCTTGTGGTCAGTCAGAAACATAATGCGGGCCCATCAGAAGCTTGAGGAATCGGCCAACGGCAATTACTTCGCGAATGCCACCTTGGCTGCCGCCAAGGCCGGTTTGCCGTCACGGGTAGTCACGCCGGCGAGCCAGGCGTCGAGCAGTTCCGGATGGTCCTTCAACCAGGCTTTGGCCGCCTCTTCGGGCTTCTTGCCCCCGTTGAGCACGGCGTCCATGAGCTTGTTCTCCATGTCCAGGGTGAAGGTCAGGTTGGTCAGCAGCTTGCCGACGTTCGGACATTCCTGGGCGTAGCCCTTGCGCACGTTGGTGTAGATGGTCGCGCCGCCATAGTTGGGGCCGAACACGTCATCGCCACCTTCGAGGTACTTCATCTTGAAGCGGGTGTTCATCGGATGCGGTTCCCAGCCCAGGAACACGATCCACTGGTTGCGCCGGTCCGCGCGCCCGACCTGCGAGAGCATGCCGGCTTCGCTGGACTCCACCAGCTTGAACTTGCCCAGGCCGAACTGGTTCTTGTCGAGCATGCCCTGGACCAGGCGGTTGCCGTCGTTGCCCGGCTCGATGCCGTAGATCTTGTTGTCGAGCTTGTCGGCGAACTTGGCGATGTCGGCGAAGGACTTCAGGCCGCCGTCATAGGCCGCCTGGGTGACGGCCAGGGTGTACTTGGCGCCCTCGAGGTTGGCTTTCACCGTCTCCACCGAACCGTTGTCGGCGTAGGGCTTGATGTCGTTGGCCATGCTCGGCATCCAGTTGCCGAGGAAGACGTCCAGGTCCTTGTTCGCCAGCGACTTGTAGGTCACCGGCACGGAAAGCATGGTCACCTTGGTCTTGTAGCCAAGGGATTCCAGCACCTGTCGGGTAGTAGCGGTGGTCACGGTGATGTCGGTCCAGCCGACGTCGGAGAAACGTACCGTGCCGCACGAGTCAGGTTCAGCGGCCTGAACCGCCAGCGGCGCGCAAATGGACACAGCCAGCAGCAAAGACTTGAAACCATTCATGAGCGTACTCCTCTGCGGGGTGGGGCGCCGGCGCTGCCCACGGTGGGGCGCGGCGGTCTGAATTATGGTTGGGGCCTGGGGTGGGCCCTTTTGTTGTCATTTCGTAAACGATCATGGAGCAGGAAAATTTCGTCGCATACCGGGTGGGTCGCATCCAGTGCAGGCGAAGTCGTATTCAGCACCAGCCATGTCGCATCCAGTGGAAAGGCCCGGTTCCAGCGACTTCCAGAGGCCCGGATCAATCCATGGCGGCGGTTTTCTGGCCCCCTGGCGCCGCGCCCGATGAGCCGGGAGCGACACCCTGCAACCAGCCATCGAGCACCTGCGGGTTGGCTTTCAACCAACTCTTGGCGGCCTGGCGGGGATTGCGTCGCTCGTTGAGCACCGCATCCATCAACTGGTTCTCCATCGCCAGGTCGAATTTCAGGTTCTTCAGCAGCCGCGCGACATTGGGGCACTCCTGAAGATAGCCTGCTCTGACGTTGGTGAAGACCGTCGCACCGCCATAGTTGGGACCGAAGTAGGAATCCCCTCCCTCCAGATAGTTCATTTGGATTCGGGTATTCATCGGGTGCGGTTCCCAGCCCAGGAACACGATGGGCTGCTTCAAGGCCCCGGCTCGCTTGACGTAGGCCAGCATGTCGGCCTCGCTGGATTCCACCAGTTTGAAGTCGCCCAGGCCGAAGGCCTTTTCCTTGATCATCTTCTGGATCAGCTGGTTGCCATCGTTGCCCGGCTCGATGCCGTAGATGCGCCCGCCCAGCTGCTCCCTGAATTTTGCGATATCGGCAAAAGTCTTCAGCCCGGCCTCGTACGCGTAACGCGGCACCGCCAGGGTGTACTTGGCGCCCTCGAGGTTGGCGCCCACGGTTTCCACCTGGCCCTTGTCGGCAAACGGCTTGATGTCGTTCGCCATGCTTGGCATCCAGTTGCCGAGGAACACGTCGATCTTCTTCTCCGACATCGCCTTGTAGGTGTCCGGCACCGACAGCCGCACTACTTGCGTGCGGTAGCCCTGGTGGCTGAGCACCAGGCGGGTCACCGCGGTGGTCACGGTGATGTCGGTCCAGCCGACATCGGCGAAGCGCACCACGGCGCAGGATTCGGGTTCGGCGGCGCGAGCAGCGCCCGGTAGTACCACGGATAACGCCAACAGCGACGACACAAGACTCTTCATGAGGCCAGCCTCTGACTGCGGAGAATGGGGGTGGATACGGGCGAACGCTGCCGTTCGTCGGTGGCGGATCATGGAACAGCGCAACCGCCCGCGCCTATCGACCGGTCGTGGTTCGCGCGGCTCATGTCGTAATGGGACAAGCTTTCGTCGGCGCCGGAACACGCGCTCCCGAGCCCTGCACCGACGGGGTGCGCAAGCGGCGTTAATGGATACGGCCGCGTCGCCGATGGACGCAGCCGGTACGGGACTTGGGTCGATCATGGCCGGGCATCGCGGGCACAGGGACGTGCCTCCTCATCCCTTCAAGAGATGCTCCTTCAAGGATGCGCAGCTCGCCCGGAGTCCGGCATGGCAATCAGTGTGTTCGACCTGTTCAAGATCGGTATCGGCCCTTCCAGTTCGCACACGGTCGGCCCCATGCGCGCCGCCGCGCTGTTCGTCGGCGCCCTGCGCGAGCGGCAGATGCTCGAACGCACCAGCCGCGTGGAAGTTCGCCTGTACGGCTCGCTGTCCGCTACGGGCGTCGGCCACGGCACTGATCGCGCGGTGATCATGGGACTGATGGGCGAATGGCCGGACCGCATCGACCCGCGCCAGATCGAACCGCGCATGGCCGAGCTTCGAAAGAGCGGCGGATTGTTGCTGGCCGGCGAAAGAACGATCCCCTTCGACTGGATTCGCGACATGCGCCTGCTCGAAGAGAACCTGCCCTACCACCCCAACGCCATGCGCCTGACCGCCATCGAAGGCGACCACGTGCTGCACAGCGACACCTACTACTCCATCGGCGGCGGTTTTGTGGTCGACGAGGAACAGGCCGCCTCCGGCAGCCTCGACACCGACAGCACCGTGCTGCCCTACGACTTCGCCAGCGCCGCCGAACTGCTCATGCTCTGTGGCCGCCACAACCTGCGCGTGTCCGAGTTGATGATGGCCAACGAGCGCATGTGGCGCAGCGAAACCGACATCCGCGAAGGCCTCAAGGTCATCTGGCAGGCCATGCGCGACTGCGTGAACAACGGCCTGAGCCAGGAAGGCATCCTCCCCGGCGGCCTCAACGTGCAGCGCCGCGCCGCGCGCCTGCACCGCAGCCTGCAGGACATCGGCAAGCCCAACGTCATCGGCTCGACGCTCTCGGCCATGGAATGGGTCAACCTCTTCGCCCTTGCGGTGAACGAGGAAAACGCCGCCGGCGGGCGCATGGTCACCGCGCCCACCAACGGCGCGGCCGGCATCATCCCCGCGGTGCTGCACTACTACATGCGCTTCAACCCGGACGCCAGCGACGACGACGTCACCCGCTACTTCCTGGCCGCCGCCGCCGTCGGCATCCTGTGCAAGAAGAACGCCTCCATCTCCGGCGCCGAAGTCGGCTGCCAGGGCGAAGTCGGCTCCGCCTGTGCCATGGCCGCCGCGGGCCTCGCCGAAGTGCTCGGCGCCTCTCCCGAACAGGTGGAGAACGCCGCCGAGATCGGCCTGGAACACAACCTGGGCCTGACCTGCGACCCGGTCGGCGGCCTCGTCCAGGTGCCCTGCATCGAACGCAACGCCATCGCCGCGGTGAAGGCCATCAACGCCGCGCAGATGGCCCTGCGTGGCGACGGCCAGCACTTCATCAGCCTCGACCAGGTGATCCGCACCATGCGCAACACCGGCGCCGACATGCACGACAAGTACAAGGAAACCTCGCGCGGCGGATTGGCCGTCAGCATCATCGAGTGCTGACCCCGAATCGACCACGCCCGGTCCGGCGCGCCCCCTGATGGCGCAAGCGGAACGCCCGTCCCGACAAGCAAAGGGCGTTACCGTTCCGGGCACAGCACCGCCGGTCGCGTGACCGGTGAGTGCTACCAAAAACCCCAGCCCAAGATCCATGCGTATTTGCGACCTTCGAGGCGTCGCAATCCGGGCCTGCAAAAGCGGCATTCCCATGCCGTTTTCTTTTTTAATTGAACAGCCATTCAACCTAGGCACGGCATTTGCCTTGCTATTGGTAGAAGCGAGCAATCAGAGGAACAGCCGGGGCCAACCCACGGCGCAGTTCCCAACAGAAGAACAAGCATAAGAAACGCCTCCCGTGAGGCGACTGTGACTAGCGTGAGGTGACTGAATGAACGCGTTCAACCCCGGAGTTCCGCCGCAAAACCGAGCTCCGCAGTCCATCGGCTTCCTGCTGCTGGACAACTTCACCCTAATCTCCCTGGCCTCGGCGGTGGAACCGCTGCGCATGGCCAACCAGCTGTCCGGACGCGAACTCTACCGCTGGCACACCCTGAGCCTCGACGGCCGCCAGGTCTGGGCCAGCGATGGCCTGCAGATCACCCCTGACGCGGCCTGCGACAGCGCCCCGCAGATGGACACGCTGATCGTGGTCGGCGGCGTCGGCATCCAGCGCAGCGTCACCCGCGAACACACCACCTTCCTCCAGGCCCAGGCGCGCCTGGGGCGCAAGCTCGGCGCCGTGTGCACCGGCAGCTGGGCCCTGGCCCGCGCCGGCCTGCTCGACGGCTACGACTGCTCGGTGCACTGGGAATGCCTGGCCGCCATGCAGGAAGCCTTCCCCCGCGTGGCCATGAGCACCCGCCTGTTCTCCATCGACCGCAACCGCTTCACCTCCTCCGGCGGCACCGCGCCGATGGACATGATGCTGCACCTGATCGGCCGCGAGCACGGCCGCGAGCTGTCGGCGGCGATCTCCGAGATGTTCATCTACGAGCGCATCCGCAACGAGCAGGACCACCAGCGCGTGCCGCTCAAGCACATGCTCGGCACCAACCAGCCCAAGCTGCAGGAAATCGTCGCGCTGATGGAAGCCAACCTCGAGGAGCCCATCGACCTCGACGAACTCGCCGTCTACGTCAACGTCTCGCGCCGCCAGCTCGAGCGCCTGTTCCAGAAGTACCTGCACTGCTCGCCGTCGCGCTACTACCTGAAGCTGCGTCTGATCCGCGCTCGCCAGCTGCTCAAGCAGACGTCGATGTCGATCATCGAAGTCGCCTCGGTCTGCGGCTTCGTCTCCACACCGCACTTCTCCAAGTGCTACCGCGAATACTTCGGCATCCCGCCGCGCGACGAGCGCCAGGGCCAGCCGATCGGCCAACCGGTCATGGTCATGCCGATCCCGCAGGACCTCGCCCTCATGCCCAACTCCTCGGCCATCTCGGCGCTCAGCCAGGCCCAGGGCGAATCCACCTTCGCCAGCGTGCGGGTGCTCTGAGTCCAGGGAGCCGGGAAACGAAAAGGGAGGCCAATGGCCTCCCTTTTTCATTCCTGTGACGCATTGGTCCCCATCATTCAGATTCGTCTGAATCTCATACCGCGCTGAATCTCGCAGTCTCCGAAGGGTTCGCCAGCATCCTTCGGAACCTCGGGACACATGGACACCGCCCTCGAATACCTGGCCCAGCGAACGCGGGAGCTCTATCGCAAGGCCATCGAACAGGACCACGCGAGCCTGACCGGCATTCAGCTGCTGCGCCAACTCGAACGCCTGCGCCCGGAAATCTTCGACGTCAGCCGCCACCTCACCGACCTTTTCGGCGAGCACACCGGCGCGCTCGAACAGGCCAGGGCCGACAAGGCGGAAAAGCTCATCCTCGCCCTGCACCGCCGGCTGCTCGGTGGCTACTGGCACCTGCTGCGCACCCGCCGCGCCGAGCGCAAGACCGCCGCGCTGCTGATGCAACGCATGGTCCGCAGCCTGCAGGAAATCCACTTCAACTGCCTGCAAAACCACCACCCCGCCCCGCCAGGGCTGTGGAGCCTGCTGCACCAGGTGTACGGGCGCGCCCTGCGAATCGAAGTCCAGCACCTGCCCATCGACGACGGCGAAGCGTTCGAGCCGCGCAGCCAGACCGTCGCCGCTGGCTATCTGCACTGCCTGCTCGTGGTTGGCTCCCGGCCGCTGGAGATTCCAATGCAATACCTGCCGGCACTGATCGAATCGACCCAGGTCTTCTCCTCCATCGTGCACATCCGGCCGGAGCAGCCCGGCAGCCACTGGCGGCTCGAACGCGAGGTCGACCGCCCCTTCCGCGACCCCGACGCTGCCAGCCATGAGCACGGCCTCGCACTGGAGCTCGACGAACTGCTGGACATGCTCAAGCGCTTCACCGCCGTGAGTGCGGGCGACGCAGCCTTTGACCTGAATGCCCACCTGCTCGCCTGCTGGAACCAGGCCAGTGCCGGTGCCGAGCCCTGGCACGTGTGCCGGGGCTTGCCGGCGCTGCTCGCGCACCTGGGCGTCGCTGACGACACCCGCCTCGATGCGCATCACTTCCAGCGCCAGCAGCAGGTGAGCGATGTCTGGTCCCAGCAAACCGGCGGCCGTGGCGGACTGGACGACGTGGTCGCGCACCCGCACGACATCGAATTCAGCCGCCCGGTGCTCAAGGCCAGCCTTCCACCTGTCTGGCCGCTGACGCAGCCGCGTAGCAGCGACCGGCACTTCACTGGCCACTGGGAGGGCTCGCCACCGCCCGCCGTCGGCGAGTTGCTTGGCATCCGTCAGTCTGCCAGCAGCTCCTGGCACCTGGCACAGGTGGAAAGCCTCCGCCTGCTCGGCGGCGAACGCTACGAGTTGCGCGGCGCCTGGCTGTCCTCGCAGCCACGCCCCTGCCGCCTCAGCCTGCGCAGCAAACTGCAGGAAAGCGCGCCACGCCACGGCCTGCTGTTGCCTGAAGGGAATGGCTTGCGCGTGCTGTGCCCGACACTGCCGCTGGATGCCGGGCGCAAGGTCACGGTGGAAGACCAGGGCCGACGCTACCTGGCCCTGCTGGGCGATCCGATTGGCGACACCTTCCCGCTGTCACCGCTGGAAGTGGCCGCCGACCAGCCCTGAAGGCAGGGCCGGCGCCAGCGGCGATCACAACGCCTTGGGTACCAGCGCCGGCAGCAGCTGGCGAGAGATGGCCTCGCGCACGGCCGGCAGCAGGGTGGCGTTGCCGGCGAGCATTTCCTCCACCAGGCGGCGCAGTGCCAGCGAGCGTTCCGGCGTCAGGCCGCGCACGGCGTATTCGCAGGCCTGCTCCGCGGTGACGTCCGGCGGCACGGCGAAGCCCAGCGCTTGCAGGCGTTCGCGGAAATCGTCCTGGTCGATCAGGTCGGCGTGCATCATCGCGGGTCTCCTTGGGAGCGGCAGGGTCTGCCTCGATTCTGGTAAGCCCGGCGGGGCGCGGCAAGCACCTGTCCGACGGAATGTCCGCGGCGGGCAAGCACAGGTCGTTTTCGGCTAACCGGGGCGGCGGCGCGGCGCGCAGACTGGCTGCATACCCCGCTGGCCGGCACCGGCATTGCTGGCGGGGCCTCGCACACTGAGAGCCTGTTTCGGCTCGATTTGTCCCCTGCCGCGCGTCGGGCGCCGCAGGGGATTTTTTTTGCGCTCAGCGCAGGTGGCGGCGCAAGGCCCCCAGCAAGGCGGTGCGCAGCTGCACCACTTCCGCAACGTCGTGGGCGCGCAGGCAACCGTGTACCAGCCCCGCCCCGGCGAAGTACTCCACTTCCACGCCATCGGCCCGCAGGCGATCACGGTAGAGCGCGCCGTCGTCGCGCAGCGGGTCGAACTCGGCGACGGCGATGAAGGCCGGCGGCAGGCCGCGCAGGTCTTCGGCCAGCAACGGCAGTGCAAGGGGATCGCGGCGGTCGGAAGGCCGCGACAGGTAGGCGTTCAAACAGTTATCCACATCCTCGCTGGTCAGCAGGGGCGCGTCGGCGCATTGCATGCGCGAGGGCGTCGGCTGGTCGCCGAGTGCGGGGTAGATCAGCGCCTGGGCACCCGGCAACGGCTCACCCGCGTCGCGCAGGGCGAGGCAGAGGGCGGCGCTCAGGTTGCCGCCGGCACTGTCGCCGGCAACCACCAGGCGCGAGCTGTCCACCGGCTCGCCCAGCCTGCCGGAGCGCAGGCGACGCCAGACCGCCAGGCAATCCTGGAGAGCGGCAGGATAGGGATGCTCCGGTGCCAGTCGGTAGCTGACGGCAACCACCAGCGCCTGTAGCTGTGCGGCCAATTCCGCACAGATGACGTCATGGCTGCCGGCATTGCCGAGCGTCCAGCCGCCACCGTGCAGATAGAGCACCGTGGGCCAGCCGCTTGGCGGCGGCAGCGAAGCGGGCCGGTACAGGCGGATTTCCGGCAAGCCCTCCAACAGCACCTCGCTGATGCACAGCCCCGGCGGGCGCGGCGGGCAGAAGGCTTCTGCCATGCGCTCATAGCCTTCGCGCTGGGCGACGAGCGAGGGCTCATCGACGGCCATCGACTGCGTGCGCACGATGAACGCCTGCATGGCAGCGGACAGCGGATAGCGCCGCGTCACGGAGCACTCATCCCGGCAGGCCGATGACGCGGCCGACGTAGTCCGGACGCGGCAGCGGGCGGTGCGCTTCGGCCAGCGCCAGCACGCGCTCCAGCACCACGCCTTCGAAGGGCGCCGAGCGTGCGCCGCCGTCGAGGTTCACGTGCAGCAGCATCTGTTCACTGGCAGCCAGGGCGAGGTCTTCGCCCGCACGGTGCAGGCTGTGGAAAACGTGCAGGCGCTTGCGGTCGTGGGCGATCAGCTGGGTGCGCACTTCGACCTGCTCGCCCTCCTTCACCTCGTGCAGATAGTTGAGGTGCACTTCGAGGGTGAACAGGGAATCGTTGGTAGCGGCGCGATGCTCCGCGTCGAGGCCCAGGTGGTCCATCAGAGCATCGGTGGCGTAGCTGAACAGCAGCAGGTAGAAGGCGTCGCGCAGGTGGCCGTTGTAGTCGGTCCACTCGGCGAGGATGGGGGTTTCCCAGGTTTTCAGGGCGTGCATTTTCGGCTCTCTATTTAGGTCCCCTCTCCCCATCCCTCTAACTAGGCGTCCCCCCCTGAAGAGAGAGGAAGCCGTTCCGAGTGGGCGGTGATCAGAGAGGTTAGTCGGCAAAGGCGAAGCCGTGTTTGGACTTGGTTTCCTTGATGGCGCCGAGCACCGCCAGCAGGCAGTCATCCCGGTAGCGTTCCAGTTCGGCGATGCTGCGGCTGCCTTGCTGCTCAGCGGTGCCTTCCACCACGCGATCGATCAGGGTGTCGGTCAGCTCCGGAGCGGGCAGGTAGGTCCAGGGCAGTTGCAGCGCCGGGCCGAACTGGGCCATGAAGTGGCGCATCCCGGCGTTGCCGCCAGCCAGGGTGTAGGTGAGGAAGGTGCCCATGAACGACCAGCGCAGGCCGGCGCCAAAGCGGATGGCGTCGTCGATCTCGCCGGTGCTGGCCACGCCATCGTTGACCAGGTGCAGCGCCTCGCGCCAGAGGGCTTCGAGCAGGCGGTCGGCGATGAAGCCGGGGACTTCCTTGCGCACATGCAGCGGTCGCATGCCGAGGGATTCGTAGACCTTGATCGCGGCCTGCACGGCCTCGGGTGCGGTCTTCGCACCGCCCACCACTTCCACCAGCGGCAGCAGGTACACCGGGTTGAACGGGTGGCCGACCACGCAGCGTTCGGGGTGCGTGGCGTCGGCGTAGAACTCGCTGGGCAGCAGGCCCGAGGTGCTGGAGCCGATCAGGGCGTTGGGCTTGGCGGCAGCGCTGATCTTGGCGTGCAGCTCGCATTTCAGGTCGAGGCGTTCGGGGGCGCTTTCCTGGATGAAGTCGGCGTCGCGCACGCATTCCTCGATGGTGGCGACAAAGCGCAGGCGGTCCTGCGAGGCGCCGGGGGCGAGGCCGGCCTTTTCCAGCGCCGGCCAGGCATTGGCGATGCGCGCACGCAGGGCGGCTTCGGCGCCGGGGGCCGGGTCCCACGCGATGACGTCGAGGCCGTGGGCCAGGGCGCGGGCGACCCAGCCGCTGCCGATGACGCCGCTGCCGAGGGCGGCGAAGGTTTTGATGTCGGTGATGAAGGGCATGGTAGCTCCAGCAGGAATGAGGGATTACCTGTAGGAGCGAGCTTGCTCGCGAACAAAGTCCGCAGCGGGGCTGGTTCGCGAGCAAGCTCGCTCCTACGAAGAGCAGTTCGTACGCAGGGTGATTGCATCAGCGCGGCTTGAGGTTCATCTTCCTGCGCCCCTCGGCCGGAGTCAGGGCGCGGCCGCCCAGGCGCTCGATGATCTCGATGGCACGCTCGACCAGTTGGCCGTTCGTGGCGTGCACGCCGCGGTCGAGCCAGATGTTGTCTTCCAGGCCGACCCGCACGTTGCCGCCCAGCAGCATGGCCTGGGCGACCATCGGCATCTGCGAGCGGCCGATGCCGAAGCCGGCCCAGGTCAGCCCGTCGGGGATGTTGTCGGCCATGGCCTTCATGGTGGTGGTGTCGGCCGGGGCGCCCCACGGGATGCCGAGGCAGATCTGGATCAGCGGGTCTTCCAGCAGGCCTTCCTTGAGCATCTGCCTGGCGAACCAGAGGTGGCCGGTGTCGAAGATTTCCAGCTCGGCCTTCACGCCCAGTTCGGTGATGCGCTTGGCGCCGGCACGCAGCTGGGCCGGTGTGGAGACGTAGATGAAGTCGCCATCGCCAAAGTTCAGGGTGCCGCAGTCCAGGGTGCAGATTTCCGGCAGCAGTTCCTCGACGTGCTTCAGGCGCTCCAGCGGGCCGACCAGGTCGGTGCCGGCGCCGAACTCCAGCGGCTGTTCGCCCTGGCCAATCTGCAGGTCGCCGCCCATGCCGGCGGTGAGGTTGATGATGACGTCGGTGTCGCTTTCGCGGATGCGCTCGACCACTTCGCGGTAGAGCTTCACGTCCCGGCTGGGCTTGCCGGTCTGCGGGTCGCGGACGTGGCAGTGGGCGACGGTGGCGCCGGCCTTGGCAGCCTCGATGGCGGCGGCGGCGATTTCCTTCGGGGTGACGGGAATGGCCGGGTGCTTGCCGACGGTGTCGCCGGCGCCGGTCACCGCACAGGTGACAATGACTTCGTAGTTCACGGTGGCTGTCCTTCTTGAGGTCGAACGAACCCACTGCGCGCCAGGCGACGCGCAGGGAGTTGCTGGTAGAGGGTTACTTGAGCGAGGCCTGTACGGCGGCGAGGCCGTCCTTGCCATCGAAGGTGGTCACGCCGTCGAGCCAGGCCTTGAGCGGCTCGGGGTTCTGCTTCAACCAGGCCTTGGCGGCATCCACCGGCTGGCTGCGGTCGAGGATCGGCACCATCACCTGGCTCACCTGCTGGCTGCTGAACTTGAGGTTGTGCAGCAGCTTGGCGACGTTGCCGCACTGCGCCTGGTAGCCGCCGGCGGTCATGATCGAGACGGTGGCGGAGCCTTCGTTCGGGCCGAATACGTCGTCACTGCCGGTGAGGTATTTCATGTCGATCTGCAGGTTCATCGGGTGCGGCTTCCAGCCGAAGAACACCACCCACTGCTTGCGCTTGATGGCGCGCTTGACCGCGGTGAGCATGCCGGCCTCGCTGGATTCGACGATCTGGAAGCCCTTCAGGCCGAACTTGTCGTCGGCGATCATCTTCGCGGTGATGCGGTTGGAGCCGCTGCCGGGCTCGATCAGGTAGATCTTGTTGCCCAGCTTGTCCTTGAACTTGGCGATGTCGGCGAAGGTCTTCAGACCACCGTCGTAGACGTAGGTCGGCACGGCGTAGGTGGACTGCGCATCGGGCAGGGTCGGCGGGGTGATCACGTCGAGTTGCTGCTTGTCGAGGTAGGGCTTGGCCACCGGCTGCATGGTCGGCTGCCAGTAACCGAGGAAGACGTCGAGCTGCTTGTCGGCCATGCCGGCCAGGATGATCTGCTGCGAGGCGCTGGTCTGCTTGACCTTGTAGCCCAGGCCGTCGAGCACGGCTTCGGCCACGGCGCTGCTGGCCACCACGTCGGTCCAGTTCACCGTGCCCATGCGTACGCTCTGGCACTGGGCGGGCTCGGCAGCCCAGGTGGTGCTGGCGGCGAGCATGAGCGCGGCACAGCCGAACGCTCGGATCGATAGCTTCATGACTTCTCCCTCAAGGCCTTTGCGGCGTTGGTTATCGTTGTTGTACGTCATGCGGCCCTCACGGGGGCTGGAGAACAAATTACGCAGGCGCCGCCCCGGTGAGTCGCACAGTGGCGACCAGCTCTTGCACAGCAGCGACCTCCCCGATTGCCAGGGCGACGTCCATGGTCCATAAGCATGGGCAGGCTGCCACTACGCCGCCCTCCAATCGCACGGTACCCGCCATGTCCCAAGACTTCTGGTTCCTGCTGTTGCCCGGTTTTTCGGTGATGGGTTTCGTTTCCGCCGTCGAGCCGCTGCGGGTGGCCAATCGCTTCCGCGGCGAGCTGTACCGCTGGCACCTGATGAGCCTGGACGGCGGCCCGGTGCTGGCCAGCAACGGCATGTCGATGAACGCCGACAGCGGCCTGGAAGCGCTGCGCGAAGGCGATACGCTGCTGGTGGTGGCCGGTTTCGACCCGCTGCGCGCCTGCACGCCGGCGCTGCTGCATTGGCTCAAACGGCTGGATCGTGACGGCGTGACGCTGGGTGGCATCGACACCGGCAGCTTCGCGCTGGCCGAGGCCGGATTGCTGCAGCGCCAGCGCTGCACGGTGCACTGGGAAGCGCTGGACGCCTTCCGGGAGACTTATCCACAGGTGCAGGCGACCCAGGAGCTGTTCGAGATCGACGGCCCGCGCATCACCTCCGCCGGCGGCACCGCGTCCATCGACCTGATGCTCGACCTGATCGCCCAGGACCATGGGCCGGAGTTGGCCGTGCAGGTGTCGGAGCAGTTCGTGGTCGGGCGCATCCGCCCCCGCCAGGACCACCAGCGCCTGCAGGTCGCCAGCCGCTATGGCGTCTCCAACCGCAAGCTGGTGCAGGTGATCGGCGAGATGGAGCGCCACACCGAGCCACCGCTGACGACGCTGGAGCTGGCCGAACGCATCCAGGTCACCCGGCGCCAGCTGGAGCGCCTGTTCCGCCTGCACCTCAACGACACGCCATCGAACTTCTACCTCGGCCTGCGCCTGGACAAGGCGCGCCAGTTGCTGCGCCAGACCGACATGAGCGTGCTGGAGATCGGCGTGGCCTGCGGGTTCGAGACGCCTTCCTACCTGTCGCGCAGTTACCGGGCGAAATTTGGCGTATGCCCGAGCCAGGATCGGGTGGGGTTGCGCAAGGTGGCGGTCAAGGCCTGACCGCCGTAAATACCCTGTAGGAGCGAGCTTGCTCGCGAACGGAGTCAACCGGCAGCGTTGGAGCTAGGTGGGTTCGCGAGCAAGCTCGCTCCTACAAAGAGCAAAAGCGATTGGCAATATCTGTGGGATCGCCGTCATTTACCCCATGCGGGGGCGGGCGGAGTATGGACACCAGGCACCCATCCCTCACCGCCTTCGGAGACCACCATGAGCGAAGCCCGTCCCCCTCTTCCGCCCTTCACCCGCGAAACCGCCATCCAGAAAGTCCGCCTCGCCGAGGACGGCTGGAACAGCCGCGATCCGCACCGCGTGTCGCTGGCCTACACAGCGGACAGCCGCTGGCGCAACCGCGCGACCTTCGTCCAGGGCCGCGAGCAGATCGTCCAGTTCCTCACCGCCAAGTGGGTGCGCGAGCAACAGTACCGGCTGATCAAGGAACTCTGGGCGTTTGCCGAGAACCGCATCGCCGTGCGTTTCGCCTACGAATGGCACGACGATTCGGGCAACTGGTTCCGCTCCTATGGCAACGAGAACTGGGCCTTCGACGAGAACGGCCTGATGTTCGAGCGCCACGCCAGCATCAACGACCTGCCGATCAGCGAGGACGAACGCCTGTTCCGCTGGCCGCAAGGACGCCGGCCGGATGAGCATCCGTCGCTGAGCGAACTGGGGCTGTAGGAAACGCTATCCATAGGCACAACCGATGGCACTCGTAGGATGGCGTGGAGCGAAGCGATACCCATCGATTACCGGTAAGTCCGCTGATGGGTATCGCAAGCTCCACCCGTCCTACGATCGAGCAAGCAGGAACTGTAGGAGCGAGCTTGCTCGCGAACGGATTCAGCCGGCGACTCCATGAGCCGGGCTGGTTCGCGAGCAAGGGCTAGGCGCCCCCCCTCGCTCCTACAAAGAGCCGTCAGGCGGGGACGGCGCGGGCGGGAACGGTGGAGGAGATGCGGCTGTCTTCCAGGATCATCGCCGCCGCCCGCTCGCCGAGCATGATGCACGGTGCGTTGGTGTTGCCACTGATCAGCGTCGGCATGATCGACGCGTCCACCACGCGCAGGCCCTTCAGGCCGTGCACGCGCAGGCGCAGGTCGACCACCGCCATCGCGTCCTCACCCATCTTGCAGGTGCCCACCGGGTGGAACACGGTGGCGGCGTATTCGCGCAGGTGCTCGAGCAGTTGCTCGTCGGTCTGCACCTGCGGGCCGGGGAGCATTTCGGCGCCGCGGATGTTGTCGAACTCCGGCTGGGCGAGAATCTTGCGCGCCAGCTTCACGCCTTCCACCAGCACGCGGCCGTCCTCCTCGTTGGCGAGGAAGTTGTAGTCGATCTCGATTTCGCCGCCGGGCTTCACGCGCAGCTCGCCGATGCTCTTCGGACGCAATACGCAGGTGTGCACGGCGTAGCCATGGCCCCACTCGAACAGGCGGCCACGGTGGCTGCGGTAACCGGGGACGAAGTGGAACTGCACGTCGGCCAGCGAATCGGCCAATGGTGTGCGGGCGAAGCCACCGGCCTCGACGTAGTTGGTGGTCAGCCAGCCCTTCTTCGCCAGCAGGTACTTGAACGGCGACAGCAGGATCTGCGGCAGCGAGCCGAGGGAGAAACCCAGGCTCAACGGGCTGGGCGAGCGCACGGTGACCAGGCCGTCGAGGTGGTCCTGGAGGTTCTTGCCCACGCCCGGCAGGTCGTGCTTGACCGCGATGCCGGCAGCTTTCAATTCCTCGCCCGGACCGATGCCCGAAGCCAGGAGAATCTGCGGCGAGCCGAGGGAGCCGGCCGACAGAATCACCTCGCGGCGCGCCAGCAGGCGCTCGCCGCTGCGCAGTTCGATGCCGGTGACGCGCTCGCCTTCCAGCAGCAGGCGACCCACCTGGCGGCCAGTCAGCACGGTGAGGTTCGGCCGCTGCAGCGGCGCGACGAAGGCGCGGTAGCTGCTCAGGCGCTTGGCGTCCTTCTGGGTCACGTTGTAGATGCCCACGCCCTCGAATTCGCGGCCGTTGAAGTCATCGTTGCGGCGCAGGCCGAGGTGTTCGGCAGCCTTGATGAACAGGTTCGACAACGGGTTGGGGTCACGCGGCTTGTCCACCACCAGCTCGCCGAGGGTGCCGTGCAGCGCCGGGTCCTGGCCCAGCAGGTTGCGCTCGGACTTCTTGAAGAACGGCAGCACGTCCTTCCAGCCCCAGCCGGGGCAGCCGTCCTGCTCCCAGCGGTCGTAGTCGGAGGCGTGGCCACGGATGTAGATCATGCTGTTCATCGAGCTGGAGCCGCCCAGGGCCTTGCCACGCGGGCAGTGCAGCGAGCGGTTGTTCAGGCGCTTCTGCGGCGCGGAATAGAAGTTCCAGCTGAAGATCTTGCTCTTGTACAGCGTGATGGTGCCGGCCGGGGTCTGCACGCGCGGGCTGGCATCGCTGCCGCCGGCTTCCAGCAGGCAGACGCGCACGGAGGGGTCGGCGCTCAGGCGGTTGGCCAGCACGCAGCCGGCGGAACCGGCGCCGACGATGAGGTAGTCGTAGGTGGAGTCGTTGGAGGAGGACATGGGGGCTCCCTTTGGAGTCGTGCGTGAATGGCAGAACCCCTCACCCCAACCCTCTCCCGAGGGAGAGGGGGCCGAACGGTGCTGCAGCGAATCACCGCATCGGCCGGCGCCCTGCAGGAGGCGCCAGCCGGCGGCAGGTCAGTGCGCTTCTTCCAGGTCGTCGTGCAGCAGCCCGAGGATCTCGCGCTTCATCTCGATGAACTGGCGGTCCATGACCATGTCCAGCGAGCGCGGGCGCTCGATGGGCACGTCGAGGATGCGCTTGATGCGGCCGGGGCGTGCGCCCATGACATAGACGCGATCGCCCAGCAGGATGGCCTCGTCGATGTCGTGGGTGACGAACACCACGGTCTTCTTGCTGTGGTCCCACACGCGCAGCAGCAGTTGCTGCATCTGCATACGGGTCTGGCTGTCGAGGGCGCCGAAGGGCTCGTCCATCAGCAGGATCTGCGGGTCGTTGGCCAGCGCGCGGGCGATCGCCACGCGCTGCATCATTCCGCCGGAGAGCTGCTTGGGATAGTTGTTCTCGAAGCGGCGCAGGCCGACTTCGTCGAGGTAGTAGTCGACGATCTCGCGGCGCTCGGCCGCCGGCATGCCGCGACGCTTGAGGCCGAACTCGACGTTCTGGCGCACGGTCAGCCAGGGGAACAGGGTGTAGCTCTGGAACACCATGCCGCGGTCGGCGCCCGGGCCGTCGACCAGTTGGCCGCCGACGTAGATGTCGCCTTCGGTGGGTTCGGCCAGGCCGGCGGTGAGGTAGAGCAGGCTCGACTTGCCGCAGCCGGACGGGCCGACGATGACGGCGAACTGCTGGTCCGGCACTTCGAAGGAGACGCTCTCCAGCGCGCTGAAGGTGCCGCCCTCGGGCGTGCGGTAGCGCAGGCTGACGTTCTCCACCCGCAGGCGCGGTGGCCTGGCTTGTTCCTGACCGGTCACGGCCGCTTCTTCCTGCTTGATCGCTACTGCGCCCATGACGCCACCTTCAGTCGGATGAATCGGAAGAGTTGGTCGGTGATCAGGCCCAGCAGGCCAATGATGGCAATGGCCAGGAAGATCACGTCGACCTGGAAGCCGCGCATGGCCTTGAGGCTGATGTAGCCCAGGCCGCTGGAGGCGGCGACCAGTTCGGCCACGACCAGGTAGGTCCAGGCCCAGCCCATGGTTACGCGCAGGGTATCGAGCACGCCGGGCAGCGACGCCGGGCCGAGCACGTGGAGGACCACGTCGCGGCGGTTGCAGCCCAGGGTGTAGGAGGCGTTGACCAGGTCCTTGGCGACGCCGCGGGAAACGTCCGCGATCATCACCAGTTGCTGGAAGAACACGCCGAAGATGATCACGGTGACGCGCTGTTCCAGGCCGATGCCGATCCACAGGATGAACAGCGGCACGAAGGAGGTCACCGGCAGGTAGCGAATGAAGTTCACCAGCGGTTCGAGGAAGGCCTGGACAATGCGGAAGCTGCCCATCAACAGGCCCAGCGGCACCGCCACCAGCGAGGAGATGATGAAGCCGATCATCACCACCTTGACGCTGGCCATCACGTGGGTGGCGAGGGTGCCGTCACTGGCCAGGCGCACGCCGGCCGCGAGCACCGCGTCCGGGGTGGGCAGGAACATCGCCGGCACCACGCCGCCATAGGAGAGCCCGGCCCACAGGCCGAACACGAGCAGCCAGCACAGGGTGCCGGCGGACCAGACCAGCTTCAGCGGCAGGTCGACCTTGGGCGTCAGGCAACGGCTGAGCCAGGATTGCGAACGACGAGGCATCGCGGATTCCTCCAGGCGAGCGGCACGGCGCCGCCCGCGGGGACAAGAGTGAGACGGTTACTCGGAGACGAAGCGCGGGTCGACCAGGTCGTCGTAGCTGACTTCCAGGCGCTTGCCCTGCAGGCCGCTCCAGGTTTCGTTGGCGAGGCGGATCAAGCCCTTGATGTCGCCGGGCTTGCCGGGAGTGCCAATGAGTTGCTCGCTCATGGCCTTGTCGTAGAAGCGCACTCCCTTGGCGGCATCGGCCAGTGCCTTGGGATCGGAGAGGTAGCCGCCGACGCCCTTGGCCATGATGGCGTAGGCCTCGTCCGGGTGCTCCTTGGTGTACTGCACGGCCTTGTACAGGCCTTTCACCAGGGCCTTGACGTCCTCGGGCTGCTTCTCGATCACGTCGCAGTTGAGGGCGACCACGTCGACGATCACACCGGGGGTGGTGGAACTGTCCACCAGCACCTTGCCCTGCTGCTTCTCGCGTACCAGCGAGAGGTGCGGTTCCCAGGTCACAGCGGCGGGTACGCGGCCGGCGATGAAGGCGCTGGCGGCATCGTCGGCGGTCATGTTCTGCACCTTGATGTCGCTCATGCTCATGCCGGCGTGCTTGAGCAGGTAGGCCAGCCAGAACTGCGAGACGGAGCCTTCGTTGACCGCCACTTCCTGACCCTTGAGCTGGGCCAGGGAGGTGACGTCCTTGCCCACCAGCACGCCGTCGCCACCGTGGCTGTCGTCCAGCGCAGCCACGGCCTTGAAGCAGAACTTCGGCCGGTACTTGAGGATCTCGTCGATGGTGGAAGCGGAGCCGGAGAGCTGGCCGGAGGCCTGGGCTGCCATGTACATCGAGGCTTCCTCGATGGTGGTCAGTTGCAGGTCGAGGCCCTGCTCCTTGAAGTAGCCCAGGTCGCGGGCGAGGTAGAGCGTGCCGTAGCCAACCCAGGTGGTGTGGCCGATGGACAGGGTGCCGGCCTGCGCGCCAGAAGCGGCGGCGAGAGCCAGGGCGGAACACGCGATGGAACGCACGAGCAAGGACTTGATCATGAAGCACTCCCACAGCCGTTTGGCTTTGTTGTTGATTTACTGCGGCAGTGGCCAGGAGGCCGGTAGAACCGGGACATGGGCGGCATCGGGCTCTATGGCCCAGCGTCTGAAGGCTTTGTCTCGCGACATGTCTGACAGGCCGATGGTGGCCGAAGCGGGAGGCTCGGAAAATTATTAAATATGTCGTTGCGCCATAAGAAAAAGCTGCCTTGCCGGCGAAATTGCACCAGCATGGCGCAGGGGAGAGCTCGGCCGCGCGCGGGTTGTTCCGCGCTGCACTATGGTTGAACGCAGCTCTCCTCAAGGAAGGTTTCCAGCATGGCCCCCCGCCCCATTCTCTCAGCCCTGGCGCTCGTCGCCGGGCTGTCGTTGCATCCCGCTGCCGCCGTTGCCGCCCAGGGCCAACCACAGGCCAGTGCGCCCGTTCCGCCGGCAGCCGCCGAAGAACTGAAATGGCCACGGGATTTCGCCCTGGGCGACCAGCACGTGCAGATATTCCAGCCGCAGATCGAAGACTGGGACGGCACCCGCATGGGCGGCCGGGCGGCCATCGCCATCGGCGCCGCCAATGCCGCGCCCACCTACGGGGTGGCGCAGTTCTCCGCCGCCGCCGCCATCGACAAGGCCAGCGGCCTGGTGCAACTCACCGACCTGCGCATCGAAAAGGTCGAAGTCCCCACCGCACCAGACAGCGCCGACAAGGTGCGCGATGCCCTGGTGGCGCGGCTGCCCAAAGAAGGCCTGACAGTCTCCCTCGACCAATTGCAGGCCAGCTACGCGGTGAACCAGCAACTGGACAAGCTGCGCCACGTGGAAGTGAAGAACGACGCACCGCAGATCATTTTCGCCAGCACCCCGACCGTGCTGGTGATGATCGACGGCCAGCCGAAGTGGCAAGCCCTGACGGGCAGCGACTTCGAACGGGTTATCAACAGCCGCGTACTGCTCCTGCGCGACGCCCAGGGCAACAACTACCTGAACGCCGCCGGTAACTGGTACACGGCGCAGGCGCTGGACGGCACCTGGCTGGTGCTCAGCCAACCGCCCAAGGCGCTGGTCAGCGCCCAGCAGGCGGCGGAGAAGGCCGGCCCGGTGGACGCGCTGCTGCCCAAGAACGGCAAGAAGCCGGGCAAGGCGCCGGCCGTGCGGGTGGCCACGCAGCCCACCGAACTGATCGTCAGCGACGGCACCGCGCAGATGGCGCCGGTGGACGGCGTCAGCCTGCTGAGCCTGAACAATGCCGATCACGCGGTGTTCGTCGATCCGACCCACAACACCTGGTACGTGCTGGTATCCGGCCGCTGGTTCAGCGGCCCAGGTGAGAAAGGCCCGTGGACCTATGTGCCCGGCAAGGACCTGCCCGCCGACTTCGCGAAGATCTCCGCCAAGGACCCGAAAGCCAACGTCCTCGTGTCGGTTCCCGGTACGCCCCAGGCCAAGGAAGCCGCCATCGCCGCGAGCATCCCGCAGACCGCCAGCGTCTCGCGCAGCAAGGCCACGTTGAAGGTGACCTACGACGGCGCGCCGAACTTCCAGCCGATCACCGGCACCAGCCTGAACTATGCGGTGAACACGCCGACGCCGGTGATCGAAGTGGCGGCTAACCAGTTCTTCGCCGTAAGCAACGGCGTCTGGTTCACCGCGCCCAGCCCGACCGGCCCGTGGCAGGTGGCAGCCGAAGTACCCGCGGCGATCTACGGCATCCCGCCCAGTTCGCCGGTGTACTACGTGACGTATGTGCACATCTACTCGGTGACCCCGCAAACCGTGGTTGTCGGCTACACGCCGGGCTACCTGGGCGTGGTGGTCAACAGCGACGGCACGGTGGTGTACGGCACGGGCTACACCTATCCCGCCTATGTCAGCAGCACCACGTACTACGGTTATCCACCGACCTACGGCTATGGCGCAGGCTTTGCCGTCGGCGCGCTGACCGGCTTCGCCTTCGGCTATGCCGCCGGAGCCTGGTGGGGCTCGCCGGAGCCTTGCTGGGGACCGTACTGGGGACCTTATCCACAGGGCGGCTGGAGTTATACCAACATCAACCAGGCCAACTTCTACGGGCGCTGGGGCCAGGGCACCGTCACCCATGCCTATGGCTACAACGCCTGGACCGGCACCCAGTGGCAGGGCAGCTCGGCAGCCGGCTACAACCCGCGCACCGGTACCCGCTTCGCCGGCAGCCAGGGCGCGGCGTTCAACCCCTATACCGATCAGGGAGTGGCCGGGCGGCGCGGGGCCTATTCCAATGCTTCCACCGGTATCTCCGCCGCAGGGCGCAGTGGCGTGGCCTACGATGCCGATAGCGGCGACTTCAAGGCCGGCCAGCAGGGCGTGAAGCACAACGCCCAGACCGGTCGCACCACCATCGCCGAACGCGGGGTATCCGGCGATGTGGATGACGGCCGCGGCAGCTACGACCACGACAACCGTGGCGTGACCTACAACCGGCGCACCGGCAACGCCGTGGCCTGGAAGAATGGCGACGTCTACGCCGGCCACGATGGCAACGTCTACCAGCACACCGACAACGGCTGGCAGCAACACACCAGCAATGGTTGGCAGCCGGTCCAGCCGAACCAGGCCAACATGCGTGGGCAACTGGAGCAGCAGTACCAGTCGCGGCAGGTCGGCCAGCAGCGCTTCAACCAGACGCAGCGGCAATGGGGCGGCGGCGGGCATTTCGGTGGCGGCCACATTGGCGGCGGCGGTTTCCGCCGCTGAGGGTGTGGACAAGGTTTTCCACACCGCCTGAGCCTGTGGAAAACCACGTCGGGCAAGGATCGGCACTTATCCACACGCCTTGCCCTTGCCCACTCACCCTCGGCAAGATGCCCGCTCCCACCACCCTCTCGGGGTTGCCGTGACCGCTCTGTTCCAGGCCCTGTGGCCATTGTTCGCGTTGATCGTCGGCGGCTTCGTGCTGCGCCGCAAGGGTTTCCCCGGCGAGGCCTTCTGGCCGGCGGCCGAGCGGCTCAACTACTTCATCCTGTTCCCTGCGCTACTGGCCAGCAGCCTGGCCAGCGCGCCGCTGAACGACCCCGGCCTCGCCCGCCAGGCACTGGCAGTGGTGCTCGGGCTGGGTATCGCCTGGATTGCCCTGCTCATCGCCAAACGCCTGCGCAGCTGGAATGCGGCACGCTTCGGCGCCATCGCCCAGGGCGTGCTGCGCTTCAACACCTACCTGGGGCTGGCTGCCGTGGGCAGCCTCTATGGCAAACCGGGCCTGACCCTGGCCGCGCTGATGCTGGCGCTGATGGTGCCGACAGTGAACGTGATGTCAGTCTGGGCGCTGACTGCCGAACGCGGCATCAGCCTGCGTTCGCTACTGCTGCCGATCATCAGGAATCCACTGATCCTCGCCTGCGTGGTGGGTGCGTTGCTGAATGTGAGCGGCATCGGCCTGCCCGGCGGCACGGACCGGCTGTTCAACCTGCTGGCCGTAGCGAGCCTGCCGCTGGGCCTGCTCTGCGTGGGGGCAGCGCTGCAGCCCCAGGAGCTGCGCGCGGAAGCCTCGGCACTGGGCTGGAACTGCGCGATCCGCCTGCTGGCCATGCCCTTGCTGGCCTTCGCCATCGCTCGCCTGCTGGCGCTGCCGCCGCTGGAGAGCGCGCTGCTGGTGATGTTCTTCGCCTTACCCACAGCCCCGACAGCGTACGTACTGACCCGCCAGCTGGGCGGCGAAAGCGGGCTGATGGCGGGGATCATCACCCTGCAGACACTGCTGGCCGGCGCCAGCCTGCTGCTGGTGATAGGTGCGATCCAGGCGCTCAGGTGATCGCTACGCACCAAAGGCCCGGGGCGCTTCCATTTGCCGCGAAAACCGCGTCAACGTGGCGATCGCCCAGTGGACCATCGCAAGAGTAGGATGCCAGCAAGCGATATTATCCACAGAGCCTGTCCATCGAATAAGGAAGTTTCATGCGCCACTGGCTATCTCTGCTGCTCTTGCTGGCGATGCCCGCTGCCTACGCCACCGGGAAGGACTATCTGACCTTCGACAACACCGCTTACCTTCATCGCTGGAGTTACTCCGGCCAACATGAGTTCACGCCAAGCGGTCAGGAGAATCTGGAAAAGTGGTCGGACATGATCACCCTGCAACGCTATGACAAGGTGAATAGCCTTGAGCGGTTGACGATAGCGGCCAACACCGTGCTAGAGGCGTACCGGAAAGCTGGTGCAACCATCCTCAAGGTGGAGTCGCAGCCCGCGGCCAACGACCGCCCGCCAGAGTTTCTGCTCGTCGCGGTGATCCCCCAGAGCGACATGCTCGAAGCGGTGTTCAGCCGATTCAGGCTGGTGAATGGAGTTGGAACAAGCACCCTCTATTCGCATCGCCTGTACGGTCATGACATCAACGACAACATGATCACCTGGCTGAAGCAGAACATGGATTCCAGAGCTCGGCTGTTGATGGCCTGGCAGCCTGACACGCAGGCCTACCAGGATCGCTGATCCTTCCTCTCATCCCGTCAACAGGCTTGCGAAAGCCTGCTGAAAGCTTGACCCCCTAGCATCGCCGCCTCGGTCCTCCCGGCCGGACCTGCGTTCGCGCAGCGTACAAAAACAACAATCGGTGATCGCTCATGCCCCGTTTCCTGTCCGCCCCCGCTCCCACTCCGTCCGCACCATTGGTGCTTATCCACAGCCGCTGCTGAACCCCTGCGCCGAGACGGAGTTATCCCCATGCTGACTTTCCTCGCCTTCGCCATGGTGGCGACCTTCATGTTCCTGATCATGACCAAGCGGCTGTCGGCGCTGATCGCGCTGATCCTGGTCCCGATCGCCTTCGCCCTGCTCGGCGGCTTCGCCAAGGGCCTGGGGCCGATGATGCTGGACGGCATCCGCACGCTGGCGCCAACCGGCGTGATGCTGATGTTCGCCATCCTCTACTTCGCCATCATGATCGACTCCGGGCTGTTCGACCCGGCGGTGCGGCGCATCCTCAAACTGGTGAAGGGCGACCCGCTGAAGGTGTCGATGGGCACCGCCGCGCTGGCGATGATCGTCTCGCTGGATGGTGACGGCTCGACCACCTACATGATCTGCGTGGCCGCCGTGCTGCCGCTGTACAGCCGCCTGGGCATGAGCCCGCTGCTGATGGCCTGCCTGATCATGCTCTCCAGCGGCGTGCTGAACATGACGCCCTGGGGCGGCCCCACCGCCCGCGCAGCCAGCGCGCTGCACGTCGACCCGGCGGACATCTTCGTGCCGATGATCCCGGCCATGCTGGCCGGGATCGCGGCGATCTTCGCCCTCGCCTGGGTCTACGGCAAGCGCGAGCGCGCCCGCCTGGGCGAGCTGCACCTGCCGACCGACCACGAAGCGATGGCGGACGTAAGTGTGTCGCAATACCCCGAGGCGCGTCGGCCGAAGCTGCTGTGGTTCAACGCCGTGCTGACCGTTGTGCTGATGGGAACCCTGATCGCCGGCCTGTTGCCGATGCCGGTGCTGTTCATGATCGCCTTCGGGATCGCGATGATCGTCAACTATCCCTGCATCCTTGAGCAAAAGAAGCGCATCGGTGCTCACGCCGAGAACGTTCTCGCGGTGGTCTCGCTGATTTTCGCCGCGGGCGTATTCACCGGGATCCTCTCCGGAACGGGCATGGTCGAAGCCATGTCCAAGAGCCTGCTGGCGGTGATCCCGCCGGCGCTGGGGCCGTACCTGGCGACCATCACGGCGCTGGTGAGCATGCCGTTCACGTTCTTCATGTCCAACGACGCTTTCTACTACGGCGTGCTCCCGGTACTCTCCCAGGCCGCCGCGCAGTACGGCATCACGCCGGTGGAAATGGCCCGCGCCTCCATCGTCGGCCAGCCGGTGCACCTGCTCAGCCCGCTCGTGCCCTCGACCTACCTGCTGGTAGGCCTGGCCAAGATCGACTTCGGCGATCATCAGCGCTTCACCCTCAAATGGGCCGTGCTGGTGTGCCTGGCGATCCTCGCTGCCGCGCTGCTGCTGGGCCTGTTCCCGCTGTTCAATGACTGACCGATCAACGACCGACTTCGAGTACCGCGACAATGGAATGGCTGACCAGCCCTGAAATCTGGATTGCGTTCTTCACCCTGACTGCCCTGGAAATCGTCCTGGGCATCGACAACATCATCATGATCTCCATCCTGGTCGGCCGCATGCCCAAGCACATGCAGCCGCGCACGCGCTTCTTCGGACTGGCGCTGGCGATGGTCACGCGCATCCTGCTGCTGCTCTCGATCACCTGGGTCATGCGCCTGACCGCCGACCTGTTCCACGTATTCGGCCAGGGCATCTCCGGGCGCGATCTGATCCTGTTCTTCGGCGGCCTGTTCCTGCTGTGGAAAAGCAGCAGCGAAATCTTCCACGGCCTGGAGGGCGAGGATGAAACCGAGGGCGAACCCAAGAGCGTGATGGGCGGCTTCATCGGCACCATCATCCAGATCGCCATCATCGACATCGTGTTCTCGCTGGACTCGGTGATCACCGCCGTGGGCATGGTTTCCAATGTGCCGGTGATGGTCGCGGCCATCGTCGTCGCGGTGATGGTGATGATGCTCTGCGCCGGCGCCATCAGCGATTTCATCGACAAGCACCCGTCGTTGAAGATGCTCGCGCTGTCCTTCCTTATCGTGGTCGGCACCGTGCTCATCGCCGAAGCCTTCGAAGTCCATGTGCCCAAGGGCTACGTCTACTTCGCCATGGCCTTCTCGCTGGCGGTGGAAGCGCTGAACATCCGCATGCGCACTGCGCGTGGGAAGAAGGAAGTGGACCCGGTGAAACTGCGCAAGGACATCCCAGGCCAGTAGTCCACAGGCAGGCAATAAAAAACCGGGCTATCCACAGCCCGGTTTATCCACAGCAAGGTCCCCTCAAGGGCGTGCGACCGGCTCCGGCCAGTTCAGCACGCCCTTGTCGTTGAAGCGCACCGTACCGAACAACCCACCGGCCAGTTTGCCGCTGATCTCGTAGGGCATGCCCTGGCGCGGCGGGCCGCCGGACAGGCCCCAGGCCTGGCGGAGCGCAGAGAAAGCCGAGATGCTCACCGGCACACTGATCACCGTTTCGCCGAAACGCGGCACCTGCCCGCTGGCGTCGCTCACCCCGCTGGCCAGCGGCTGGCCGTTCACTGAAAGGTCCAGGGCGATACCGTTGTAGTCGATGACCTGGTCATTGGGGTTCTGCACCCGCAGCTTGACCGTGAAGCGCGCTTCCATGCCCTGCCCGGTCGCCGGTTCCAGGCCGACCAGATCGATGCGCAACGGATCGCGCGTGCCGAACAGACTGCTGCACGCGCCCAGCATCAGTAGCGCGGCCATCAGGATCAGGCGATGTAGCTTGGCCATGCGGTCTCCTCGTCGATTCACTTCAGGGTAGCCGGGCGCAGCCGCCACACGGTGTTGCCCACATCATCGGCCACCAGCACGCCGCCAAACTTATCCACAGCGACGCCGACAGGACGGCCCATGGCTTCTTCCTGGTCGTTGACGAAACCGTCCAGCACCGTCACCGGCTGGCCGTTGGGCTTGCCGCTGCCGAAGGGGATGAACACCACCTGGTAACCACTGCGTGGCTTGCGGTTCCACGAGCCGTGCTGGCCGATGAACACGCCGCCACGATAACGCTCCGGCAGCAGGCTGCCCTGATAGAAGGCAAGGCCGAGGGAGGCGGTGTGTGAACCCAGGGCGTAGTCGGGCACCAGGGCCTTCTGCACCATGTCCGGGCGCGGCGGCTCGACGCGTTTATCCACATGCTGGCCGAAGTAGCTCCAGGGCCAGCCGTAGAAGCCGCCGTCCTTCACCGAGGTCATGTAGTCGGGCACCAGGTCGTTGCCCAGTTCGTCGCGCTCGTTCACGGCTGTCCACAGCGCGCCGGTGTTCGGCTCCCAGCCCAGCCCATTGGGGTTGCGCAGGCCGGAGGCGAACACCCGCACGTTACGGTTGGAGAGGTCGATCTGCAGGATCGCCGCACGGTTCTTCTCCGCGTCCAGCCCGTTCTCGCCGACGTTGCTGTTGGACCCCACGGTGGCGTACAGGTAACGGCCGTCAGGGCTGGCGAGGATGTTCTTGGTCCAGTGGTGGTTGATCGGCCCGCCCGGCAGGTCGACGACCTTTTCCGCCGGTGCGCTGATCGTCGTCTCGCCAGTCTTGTACGGGAAGCGCACCACGGCATCGGCGTTGGCCACATACAGCCAGTTATCCACAAGCGCCATGCCGAAGGGCGAGAACAGGCCTTCCAGCAGCACGCTGCGCTGTTCCGGCACGCCATCGCCATCGGCGTCGCGCAGCAGGGTGATGCGGTTGGCGCTGGGTACCGAGGCCCCGGCCTTGGCCATGACCTTGCCGGCGACCCAGTCCTTCAACCCGCCGGACTCTTCCTTGGGCGGTGCCGAGCTTTCCGCCACCAGCACATCGCCGTTGGGCAGCACGTAAAGCCAACGCGGGTGTTCCAGCTTGTCGGCGAAGCGCTGCACCTCCAGGCCTTCAGCAGCACGGGGCATCTGCCCGGCGGGCCAGCCGGTGGCGGTGGCGATGTTGACGGTGGGCAGCACGCTGCTCTGGGGTTCGGGCAATTGCGGTTGAGGTCCGGTGCCGGCGGTGAACGGCAGCGCCGACTTGTCGCCGCAACCGGCCAACGCCAATACGATCAGGAGGGGGAACGACCTACGCATGCGACTTCTCCTCGGCCTGTGGCGCATCCATGTCGATTAGCACTTCTGTCAGCAAATGGTTAGGCAGTCTAGACATATCCGCCCGCCGATCCGTGCGAAATAACCGATGCAAAGCCTCTCGCACCCGTGTTTGATCGGCTTTACTGACAGACAGGAATCCCGGCAAATCAGAGATTTGGCGAACCCTCAGGGAAGAACGAGGGTCTACCATGACAGTCTTGTGACAATCGCCTGAATGCTGCCGTGTCCTTCTCGGCCCTCCGCGCTGTCTGTACGGAGCCGCGGGCGAGGTCGTTACAGGGTCCGTCGACGGACGCTCCGCCCGCGGGCCCATTTGCGTGCAAGGGGGCCCGACATGCTCAAACTGCTCGATCTGCTCTCTGCCGTCGCCCTGTTGGTGTGGGGCACTCACATAGTCCGCACCGGCATCCTCAGGGTCTACGGCAGTAATCTGCGAAAAATCCTCAGCCGCAGCGTGGAAAAGCGCCCGCTGGCCTTCGCCGCCGGCATCGGTGTCACCGCGCTGGTGCAGAGCAGCAATGCCACGGCGCTGCTGGCTACCTCCTTCGTCGCCACCGGGCTGATGGCCCTGGCGCCAGCGCTGGCGATCATGCTCGGCGCCGACGTCGGCACGGCGCTGATGGCGCGGGTGCTGACCCTGGACCTGTCGTGGCTGTCACCGCTGCTGATCTTCTTCGGGGTGGTCTTCTTCCTCGGCCGACAGAAGTCGCGCCTGGGCCAGCTCGGCCGGGTGTTCATCGGCCTGGGGCTGATCATCCTGGCGCTGCAGCTGATCGTCGCGGCGGCGGAGCCGATGACCCAGGCCAAGGGCGTCAAGGTGCTGTTCTCCAGCCTCACCGGCGACGTGATGCTGGATGCGCTCACCGGCGCGCTGTTCGCGATGATTTCCTATTCCAGCCTGGCAGCCGTGCTGCTTACCGCGACGCTGGCGGCCTCCAAGGTGATCTCGCTGAAAGTGGCGCTGTGCCTGGTGATCGGCGCCAACCTGGGCAGCGGCATCCTGGCGATGATCAGTGCCTCCTCGCAGAACGCCGCCGGCCGCCGCGTGGCGCTGGGCAGCCTGCTGTTCAAGGTTGCCGGCTGCGCCCTGGTGCTGCCGCTGGTCGGCCCGCTGGCCGACTGGATCGACCACTGGCAGTTCAGCACCGCCGAACTGGTGATCGCCTTCCACGTGCTCTACAACACCACCCGCTGCCTCGCCTGCCTGCCGCTGACCGGGCAGATGGCGGCCTTCTGTACGCGCATCATGCCCGACCGCCATTCGCCGGAAGATGTCGTGCGCCCGCGCCACCTCGATCCCGGCGCGCTGGACACGCCGAGCCTGGCGCTGGTCAATGCGGTGCGCGAAACCCTGCGCATGGGCGATATCGTCGAGCAGATGCTGAACAACCTGATGCAGGTTATCCACAGCGGCGACCCGCTGCTGGGCAAGGAGATCCGCAAGCAGGACGACGACGTCGACGCCCTCTACACTGCGATCAAGCTGTACCTGGCACGCATGCCCCGCGAAGACCTGAGCGAAGCCGACAGCCGTCGCTGGGCGGAGATCATCGAACTGGCGATCAACCTCGAGCAGGCGGGCGACATCATCGAGCACATGCTCGGCGCCGTGCAGGACAAGAAGACCTCGCGCAGCCGATCGTTCTCCGACAATGGCCTGGAAGAGATCACCGTGCTGCACGGTCAATTGGTGGCCAACCTGCGCCTGTCCCTGTCGGTGTTCCTCAATGGCGACCAGGAAGGCGCCAAGCGCCTGCGTCGTGCCAAGCAGCGTTTCCGCCTGCAGGAGCGGCGCTTCGCCCACTCGCATGTCGACCGGCTGCGCCAGCAGGTGGTGCAGAGCATCGAGACCAGCTCGCTGCACCTGGACCTGATCAGCGACATGAAGCGCTTGAACTCGCTGTTCTGCGCCATCGCCTATGCTGTTCTGGACAACCCGGATGCCAGCAGTTCGGCAATCACTGAACCTGGGGAAGACGATGACTTCGTCGAACGCGAAGTCGAAGCGGTACAGGATCAGCAGCGGCCGGCTCCGCCCGGCTCCAGCGCGACGGGTTGACGGCCAGGGACTGGGCGAGCGCTTCGTCGGAGCGTTCGCCTGCCCCTACAAAGTCCTGATATCACGACGCCCAGGGTTCGGGCAGAATCCGCCGCCATGGAAGCATGCACTCAATCCCAACGCCCTCCCTCGGTCAGCGCCAGCCTGACCCAGGCCATTCTGCTGGCGGCCGTGCGTCTCGGTATGAACCGCGATGCGCTGCTCGCTGCCAGCGGCATTCAGGAATCCCAGCTCAGCGATCCGGATGCGCGTATCGACTTCGCGCTGCAGGAGCGCATGTGGCAGGTGATCCAGTCCGACCTGAAGCACGATGAGCCCGGCCTGGCCATGGGCCGCGCCCTGTCGCCGGCATCCTTCAGCGCGCTGGGCTATCTGCTGCAGTCGAGCACCACGCTGGGCGACGCCCTCGAGTCGGCCATGCGCTACCAGCGCCTGGTTGGCGAAGGCGGCCAGGTGGCCATCGAGGCGCAAGCCGAGATCATCTGGGTGACCTACCGCCCGCTGAGCCCCGAGCCGCCAGCGACTCGCGCCCGCGCCCTGGCGCTGCTGGGGTTCTGGGCGCGCCAGCTGCGCGCCCTGCTCAGCGGCCTGCAACTGGCCGGCTGCCGCTTCATGCACAGCCAGCCGGAGAATCTCGGAGAATATGAAAAGGCCTTCGGCTGCCCTCTGCAGTTTGAAGCGCCTGACTATGCCATGGGGCTGCCCAGGGCACTCATCGACGCACCACTGCCCCAGGCCAATCCGCCGTTGCGCGACCTGCTGCGCCAGCACGCCGAAGGCCTGCTCGCCCGGCTGCCCAGCGCCAGCATCAGCGGCCGTGTCGTCGCCCTGCTGGGTGAGCAACTGGCCCGCGGGGAACCGGGCCGCGCGTCGGTTGCCAACGAACTGGGCCTGAGCGAGCGCACGCTGCAGCGCCGGCTGGCGGAAGAAGGCAGCAGTTATCAACAGCTGCTCGCCGACACCCGCCGGCAGTTGGCCGAACGCTACCTGGGCGAAGGCAACCTGCCGGCCACGGATATCGCCGCCCTGCTCGGCTATTCCGAACCCAGCGTATTCTTCCGTGCCTTCCGTCACTGGACCGGACTGACACCGGGCGAGTACCGCCAGCGGAGGCGGCAGTCAGGGAGTTAGCCGGCATCGACAAGCAGCGGCCAGCAAGCTTTTCAACAGACTTGTCTACAAGATATCCACAGCCAGAGATTCAGCCGTTCGGTCCCCGCGCGGCGAGATAGGCCAGGAAGGCCTCGCGGCTGGAATAGCGCGGCTCGTAGCCGAACTCTTCCTTCAACCGGCGATTGTCCAGCACTGGCCGATAGCGCAGGTAGTCCACCTGCTCCGGGCCGAAGCGCGACAAACCCAGCGGCTTGAGCAGCCCCAGCCCCATGCGCATCAGGCCTGCAGGCATGGACCGATAGGGTTTGTTGAGCAGGCCGGCGATTTCGCGCAAGGACAACGCACCATCGCCGGCGAGGTTGTAGATGCCCTCGCTACCGCGTTCCAACCCCTGGCGGATCACGTTCACGACATCCTGGTCCCAGATGAACACGAAGCGGCTGCGGTGCCCCAGCACGCCCACCATGGTGGGCCGGGCAAAGAGTTCACTCAGCGGGTTATGCACACGTCGACCAAGGATGGTGCCGGGACGCAGGATCAACTGCTTGAGCTGTGGATAACGTTTCCGCGCATCAGCCAGCAGTTGTTCAATCTCCTGCTTGCAGCGCGCATGGAGCAGTTGGGGGTGTCCGCGCAGCGGATGGGATTCGTCGATCCATTCGGCGTTGTCGCGGTGGAAGCCATAGGCGACGCCGGAGCTGGTGACTATCAGTTGCTGGACGCCGGTCTGCCGTGCCGCCTCGATCAGCGCGCGAGTACCACCGACTTCGATGGCATGCAGCTTCTGCGGGGTCATTTCCCGCGGCGGGTTGACCACGGCGGCGAGATGGACGATGGCGTCCGGTCGCCATTGTTCTACGCACGCATTCACCTGCGCAGCCACACCCAGGTCCAGCGCAACCGGCTCGATGTTGGGTCGCAGGCCCTGGGTATTGATGCGCCTGACGTCTCCAGCGATCAGCGTCCAATCCAGGTGCTGCACGGCCAGTTCATTGAGCAGGCTCTGCCCCAGAAAGCCAGCGGCGCCGGTGATCAATACGCGCATGAAACCTCCAGATCGCTCGGGCATGCAGCGAACTTTGGGCTATTGAAGGGGTGCGTGCTTGCAGCGTAGTTCCACTGCGCCAGCACCGACAGTGACCTCACAAGCCAGCCCCATGACCAAAGATGCCACCCGACAAAGGTTGAACGCGGTGGGTTCACGTCGGTCAATCCGCTATCCTCACGGCTTTGCGTCCAGGCTCACCGCTCATGCGTTGGTTGTTCGTCCCCCTGCTGTCCCTGCTGCTCAACACCTGGTCCCTTGCCGACCAGCGACAGACGGTCGAGGCCTATCAGCTGGAGAACGGCATGGGCGTGCTGTTCAAGCCCACCCGCGAAAAGGGCCACGTGTCGATCCGCCTGATCGTCGGCGTTGGCTTCAGTGATTTCGCTTGCCGTGACCGGCAGCTTCCGCACCTGATGGAGCACCTGTTCTTCAGCGGCCTGGATGGCGGCGACGAAGCCGACCTGGAAGCGCGCATGCAGGCCCTGGGCGGCCAATGGAACGCCTACACCAGCGAGGGCGACACCGCTTTCGTCGTCGAATCCCCCGCTACCACCCAGCGCCAGGTGCTGGACCTGCTGCTGGAAATCATCACCCGCACCCAGCTCGACCAGCGCAGGATCGACTCCGCCAAACAGGTGCTGGTGCGCGAGGACGGCGGCCATTATTCGCACCTGCAGCGCTGGCTGGACCACCAGAACGTCAGCCGCGCCGGCCAGGAACAGCTGGCCGTGGAACTGGGGCTGTCGTGCGACGAGCGCGCGCCTGTGGATAACCTGACCCAGGCCCAGCTGGAGCAGTTGCGCAAGGACTGGTACGTCCCCAGCAACATGACCCTGATCATCGTCGGCGACCTCGACCCGCGCCTGCCGGTCTACCTGGGCCGTACCTACGGCGCCCTGGTCGATCACGACACCCCGGAGCGCCGCGACCTGCCCCAGATGAAAAAGGGGGCCGAGCGCCAGCGCAGCCTGACCACCGGGTTGTTCGGCGAAAGCGCCGTACTGCACTGGATTTTCCCCGAGCCAGCGGAAGCCGACGGCGCCACGCTTGACCTGCTGCAGGCCTACCTGAACGATGCGCTCTACACCGAGCTGCGTGTACGCCGGGAGCTCTCCTATGGCCCCTGGAGCGAACGCACCGCCTGGGCCAACCAGGGCTTCATGAGCCTGAACGCCGATGTCGAGCGCGATCAGGAGAAGGTGACCCAGCAGGCCCTGAAGGACCTGGTGGACAAGATCCGCCACGACGGCCTCGACCCACAGCGCTTTGCCCGCATCCAGCGCGTGGCGCGCGCGCAACTGGCCTGGAGCACGCCGGGCAACTCGACGCTGGCGGATTACTACTGGGGCGCGCTGGCGGACTTCGACGACGGCAAGTTCCCCGACGAGGACAAGCGTCTGGCAAGGGTCAGCCTCAAGCAAGCCAACGACGTGGCGCAGCAGCTGTTCAAGGACGAGGGGTATCTGCGTATCGAGAAACCGCTGCTGGACGACGATATGGTCTATCCACTGGCAGCGCTGGGCGCGCTGCTGTTGGCGGTACTGGTCGGGCTGGCGCTCTGGCGCCGGCGGGGCTGATTACCCGCCGGGCCGGATAAGCCTCAGAGGGCGAGGCGGCGGATGACCTGGCAGGAATCGTCCGGGTCGACCTGGGCGCGGAAGCCCAGCTCGCGGGCCATGTCGCGCATGTCGCGGTCCATGGACGAGTCGATCGAATACATCTGGTGGAAACCATTGCGCTTGGCCACGTCGATCAGGTGGCGCATCAGTGCGAGGCCGAGGCCCAACTGCTTGAACTCGTCGGCGATGGTCACCGCACATTCGCACTGCTGGTTATCCACAGCCGCATAGCGGCTGATGCCGACTTCGCGCAGCTCACCGTCCACATGGGTCAGGGCGATGAAAGCCATGGTGGTCTGGTAGTCCACGTCCATCAGGCGATCGAGCAGTCTGTCGTCGATCTTCACTTCTCCGTGGAAGCGGAATTTTCGGGTCATGGGGGACAGGCGCTCGAGGAACAGACGCTCGCGCTCGCGGTCTTCCGCGCGCAACGGTCGGATCAGCACATGGCTGCCGTCTTCGAGGGTTTCTATCCAATGATCGGCGCCAACAGCCCCGAGGGCTGCGAGCTCGGCGGTGGGGTGGGTGATCATGTCGCGTTCTCCGCTGGAGAAGAGGGATTGGGTTGACCCTATCCTTCTCCCGCGCGGTCCGGGCAAGCCTGACTTGAGTCAATGCCGCCCGAAACCGCGCTGGGGCAGAACGTCGCAGAGGGTCTCAGACCCCAGCGGCCAGCGCCCCTTCCCGCGCACGGGCGCCCTTGCGGAATAGCACCAGGGTGGCGAGCAGGCCCAGGGCCGCCGCGCCACTGAGCCAGATTCCCGGCGCGGCCTTGTTGTCGAGGGTGTGGATAAGCCAGGTGCAAACCGCCGGGGTGAAGCCGCCGAAGGTCGCAGTCGCCAGGCTGTAGGCCAGGGAGAAGCCGGTGGTGCGTACATCGGCCGGCATGATCTCGGTGAGCGCGACGACCATCGCACCGTTGTAGCTGCCATAGAGGAAGGACAGCCACAGTTCCACTTCCAGCAGGCGAGCGAAGCTGGGCTCCGCCACCAACCAGGACAACATCGGGTAGGCGGTGACCAGCGCCAGCACGGTGGCGGCCAGCAACAGCGGCTTGCGGCCGATGCGATCGGACACCGCCCCCATCAGCGGCAGCCAGATGAAGTTGGACAGGCCCACGCACATGGTCACCAGCAGGCTGTCGAAGTCCGACAGGTGCAGTTCGTTCCTGCCGAATGTCGGGGTGTAGGCGGTGATCAGGTAGAACGACACGGTGGTCATTACCACCATGGCAGTGCCGGCCAGCACCAGGCCGAAGTTCTGGCCGATGGAGCGCATCACCTGGCCCAGGGTCGGACGATGCTTGCGCTGCTGGAACTCCGGGGTTTCCTCCAGCGAGCGACGGATGATGAACAGCGCGGGGACGATCAGGCAGCCAATGAAGAAGGGCACGCGCCAGCCCCACTCGCCCATGTCCTGCGGGCTCAGCCAGTGGTTGAGGATCACGCCCAGCAGGCCGGCAAACACCACGGCGACCTGCTGGCTGGCCGACTGCCAACTGACGAAGAAGCCGCGCTTGCCCGGGGTGGCGATTTCCGCGAGGTAGACCGACACACCGCCCAGCTCCACGCCGGCGGAGAAGCCCTGCAGCAAACGGCCGAACAGCACCAGCAAGGGTGCTGCGACACCAAGAGTGGCGTATCCCGGAACAAAAGCGATCAGCAGGGTGCCCATGGCCATCAGGCCAAGGGTAATGATCAGGCCCTGGCGGCGACCGTGGCGGTCGATATACGCGCCAAGGAAGATGGCGCCCAACGGGCGCATCAGGAAGCCGGCGCCGAAGGTCGCCAGCGACAACATCAGCGAGGCGAAGGGGTCGTCGCCGGGGAAGAAGGTCTTGGCAATGGCGGTGGCGTAGAAGCCATACACCATGAAGTCGTACATCTCGAGGAAGTTGCCACTCACCACGCGGAAGACGGCTTTGGCTTTGGAATTGTTCGAGGCCATGGGGACATCACTCAGGCTGACACACGGGAAATTTCCACGAGGGAAATCGACAGTCGCCGTCCGGGTGGATCGGGGCAGTGGTATTTGTAACCCTATGTGTAATGACCGCCATCAGACAATCGAAAAATGGCTGAAAGGTGTGAATTACATGGGTTTGAAAGTTTCGTGAAAGCTTCGATGCTGTTCGTCGGCAAAAACCATCAACGTCTTGACAGTGACAAATGGCTACTTGGTTTTTTGACACACTAGTTTATTCCTGAAACTTTACATCAACTTCCTTCAGAAACTTCCTAGGAAACTTTCGCCATATAAGATTATTAACAAGCTATTTTACTGATTAATAAATCCTAATTTTATATAGGAATTTTCTTTCAATAATCATTAACTTTTCCCACAAATTAAACGGAAAAGGCTAATGATATGAAATGGAGTTTCCTGCTCATCCTGACATTGACAGGATGCAATGGCTGGGTATCGCCGGAAACCGACAGTCGCTTGACCGAGCGGTACTTTCAGGTCCTGTCAGGCCCGCCGCTGCCCGGCCTGCTGGTTGCTTCCGCGGTGCAGTGGAACGCCGACTACGCAGTGACCGCCGCCCACACCCCTTTTCTGATGAACCAGGCGTACCGCTGCAGCACCGGTTGCGACCTGCTGTTCATCGCTCACAAGGCTGCGGGTGAAGTTCCGCACTGGCGGGATTTCCGCCCGGGTGAGCGGGTGACTGCCATCGGCAGCAGCACGCTGATGATCCCGGTGAGTTCCCAGGGTCGGGTCTGGCCGGTCCCGTTCATCAACTCCGGATCACAAAGTACCGAGCGCTACGGCGTGCACGATGCCGCGATGGCCAAGGGCATGTCCGGCGGCCCGCTGCTGGCCGGGGATGGCAGCGTGCTCGGGATCAACATCGGCTACCGCGCCGGCTGGACGCCACCGGCGAACCGACCGGAACTGGCCGGAATGGAGCGGCTCAGTGTCTTCGTGCCCTATCAGGTGATCCAGCGCGAATGGCTGCTGTTCCAGGAGCAGACGAAGCGCGGGGCGGCCCGCCAGCTTCAGGCGAAGAACCAGTAGCACACACCGATGGACGCCAGCACGCCGGCCAGGTCTGCCAGCAGCGCGCAACCCACGGCATGGCGTGCACGCTGGATACCAACGGCGCCAAAGTACACAGCCAGCACATAGAAGGTGGTCTCGGTGCTGCCCTGCACGGTGGCGGCTACCAGGGCCGGGAAGCTGTCCACGCCATGGGATTGCATGGTCTCCAGCAGCATCGCCCGCGCGGCGCTGCCGGAGAACGGCTTGACCAGCGCGGTGGGCAGCGCATCGACGAAGCGGGTATCCCAGCCCACGCCCTCGACCACCCAGCGAATGCCGTCCAGTGCCATCTCCAACGCACCTGAGGCGCGCAACACGCCGACGGCGCAGAGCATCGCCACCAGGTACGGCAGCAGGCTCTTGGCAACGTCGAAGCCTTCCTTCGCGCCTTCGACGAAGGTTTCGTATACCGGCACCTTCTTCAGCCAGCCGACCACGAGGAACAGCATGATGATGCCAAACAGCGTCAGGTTGCCCAGCAACGAGGACAGTTGCGCCAGCGCGGTGGCAGACAGCCCGGCGAGCAGCGCCATGAAGGCACCCAGCGCCAGCGCGCCGGGAATCAGGTAGGCCAGCACGACCGGGTCCCACAGTCTCAGGCGCTGCATGACGGCAACGCTGAGCAACCCGACCAGGCTGGAGGCGCTGGTGGCCAGGAGGATCGGCAGGAACACCAGGGTCGGGTCCACCGCGCCCTGCTGGGCGCGGTACATGAAGATGGTCACCGGCAGCAACGTCAGGGAGGAAGCGTTGAGCACCAGGAAGAGGATCTGCGCATTACTCGCAGTGGTGCTGCTGGGGTTGAGCTCCTGCAGCGCCTTCATGGCCTTGAGGCCGATCGGTGTGGCGGCGTTGTCCAGGCCCAGGCCGTTGGCGGCGAAGTTCAGGGTAATCAGGCCGATGGCCGGGTGGCCGGCGGGCACTTCCGGCATCAGGCGGCGGAACAGCGGGCCAAGGACGACCGCGAGCTTTTCCACCAGCCCGGCCTTTTCGGCGATGCGCAGGAAGCCGAGCCAGAGGGTCAGGGTGCCGAACAGCAGCACCATGACTTCCACCGACAGCTTGGCCATGGCGAACAGGCTTTCCACCATGGCGGCGAAGACGGTGGCTTCGCCCCCCAGCAGCCAGCGGGAAAGCGCGGTGACCGCCGCCACAATGAAAAAGCTCAGCCACAGGCCGTTGAGCATGGATCGTCCCCCTTGGAATGGCCCGGATGATAGCGGCACGGGCCCCACCGACGCCAGAAACGACAAGGCCCCGGACGCTGCCGGGGCCTTGTGGATAACCCTTGCGGGTCAGTGCGCGGCGGGGCTTTCCTTGCCATCCGCGCTCTCGCCTTCGAGGAAGGCTTCAACGCGACCGTTCTGCATGGCCTGCCAGTAACGGGCACCTTTCTGCGCGTCGTACACGCCTTCCCACTTGGAGATGACCAGTACCGCCAGGGCGTTGCCGATCACGTTCAGTGCGGTGCGCGCCATGTCCATGATGCGGTCGACGCCGGCGATGAAGGCCAGGCCTTCCAGCGGAATGCCCACGCTGCCGAGGGTCGCCAGCAGCACCACGAAGGAAACGCCCGGCACGCCGGCGATGCCCTTGGAGGTGACCATCAGGGTCAGCACCAGCATCAACTGCTGGCCGATGGACAGGTCGATACCGTAGAGCTGCGCGATGAAGATCGCCGCGATGCTCTGGTACAGGGTCGAGCCATCGAGGTTGAACGAGTACCCGGTGGGCACCACGAAGCTGCTGACCGCCTTCGGCGCGCCGTAGGCTTCCATCTTCTCGATGATGCGCGGCAGAACGGTCTCGGAGCTGGCGGTGGAATAGGCCAGGACCAGCTCGTCCTTGAAGATGCGCATCAGCTTGATGATGGAGAAGCCGAACAGCCGTGCGGCCAGGCCCAGCACCATGAAGGCAAAGAAGGCGATGGCGAAGTACACCAGCACCACGAGCTTGGCCAGCGGCAGCAGCGAGGCGAAGCCGAAGTTGGCCACCGTCACGGCGATCAGCGCGAACACACCGATCGGGGCGTAGCGCATGATCATGTGGGTGACGCGGAACATGGCCTCGGCCACGCCCTGGAACATCTTCACCAGCGGCTCGCGGGTCGGCGCCGGCAGCGAGGACAGGCCCAGGCCGAACATCACCGAGAAGAAGATGATCGGCAGCATTTCGCCACGGGCCATGGCCGCGAAGATGTTCGACGGGATCAGGTTGAGGATGGTCTCGATGAACGCGTGGTGGTGTTCGACTTCCTTGGCGGTCTGCGCGTACTGGGAGATATCCACAGTGCCCAGGGTACTCATGTCGATGCCGGCGCCGGGCTGGAAGATGTTCGCCAGCAGCAGGCCGACCACGATGGCGACCGTGGTGATGATCTCGAAGTAGATGATGGTCTTCAGGCCGATCCGCCCGAGCTTCTTCGCATCACCCATGCCGGCGATGCCGACGATGAGCGAGGAGATGACGATCGGAACGACAATCATCTTGATCAGGCGGATGAAGATATCGCCCGCCGGCTGGAGGATGTTGCTGATCCACCAGGCCTTTTCCGCGCTGAAATGGTTGAGCGCGGCGCCCAGTGCAATTCCGAGTACCAGGCCGATGAGGATCTGCCAGGCGAGGCTGAGCTTGGCTTTGCCCATAGTGAGTCACCCTTGATTCTTGTGGAAGTCGGGGTCGCCGAACCATCGGGATGCCGACGGCCAGCGAAAAAAGGGGCGCATGATTCCGACCCACCCCTTTCCCGTCTAATGCCGGAAACGCCTACCCCATGCACAATCGGCATAGGAAAAGGCATCTGAAACCTTGGTTCCAGGTCGTAAGACCCTTGATTTTCTGCATGACCCAGGTTCCTCGATGCCTGTCACGCAGCGCTCTGCAAAGCCGTCTAGGCTTGGTGCTGATTGGCCATCAATGGCCCGGATTGTTCGGATAAGAAGTCCGCGCGCGCTCACGGGCGGGTTCTTGTTACCGGATGTACGGTCGCCGCCAGGGGACCGTCATGGATGGCCGAGGGCGAGGAAAAGGGCCCTTCGACTGCGAGGCTGGCGGGAAAGCAGGCACTGTGGATAAGTGTCGGATTCCGCTCTTCATTATTGGGATGCCGGACGGCCGTCGATTCGGCCGACGGGGATCGGCGATGCATTTTAGGACGGATCCGTCGGAGTCTGAATTGACCGACATCAGTGAAGTTCGAGCGGGTTCGAGCAAGGGTGCGGATACCCTGCCGCCGCGACAGCCGGGTAAGCAATGGGTTGTTCGATGTGGTGAAAACACAACGCGGTGACACTCTGAATAAGGACGCTCCATGACGCGACGCTCTGTAGTACCCACCCTGCTTTTTGCCGGCGCACTTGCGCTGGCCGGTTGTTCCAGCCAGAAACCGGACGCCTCGCAGTACTCGGGCTTCCTCGGCGACTACTCGCAACTCAAGCCCGCCACTTCGCCCAGTGGCCAGCCGGTGCTGCGCTGGGTCGACCCGAACCTGAAGCTCGCAAACTACAGCTCGGTGCTGGTCGAGCGGCCGGTCTACTACCCGCCGCCCAAGCCGAACGAAAACCTCGATCAGAAAACCCTCAACGAAATTCCCGACTACCTGAAGAAGCAGGTCGAACTGCAGTTGGGCAGCCGCTACCGCATCGTCCAGCAGGCTGACCGCGACACGCTGGTGCTGCGCACCGCGATCAGCGGTGTGGACGTATCGAACGAAGGCCTGCACGCCTATGAAGTCATCCCGATCGCTCTGGTGGTAGCGGCAACATCGACCGCCATCGGCACGCGTGACCAGGACACCGAGGTTTTCGTGGAATTCGAGGCATTGGATGGCGCGACCAGCAAGCCGGTCGCCAAGGTGGTGCGCAAGGGTGCAGGCAAGACGCTGGAGAACTCCAGCACTCACCTCACCCTCGACGACCTGAAGCCGGTACTCGATGGCTGGGCGCGCGACGCGGCCAACTTCAAGCCCTGACCTGTGATGGCGCTCCGGAACCGGTGCGAGCGCGTCGCCCCGGTTCCGTACGCCTTGCCTGACCCAGCCCGCTGACGCGGAGGTACTCCCTGTACCCCTAGGTCGCTCAAGACATGGCGCATCCCGAACGTCCCGGCCCCCTGGCCATGCGTACGCCGTAATGGCGACGCGGTATTCGAAATCGGTGCATCAATACCAGTTGGGATCGCTCTTGAGCTGGTCGTCGAGGATCCGTTTCACCGAATCGTCCGGCTCGCCGAGCCAGCGGAAACTGGCGTGCTTGCTCGGCGACTTGTCCGCCGGCAGGTTCTCGGGAACCTTCACGTACAGCGCGTAGGCCTTGTCCTTGTCCCAGGTGAAGGCCACGTACAACCGTTCGGCGGCGCAGTTGTGCTGCTCGCACAGCTGACCCACCAGATACTTGTCACCCTGCTCGTCCACCGCCTGCATCGGCGTGGCGGTGCCGCTGAGGTTCATCACCCAGTCCGGCAGGCGGCTCTCGTCCTTGACTACCGATTGCCAGGTTTCACGGTACTGCTCGTCAGTGGCGATCAGCTCGTTGAGGCGGTACTGCGCGTCCTTGTCCGCCTCGGCGGCCAGGGCATTCGCCCCGGCGCCGGCAAGCAGAAGGGACAGCAGGAGGCTGCGGGTAAAACTCATCGGTAAGCTCCTTGCTCGTCTTCAGCCTGATCCGTGGGCATCAACCTCGACGACGACCCATGAAGAACGACACGATGAACAGCACCAGGAAAATCACGAACAGGATCTTGGCGATACTGGTGGCTGCGCCTGCGATACCACCGAAGCCCAGGACTGCGGCGATGATGGCGATGATCAGGAATGTCAGTGCCCAGCTAAGCATGGGGTCTCTCCTCTTCTCGTTGTCGGTTCGGCACCCACTCCAGGTGCCTGCTCCAGTGAAAGCCCGCGGAGTATTCGCAAGGCAGCCTCCGGAAGGCTTTGTCCGCCCGGGCGCTTCCGGGCACTGCGGACGTATCGGGCAGGCCCTCGGCCCGCCGGCGATTCATGAATTCGGTCAGAACACCCAGCCGCCCTGCGGTCGCGCCATCGGCTGCACCTGCGCCTGGGTCTGTGCCTGCGGGGCAGGCAGCACCTGGGGCTGGTTGCGAGCCGGCGCGGTCTGTCGATAACGCGAAGCTTCGCGGTACAGGCCAGGCGTGCTGGAGGTGGTCGGCACGTAAGCGGCCGTAACGCTGGCGGCCTGAGTGCGGGAGACCTGCATCTGCAGCTGCACCTGATTGATCAGCAGCAGCACAAGGGCACCGGCGAAGAAGATCCGGCTCCAGACATCGATTCGTGCGACTTGCACCTGGCTGTTCATTCCGCTGTTCATCCCGTTTCTCCTGCCCGCCTCCGGTCTTCTTGTTCGAGCTTCGGTCCGTTTTCTATCGGACTTTTCGCTCTCGCCGCCGCGGGTGGTTTGTTGACTGGCTTATCAGAGAAATTGCACGCCGCGTGCCAGTCTTGAATTTTCTGTTTTTCCCTTATAAATCAATAACTTGAATATAGTACCAAGGTCCCTTTGAGCTGCATCCTGCACGATGGGGGAGGATTGGTCGTGCGTTTTGCAACCCCGCTTCCAGGGCGCGTCCCTGCGCCCTGTGAACCACGTCACTTCAGCGAGTGCTTGAGCTGGCTCATCTGGTCATGGCAGGCCCGCACCTTGGGCAGTTCGGCACGCAGCAACGCCTGGGTTTCCGGCGTGCCTTTCTCCATGGCGTCCTCGAAGGCATGGAGGATGCGATCCTCGGTTTCCTCCAGCTGGGCGACGTAGGTGGCGCCTTCGTCGCTCGCCAGGGTGGCGCGGGTGTCGGCGTAGACCTGGCGCAGTTTGCCCAGCAGGGTGCCGCCGGTGGCGGGGTCCTCATGGTTGGCGGCAACCTTGCCGGCGAGAGCATTGATCACGTCGGTCTTGGCCTGCGCCATGGACTGGAACAGCCTCTGCAGACGAGCGTCCTTCACTTCCTGGATGGCGTGCTGGTAGAAGCGCTGGCCGTCGCGGGTGATCTCGATAAGTTCGTTGAGCTGACTGGTCATGCGGGACATGGGAGTTACTCCTGCAGGGAAGGGTGGAAGCGTTAGGCGGCTTGGCCGGCCACCTTCAGCGCGGTGGCGTCCACCTCACGCACACCGCGGGTCTTGCGCGCGGAATCGATCAATTGCTGGCGCTCATCGGCGCTCGGTACCTGGCCACTGAGGGTCACCACGCCATCGCGGGTGGACACACCGATGGACAGGCCATCCAGCGCGTGGGCTGAGAGGATGCCGGCCTTGATCTGACTGGTTATCCAGGCATCGCTGACGGCGGCCTGGGCATCGCCGACGGATTTCTCCAGCTTCTGCGTCGACGCGGCATCCGGGTCGACCTTGAGGCGGTTATCCACAGAGGTGACGCCTTCGGTCTGCGCGGCGAGGTGGGCAGCCTGCTGGCTGGCGTCCTCGCTGGCGGCCGTGCCCTCCAGCGTGATGGCGCCGGAGCGACTGGTGACCTTGATATCCAGGCCGTCGGCGCGTTTTTCCAGCAACAGCTTGGATTTCACCTTGGCAGCGAGGGTCGCGTCGTCCCAGCGCTGGACGACGCCATCGTCCTTGGCGGCATCGCCTTTCTGCGCATCCGCCAGGGAGGCATCGACGGCCAGTTGGTTATCCACAGCGCTGATGCCTTCGACACTGCCGGCAATCTGCCCGGCCAGCGCCTTCTGCTCCTCACTGGCGACAGCGCCGGTCAGTTGTGCGCGTCCGTTCTCGACGTCCACCTTGATGGCGTAAGGCTTGAGTTCGCGATTGAGATTGATGGCCGTCCAGATCGAGCCCTCCTGGCGGGCTTCGGCCAACTGGGCAGTGATTCCGGCTTCGGCAGCGTGGCTGGCGAGCGGCTGCAGGGCGAGCAGCGCGGAACCCAGGGCCAGGGCAAGGATCTTCGGGTTAGGCATGGCGGTCTCCGTCCAACGATGTTTCGCTATTGGATTCGCAAGCCCCATGCCAGTGCGTTTTTTAGAATAAAAATCTTGTAATTCAATGTCTTGGGGATTTCATACAGCCCCCCTGACTGTGCACCCTGCCCGAGGGGAGCGAAAGATTCTTGCAACTTGCACGAAAATCCTTGGACTAAGCAAAATCCCACACTTAACAACAACGATTCACACGAGGAAAACGCTGAATGGACGCAACGCCTGAACAGCAGGGCCGCATCCTTCTGGTCGATGACGAGTCCGCCATCCTGCGCTCGTTCCGCTACTGCCTGGAGGACGAAGGCTATAGCGTGGCGACCGCCAGCAGCGCACAGCAGGCCGAGAACCTGCTGCAACGTCAGGTATTCGATCTTTGCTTCCTCGACCTGCGTCTGGGCGATGACAATGGCCTGGACGTTCTGGCGCAGATGCGGGTGCAGGCGCCCTGGATGCGGGTGGTGATAGTCACCGCGCATTCGGCAGTGGACACCGCCGTGGACGCCATGCAGGCCGGCGCCGCCGATTACCTGGTGAAACCCTGCAGCCCCGACCAGCTGCGCCTGGCCGCCGCCAAGCAACTGGAGGTGCGCCAGCTGACCGCGCGCATCGAGGCGCTCGAAGGCGAAATGCGCAAACAGGGCGACGTGCTGGAATCCCACAGCCCGGCCATGGCCGCTGTGCTGGAAACCGCCCGCCAGGTCGCCGCCACCGACGCCAACATCCTCATCCTCGGCGAGTCCGGCTCGGGCAAGGGCGAATTGGCGCGGGCGATCCACAACTGGAGCAAGCGCGCGAAGAAATCCTGCGTGACGATCAACTGCCCGTCCCTGACCGCTGAACTGATGGAAAGCGAGCTGTTCGGCCACAGCCGCGGTGCCTTCACCGGCGCCACCGAAAACACCCTCGGGCGCATCAGCCAGGCGGATGGCGGCACGCTGTTCCTCGACGAGATCGGCGATTTTCCCCTTACTTTGCAGCCAAAGTTGCTCAGATTCATCCAGGACAAGGAATACGAGCGTGTCGGTGACCCGGTAACCCGCAACGCCGATGTGCGCATCCTCGCCGCCACCAACCGGGATCTGGCCGGCATGGTCGCCCAGGGCGCTTTCCGCGAAGACCTGCTCTACCGTCTGAACGTCATCGTGCTGAACCTGCCGCCGCTGCGCGAACGCGCCGAGGACATCATCGGCCTGGCCGAACGCTTCCTGGCGCGCTTCGTGAAGGACTACGGCCGCCCTGCCCGCGGCTTCACCGACGAGGCCCGCGCGCTGCTGCGCCGTTACAACTGGCCGGGGAACGTGCGGGAGCTGCGCAACGTGATCGAACGGGCAAGCATCATCTGCAATCTTGATCTCATTGGCGTGGAACAGCTCGCCATCGGGGAACAAACCGCCAACTCCGCACCGCGCATCGGCGAGGCAATGAGCCTCGAGGAACTGGAGAAAGCCCACATTGCCGCCGTGATGGCCTCCAGCGCCACCCTCGACCAAGCGGCCAAGACCCTGGGGATCGACGCTTCCACCCTCTATCGCAAGCGCAAGCAGTACAGCCTGTGAACTTGCCTATCCCGATGACGCTGCGCACGAGGCTGTTTCTCAGCATCTCCGCACTCATCACGGTAGCCCTGCTGGGCCTGCTGCTGGGCCTGTTCAGCGTGGTGCTGACCGGCCGTCAGCAGGCCCAGCTGATCCAGCGCAACTTCGAAGCCATCGAGGTCAGCCAGCACCTGCGCCAGGCGCTGGGCGACGAACTGGTGCAGGTTCTCAGCGCGCGACCGAGCGCTGAACATCTGGAACTGGCCCGCACGCATTTCTCCCAGGCACTCGAGCGCGGGCGCGCGATGGCGCGTACCAGCGGCGAACGCCAGGCCATGACGGAAATCGCCGACGCCCACCGGCTGTTCGTCGCGGCGACCGACACGCCTGGGCCGGGCCGCCCGGAGTTGCTCGAAGACAGCGACCTCAGCCGCACCCTGGACGTCCTGCGCAACCGTTTGCTGGCGCTGCACCAGGTGGCGATGGAAAACATCAGCAACGACGAACGCTCGGCCCGTGACCGAACCTTGCTGATCAGCGGCCTGCTCGGGCTGATCGGCATCGCCATCCTGGTCGTCGGCTTTATCACCGCCCATAGCATCGCCCGGCGCTTTGGCGCCCCGATCGAGACGCTGGCCAAGGCGGCGGACAAGATAGGCCAGGGGGATTTCGACGTGACCTTGCCGGTCTCCGGCGTCGCCGAGATGTCTTCCCTGAGCCGCCGCTTCGGCCTGATGGCCGAAGCACTGCGCCTTTATCGGGCGAGCAACACCGAGGCCCTGGGCTCAGGGCGCAAGCGCCTGCTGGCAGTGCTGGACAGCATCGATGATGGCCTGGTGATCCTCGATCGGCACGGCCGCATCGAGCACGCCAACCCGGTCGCCACACGCCAGTTGTTCTCCCACGGCGACCCCCAGCGCCAGGACCTCGGCACAATGCTGAACAACCCGGCACTGACCCAGGCAGTGCAGCGCGTGCTGAGTGGCAACCTGCTGGAGGAGACCCCGCAGGACCTGGTAGTGGAAGTGAGCGGCGAAAGCCGGCTGCTCACCTGGGGCATTTCGCCGGTCAGCCATGACGACGGCCGCAACATCGGCGCGGTGATGGTGGTGCGCGATGTCACCGAGCAGCGCGCCTTCGAGCGCGTGCGCAACGACTTCGTGCTGCGAGCCTCACACGAGCTGCGCACCCCCATGACCGGCATGCACATGGCCTTCGGCCTGCTCGCCGAGCGCCTGAAATTCCCCGCGGAATCCCGCGAGCGAGACCTGGTCCGCACCGTGGACGAGGAAATGCACCGTCTGGTACGGCTGATCAATGATCTGCTGAATTTCTCCCGCTACCAGAGCGGCACTCAGAAGCTGGAGCTGCAGCCCTGCGACGTTGCCGACTTGCTTCGCCAGGCGAACCATCGCTTCACCGGGCTCGCCGCGGAGAAGCGCATTGAGCTGGACCTGGAGATCGCCGAGGGCCTGCCACCCATCAACATCGACCGCACGCAGATCGAACGGGTGCTGGACAACCTGATCGGCAACGCCCTGCGCCACACCCCTGAGGGCGGCACCATCCGCCTGCAGGCGCGTTGCCAGGACGAGCGCGTGGCAATTGCCGTGGAAGACAGCGGCGACGGCATCCCGCTCAGCCAGCAGGGGCGTATCTTCGAGCCCTTCGTGCAGGTGGGCCGCAAGAAAGGCGGCGTCGGACTCGGCCTGGCGCTGTGCCGGGAAATCGTGCAATTGCATGGCGGGCGCATTGCCCTGCGCTCGCAACAGGGCAAGGGCTCTCGCTTCTACCTGCTGTTGCCGGTTTAAGAAGTCGGGACGGCCAGCAGCAGAGCTGCGGTTTCCAGATCCGGCTCGCCGTCGAAGCGCGCCGGGCGGAAACGCATCTGAAACGCCGCGATTACGTTGCGGGTTTCGTCATCCATCACGCCATCGAGCGGCACCGCGTAACCGTGGCGTGCCAGCTGCTGCTGGAACCAGACCGGCGCCGGCAGCTGCCCATTCAGCTCGGCCAGCCGGCGCGACAGCTCGCCTGGTTTCGGCCAGGGAATCAGCCCGGCGTCGGCCAGCTTCTTCCAAGGGAACAGCGGGCCCGGGTCGACCTTGCGCTGCGGGGCGATGTCGCTGTGCCCGAGGATATGTTCCGGAGTGATGCCCTGGCGCTTGGTGATGTCCTTGAGCAAGGCAATCAGCGCGTCGATCTGCGCATCCGGATAGGGGTACCAGATCTTGCCACTGGGGGTGTCACGGTAGCCGGGATTCACCAGTTCAATGCCGATGGACGTGGAATTCAGCCATGTCCGGCCTTGCCATTCGCTGGCGCCGGCGTGCCAGGCGCGGCGGTTTTCGCCCACCAGCTGGTAGATGGTCGCCGGGTTGTCGCCGATCAGGTAGTGCGCACTCACCTCGCCGTGGGTCAGCAGCGCCAGCGAACGCGGCAGATCGGCCGAGGTATAGTGGACGATGACGTACTGGATGCGGCTGTCCTGATTCCTCGATACATGCTCGCGATCGATCTGCAGGCCCTTGTCGGCGCAGCCGGCGAGCAGTGTGGTGAGGAGCACGAAGGTCAGGACACGCAGGGTCATGGCAGTTCTCAAGGGGACAGCATCAGGCAGCGATATGCAGGAAGCTGCGCACGTTCTGCAGGAGCATGTTGACGCTGAGCATGATCAGCAGCATGCCCGCCAGACGCTCCACCGCCATCAGCCCGCGTGGGCCGAGGAAGCGCTGGAGGAATGCCGCCTGCATCAGGATGAAGGCAGTCGCGGCCCAGGCCAGGATCACCGCCAGATACAGCTCCCACAAGGGACCAGTGTAGGTGCTGCGCAGGGTGATCAGCATCGCCAGCGCCGACGGCCCCGCCACGGCCGGGGTGGCCAGCGGCACGAACAGTGGCTCATTGTCCGGCATGTCGCCCAGCACGCCCTGGGGCGTGGGGAAGATCAGGCGCATGGCGACCACGAAGAGGATGATGCCGCCGGCAATGCCGGTGGCTTCCTTCGAAAGCCCGAGCCCGGTGAGGATGTGCTCGCCCAGGGTCAGGAACAGCAGCAGCAGACCCAGGGCAAACAGCAGTTCGCGAAGCGCCACCTTCAGACGGCGTTCGGCGGGGACCGACTTGAGGGCAGCAAGGAAGACCGCGATGTTGCCGAACGGGTCGGTGATCAGAAAGATCAGGATGGCGACGCCAAGCATGGCCGGGAAAACTCCAGGGATAACCAGCCACTGCGCCAAGGCGAAACAGGCTGTGGATAATCGATTGACGTCATCGCCCTGTGGATAACGACTTACCCACAGGGCGATGCGTTGTAAATCAGGATTTCTTGATCTTTTCCGGGCGCTTCCAGCCTTCGATCACCCGCTGCTTGGCGCGACCGACGCCCAGGGTGCCGGGCGGGACTTCGGCGGTGATGGTGGAACCCGCGCCAGTTGTGGCCCCGGTGCCGATATCCACAGGCGCCACCAGCGAATTGTTGGAGCCGATGAAAACGTCCTCGCCAATGGTAGTGCGCCACTTGTTGGCGCCATCGTAGTTGCAGGTGATGGTGCCGGCACCAATGTTGGAGCGCGCACCGACTTCGCTGTCGCCCAGGTAAGTCAGGTGGCCGACCTTCACGCCATCCTGCAGGTGTGCATTCTTCAGTTCGACGAAGTTACCCACATGTACCTTGCGCTCCAGCACGCTGCCCGGACGCAGGCGGGCGAACGGGCCGACATCGCTGTCGGGGCCAACATGTGCGCCTTCCAGGTGCGAGTTGGCCTTGATGATCGCACCGCGACGCAGGGTGCTGTCCTTGATGTAGCAATTCGGGCCGATCTGCACGTCGTCCTCGATCTCCACCTGGCCTTCGAGAATAACGTTGATGTCGATGCTGACGTCGCGGCCGACGCTGACTTCGCCACGAACGTCGAAACGCGCCGGGTCGATCAGGGTCACGCCCTGGGCCATCAGGCGGCGCGCCACGCGCTGCTGGAAGAAGCGCTCCAGCTCGGAAAGCTGCAGGCGGTCGTTGGCGCCCTGGGTCTCCATGGCCACCTGCGGCTGGGCAGTGGCCACGCGCAGGCCGTCACCCACCGCCATGGCGATGACGTCGGTGAGGTAGTACTCGCCCTGGGCGTTGGAGTTGGACAACCGCGACAGCCAGCCCAGCAGGCGCTCACGGGGCGCAGCGAGGATGCCGGTGTTGCCTTCGCGGATGGCACGCTGCTCGGGGGTAGCGTCCTTCTGCTCGACGATCGCCTGAACCTCGCCATCGGCACCGCGGATGATGCGGCCGTAGCCAGTGGGGTCGTCCAGCTCGACCGTCAGCAACGCCAGCTGTTCCGGCGTGGCCTGGGCCATCAGGCGATCCAGGGTCGGTTGCTCGATCAGCGGCACATCGCCGTAGAGGATCAGTACGTTGTCTGCACTCAGGAACGGGGCCGCCTGCGCCACAGCGTGGCCGGTGCCCAACTGCTGTTCCTGGATCACGAAATTCAGGTCATCCGCCTGCAGGCGCTCACGCACCAGGTCGGCACCATGGCCAATCACCACATGGATGCGCGACGGGCCAAGGCCACGGGCGGTGTCGATCACATGGGCGAGCATCGGTTTGCCAGCGACCGGATGCAGGACTTTCGGCAGGGCCGAGCGCATGCGGGTGCCCTGGCCGGCAGCAAGAATGACGATTTCGAGAGACATGGGTGGGAGACCGTCCTGGTGAGCGGGATTACCCGCGAGTGGAAAAAGAAAAAGGGTAGCCAAGGCTACCCTTTTCCCATTTGACGCTGAAGTCCCGAAGGACCTCGCGGCTTAGCCGCCGTACTTTTTGCGAACCTGCTGGACCGTGCGCAGTTGCGCTGCGGCTTCGGCCAGGCGGGCTGCGGCGGAGCTGTAGTCGAACTCTGCACCTTTACCTTGCAGAGCCTTCTCAGCTTCCTTCAGTGCGGTCTGGGCAGCCGCTTCGTCGAGGTCGCCTGCACGAATCACGGTGTCGGCGAGAACCTTGACCATGTTCGGCTGTACTTCGAGGAAGCCGCCGGAGATGTAGTACACCTCCTGCTCGCCACCCTGCTTCACCAGGCGGATCGGACCCGGCTTGAGCTCGGTGATCAGCGGCGCGTGGCCCGGAGCGATACCCAGATCGCCCAGGGAGCCGTGCGCTACGACCAGCTCAACCAGACCGGAGAAGATCTCCGCTTCGGCGCTGACGATGTCGCAGTGGACAGTAATAGCCATACCCTTGCCTCACGTAAGCGCCCGTTGCCGGGCGCACGGATTACAGCTTCTTCGCTTTCTCGATGGCTTCTTCGATGCCGCCGACCATGTAGAACGCCTGCTCGGGCAGGTGATCGTAGTCGCCGTTGAGGATGCCTTTGAAGCCAGCGATGGTGTCCTTCAGGGAGACGTATTTGCCCGGCGAGCCGGTGAATACTTCAGCCACGAAGAACGGCTGGGACAGGAAGCGCTGGATCTTACGAGCACGGGCCACCAGCAGCTTGTCGGACTCGGACAGTTCGTCCATGCCCAGGATCGCGATGATGTCCTTCAGCTCCTTGTAGCGCTGCAGAACGTACTGCACGCCACGAGCGGTGTCGTAGTGATCCTGGCCGATGACCAGCGGGTCCAGCTGACGGGAAGTCGAGTCCAGCGGATCCACGGCCGGGTAGATACCCAGCGAGGCGATGTCACGGGACAGTACGACGGTGGCGTCCAAGTGGGCGAAGGTGGTCGCCGGGCTCGGGTCGGTCAGGTCGTCCGCGGGAACGTAGACGGCCTGGATCGAGGTGATCGAGCCTTTCTTGGTGGAGGTGATGCGCTCTTGCAGAACGCCCATCTCTTCGGCCAGGGTCGGCTGGTAACCTACTGCGGAAGGCATACGGCCCAGCAGTGCGGATACTTCGGTACCGGCGAGGGTGTAACGGTAGATGTTGTCGATGAACAGCAGTACGTCACGGCCTTCGTCACGGAACTTCTCGGCCATGGTCAGGCCGGTCAGTGCAACGCGCAGACGGTTGCCCGGCGGCTCGTTCATCTGGCCGTAAACCAGGGCTACCTTGTCCAGTACGCCGGAATCCTTCATCTCGTGGTAGAAGTCGTTACCCTCACGAGTACGCTCACCCACACCTGCGAACACAGAGTAACCGCTGTGCTCCATGGCGATGTTACGGATCAGTTCCATCATGTTTACGGTCTTGCCGACACCGGCACCACCGAACAGACCGACTTTACCGCCCTTGGCGAACGGGCAGACCAGGTCGATTACCTTGATGCCGGTTTCCAGCAGGTCGTTGCCGCCAGCCTGGTCAGCGTAGGACGGAGCGTCGCGGTGAATACCCCAGCGCTCTTCTTCGCCAATCGGGCCCGCTTCGTCGATCGGGTTGCCCAGCACGTCCATGATACGGCCCAGGGTCTTGGTGCCGACCGGGACGGAGATGGCTGCGCCGGTGCTTTCCACGTTCAGGCCACGCTTGAGGCCTTCGGTGGAACCCATCGCAATGGAACGAACCACGCCGTCGCCCAGCTGCTGCTGAACTTCCAGAGTGGTTTCGACGCCCTGAACTTTCAGGGCCTCGTAGATGCTCGGCACGGCATCGCGCGGGAATTCCACGTCGATCACGGCGCCGATGATTTGAACGATACGTCCGCTACTCATGTCTGGTTCCTCTGAATTTTGAACCTGTTCTTACACCGCGGCAGCGCCGCCGACGATTTCCGAGATTTCCTGGGTGATCGCCGCCTGACGTGCCTTGTTGTAGATCAGTTGCAGACCACTGATCAGATCACCGGCGTTGTCGGTAGCGTTCTTCATTGCAATCATCCGGGCCGCCTGCTCACAGGCGTTGTTCTCAACCACGGCCTGGTACACCTGGGATTCCACGTAGCGCACCAGCAGGCCGTCGAGGAGGGCCTTGGCGTCGGGTTCGTAGAGGTAGTCCCAGTGGTGCTTCAGCTCGGCATTGTCCTCGGCCACCAGCGGAATCAGCTGTTCCACGGTCGGCTTCTGGGTCATGGTGTTGACGAACTTGTTGGAAACCACGTACAGGCGATCGATACGACCTTCCAGGTAGGCATCCAGCATGACCTTGACGCTGCCGATCAGATCGTTGATCGACGGCTCTTCGCCCAGGTGGCTGATAGCTGCAACCACGTTGCCGCCATAGCTCTTGAAGAAGGATGCACCCTTGGAGCCGATCACGCAGAGATCAATCTCCGCGCCACGATCGCGCTGCCCGCTCATGTCCTTGACGAGCGCCTTGAACAGGTTGATGTTCAGGCCGCCAGCCAGGCCACGGTCGGAGCTCACCACGATGTAGCCGACGCGTTTTACTTCACGCTCGACCATGAACGGGTGACGGTATTCCGGGTTGGCGTTGGCCAGATGGCCGATCACCTGGCGAATGCGCTCCGCGTAGGGACGGCCGGCCGCCATGCGCATTTGTGCCTTGCGCATCTTGCTCACCGCCACCTTTTCCATGGCATTGGTGATTTTTTGCGTGCTTTTGATGCTCGCAATCTTGCTGCGAATCTCTTTTGCGCCTGCCATTTCACACCTATCGGTTTAGCAGGCGGGGGCCGTCACCGACCCCCGCTGCGGCTTACCAGGTTTGGGTGGCCTTGAACTTCTCGATGCCGGCCTTGATGCCTGCGTCGATTTCGTCGTTGAAGTCACCCTTCTCGTTGATCTTCGCCAGCAGAGCGGCGTTCTCACGTTGGAAGTAGGCGATCAGCGCTTGTTCGAAGGCGCCCACCTTGGCGATCTCGACGTCCTGCAGGAAGCCACGCTCGGCGGCATACAGGGACAGCGACATCTCGGCGATGGACATCGGCGCGTACTGCTTCTGCTTCATCAGCTCGGTAACGCGCTGACCATGTTCCAGCTGCTTGCGGGTCGCGTCGTCCAGGTCCGAGGCGAACTGGGCGAAGGCCGCCAGTTCACGGTACTGGGCCAGGGCGGTACGAATGCCACCGGACAGCTTCTTGATGATCTTGGTCTGGGCCGCGCCACCTACACGGGATACCGAGATACCGGCGTTGACGGCCGGACGGATACCCGAGTTGAACATGGCGGATTCCAGGAAGATCTGGCCGTCGGTGATCGAGATCACGTTGGTCGGAACGAACGCGGAAACGTCGCCGGCCTGGGTCTCGATGATCGGCAGGGCGGTCAGGGAACCGGTCTTGCCTTTCACTTCGCCGTTGGTGAACTTCTCTACGTACTCTTCGGAAACGCGGGAAGCGCGCTCCAGCAGACGGCTGTGGAGATAGAACACGTCGCCCGGGTAAGCTTCGCGGCCCGGCGGACGGCGCAGCAGCAGGGAGATCTGGCGGTAGGCAACAGCTTGCTTGGACAGATCGTCATAAACGATCAGAGCGTCTTCGCCGCGGTCACGGAAGTACTCGCCCATGGTGCAGCCGGAGTACGGAGCCAGGTATTGCAGAGCGGCGGATTCGGAAGCGCTGGCAACCACCACGATGGTGTTGGCCAGGGCGCCGTTTTCTTCCAGCTTGCGAACGACGTTGGCGATGGTCGATTGCTTCTGACCGATGGCAACGTAGACGCAGCGGATGCCGCTGTTCTTCTGGTTGATGATGGCGTCGATGGCCAGAGCGGTTTTACCGATCTGACGGTCACCGATGATCAGCTCGCGCTGGCCACGGCCAACCGGGATCATGGCGTCGACCGACTTGTAACCGGTCTGAACCGGCTGGTCTACCGACTTACGCCAGATCACGCCCGGTGCCACTTTCTCGACAGCGTCGGTCAGTTTGGCATCGATCGGGCCTTTGCCATCGATCGGGTTACCCAGGGCATCGACAACGCGACCCAGCAGTTCCGGACCAACCGGGACTTCCAGGATGCGGCCGGTGCACTTGGCATTCATGCCTTCTTTGAGGTCCTGGTATTCACCCAGTACCACAGCACCGACGGAGTCTTGCTCCAGGTTCAGCGCCATACCGTAGACGCCGCCCGGGAATTCGATCATCTCGCCGTACATGACGTCGGCCAGACCGAAGATGCGCACGATGCCATCGGAAACACTGACGATGGTGCCTTCGTTGCGCGCTTGCGAGGCGACGTCGAGTTTCTCGATGCGCCCCTTGATGATTTCACTAATTTCGGAAGGATTGAGTTGCTGCATGCCGCTGCCCCTTCAAACTCAAGATTTCAACGCTTCGGCCAGTTTCGCGATTTTGCCGCGCACCGAGCCATCGATTACCAAGTCACCGGCGCGAATAACCACGCCGCCGATCAGGCTCGCGTCTTCCGACGCATGAAGTCGCACTTCGCGACTGAGCCGGGCGCTGAGAGCCTTGGCGAGTTTGTCCTGCTGTTGCTGGTCCAGGGCGAAGGCACTGGTGACCTCGACCTCGACCAATTTTTCCTGCTCGGCCTTGAGTTGCTCGAACATCACGAAGATGGTCGGCAGCAGGTCGAGCCGCTTGTTTTCAGCCACAGTCCGGACGAAGTTCTGGGCCGGAGCATTGAGCTTGTCGCCACACACGTCGATCAGCGCGTCAGCCTTGGCTGCCGCGGTCAGCTGGGGCTCCTTGAGCAGCTGGCGCACGGTGTCGTCCCGCGACACTGCAGCCAGCACACCCAGAGCAGCGGACCAGTCGGCCAGTTGCTGATGAGCCTGGGCGTACTCGAAAGCCGCCTTCGCGTATGGACGAGCCAATGTGGTCAGTTCTGCCATATCGCCCTCTGCTTAGATCTCGGCGGCCAGTTGATCAACCAGCTGCTTTTGCGCGTTGGCATCGATCGAAGCACCCAGGATCTTCTCGGCGCCGGAGACAGCCAGGGCACCCACTTGGGCACGCAGGGCGTCTTTGACGCTGTTGAGTTCCTGTTCGATCTGGGCTTTGGCCTGAGCGATCATGCGATCACCTTCGGCACGGGCCTGATCACGGGCTTCGTCAACGATCTGGTTAGCGCTCTTCTTCGCCTGCTCGATGATTTCGGCTGCTTGAGCCTTGGCTTCGCGCAGTTGCTGACCCGCTTTCTCGTGAGCCAGTTCCAGGTCACGAGCCGCGCGGTTGGCAGCGTCCAGGCCGTCGGCGATCTTCTTCTGACGCTCGTGCAGAGCCGCGATGACCGGAGGCCATACGAACTTCATGCAGAACAGGACGAAGATGGCGAACGCGATGGCCTGGCCGATCAGAGTTGCATTAATGTTCACGCCAATACCTCGCTCGTTCGTTGTTCAGTCACAGATTTCCGCTGTTCGGAAATTAGTGGGCAACCTGAGCAATGAACGGGTTAGCGAAGGTGAAGAACAGAGCGATACCAACGCCGATCATGGTCACGGCGTCGAGCAGGCCGGCGACGATGAACATTTTGACCTGCAGCATCGGAACCATTTCCGGCTGACGAGCAGCGCCTTCCAGGAACTTGCCGCCCAGCAGGCCGAAGCCGATGGCGGTACCCAGAGCGCCCAGACCGATCAGCAGTGCAACGGCGATAGCAGTGAGTCCAACTACAGTTTCCATTTTTCCTCCCGACTTTTTTGTCGTGTTGGTTAAAGGTTGAAGCAAGTTAAGGTGGTGAAGCTCTTCTTACGCCCACTCCCGCGAGGGAGTGGGCGCATAGAATCTTTGGATCAGTGGCTGTCTTCGTGGGCCATCGACAGGTAGACGATGGTCAGCATCATGAAGATGAAAGCCTGCAGGGTGATGATCAGGATGTGGAACACGGCCCACGCCCAGTTCAGCACCACGCCCATGCCGCCCAGCCAGAGGATGCCGGAACCGAACATCACGGCGATCAGGATGAAGATCAGCTCGCCGGCGTACATGTTGCCGAACAGACGCAGTGCCAGGGATACCGGCTTGGCGATCAGGGTCACGAACTCCAGCAGGAAGTTCACGGGGATCAGGATGATCTGAACCACCATGTTGCTGCTGTGGAACGGGTGCAGGGTCAGTTCGCCGAGGAAGCCGCCGATGCCCTTGACCTTGATGCTGTAGAAGATGATCAGCGCGAACACTGCGATCGACATGCCGAAGGTGGCATTCGGGTCGGTAGTGGCTACTGCGCGGAAGAACAGGTGCTCGTTGCCGGTGACCGCCTGGGCCGCGAGCGGCAGGAAGTCCACGGGCACCAGGTCGATCAGGTTCATCAGGAAGATCCAGACGAACACGGTCAGCGCCAGCGGTGCGATGAGCGGGTTACGGCCGTGGAAGGTGTCCTTCACGCTGCCGTCGACGAACTCCACGAGAACTTCAACGAAGTTCTGCAGGCCGCCAGGTTGACCGCTGGTGGCCTTCTTGGCTGCCATGCGGAAGATAAGGATGAACACCAGGCCGAGGAATACGGACCAGCCCAGGGTATCAACGTGGAATGCCCAGAAGCCCATTTCCTTGGCTTGTTCGGCGGTGTGGGCGAACCCCCAGGAACCATCCGGCAGACGACCCAGGGTCAGGTTCTGCAAGTGGTGCTGGATGTAACCCGAAGCGCTTTCTGCTGCCATGTTTGCCTCAATCGCTCTAAGGTCTTGTAAATGTGTTTCGCATCAGCAGGGGTGCAAACCAGCTGACCGCGAGGGTCAGCAGGTAGAGGCCGAACAGCGCCAGGGGCGCCAGCGGCTTCACACCTGCGAACGTCAGTGCGAAGAGCACTGCCGTCAGAATCAGTTTTCCCGCCTCACCGGCATAAAAGGACCGGACTATCAGCTGGGCAGAACGCGCGCCGCTATAACGGAACGCCTTGCGAGCAAAGTACAGATTCGGCAACCACGCAATCAGGCCTCCGAGCAATCCGGAATAACCTGCGACCGATCCCCGGGCAAACCACAGGGTTGCTGCACCGATAAGCAGCACCACCAGTTGGACGAGCAACAGGCGAAACGCCGGTTGACGATGGAAGGGCAAACGATTGGGCTTGCGGGGTTCCATCTGAGCTCACAGTCCTCTGGTGTCGGCTTCACAAATCAACAACTTGGCATACTTTGTGCCGACAAAATTGCGCGCAGAGTATAGGGGGCGCCGCATACCCGTTCAACCGTCAGGTAGTGATTTCCGACGACCCCCTACATAGCCTTTCGTATCAGCGTATGTGGGCGAGCACACCCTGCAGCTCGTCGAGGGAGTTGTAGCGGATCACCAACTGGCCCTTGCCCTTCTGCCCATGGCGAATCTGCACGGGAGCGCCCAGGCGCTCGGCCAGGCGCTGTTCGAGGCGGCTGATGTCCGGGTCGGTCCTGACCGTTTTGACAGGTTCCTCGGATGTAGTGAGCCACTGGCGCACTAGTGCTTCGGTCTGACGCACAGTGAAACCGCGTGCGACAACATGTCGCGCACCCTCAACCTGCCGATTCTCCGGCAGTCCGAGCAAGGCGCGGGCATGGCCCATTTCCAGGTCGCCATGGGAGAGCAGGGTCTTGATCTCTTCCGGCAGGGCGATCAGCCGCAACAGATTGGCCACGGTTACGCGGGATTTGCCCACGGCGTCGGCGACCTGTTGCTGGGTCAGCTGGAATTCCTGCTGCAGGCGCTGCAGGGCAGCCGCTTCCTCGATGGGATTGAGGTCTTCGCGCTGGATGTTCTCGATCAGCGCCATGGCGATGGCAGCTTCGTCGGGCACTTCGCGGACCATCGCCGGGATCTTGTCCAGGCCGGCCTGCTGGGTGGCGCGCCAGCGGCGCTCACCGGCGATGATCTCGTAGCGACCGTTGCCGATGGGGCGCACCACGATGGGCTGCATCACGCCCTGGGCCTTGATCGACTGGGCGAGCTCCTCGAGGGCCTGCGGGTCCATGTCGCGGCGGGGCTGGTACTTGCCGCGCTGGATCAGGTCCAGCGGCAGGTGTTGCAGCTCCCTGCTGTCCACCTGAACGGCTTCTTCCTGCAGCGTAGCGGCGCTGGAGCCACTGAGCAGGGCGTCCAGCCCGCGTCCGAGACCTCGTTTCTTGGCGGCCATGCGGGTTCCTTAATCTCTTAGGCGGGTGCGGTAGTGCGGGCGGCGCGCTGACGGCGCACCAGCTCGCCGGCCAGCGCCAGGTAGGCGAGGGCACCGCGCGATTGCTTGTCGTAGACCAGCGCCGGCATGCCGAAGCTGGGGGCTTCAGCGAGTCGCACGTTGCGCGGGATCACGGTGGTATAGAGCTTGTCGCCGAAGTGTTCCTGCAACTGCGCGCTGACGTCGTTGGTCAGGCTGATGCGCGGGTCGTACATGGTACGCAGCAGGCCTTCGATCTTCAGCGCCGGGTTCAGGCGTTCGGCGATACGCTGGATGCTGTTCATCAGGTCGGTCAGCCCTTCCAGTGCGTAGTACTCGCACTGCATGGGGATGATCACACCGTCCGAGGCGGACAGGGCGTTGACCGTCAGCATCGACAGCGACGGCGGGCAGTCGATGAGGATGAAGTCGTAGTTCTCGCGAATCGGCGCCAGCGCGTGGCGCAGGCGGTGTTCCTTCATGTCCATTTCCAGCAACACCACTTCCGCCGCGGTGAGGTCGCGGTTGGCGGGCAGCAGCTGGTAACCGCCGTGCTCGGAGAACTGCATGGCCTGGGCCAGGTCGCATTCGCCGGTGAGCACGTCGTAGATGGAATGGTCCAGGGACAACTTATCCACACCGCTGCCGGTGGTGGCATTGCCCTGTGGATCGAGGTCGATCAGCAGCACGCGTCGCTTGGTGGCGACCAGCGATGCTGCGAGATTTATACAGGTCGTGGTCTTGCCGACGCCGCCCTTCTGGTTGGCGATCGCGAATACCTTAGCCATGGTTTTCCCCACTCCCCGTCATGCAGTGCGGCGCAGTATCAGCAGATGGCGCTGGCCTTGGCAACCCGGCACCGCCAGAGCGTGTTCGGCTTCGACCCGGAAATCCTCCGGGAGTGCCGCGAGCTCGTCGCTGGGGTGCACGCCTTTCATGGCCAGCCAGTTGGTTCGAGTGTCACCCAGGTGACGCGTCCAGTTCGTGAAGTCTTCGAGGCTGCTGAAAGCCCGGGAGACGATCCCGTTGAACGGCTGCTCGGGCTGGAAGGCTTCCACACGGCTGTGGATAACCTGCAGGTTGTCGAGCTTGAGCTCCAGCTTCACCTGGGTCAGGAAGCGGGTCTTCTTGCCATTGCTGTCCAGCAGGGTCAGGGACTTTGCGGGGAACAGGATGGCCAGCGGGATGCCGGGCATGCCTCCACCGCTGCCGACATCCAGCCAGCGCTCACCGCCGGCGGCTTCGAATTGCGCGACGATGCTCAGGCTGTCGAGCAGGTGGCGCGAGACCATTTCATCCACATCACGCACGGCGGTGAGGTTGTAGGCCTTGTTCCACTTGGCCAGCAGGGCCAGGTAGTCCAGCAGTCGTTGCTGGGTGGCGGCGTCGATATCCAGGCCGAGCGTCTGGATGCCACGCGCGAGTTCGTCGGCGTGGCGGGCAGTGACCAGGGACATCAGGCGCTCTGCTCCAGCTGACGACCAGACGAGCGTTTCTTCAGATGGATCAGCAACAGGGAAATCGCCGCCGGGGTCACGCCAGGGATGCGGCCGGCCTGACCGAGGGTTTCCGGCCGGGCATTACCCAGCTTGAGCTGGATCTCCTTCGACAGCCCGGAAATGGACTGGTAGTCGATATCCACAGGCAGGCGGGTGTCCTCGCTGGCACGCAGGCGAGCGATCTCTTCCTGCTGGCGATCGATGTAGCCGGCGTACTTGGTGCGGATCTCTACCTGTTCGGCGACCTGCGGGTCTTCTGCGCCAGCGCCGGTCACGTCGGCCAGGCTTGCGTAGTCGATTTCCGGGCGGGCCAGCAGGTTGAGCAGGTTGTATTCGTGAGCCAGCGGAGTGCCGAAGCGTTCGGCGATAGCATCGCCCTGCGCAGTGTTGGGGCGAACCCAGGTGCTCTTCAGGCGCTGTTCTTCACGCTCGATACCTTCGCGCTTGGCTTCGAATACAGCCCAGCGCTCGTCGTCGATGAGACCCAGCTCGCGGCCCTTTTCGGTCAGGCGCAGGTCGGCATTGTCCTCGCGCAGGATCAGCCGGTATTCGGCGCGCGAGGTGAACATGCGGTACGGCTCCTGGGTGCCGAGGGTGATCAGGTCGTCGACCAGTACACCGATGTAGGCCTCGTCACGACGCGGGCACCAGCTGTCGCGGCCTTGCGAACGCAGCGCGGCGTTGGTGCCGGCGAGCAGGCCCTGGGCGCCGGCTTCTTCGTAGCCGGTGGTGCCATTGATCTGGCCAGCGAAGAACAGGCCGTCGATGACCTTGGTTTCCAGGCTGTACTTGAGGTCACGCGGATCGAAGTAGTCGTACTCGATGGCGTAGCCCGGGCGAACGATATGCGCGTTCTCCATGCCGCGGATCGAACGGACGATATCCAGCTGCACATCGAAAGGCAGCGAAGTGGAGATGCCGTTCGGATACAGCTCGTGCGTGGTCAGGCCCTCGGGTTCGAGGAAAACCTGATGGCTGTCCTTGTCGGCGAAGCGATGGATCTTGTCTTCGATCGACGGGCAGTAACGCGGGCCGACACCTTCGATCACGCCGGAGTACATGGGCGAGCGATCGAGGTTGGACGCGATGATCTCGTGGGTCCGCGAGTTGGTGTGAGTGATCCAGCAACTGACCTGGCGCGGATGCATTTCCCTGGAACCGAGGAAGGACATCACGGGAATCGGGGTATCGCCCGGTTGCTCGGTCATCGCGCTGAAATCGACGCTGCGACCATCGATGCGCGGAGGCGTACCCGTCTTCAGGCGGCCGACACGCAGCGGCAGTTCGCGAAGTCGCTTGGCCAGGGCGATGGACGGCGGATCGCCTGCGCGGCCGCCGGAGTAATTCTGCAGACCGATGTGGATAAGTCCGCCGAGGAAGGTACCGGCGGTAAGCACGACGTTATCTGCATGGAATTTCAGACCCATCTGGGTCACCACGCCGCGCGCCTGATCCTGCTCGACGATCAGGTCATCGCAGGACTGCTGGAATATCCAGAGGTTGGGCTGGTTCTCCAGGATTTCCCGCACCGCTGCCTTGTAGAGGATGCGGTCTGCCTGTGCACGCGTAGCGCGTACGGCCGGGCCCTTGCGGCTGTTCAGGACTCGGAACTGGATGCCGCCTTTATCGGTGGCCAGCGCCATGGCGCCGCCCAGGGCATCGATTTCCTTGACCAGATGGCTCTTGCCGATCCCACCGATGGCGGGATTGCAGCTCATCTGGCCGAGGGTTTCCACATTGTGGGTGAGCAGCAGCGTCTTCACGCCCATGCGTGCAGCCGCTAATGCGGCCTCTGTGCCGGCATGGCCGCCGCCGATCACGATCACGTCAAAACGGGAAGGGAAATCCACCACGCACCTCGTGCCTGTTGATCAAGGAGAAAGAAGAGAGCCGGACAGTATAGGGGTTAAGGGCTTTCGATTGAAGGCACCTGAACAAAAAATAGCCAATGGCCGCGATGGGCTTCTATAGAAAATAAAAGAGAGGAACTTTTTTAAATCTTTTTAGAGCTTGTGTTTATGTATGGTGAAGCGGTTTTCTGTGGATAAGCTGATGCAGGCCTTGAATCATCAAGGTTTCAGCCGATGACAACCCTGTGTCGATGCTGTCAGGTTGCAGGGGATCTCCCGTGTTCAGCCTGTGGATGAAGTGGCGTGTTATCAACAGGTGGATTTACCCACAGGATGGTGCAGGGGTTGTCTACTGAGCTGTACGGTACTTTTCCACAAGGTTCACGAATGCCTGTGGAAGCCCCTTTTATTCTCTGAAAGCCACGTATAACTAGGCGTCAGCTGAATTCATGGCTGTGGATAGATTTTCTAGAGGGAAAATGGGGACGGCAGGACGCGCGGTGACGGAATGGCTCCGTCACCGGTAGGGAAAGGCTGGGTTGTGGATTACTTGCCGATGCAGAAGCTGGAGAAGATTCGGCCTAAAAGATCGTCCGGCGTGAAGGCGCCGGTAATCTCCCCAAGTGCCTGCTGGGCCTGGCGCAGGTCCTCGGCCAGCAGTTCACCTGCGCCGCTCAGGGTGAGCTGTGCGCGGCCATGCTCGAGGCTATCTCCTGCCTGGCGCAAGGCCTCCAGGTGCCGCCGGCGGGCGCTGAAGCTGCTCTCTGCGGTCTGCTCGAAGCCCATGCAGGCCTTCAGGTGCTCGCGCAACAGATCCAGCCCATTCCCCGAGCGGGCGGACAAGGCGATGGTGACGTGACCGTCAGCGCTCTCCAGTAGTCCGACGGACTCTGTGGATAAATCCGCTTTGTTGCGAATCAGGGTCACGTGCGCCGGATCGGGTCGGCTGTCCAGGAACTCTGGCCACAAGGCGAAGGGGTCGCCGGCTTCCGGCGCGGTGGAGTCCACCACCAAAAGTACGCGGTCGGCTTCGCTGATTGCCTTCAGCGCGCGTTCCACGCCGATCTTTTCCACATGATCATCGGTGCTGCGCAGACCGGCGGTGTCGATAATGTGCAGCGGCATACCATCGATGTGGATATGTTCGCGCAACACGTCGCGGGTGGTGCCGGCGATATCGGTGACGATGGCGGCTTCGCGGCCGGCCAGGGCGTTCAGCAGGCTCGATTTGCCGGCATTGGGACGCCCGGCGATCACCACGGTCATGCCATCGCGTAGCAGCGCGCCCTGGCCAGCCTCGCGCAATACCGAGGCAAGCTCTGCGCGCACCGCATCCAGTTGCGACAGCACATGGCCATCGGCGAGGAAGTCGATTTCCTCTTCCGGGAAGTCGATGGCGGCCTCGACATACATGCGCAGGCCGATCAATTGATCGGTCAGGCTGTGCACGCGGCGGGAGAACTCTCCTTGCAGTGAACGCACGGCATTGCGCGCAGCCTGGGCCGAGCTGGCCTCGATCAGGTCGGCGATGGCTTCAGCCTGGGCCAGGTCGAGCTTGTCGTTGAGGAAGGCGCGTTCGCTGAACTCACCCGGACGGGCCTGGCGCGCTCCCAGCTCCAGGCAACGTTGCAGCAGCATATCCATCACCACCGGGCCGCCGTGGCCCTGGAGCTCAAGCACATCCTCGCCGGTGAAGGAATTCGGGCCGGGGAAGAAGAGCAGCAGGCCTTCGTCGATGACGTCGCCATCATCGGCATGGAACGGCCCGTAGTGCGCATGGCGTGGCTGCGGCTCGCGCCCGCTCAGGGTAATGGCCATGGCGCGGGCGCGGGGACCGGAGACGCGGACAATGCCCACCCCGCCACGGCCCTGAGCGGTGGCAACGGCGGCGATGGTTTCACGGGCTGTATTCATGTCGGCGGTCTCGCGGTTGTGTTCGTGGCACGCGGGAAAGCAAAGTTATCCACATAGCAAAACGCCCCACGAGGGGGCGTCTTGTCGATCGGTGTCTGGCTGCGATATCAGGCGGAAGCCTTCTTCGCGGAAGCCTCGATCCGACGGGTAATGTACCACTGCTGCGCGATGGACAGGCAGTTGTTCACAACCCAGTACAGAACCAGACCAGCCGGGAACCACAGGAAGAAGAAGGTGAAGATGATCGGCATCAGCTTCATGACCTTGGCCTGCATGGGGTCCGGCGGAGTCGGGTTGAGCATCTGCTGAACCAGCATGGTGGCGCCCATGATGATCGGCAGGATGAAGAACGGATCTTTCACCGACAGGTCGACGATCCAGCCCAGCCACGGAGCCTGGCGCATCTCGACGCTTTCCAGGAGTACCCAGTACAGGGAGAGGAAGACCGGCATCTGCACCAGGATCGGCAGGCAGCCGCCCAGCGGATTGATCTTCTCCTTCTTGTACAGCTCCATCATCGCCTGGGACATCTTCTGGCGATCGTCGCCGTGCTGTTCCTTCAGAGCTGCCAGTTTTGGCGACACGGCGCGCATACGGGCCATGGAGCGGTAGCTGGCGGCGGACAGCGGGAAGAAGGCCAGTTTGATGACGATGGTCAGGAAGATGATCGACCAGCCCCAGTTACCCACCAGGTTGTGGATATGTTGCAGCAGCCAGAAGATCGGCTGGGCGATGAACCACAGCGGACCGTAGTCGACGGTCAGTTCCAGGCCCGGGGACAGTTCCTTCAGGTACGCCTGCAGTTTGGGGCCGGCGTACAGGGTCATGCTGGTTTCGCCCTTGGCACCCGGCGCAACCGTCAGGTTGGGGCCGGTGTAGCCGACGATGTAGTTGCCCTGGGCGTCCTTGCGGGTCATCACGCTGTGGGTATCGCCCTTGGCGGGAACCCAGGCGGTGACGAAGTAGTGCTGCAGCCAGGCTACCCAGCCACCCTGGACGGTTTCCTTGAACTGCTCCTTGTCCATGTCCTTCATGGACACTTTTACGTAAGGCTTTTCAGGGGTCCAGACCGCAGCGCCGAGGTAAGTCGACACACCGGTAGCGGTGGTGGAGGACGGGTCGACGCTGGCATCACGCTTGAGCTGGGCGAACAGCGAGGCGCTCCACGGTTTGTCGCTCTGGTTGTCGATCAGGTAGCTCACGCCGACCTGATAGGCATTGGGGTTGATGCACTCGAGCTTCTTCTGCGCCTTTTCCTTCTCGGTGCAGTCGTTTTTCAGGCCGCGGTGGAAGGTGAAGCGCTTGATGTAGCTGACGCCGTCCTGTGCATAAGTCAGGTCGACGACCATCTGGTCCTGGCCGTCCGCCAGTTCGTAGACGGGTTTCGCCGAAGCATAGAGCGGGCGTCCACTGGCAGCGGCGTCCGGACCATTGGCACCGGTCAGGCCGCTCTGGGCCAGGTAGGTACGCTGGTTGTCACGCTCGAACAGCGGGAATGGTACGTCCGGGCGGTCCTGGCGCAGTGGGTACTGGGTCAGCCCGAGTTTGATCACGTCGCCGCCGCGCGGGTCGATGGTCAGGTCCAGGACATCGGTCTTCACGCGGATCAGCTGTTCGCTGGCGACCGCCGGCTTCTGCTCATTGGGCAGGCTGGCCTGGGCGTTCTGCGTGGTGGGTACGTCAGCGTTGGCCGCGTTGCCGGCAGGCACGGAAGTGTCCGGCAGGCCTTCAGTCTGATTGAAGGTCGCGGTCTGCGCCGGCAGTTCGGGCTGGCCGTAGTCCTTGTTCCACTGGAGGACCAGTGCGTAGGACACGATTGCCAGGGCGACGAATAGGATTGAACGTTTGATGTCCATGGTTACTCGGCCGTCGAGGAAGGGGCGGGCTTGGAAGGATCTGGCGGTACCGGGTCGTAGCCACCGGGGTGCCAGGGATGGCAGCGGCCTAGGCGACGAGCGGCCAGCCAGCCACCACGCAGGAAGCCATGGATTTCAATGGCCTCCTGCGCGTAGCAGGAACAGCTGGGGTAGAAACGACAGTGCCTGCCCATCATGGGACTGATGGCGTAGCGGTAAAACTGGATCAGTAACAGCGCCAGTCTACGCATGGGAACTGTCGGCCACTCCCGGGGATTCTGTCGCGGGTTCCGGACTTGGCCGATTGCGCAACAGGCGCTTCCAGAGTTTGCCGAACTGCTGGTGCAGCTCCGGTTTCTCCAGATCGCCAAGGCCCTTGCGCGCGATCACCACGATATCCAGACCAGCCAGCTTCTGCTGGTTGAGGCGGAAGGAATCGCGGAGAAGGCGTTTAAGGCGGTTACGCTCGACGGCGAGCTTGACGTTCTTTTTGCCGATCACCAGGCCGAGGCGGGGATGATCGAGACCGTTTTCGCGCGCCAGCAGCAGAATGTGCTTGCCGGGAACCTTGGAGGTGGGGGAGTCGAAGACTGCTGTGAATTGCCGGGCTGTCAGAAGACGTTTTTCCCGGCTGAAATCCTGACTCACCACCTGTGTCGGACAAATCAGACGGTCAGACGCTTGCGGCCCTTGGCGCGACGACGCGACAGAACCTGACGACCGTTCTTGGTGGCCATGCGAGCGCGGAAGCCGTGAACGCGAGCGCGCTTGAGGGTGCTGGGTTGGAAAGTACGTTTCATGATTCGGTACCTGGGTTTGACGACATGAGGTCGCAGTGACCCCGTTTAAAGAGACCGGCGATTCTAGTGAAATCACGCGGTCAGGTCAATTTCCAACCAGCATCGGAAACAAAATCTATAGAAAGGAAGGAAATCTCTTTTTTAAAAGATTGAAGTGATGATTATGTTTATGCGGGCATCTGCCTGTGCATAACTCATCCCAGGGTACGGGATGAGTGGGGCACGGCGAATGATAACCCTGTCGGGAAGTGGTGCGCTGCTTGTGTGGGGCCGGTTGGAAAGCTGGGTATGGAATGCGGATTTTTCCACAGGGATTTTTTCCACAGATTGATCCCCTGTGTCGTCCCCTGCCCCATCAAGCTGTTATCCACAAGGTTCAAGGCGCTATTACCCGACCGCCGGTAAAATCATTAACACCTTGATTTTGCTTGTGTCCTGGCGCGCTTAACTGTGGATAAGTTGGTCTGGCGGGGATACAATGGCGGTCTGTTTCGCTTTGCGACTTCTTTTGGGGGATATCCGTGTCCGTGGAACTTTGGCAGCAGTGCGTGGAGCTTCTGCGCGACGAGCTGCCGTCCCAGCAATTCAACACCTGGATTCGTCCTTTGCAGGTCGAGGCCGAAGGGGAAGAGTTGCGCGTCTACGCACCCAACCGCTTCGTACTCGACTGGGTCAATGAGAAGTACATGGGGCGCCTGCTGGAGCTGCTGGGCGAGCGTGGCAATGGCCAGATCCCGGCGATTTCGCTGCTGATCGGCAGTCGCCGCAGCCGCACGCCAAGGCCTGCCCTGGTGCCGACGCCTCAGGTCAACGTGCAACCGGTGGCACAACCTCCGGCTGCGCCGATGTCCTTTGCTCCGGCGCCCGTTGCGATGCCTGTTTCCGAGCCCCAGCCAATCCAGGCGCCGCCGGTACAGACCATCGCCGATCTCGACGAATCGAGCCCGGGGATCGACCCGCTGGCGGCCGCTATGCCCGCAGCTACTGTGCGCACCGAACGCAACGTGCAGGTAGAAGGTGCGCTCAAGCACACCAGCTATCTCAACCGCACCTTTACCTTCGAGAACTTCGTCGAGGGTAAATCGAACCAGTTGGCACGCGCGGCAGCCTGGCAGGTAGCGGACAACCTCAAGCACGGCTACAACCCGCTCTTCCTTTATGGGGGCGTCGGCCTGGGTAAAACCCACTTGATGCACGCTGTGGGTAACCACCTGCTGAAGAAGAACCCCAATGCGAAAGTCGTGTACCTGCATTCGGAGCGCTTCGTCGCGGACATGGTGAAAGCGCTGCAGCTGAATGCCATCAACGAGTTCAAGCGTTTCTACCGTTCGGTAGATGCTCTGCTGATCGACGATATTCAGTTCTTCGCCCGCAAGGAGCGTTCCCAGGAAGAGTTTTTCCACACCTTCAACGCCCTCCTCGAAGGCGGCCAGCAGGTCATCCTGACCAGCGACCGTTACCCGAAGGAAATCGAAGGCTTGGAAGAGCGCCTGAAGTCTCGCTTCGGCTGGGGACTGACGGTGGCGGTGGAGCCGCCGGAACTGGAAACCCGCGTGGCAATCCTGATGAAGAAGGCCGAGCAGGCCAAGGTCGAGTTGCCGCACGACGCTGCGTTCTTCATTGCCCAGCGCATTCGCTCCAACGTGCGAGAGCTGGAAGGCGCGCTCAAGCGCGTGATCGCTCACTCCCACTTCATGGGTCGGCCGATCACCATCGAGCTGATCCGCGAGTCGCTGAAGGATCTGCTGGCCCTGCAGGACAAGCTGGTCAGCATCGACAACATCCAGCGCACCGTCGCCGAGTACTACAAGATCAAGATCGCCGACCTGCTGTCCAAGCGCCGTTCGCGCTCGGTGGCGCGTCCGCGCCAGGTTGCCATGGCACTTTCCAAGGAACTGACCAACCACAGCCTGCCGGAAATCGGCGTGGCCTTCGGCGGTCGGGATCACACCACGGTGCTGCACGCCTGTCGTAAGATCGCTCAACTCAAGGAATCCGACGCGGATATCCGCGAGGACTACAAGAACCTGCTGCGTACTCTGACCACCTGACGCAGCCTCACGAGGCAAGGGACTAGACCATGCATTTCACTATTCAACGCGAAGCTCTGTTGAAACCCCTGCAGCTGGTCGCTGGCGTCGTCGAGCGCCGCCAGACGCTGCCGGTTCTTTCCAACGTCCTGCTGGTCGTCGAAGGTCAGCAACTGTCGCTCACCGGCACCGACCTCGAAGTCGAGCTGGTTGGCCGTGTCACGCTGGAAGACGCCGCTGAGCCGGGCGAAATCACCGTGCCGGCGCGCAAGCTGATGGACATCTGCAAGAGCCTGCCCAGCGATGCCGTGATCGATATCCGCGTCGACGAGCAGAAGCTCCTGGTGAAAGCCGGCCGCAGCCGCTTCACCCTCTCCACCCTGCCCGCCAATGACTTCCCCACGGTGGAGGAAGGCCCGGGCTCGCTGACTTTCAGCCTGGTGCAGAGCAAGCTGCGTCGCCTGATCGATCGCACCAGCTTCGCCATGGCGCAGCAGGATGTTCGCTATTACCTCAACGGTATGTTGCTGGAAGTTGGTGGCGGCACCTTGCGCGCCGTGGCTACCGATGGTCATCGCCTGGCGATGTGCTCGCTGAGCAATGGCGTACCGGAAGCACAGGATCGCCATCAGGTGATCGTGCCGCGTAAAGGCATCCTGGAGCTGGCTCGTCTGCTGACCGAACAAGACGGCGAAGTCTCCATCGTTCTTGGCCAGCACCACATCCGTGCGACCACCGGCGAGTTCACCTTCACCTCCAAGCTGGTGGACGGCAAGTTCCCCGACTACGAGCGGGTGCTGCCCAAGGGCGGTGACAAGCTGGTGATCGGTGATCGCCAGGTGCTGCGCGAAGCCTTCAGCCGTACTGCGATTCTTTCCAACGAGAAGTACCGCGGTATCCGTCTGCAGCTTTCCAATGGCCTCCTGAAAATCCAGGCGAACAACCCGGAGCAGGAAGAGGCGGAAGAAGAAGTGCAGGTCGACTACAACGGTGGCAGCCTGGAAATCGGCTTCAACGTCAGCTATCTGCTGGACGTCCTGGGTGTGATGGGTACCGAGCAGGTACGCATGATCCTCTCTGACTCCAACAGCAGTGCTCTGGTGCAGGAAGCGGACAACGACGACTCTGCCTACGTCGTCATGCCGATGCGCCTCTGACGCGTATCGATGTCCCTTACCCGCCTTTCGGTCACCGCGGTGCGCAACCTGCACCCGGTGACCTTCTCCCCCTCCCCCCGCATCAACATCCTCTACGGCGAAAACGGCAGCGGCAAGACCAGCGTGCTGGAAGCCATCCATCTGCTCGGCCTCGCGCGCTCCTTCCGCAGCATGCGTCTGCAACCTGTCATCCAGTACGAAGAACCGGCCTGCACGGTGTTCGGACAGGTACGTCTGGGGAATGGCTTCGATAGCAGCCTGGGTGTTTCACGGGATCGCCAGGGCGAGTTCCAGATTCGCATCGATGGGCAGAATGCACGCAGTGCTGCCCAGCTCGCCGAGACCTTGCCGCTGCAGTTGATCAATCCGGACAGCTTTCGTCTGCTGGAAGGTGCGCCGAAGATTCGCCGGCAGTTTCTCGACTGGGGTGTGTTCCACGTGGAACAACGCTTTATGGTTGCCTGGCAAAGACTGCAGAAGGCCCTGCGGCAGCGGAACTCGTGGCTCCGGCATGGTAGACTGGACGGTGCTTCGCAAGCTGCGTGGGACCGGGAGTTGTGCTCGGCGAGCGACGAAATCGATGCGTATCGCCGGTCCTATATCCAGGCCTTGAAACCCCAGTTTGAGCAGACTCTGGCTGAGCTCATCCAGATCGATGACCTGACGCTCAGCTATTACCGGGGATGGGACAAGGAACGCGAATTAAGCGAGGTGCTGTCCTCCAGCCTGCTGCGTGATCAGCAGATGGGCCACACCCAGGCGGGGCCTCAACGGGCGGATCTGCGAATTCGTCTGGGAGGACACAATGCCGCGGAGATCTTGTCCCGTGGCCAACAGAAATTGGTGGTCTGCGCGTTGCGGATTGCCCAGGGGCATTTGATCAATCAGGCGAAGCGCGGGCAATGCGTCTACCTGGTGGATGACCTCCCCTCCGAATTGGATGAGAAGCATCGGTTGTCTTTGTGCCGGCTTCTCGAAGATCTGGGTTGCCAGGTATTCATCACCTGCGTCGACCCGCACTTATTGAAAGACGGCTGGCGAATGGAAACGCCGGTGTCGATGTTCCACGTGGAACATGGGCGCGTCTCTCAGGACACTACCATCGGGAGTGAAGAATGAGCGAGAACACCTACGACTCTTCCAGTATCAAGGTACTGAAGGGGCTGGATGCCGTACGTAAGCGTCCGGGCATGTACATCGGTGATACCGACGACGGCACTGGCCTGCACCACATGGTCTTCGAGGTCGTGGACAACTCGATCGACGAAGCGCTGGCGGGCTACTGCAGCGAGATCAGCATCACCATTCACACCGATGAATCCATCACCGTGCGCGACAACGGTCGCGGCATTCCGGTGGATATCCACAAGGAAGAAGGGGTCTCCGCGGCCGAGGTCATCATGACCGTCCTTCACGCCGGCGGTAAGTTCGACGACAACAGCTACAAGGTCTCCGGCGGTCTGCACGGCGTAGGTGTGTCGGTGGTGAACGCCCTCTCCCACGAGCTGCGCCTGACCATCCGCCGTGAAGGCAAGGTCTGGGAACAGGTTTATCACCACGGTGTCCCGCAATTCCCGCTGCGCCCGGTGGGCGATACCGAAGGTTCGGGCACCGAGGTTCACTTCAAGCCCTCTCCGGAAACCTTCCACAACATCCATTTCAGCTGGGATATCCTGGCCAAGCGGATCCGCGAACTGTCCTTCCTGAACTCCGGCGTGGGCATCGTCCTGCGCGATGAGCGTGCCGGCAAGGAAGAGCTGTTCAAGTACGAGGGCGGCCTGCGTGCCTTCGTCGAGTACCTGAACACCAACAAGACCGCGGTGAACCAGGTCTTCCACTTCAACTGTCAGCGTGAAGAAGACGGCGTCGGCGTGGAAGTTGCCCTGCAGTGGAACGACAGCTTCAACGAGAACATCCTCTGCTTCACCAACAACATTCCCCAGCGTGACGGCGGTACCCACCTGGCAGGCTTCCGCTCTGCCCTCACCCGTCACCTGAACAACTACATCGAGCAGGAAGGCCTGGCGAAGAAGTTCAAGATCGCCACCACCGGCGACGATGCCCGTGAAGGTCTGACCGCGATCATTTCGGTGAAGGTGCCGGACCCGAAGTTCAGCTCGCAGACCAAGGACAAGCTGGTTTCCTCGGAGGTGAAGACCGCCGTGGAACAGGAGATGGGCAAGTACTTCGCCGACTTCCTGCTGGAGAACCCGAACGAAGCCAAGGCCGTGGTCGGCAAGATGATCGACGCCGCCCGCGCCCGTGAAGCTGCGCGCAAGGCTCGTGAGATGACCCGCCGCAAGGGCGCGCTGGACATCGCCGGCCTGCCGGGCAAGCTCGCCGACTGCCAGGAGAAGGACCCTGCCCTCTCCGAACTGTACATCGTGGAGGGTGACTCCGCGGGCGGTTCTGCCAAGCAGGGCCGTAACCGCAAGACCCAGGCGATCCTGCCGCTCAAGGGCAAGATCCTCAACGTCGAGAAGGCACGTTTCGACAAGATGCTGTCCTCCCAGGAGGTCGGCACGCTGATCACCGCACTGGGCTGCGGTATCGGTCGCGAGGAGTACAACATCGACAAGCTGCGTTACCACAACATCATCATCATGACCGATGCTGACGTCGACGGTTCGCACATCCGTACCCTGCTGCTGACCTTCTTCTTCCGTCAGCTGCCGGAGCTGGTCGAGCGCGGCTACATCTACATTGCTCAGCCACCGCTGTACAAGGTCAAGCGCGGCAAGCAAGAGCAGTACATCAAGGACGACGTGGCCATGGAAGAGTACATGACCCAGTCGGCCCTCGAAGAGGCCAGCGTGCATGTCAACGAAAGTGCCCCGGGCCTGTCCGGCGAAGCGCTGGAGAAGCTGGTCAACGAGTACCGCAACGTCATGCGTACGCTGTCCCGCCTGTCCCGTCTCTATCCGCAGGACCTGACCGAGCACTTCGTCTACCTGCCGCGCATTGATGTCGACCAACTGGGCGACCAGGCTGCCATGCAGGGCTGGCTGGACCAGTACCAGGCTCGCCTGAAGGCCGCGGAGAAATCCGGTCTGGTGTACAAGGTCAACCTGCGGGAAGACCGCGAGCGTCACCTGTGGCTGCCGGAAGTCGAGATGGTTGCCCATGGCCTGTCGAGCTACGTCACCTTCAACCGCGACTTCTTCGCCAGCAACGACTACCGGTCGGTGACCGAGCTGGGCGCCAAGCTGAACAGTCTGTTGGAAGAAGGCGCCTACGTGCAGAAGGGCGAGCGCAAGAAGGCCGTCAGCAGCTTCAAGGAAGCCCTGGAGTGGCTGATGACCGAAGGCACCAAGCGTCACAGCATCCAGCGATACAAAGGACTGGGCGAGATGAACCCGGACCAGCTGTGGGAAACCACTATGGACCCGAACGTGCGCCGCATGCTGAAGGTGACCATCGAGGATGCCATCGCCGCCGACCAGCTGTTCAACACCCTGATGGGCGATGCCGTGGAGCCGCGCCGCGACTTCATCGAGAGCAACGCCCTGGCGGTATCCAACCTGGACGTCTGATTCGGGAAAGCTACAGGCAAAAAGAAAGGGCCCTTCGGGGCCCTTTTCTTTTGTCGGCGGGAAGCGTCAGGAGGCTTCGGCAACTGCCTGTGGCGTGGCATCGACCGGCAGCTCGCCCATCTCGCGCAGGGTCTGCGCAACCCAGTTCTCGGCGCGCTGGTTGAGCTCGGTAATGGCGCGTGCGCCCTCGCCTTCTGCATACATGGCCGGGCCGATCACCACCTGGATGGTGCCAGGGAACTTCGCCCAGCCGTTCTTCGGCCAGCAGTGCCCGGCGTTGTGCGCGATCGGCAGAACCGGCAGGTTGGCGTTGACCGCCAGTGCCGCGCCGCCGCGGGAGAACTTGCCGATCTGGCCCGTGGGAACGCGGGTGCCTTCCGGGAAGATCAGTACCCAGGCGCCCTGCTTGAGGCGCTCGTCACCCTGTTTGGCGATCTGCTTGAGGGCCAGCTTCGGTTGATCGCGGTTGATCGCAATGGGCTTGAGCAGCGCCATGGCCCAGCCGAAGAAGGGAACGAACAGCAACTCGCGCTTGAGTACCTGGCTGAGCGGCTCGAAGTAGCCGGTGAGGAAGAAGGTCTCCCAGGTGCTCTGGTGCTTGGCGAGGATCACACAGGGCTGGTCCGGGATGTTCTCCGCACCCTTGAGTTCGTAGCGCACGCCGACCATCACGCCGGCGAGCCAGACGGCGAACTTGCACCAGGCCTGCGCGATGAAGCGGTAGCGCGCGCGGAATGGCAGGAAGGGCGCGATGAGCAGGCTGAGGGTGCCCCAGACGAAGGCGCTGGACGACAGCAGCAGGTAGAAGAGAACGGTTCTGATGGCCTGCACTATCGACATGGGAGATGGATCCTCAGGAAAGTAGGTGGTCGGCAACCGCTGCCAGATCGTCGAATACCAGCGTGCCTTCTGGCAACGTCTTGGCCAACGTACGCTCGCCCTTGCCGGTCTTTACCAACACGGGCAGACAATCGACGGCCAGCGCAGCGTCCAGGTCACCCCGGCTGTCACCGACGAACCAGACGCCCTTCAGATCTACGCCGTAGTGCTGGGCTATCTGCCGCAGCATACCGGGTTTCGGCTTGCGGCAGTCGCAGCCGTCGTCGGGACCATGGGGACAGTAGACCACCATCCCGAGTTCACCGCCCTGCTCCGCCACCAGTTCGCGCAGGCGCGCGTGCATGCTTTCCAGCGTGGCCAGGTCGTAATAGCCCCGGGCGATGCCGGACTGGTTGGTGGCCACGGCTACGGTCCAGCCGGCTTTGCTGAGGCGCGCGATGGCAGTGATGGCGCTGGGGATCGGGATCCACTCGGCGAGGGATTTGATGTAGTCGTCGGAGTCCTGGTTGATGACGCCGTCACGGTCGAGGATCAGTAGCTTCATGGGGGCTTCGGTAAGTCAGGCGCGTGGAGAAGTCGGAAACGAAAAAGCCGGGAGTCCGTTACGGCGAACCGTTTCGAACTCCCGGCTTCCTCAGGCAGGCATCAGCCCAGCAGCGAGATGTCGGCGACGCCGAGGAACAGCCCGCGAAGCTTGGCCAGCAGTGCGTAGCGGTTGGCCTTCACGGCGCTGTCGTCCGCGTTGACCAGTACTTCCTCGAAGAAGGCATCGACCGGCGCGCGCAGGGCCGCCAGTTGGGCCAGAGCTGCGCGATAATCGCGAGCCGCGGCCAACGGAGCTACCTCTGCCTCGGCGCTTGCCACGGCGCTGCCAAGGGCCTTCTCGGCGGTCTCGGCGAACAGGCTGGCGTTGACGGTGGCAGGCACCTCGCCTTCTGCCTTGGCCAGGATGTTCGACACGCGCTTGTTGGCAGCGGCCAGGGCTGCGGCTTCTGGCAACTGGCGGAACGCCTGAACGGCCTGCACGCGCTGGTCGAAGTCCAGCGGAGCGGTCGGCTTGAGCGCGCGCACGGCCTGGTACACGGCAACGTCCACGCCTTCGTCCTCGTAGCGAGCACGCAGGCGATCAAAGACGAAGTCCTGTACCTGCTCGGACAGACCCTCGGCTTTCACCTTGTCGCCGTACTGGGCCACGGCGACGCCGATGGCGTCGACCAGGTCCAGGTCCAGCTGCTTTTCGATGAGGATGCGCAGCACGCCCAGGGCGGCACGGCGCAGGGCGTACGGGTCCTTGCTGCCGGTGGGCAGCATGCCGATGCCGAAGATGCCGACCAGGGTGTCGAGCTTGTCGGCCACGGCGACTGAGGCGCCGGTGAGGGTGCCCGGCAATTCCGCGCCAGCGCCGCGCGGCATGTACTGCTCGTTCAGCGCCAGGGCGACGTCCTTCGCTTCGCCACCGGCAGTGGCGTAGTAGTAACCGGCGATGCCTTGCATCTCCGGGAACTCGCCGACCATCTCGGTGGCCAGGTCGCACTTGGAGAGGATGCCGGCGCGGGCGGCGTTGGTCGCGTCACCACCGATGCGCTCGGCGATGTAGGCGGCCAGCTTGGAGACGCGCTCGGCCTTCTCGTACACGGTGCCGAGCTGGGCCTGGAACACCACGTTCTTCAGGCGAGCGTTGAAGGCTTCCAGCGGCTGCTTCTGGTCCTGCTTGAAGAAGAACTCGGCGTCGGTCAGGCGCGGGCGCACGACCTTCTCGTTGCCGGAAACGATGTTCTCCGGCGCCTTGCTCTCGACGTTGGCCACGGTGATGAAGCGCGGCAGCAGCTTGCCGTTGGCGTCCAGCAGGCAGAAGTACTTCTGGTTGTCCTGCATGGTGGTGATCAGGGCTTCCTGCGGCACGGCGAGGAAGCGCTCCTCGAAGGAGCACACCAGCGGCACCGGCCACTCGACCAGCGCGGTCACTTCATCCAGCAGGTCGGCCGGGACGATGGCGCTGCCCTTCTGCTCGGCGGCCAGTTCGGCGACGCGCTTGGAGATGATCTCGCGGCGCTCGGCGAAGTCAGCCAGTACGTAGGCGCTGCGCAGGTCTTCCAGGTAGTTGGCCGGAGCGGTGATGCGCACGTTGGCCGGATTGTGGAAGCGATGGCCGCGGGATTCGCGACCGGCTTTCTTGGTGAGGATCTCGCAGTCGACGACGTCATCGCCGAACAGCATCACCAGCCACTGGGTCGGACGCACGAACTCTTCGCGACGGGCAGCCCAGCGCATGCGCTTGGGAATCGGCAGCTCGTTTAGCGAGGTTTCGACGATGCCCGGCAGCAGGCCCACGGCGGGCTGGCCGGCGATGGTCTGGCTGAACTTCAGCTTCGGGCCGCTCTTGTCGATCAGCTCCAGGTCCACGCCGCACTTCTTGGCGAAGCCCAGGGCGGCCTGGGTCGGATTGCCGCTGGCGTCGAAGGCAGCCTGCACCGGCGGGCCGTCGAGGTTCACGGTACGGTCGGGCTGCTGCACGGCAAGCTGGTCGATCTGCACGGCCAGGCGGCGCGGCGCGGCGTAGCAGCGTGCGGCGGCGTAAGTCAGGCCGGCGGCCTTCAGGCCCTTCTCGATGCCGGCCAGGAAGGCTTCACCGAGGCTCTTCAGCGCCTTGGGTGGCAGCTCTTCGGTGCCCAGTTCGACGAGGAAATCCTTCGCGCTCATTATTCGGCCTCCTTCAGCTTGGCCAGTACTTCGTCACGCAGTTCGGGTGTGGCCATCGGGAAGCCGAGGCGGGCGCGGGCCTGCAGGTAGCTCTGCGCCACGGCACGGGCCAGGGTGCGCACGCGCAGGATGTAGCGCTGACGCTCGGTCACTGAGATGGCGCGGCGGGCGTCCAGCAGGTTGAAGGTGTGCGAGGCCTTGAGGACCATCTCGTAGGTCGGCAGCGGCAGCTGCAGCTCGATCAGGCGGTTGGCTTCGCTTTCGTAGAAGTCGAACAGCTCGAAGAGTTTCTCGACGTTGGCGTGCTCGAAGTTGTAGGTCGACTGTTCTACTTCGTTCTGGTGGAACACGTCGCCATAGGTGACCTTGCCGAACGGGCCGTCGGCCCACACCAGGTCATATACCGAGTCGACGCCCTGGATGTACATGGCCAGGCGTTCCAGGCCGTAGGTGATCTCACCGGTGACCGGGTAGCACTCGATGCCGCCCACTTGCTGGAAGTAGGTGAACTGGGTGACTTCCATGCCGTTCAGCCAGATTTCCCAGCCCAGGCCCCAGGCGCCGAGGGTCGGCGATTCCCAGTTGTCCTCGACGAAGCGGATGTCGTGCACCAGCGGGTCGATGCCGATGGCCTGCAGCGAGCCCAGGTACAGCTCCTGGAAGTTTTCCGGGTTGGGCTTCAGGACCACCTGGAACTGGTAGTAGTGCTGCAGGCGGTTGGGGTTCTCGCCGTAGCGGCCGTCGGTGGGGCGGCGGCTGGGTTGCACGTACGCCGCGTTCCAGGTTTCCGGGCCCACGGCGCGGAGGAAGGTGGCGGTGTGGAAGGTGCCGGCGCCTACTTCCATGTCGTAGGGCTGCAGCACCACACAGCCCTGATCGGCCCAGTATTTTTGCAGGGCGAGGATCAGGTCCTGGAAGGTGGGCACGGCGGGCGTAGTCTGGCTCACGAATTTCACCTGTGCTGGATATGCGACTAAAACCCGGCAGTATACCCCAAGACGCTTGCAGCTTGGGCTTCTCAGCGATTTCCGGCCGCCCGGCGGGAGTTCACGAATCGAGCGGAAAATTCTCCAGGTAACTGTATTTTCATACAGTGAATTGTCTATAGTCGGACTTTCCTTGTCAGGACGATCGCCATGCCCCGCTGCTTCTGGTGTAACGACGACCCGCTGTACATCGCCTACCACGATGCCGAATGGGGCGTGCCCCAGCGCGATGCGCGGGCGTTGTTCGAGATGCTCATTCTCGAAGGCGCGCAGGCGGGGCTTTCGTGGATCACCGTGCTGAAGAAGCGTGAGCGCTACCGTGAGGTGCTGTTCGGCTTCGATCCCGAGCGCCTGGCGCGCATGAGCGACGAGGAGATCGAGGAGCGCATGCAGGACCCGGGCATCATCCGCAACTTCGCCAAGCTCAAGGCGGCGCGGCAGAACGCCCGGGCCTGGCTGGAGCTGGATGACCCGGTGACGTTCCTCTGGTCCTTCGTCGGCGGTAAGCCGAAGGTCAATCACTTCAGCGAACGTGGCCAGGTGCCGGCGGTGACGCCCGAGGCCGAGGCGATGAGCAAGGCGCTGCGCAAGGCCGGTTTCAACTTTGTCGGCCCGACCATCTGCTACGCCTTCATGCAGGCCACCGGCATGGTGATGGACCACACCACCGACTGCGACCGCTACGCCCAGCTGACCCGCGCCTAAGGCAGCGGGCTGGCCAGGGTGACGGCCAGCCATGGTCCCGTGGAACGCCCGGAGAGTGCCGACCAGTACCAGGCCGAAGTATCGGAGAAGGACTGGCCGGCAGCGTCCTGAATGTAGTCGCAGACCTGCAACGTCACGCCGTCGCGCGTGACGACGAAGCAGCGCTGCAAACCTTCTGCTCCCACGCGCTTGTGCAGTTGCGTCTGCTCGATGTGGTAGCCGATGGCGCGGAAGCAGTCTTCCGCCGGGTGCAGCTTGCGCGTCGGCCGCAGCACCTGGCGCAGCACGATGCTGCGCTGGCCATCGGTGAAGCGGCCGAGCTGGCCGGGGAAGCCTTCAGCAAAGCGTTGCTCCACCGGAGAAAGAGCGAGTGGCCGCAACAGCCGACCTTCGAACTGCGCCGGCCATTCGTGAGGCGCGCTCACATTTGCGGCGGCGGAACCCGGCGCCCACAGCGGCCAGATGATTGCCAGCAGCAATGCGCCCAGGAAAGTTGCCTGGACGCTTGCCGGTGCCGTGGAGCACGCTGAATCGCCCAGCGCAGGCGCCTCGAATGAACGCCGCCCGATCACCCGCAGGATCACTCCGCACACCACCGCGAACACCAGCAAGCCGACGCCTTCGTGCGCCCAGCCGGGAAATCCACTTGCCCTGCTTTCGCCCCACACCAGCAGCGTGTTGCGCAGGATATTGCCGCCCAACACCAGCATGCCCACCAGCGGCAACCGGCGCAGCAACAGCCGGTCTGGCAGGCGCAGCCAGGCCGCCAGCGCGCAGGCGGCGAAGTAGCCGACCCAGGCCATCTGGATGCCCGAGCAGGGCGCATCGACCATGATCCACTGGCCATCGACCAACAGCGCGCTGCCCTGCCGCTCCACCGACCAGGGGCCGAGGCGCAACAGCCAGGTGCTGACCTCGGCGGTGATCACCCGCAGCGGATAACCGACGAAGAATTGCAGCGACGACAGCAGCGGCAGAGACAGGAAACCCAGGCCGAGCCAGGACAGCCAGGGTTGATCGGGCGAGCGCAGGCTGAGGATCACCAGCAACAGTGCCAGCACCGAGGCCAGCCCGCGCAACAGCGGCGGCAGCAGCGACTGGCTGAGCGTCGCCACCAGCAGCAAGCCCACCGCGAGCGCCAGCCATATCAGCCGCGGCTGCGCCCGCAGGCTGGAGCGGTCACGCCAGAGCAACAGTCCCAGCGCCGCCAGGGCGATGATTCCCAGCGGATCGTCCGAGCCATCGCCCAGCCGGCGTACGGCCCACAACCAACTGGGCCAAGCGGCGAGCGCGGCGAGTGCCAACCAGCTCCAGCCAGGCAGGCGGCGCGTCATGCCGCCTTCCTCCGCCACCACCATGCGCCAAGGCCGGCGAACAGCAGCATGGCCCAGACGCCGGGTTCGGGTGTGCCCGGCACCGTGCTGCCGATAGCGCTGTTGTTCACGCCCTGGGGCAACGGCAGGGGTTGATCAACGGATTGGATCGCCTGCGGATCGGGGTTGCGCACTTGCTGGTCGACGGCGATGAACGAGGTATAGGGCGTGAGCAGCTGATACTTCAGGCCGAGGTCGAGAATCTGCGAGCTGAATTCAAAGCCGCCATCGAGGGCTTCCTGGTCCATCAGGCTGGCCAGCCGTTTACGCGCCCAGAGGTGAGCGAGGGCGTCGCGGTTCTCACCGAGACCGGTTGCGCTGATCGGCAGGCGTGCCTGGAACGGGCCATCCGCCGCGTGGGCATCGATTCGCAGTTCGCCGCGGGGCTCGCCCTTCCATTTGCCGAACAGCACCAGTGGGCGATTGGCGAAGAGGTCGGGCAGTTGCTGCGGTTCGACGTCGTAGACCTCCAGCCCTTCGAAGCTCGCGCGAAGACCTTGCAGCAGCGGGCTGTCGATCATGCGGCGCAAGCGCTCGGCCTGCTCCCCGGCCGATGCCTTGTCGGTGACGATGAAGGGCTCGCCCTGCCGCGCCCGCGCCAGGCCTTCGATCAGGCTACGGTTCACTGAGGTACCGATGCCAAAGGCAAACAGGTTGGCCTTGCCCAGGTTCTCGCGGACCAGTTGATAGGCGTTGCTTTCGACGCTGACGAAACCGTCGGTAATCACCACGAAGCTGCGCGAACGCTCCGGGTCGGTGGGCATCGCCAGCGCTTCGCGCAGGGCCGGCATCAGTTCGGTGCCGCCGGCGCCCTGTTCGCCATTGAGCATGTCGGTGGCGCGGCGGAGGTTGGCCGGCGTGGCCGCGAGGGAAGTGTCGGCGAGCTTGCGGTTGTCGCCGGAGAACAGCAGCAGGTTGAAGGTGTCGCTCGGGCGCAGGCGGCCGATCAGGTCGCGCAGCAGGGCCTTGGTGGTGTCCAGCGGGAAGCCGTTCATGGAGCCGGATACGTCGACGATGAACACATAGTCCCGCGGCACGATGAGCCTGGCATCCGGCGTGCGCGGTGGCGTGACCATGGCGAGGAAGAAGTTCTCCTGCGCGCCGCGCGACAGTAGCAGGCCGCTTTGCACCTGATCGCCGCCCAGACGATAGTCGAGTATGAAGTCGCGGTTGTTGCCGGCAGCCTCGTCGGCGGCCAGGTGGAGGGTGGCGCGCTGACCGTCACGCTGAATTTCGATGTGGTGCGAGGGCGAAGCAATCTCGCCGATCTGCACCGGTGCGAGCAACTCCATCTGCAGGGCGAATTGCGTGGCGGAGGCCTGGCCCTGTTGCAGGTAGGGCGTCGAAATCCACGGCTGGTTGCCGCTGCCGGAAGTGCCTTTGCCGTTGTAGCGCGGGCCGACCACGGTGGGGAATACGAACTGATAGCGTCCGTCAGTGGGCACCAGCAGCTCGCTGTAGCGCAGCTCTACCTGCACCACGTCGCCGGGCAGGATGTTGGCGACCTGCATCTGGAACACGTTCTCGCGCTCTTGCTCCAGCAGCGCGGCGGTCTTGCCCGCGCTCTTGGCCTGTTGGTACTCGGCCTGGGCCTTCTGCTTCTCGCGGATCTGCGCCTGGATCACCCGTTCGCCCAGGCGCACGGTCATCCCGTGGACGGCGGCGCGGGTCGAGGCAGGGAAGACATAGCGCGCTTCCAGCGGCGTCGCGCCCTGGTTTCGGTACTCCTGGGTCACCCTCACCTCGGCGATGTTGCCGAGCACGCGGGCATCCACGCGGGTCGCCTTGAGCGGCAGTGCATCGACGGACGCGTCGGCGCTCTCGACGAAGAAGTAGGGGCTGGCATTGTTTTCATTCAAGGCGCTGTCGTCGTCGGCCAACGCCGCCAGGCTGGCGCTCATGGCCATCAGCAGGCAGCACAACTGTGCAAGTAAGGTTCGGGTACGCATCGCGGGCCTCCGGGCCTGTGGATCGGATGGCTGCAGGTTGCGCGCGCGGTGTGGGCGCCGCGTGTTCGCTCTGTGCTGATTGTGTGGAGGCAAGGTGGAGGCGGCCGGCGATGCCCGAAATACCGGCGCGAGCGGCTACAATGGCCGCCATATGCTTGAAGGAGTTTTCCGTGGAGAAATTCAAGGGCGCACTGGTGGTGGGCTTCCTGCGGTTGTTCGCCATGCTGCCGTGGCGCGCGGTGGGCGCATTGGGCGCGGGCATTGGCTGGCTGATGTGGAAGCTGCCCAACCGCTCCCGCGAGATCGTGCGGATCAACCTGTCGCACTGCTTCCCCGAGCTGTCCGAAGCCGAGCTGGAAAAGCTCGTCGGCCGGAGCCTGATGGACATCGGTCGCACGCTCACCGAGAGCGCCTGCGCCTGGATGTGGTCGCCGCAGAAGTCGCTGCAGTACATCCGCGAAGTGGAAGGCATGGAAGTGCTGGAAGAAGCGCTGGCCTCCGGTGACGGCCTGGTCGGCATCACCAGCCACCTGGGCAACTGGGAAGTGCTCAACCACTTCTACTGCTCCTACGCCAAGCCGATCATCTTCTACCGTCCGCCCAAGCTGAAGGCGGTGGACGACCTGCTGAAAAAGCAGCGCGTGCAACTGGGCAACCGCGTCGCGCCGTCCACGCCCGAAGGCATCAAGAGTGTGATCAAGGAAGTGAAGAACGGCGGCTGCGTCGGTATTCCCTGCGATCCGGAACCGGACCTCGGCTCGGGCCTGTTCGTGCCTTACCTGGGCACCACGGCGCTGACCAGCAAGTTCGTGCCGTCGCTGCTCTCGCGCGGCAAGGCGCGCGGGGTGTTCTTCCACGCCGTGCGCCTGCCCGATGGCAGCGGCTACAAGGTGATCCTCGAAGCCGCGCCGGCGGACATGTACGACAAGGACATGGAGGTGTCCGTGGCTGCGCTCAGCCGCGAGCTAGCCAAGTACGTGCGTGCGTATCCGAGCCAGTACATGTGGACCATGAAGCGCTTCAAGAAGCGGCCCGAAGGCGAGGCGAAGTGGTACTGAGCGCGCCCCGCTCAATCGACCCGATAGGCGCGGCGCCCCTGGATTGTTGAAGCGCGGGACGTCAGGCTGAACGTCCCACGCTCCAGGAACCTCGCCCATGCTCGGCCTGCCGACCACCGCCACCGCGCCGTTCTGCCCCTCGGAAGTCAAAGGCAGCATCCAGGTCGCGGCCAGCGCGCCACTGTGGAAGCGCATCCTGCAGTTCGCCGGCCCCGGCCTGCTGGTCTCCATCGGCTACATGGACCCGGGCAACTGGGCCACCGCCATCGAAGCCGGCTCCGGCTTCGGCTACCAGTTGCTGTTCGTGGTGCTGCTGTCGAGCCTCGCCGGCATGGTCCTGCAATGCCTGGCCATGCGCCTGGGCATTGTCACCGGGCAAGACCTGGCGCAGCTCTCACGCAGTCGCTACAGCCTGGGCGGGGCGCGCCTGCAATGGCTGCTGGCTGAACTGTCGATCGTCGCCACGGACCTTGCCGAAGTGCTCGGCTGCGCCCTCGCCTTCCACCTGTTGCTGGGTGTCGACCTGGTCACCGGCGTCATCCTCACCGCCTTCGACACGCTCATCGTGCTCGGCCTCAAGGGCCAGCGCTTCCGCCACCTGGAAGCGATCATGCTCGGCCTGATTATCACCATCAGCGGTTGCTACCTGGTCGAGCTGCTCCTCATCAAGCCGCACTGGCCGGACGTTGCCGCCGGCTTCCTGCCCAGCTGGGACGCCATCAGCCAACGCGAACCGCTGTACCTGGCCATCGGCATCCTTGGCGCCACGGTGATGCCGCACAACCTCTACCTGCATTCCTCCATCGTGCAGACGCGCCAGGTAAGCGGCAGCAACGGCAAGGCCGCGGCGATCCGCCTGACGCGCATCGACACGGTGGTCTCGCTGAGCCTCGCGTTGCTGATCAACGCCGCCATCCTGATCCTCGCCGCCGCGGCCTTCCACGAAACCGGCCACACCGGCGTCACCGAAATCCAGGACGCCTACCGCCTGCTCGAACCGCTGGTGGGCACCGGGCTGGCGGCGATTCTCTTCGGCGTTGCGCTGCTCGCTTCGGGGCAGAGTTCCACCTTCACCGGCACCATCGCCGGGCAGGTGATCATGGAAGGCTTCCTGCAGATGAAGATCCCCTGCTGGCAGCGCCGCCTGATCACCCGCGCGCTGGCACTGATCCCGGCGCTGATCGGCGTGCTGATGCTGGGCGACAAGGCGATCGGCAAGCTGCTGGTGCTCAGCCAGGTGGTGCTCAGCCTGCAACTGCCCTTCGCACTCTGGCCGCTGATCCGCTTCACCAGCGATCGCGCGCTGATGGGCGAGTTCGTCAACAGCCTGCTGACCCGCGTGCTGGCGTGGACCTTGTTCTGCGTCATCAGCGCCGCCAATCTCTGGCTGCTGCTGCAACTGCTGGCTTGACCTGACCCATGGGTTTGAGGCCCATTAATGCGCTGACATTCAGGACGGATGCCATCCATGGCCAACCAAAGGCAGTACCCGCGGACCCCGATGAAGTGCCGGATCAAGATCAGCCACCCCGACTTCGGCGACGTGTTCGGCCACACCCGTGATTTGTCGGACGGCGGCGTCTACGTTCGCCATGAAGTGCTCGCCGCACTGCCCGCGGGGACGCGGGTCACCGGCCAGGTGCAGGACATGCCCTTCGATGCACCGATTCTTGAGATGGAAGTGATGCGCACCGACGCCGAAGGCGCCGGCTTCCGCTTCGTCGCAGACGCCTGAAGGCTGCTTTTTGTAGGAACGAGGGCTAGGCGCCCCCTCGGTCCAACAGGTAAGGCAAAGCCTCCGAATCCATCAGTTCGCCTCGTTCACCGCACTCAGGAACGCCCGCGTCCGCTCGTGCTTCGGGTTGCCGAAGAACTGCTGCGGGCTGCCCTGCTCGAGGATGCTGCCCTGATGGAAGAAGCACACGCGGTCGGCGAACTCGCGGGCGAAGCCCATCTGGTGGGTAACCATGAGCATCGTCAGGTTGTGCTCGGCGCCCAGCTTGCGCACCACGTTGAGCACTTCGCCGCACAGCTCCGGGTCCAGCGCCGAGGTCACCTCGTCGAACAGCATCACCTTGGGCCGCATTGCCAGCGCGCGGGCGATGGCCACGCGCTGCTGCTGGCCGCCGGAAAGCTGCGAAGGATAGTGCTCGAGCTTGTTGCCCAGGCCGACCATCTCGAGCAGCTCCACCGCCCGTTCGCGCGCTTCGTCGCGGCGCATGCCGAGCACTTGTACCGGCGCTTCCATCACATTGCGCAGCGCGCTCATGTGCGGGAACAGATTGAAGCTCTGGAACACCATGCCGATCTTGCTGCGCACCTTGCGCACGTGGCTTTCCGGCGCGCGCACCAGGGCGTCGTTGCGCTTGAGGTGGGTCAGCGGTTCGCCGTCCACCTCGATCACGCCGCTGTCGATGGTCTCCAGGGTCATCAGCGCGCGCAGCAGGGTCGACTTGCCCGAGCCGCTGGGGCCGATGATGGCGACCTTCTCGTTGGCGCCCACTTCCAGGTTGAGGTCCTTGAGCACGCTGAAGCTGCCGTAGCTCTTGCACACGTTGCGGAAGCTGACCATGGGCTGGGCTGCCTCGGCGCGCGCGGTCGGCGAATCCTCGGTGGCGACGCGGGAGGACATGGCTCCGGCAGTTTGCAGGGAGTGAACAGTCATCGGTTTTCCTCCGGAAGAGTCAGTCATGGCAGCGCCGTGCGTTTTTCCACCTGGCGCACGACGCTGGCCAGGCTGATGGAGATGAGCAGGAAGAACACCCCGACCAGGGTGATCGGCTCCAGGTAGCGGAAGCTGTCGGAGCCGATGTTCTTCGCCTGCTGCATGATTTCCACCACCGTGATCGCGGAGAGCACCGGGGTGTCCTTGAACATGGCGATCAGGTAGTTGCCCAGCGCCGGCAATACCGGGCGGATGGCCTGGGGCAGGATCACTTCGCGGTAGGCCTTGAAGGGCGAGAAATTCAGCGCGGTAACCGCCTCCCATTGCCCGCGCGGCACCGCTTCCAGGCCGGCGCGGTAGACCTCGGCGGTGTAGCAGGCGTAATGCAGGGCGATGCCCAGGGTGCCGGCCACCAGTGCGGTCATGCTCAGCCCGTAGAGCGGCAGCACGTAGAACAGGAAGTACACCTGGATCAGCAGCGGCGTGCTGCGGATGAACTCGATCAGCCAGGCCGCCGGCCACGACAGCCAGGCGTGGCGGCTGCGCCTGGCGATGGCGAAGAGCAGGCCGAACACCACCGCCAGGGCGAAGCCCACCAGGGTGATGGCGATGGTGCGCAGCGACGCGTGCAGCAGTTGCGGCAGGATCTGCCAGGCGAAGTCCCAGTCGAAGAGTTTCATCACAGGCCTCCGTGGCTGCGGCCGTGCCCCAGCCAGCGCTCCAGGCGCCGCATGAGGAAGACGATGAGCTGGGCCATGACGAAGTACAGCACCAGGGTGAGGGCGAAGATCTTCATTGTCTCGAAGGTCGCCTGGTCCAGCTGGCGCGCCCGGAAGGTCAGGTCCGAGAGGGTGATCAGTGACACCAGCGAGGTGTTCTTCAGCAGCTCGATCAGCAGGTTGGTGCCCGGCGGAATCGCACAGAGCAGCGCCTGCGGCAGGATGATCCGACGAAAGCGCGTGAACGGAGTCATGTTCAGCGCCAGCGCCGCCTCGTACTGCCCCTTGGGCACCGAGCCGATGGCGCCGCGCATGACTTCCGCGCCGTAGGCACCGATGTGCAGGCCCAGGCCGATGATCGCCACGCTGTAGGCGCTCATCTCCAGGTTGAACGGCGGCAGCGGCAGCACGAAGTACAGCCAGAACAGCTGCACCAGCAGCGATGTGCCGCGGAACAGCTCGATGTAGCCGATCGCCAGCCAGCGTACCGCCGGCCACGGCGCGAGCCGGCCGAGCGCGGCAAGAATGGCGGCGGCCACCGCCAGCAGGGAACCGAAGACAGTCACCTGAACGGTGACCCAGGCGCCCTGCAGCAGCAGAGGAAGTAATTCACCCATGATGCGCATCCTGTAACGACAGGTTCGACTCAATGGCCGGCCGGGCGCGTCCTATGGCAGGCGCGCGCCCGCGACGGTCACTGTTTGCAGAGCTCGGCAGCGGTCTTGTCGGTGACGTTGGACTTGTCGAAGCCAAACGGTTTCACCGTCGCCAAGTGCTCGGTGCCGCCCAGCCAGTCCTTGAGCTGCTGGTTCACCGCGTCGCGCAGGTCCTTGTCCTCCGGGCGGAAGGCCAGGGCGCCGTAGCCGATGTGCGAAGGGTCGTCCTTGAAGTCGGTTATGGCTTCCACCGCGTCACCGCCCTTGGCAGCCAGGCCCTTCATGGTCAGCGCGGTACCGACGCTGGCATCGGCGCGGCCGGCGCGCACGGCCTGCAATTGTGCGGTGGTATCCGGCACCTGGACGATCTGCTCTTCCGCCACGCCTTCGGCGCGGGCGTAGCCCATCTCGGCGGTGCCGGACATGATCGCCAGCTTCACGTCCGGATTGTTCTTCACGTCGGCGTAGCTGTGCAGGTTCTTCGGGTTGCCCTTCTTCACCAGCAGGGTGTCGGGAATCTGGTAGTGGGGGTCGGTGAAGATCACCTGCTGGCAACGCGGCGGGGTGATGTACATGCCGGCGGCGATCACGTCGAAGCGGCCAGCGCGCAGGCCGGGGATCAGCGCGCCCCATTCGGTGAGTACCGGCTCAATCTTCTTCACGCCCATTTTCGTGAAGATCTGCGTGGCGATTTCCGGGGATTCCCCGGTGACCTTGCCGGACGTCTCGGTGTAGGCGAAGGGCGCTTCGTTGGCGTAGCCGATGCGCACGGTGCCGGTGCTCTGGATGCGTTCCAGTGTGGTTTCGGCGTAGCTGCCGACGCTGGCCAGGGCGCCGGCGGCGAGGGTACAGGCGAGGCTCAGGCGGCGCAGGAAAACAGGGGCGGTACTCATCTTCGGATCTCCTGGACTTCTCTTGCCGAACGCTCATGGCGCGCGGCGATGGATGGCAGGTAGCAATGTCGTACGACTGTTGTTCTTGTAGGTCGGGCCCTGGGTGGGGCCTTCCGAAGTTCTCTCGGCGCTGTCGCAGACGTTGCCGAGAAGCTCGACGCCAGACTAAGGCCGGGCGCCTTGCGGCTCTTCCCGATCGACAGCTGCGCGGCGGGAAAAAGCCACCGTCGCGACGAACGCATCCGGCGGTTTTTTCTGCGCGGGCCTGACAATGCGGCCCGGTGTGCCATGCGGTGTCCTGCGCCCGAGCATACGCAAGCCACTTCTTTATCGACATTGCACTAGGACAATTGCCGCCGGTGTGCTGGTCGGTCACTCTGCACCCCTGACCAGACGGAGCGCTGAAGATGGAAGCCTGGCGTCGCGCCCTGGCCGACCTGCGGGTCGGCGAATCCAAGTACAAGACATTGGTGCAGGCCATTGCCGGCGACATCGAGCAGGGCCGCCTGAGCGACGGCCAGCGCTTGCCGCCGCAGCGCCACGTCGCCGATGGCCTGGGGATCAGCGTGCAGACGGTGACCAATGCCTACAAGGAACTGGAACGCCAGGGTCTGGTGCGCTGCGAGGTGGGGCGTGGCAGCTTCGTCTCGCGGCGGATGACCGAGGGCATGGCCCATTACATGGTCGACCACCCCGAGCGCGCATTGGTGGATTTCTCCATCGCCAGCATCGTCCACACGCGCGAGCACGACCGCCTCTGGCAGGACACCTGCCGCGCGCTGGCGCAGGAAACCGACCAGCCCTGGATGCGCGCCTGCCGCCCGGTCGCCGGCTTCGATGCGCACCGCGATGCCGGTGTGCAGTGGCTGTCGCAGCTGGGCCTGCAGCGCGAGCGCGATGACGTGCTGATCACCAACGGCGCCGCCCACGGCATCTTCCTGGCGCTCGCCTCACTGGCCGGGCCGGATGACGTGGTGCTCTGCGAACAGCTCACCGACCACGGCGTGATCGGCAATTCCCAGGTACTGGGTTTTACCCTGAAGGGCGTGGAGATCGACAAGCAGGGCATCGACCCCGAGCACTTCGAAGACCTCTGCGCGAACGAGCGCATCACCGCGCTGGTCTGCACGCCCAACCTGAACAACCCAACCTCCTGCCTGATGCCCGACGCGCGCCGCCGCGAGATCGCCGCCATCGCCCAGCGCTACGGCGTTCACGTGATCGAAGACGACGTCTACGGCCCGCTGCTTGGCGAGCGCCGCCCGCCACCGCTCAGCCACTACCTGCCGGACTTGTCGTTCTACTGCACCAGCTTCACCAAGAGCGTGCTGACCGGCCTGCGCATCGGTTACCTGGCCATGCCGCGGCGGCTGGCGCTGCGCACCGAGAGCATCCTGCGGGTGAACAGTTGGATGGCCACGCCGTTGCTGGCGGAAGTCGCCTCACGGTGGATTCGCAATGGCAACGCCCAGGCGCTGATCAGCCTGCAGCGCCAGGTTCTGGAGAAGCGCCAGGGCTTGGTGCGCGACCATCTTGGCGAGCATCTGCGCGGTTGCGATCCGCACTCCCTCAGCGCCTGGATCGGCATCCCCGAGCATTGGGAGCTGGACAGCCTGGTGCGCGAGCTGCGCCACCGGCACATCGCCGTCACGCCACCCGATCCCTTCATGGTGCGCGGCACGCCCAGGCCTCGCGCGGTGCGTTTGTGCATGGGGGCGGAATGCAGCGACGAGCGCATGGTGTCCGCGCTGGAGGACATGCGCGAGCTGTTTGGGCAGTACCCGAAGATTCACGACTTCTGAAGCGGCTGGTTTGTAGGAGCGAGCTTGCTCGCGAAGCGGACTTCCCGTCGGCTCTGACGCTGGGCGGGTTCGCGAGCAAGCTCGCTCCTACGCGAAACATTCTGCGCGAACCTCAGGCCTTTTCCCGCCGGCTTACTGCAGCGGAGAACGCTGGCGCGTTATGCGCCCTACGAAAGCTCTTGGCTGTTGCGCCCCGTCCTGCGGAAATCACTGCTGAAGACGACATCGTCCTAGTACATTCATCGCGACAATTTCCCGCCCCTACACTCGGCCCCACTGCATTCCCCGGAGGTCGAGATGGAGCCGATTGCCCTCGTCGAGCTGTACCGAGCACGCCAGCGCATCCAGGGCCTGGTGCGGCAGACGCCGCTGGAGCATTCGCCCAGCCTGTCGCGTCTGCTCGGGGCGCCGGTGTACCTCAAGCTCGAATCCCAGCAGATCACCGGCAGCTTCAAGCTGCGCGGCGCGAGCAACGCGATCGCTCAGCTCAGCGATGAGCAGAAGGCCAAGGGCGTGGTCGCGGCCTCCACCGGCAACCACGGCCGGGCACTGGCCCACGCCGCGCGCGTGCTCGGCGTGCACGCCACCATCTGCCTGTCGCAGTTGGTGCCGGCGAACAAGGTCCAGGCCATCCGCGAACTGGGCGCCGAGGTACGCATCGTCGGCAACAGCCAGGACGACGCCCAGGCCGAAGCCGAACGCATTGCCCGTGAGCAGGGCGCGGCGCTGCTGCCGCCCTTCGATCACCCACAGATCATCGCCGGCCAGGGCACCCTGGGCCTGGAAATCCTCGAACAACTGCCGGACGTGCGCCAGGTGCTGGTACCGCTCTCCGGCGGCGGCCTGTTCGGTGGCGTGGCGCTGGCGCTCAAGCAGGCGGACCCGAGCATCCGCGTGCACGGCATCAGCATGCGCCGTGGCGCCGCCATGGCCGCCAGCCTCGCCGCCGGTCACCCGGTGGACGTGGAAGAGTTGCCGACCCTGGCCGACTCCCTCGGCGGCGGTATCGGACTGGACAACCGCTACACCTTCGCACTCGCCCGTGACTACTGCGACCAGTTGCACCTGCTCGACGAGCCCTCCATTGCCGCCGGTATCCGTCACGCCTACCGCGAGGAGCGGCAGGTGGTCGAAGGCGCCGCCGCCGTCGGCATCGCCGCGCTGCTCGACGGCCTGATCGCGCCGGTCGGCCCGGTGGTGGTGGTGGTCAGCGGCCGCAACATCGCCATCGAACAACACCAACAAATCCTCGAGGAATCTGCCCATGGCTGACGTCACCCTGCTCAGCGAAGCCGACCTGCGCGCCTGCGTGGCGATAGACCGGGAGAGCCTCGACGCCGTCGAACAGGCCTTCCGCCTGCTGGCCACGGCGCCGGTGGCGATGCCGCCGATCCTTCGCCTGGACGTGCCCGAGCACAACGGCGAAGTCGACGTGAAGACCGCCTACCTGCCGGGCCTGCCGCGCTTCGCCATCAAGGTCAGCCCCGGCTTCTTCGACAATCCCAAGCTGGGCCTGCCCAGCCTCAACGGCATGATGATGCTGCTGTCCTCCAAGACCGGCCTGCTCGACGCGCTGCTGCTGGATAACGGCTACCTCACCGCCGTGCGTACCGCCTGCGCTGGCGCAGTGGCGGCCAAATGGCTGGCCCGCGAGGACTCGCGCCAGGTCGCGCTGATCGGCGCCGGGGAACAGGCGCGGCTGCAGCTCAAGGCGCTGTGCCTGGTGCGGTCCATCGAAGGTGCCAGCGTCTGGGCGCGGGACATCGCCAAGGCGCGGCAATGTGCGGAAGAGCTGAGCGGTAGCCTGGGCATTGCGGTCACGCCTTGCGCCAGCATCGACGAAGCGCTGGAAGGCGCCGACATCGCCATCACCACCACGCCCAGCCGCGAACCGCTGATCCAGAAAAAACACCTGCGCCCCGGCTTGCACATCACTGCCATGGGTTCGGACGCCGAGCACAAGAACGAGATCGCCGCCCAAGCGCTGGCCGCCGTCGACCACTACGTCGCTGACCGCCTCAGCCAGACCCTGGTGCTGGGCGAGCTGCACCACGCGGTGGCGGCCGGCAGCGTCAGCCTCGACGCGGATTTCGCCGAGCTCGGCCAGGTGATCGCCGGGCTGCGCCAGGGCCGCGTGCGCGCCGAGGACATCACCCTCTGCGACCTCACCGGCACCGGCGCCCAGGACACCGCCATCGCCGGCCTGGCCTTCCAGCGGGCACAGCGGATGGGCAAGGGATTCAAGTTCCACAGCTAATCACTGACCTGTAGGAGCGAGCTTGCTCGCGAACGGGTTCCCCGGCAGCGCTAAAGCTAGGCGGGTTCGCGAGCAAGCTCGCTCCTACAAAAGCAAAAAACAAAAACCGAAAGAGGATTTCCGCATGTCCGAAATCGTCGTCAACCTCCCCTTCAGCCGGGAGGAATATGCCCAGCGGATCGCCAAGGTCCGCGCCAGCATGCAACAGCGCGGCATTGAACTGCTGCTGGTTACCGATCCATCGAACATGGCCTGGCTGACCGGCTACGACGGCTGGTCCTTCTACGTGCACCAGTGCGTGCTGCTGGCGCTGGACGGCGAGCCGGTCTGGTTCGGCCGCGGCCAGGACGCGAACGGCGCACGGCGTACCGTGTTCATGCAGGCGGACAACATCGTCGGCTACCCCGACCACTACGTGCAGTCCACCGAGCGTCACCCGATGGACTACCTGTCCCGCGAGGTCATCGCCGCGCGCGGCTGGGCGAGCCGGAGCATCGGTGTGGAGATGGACAACTACTACTTCAGCGCTGCCGCCTTCGGCTCGCTGCAGGCGAACCTGCCGAACGCCAGGTTCGTCGACGCCACGGCCCTGGTGAACTGGCAGCGCGCGGTGAAGTCGCCGCGCGAGATCGAGTACATGCGCGTCGCCGCGCGCATCGTCGAGAAGATGCACGCGCACATCGTCGAGCGCATCGAGCCGGGCATGCGCAAGAACGAGCTGGTCGCCGAGATCTACAGCACCGGCATCCTCGGCGCTGACGGCCACGGCGGCGACTACCCCGCCATCGTCCCGCTGCTGCCCACCGGCGCCGACGCCAGCGCGCCGCACCTGACCTGGGACGACACGCCCTTCGAGCGCGGCGCCGGCACCTTCTTCGAGATCGCCGGCTGCTACAAGCGCTACCACTGCCCGCTGTCGCGCACGGTGTTCCTCGGCAAGCCGCCGCAGCATTTCCTCGATGCGGAAAAAGCCGTGGTCGAAGGCATCGCCGCGGGCCTCGACGCAGCGAAGCCGGGTAACACCACCGGCGACATCGCCCGTGCCTTCTTCGGCGTGCTGGAGAAGTTCGGCATCCACAAGGACAGCCGCTGCGGCTACCCCATCGGGATCAGCTACCCGCCGGACTGGGGCGAACGAACTATGAGCCTGCGCCCGAGCGACAACAGCGTGCTGGAACCGGGCATGACCTTCCACTTCATGCCGGGCCTGTGGATGGATGACTGGGGTCTGGAGATCACCGAAAGCATCCACATCACCGAGCGCGGCGTGGAGACCTTCTGCAACTACCCGCGCCAGCTGTTCGTGAAGGAGTGAGGCGATGACACAGTCCCTGGATAAAGAGCTGCGCGAAAACCCCATCGCCGCCAGCGTCGACTTCCAGCGCGACGGCGTGCAGCACGGCCACCTCAAGCTGCCCTACTCGCGGGACGATTCGGCCTGGGGCGCAGTGATGATCCCGGTCTGCGTGGTGAAGAACGGCGACGGCCCCACCGCGCTGCTCACCGGCGGCAACCACGGCGACGAGTACGAAGGCCCGGTGGCGCTCAGCCGCCTGGCCCAGGAACTGCGCACCGAGGATGTGCGCGGCCGGGTAATCATCGTGCCGTTCATGAACACGCCGGCGTTCCATGCCGGCAAGCGCACCTCGCCCATCGACGCCGGCAACCTCAACCGCAGCTTCCCCGGCCGCCCGGACGGCACGGTGACGCAGAAGATCGCCGACTACTTCCAGCGCACTCTGCTGCCGCTGGCGGACGTGGTGCTGGACATCCACTCCGGCGGCCGGACCCTGGATTTCCTGCCCTTCGCCGCCTGCCACGTGCTGCCGGACAAGGCCCAGCAGGAAGCCAGCGAGGCGCTGATGCGCGCCTTCGCCGCGCCCTACGCCATGCGCATGCTGGAGCTGGATGCGGTGGGCATGTACGACAGCGCCGCCGAGGAACAGGGCAAGCTGTTCGTCACCACCGAACTGGGTGGCGGTGGCACCAGCAGCGCGCGCACCGTGGCCATCGCCCGGCGTGGTGTGCGCAACCTGCTGGTTGAGGCTGGCATTTTGCGCGGCGAGATCGAGCCGGCGAAGTCGGTGATGCTCGACATGCCCGACGCTGACTGTTTCGTCGCCAGCGAGCATGGCGGCCTGCTGGAGATGTGCCGCGACCTGGGCGAGCGTGTCGAGCGTGGTGAAGTGCTGGCGCGGGTGCATGACGTGCTGCGCACCGGCGCCGCGCCGGTGGAGTACCGCGCCAAGCGCAGCGGCATCCTCGCCGCGCGGCATTTCCCCGGCCTGGTGCAGAGTGGCGACACCCTGGCGGTGGTCGCCGAGGTACTGGACTGAACGGAGCCCGTCATGATCAAGCTCGACCGCTACGACCTGAAGATCCTGCGCATCCTCGCTGGCGACGGGCGCATCACCAAGTCGAGCCTGGCCGAGGCGATCAACCTCTCGGTCAGCCCGGCCTGGGAGCGTGTGCGCAAGCTGGAGGAGGCCGGGTTGATCAAGGGCTACCGCGCGCAGATCGACTGGCCGGCGCTGTTCAAGCAGCAGCAGGTGCTGGTGGAGATCACCCTGGCGCGGCATACAGCGCAGGACATGAGGCGTTTCGAGCAGCGCCTGCAGCAGTCGCCGGAGGTCGGCTTCTGCTACGCCACCGGTGGCGGGGTGGATTACATCGCGATGATCCAGGCGCGCGACATCGACCACTACCAGCGCTTCATCGACCAGCTGTTGCTGGAGGACGTGGGGATCGAGCGCTACTTCACCTATATCGTCACCAAGGTGATCAAGACCCAGGAGGCGGCGATTCCCGCCGAGGCGCTGGAGGCAGGTTCCCTGTAGGAGCGAGCTTGTTCGCGAACCCGCCCAGCTCCAGCGCGGCCGGTGAATCCGTTCGCGAGCAAGCTCGCTCCTACAAAACCAAAGACCGCTGACCCGCGGGAGAGGGCTGGGGCGAAGAAGGCCCCGTGCACCTAAATTCAGCTGAACAAAAATTGCACAACAAAACCTGACTTTGAGGTCCGAATCGTATACAATGCGCGCCGCTCGGCATGGTGCCGGGCATGGGTTCCCTCACCCCATCGACGAAAAAGGCCCAAGCATGTCGGCATCCCTTCCGGCGGCACGGCGCGGCGCACTCGCCGGCCTGGTCGCGTTCCACATCCTGATCATCATCGCCAGCAACTACCTGGTGCAGCTGCCAATGACCCTCTTTGGCTGGCACACCACCTGGGGCGCGTTCAGCTTCCCGTTCATCTTCCTGGCCACCGACCTCACCGTCCGCCTGCTCGGCAAGCGCCCGGCACGGCTGGTCATCGCGCGGGTGATGATCCCGGCGCTGTTGGCTTCCTACGTCATTTCGGTGATCTTCCAGGAAGGCGCCTTCAGAGGCTTCGCCTCGCTGGGCGAATTCAACACCTTCGTGGCGCGGATTTCCCTGGCCAGCTTCCTGGCCTACGTGTTCGGGCAGATCCTCGACATCCAGGTATTCGATCGCCTGCGCCGCATGCGCCAGTGGTGGATCGCCCCGGTGGTCTCGACGCTGTTCGGCAACCTGCTGGACACCTTCACCTTCTTCTCCATCGCCTTCTGGCACAGCGACAACGCCTTCATGGCCGAGCACTGGGTGGAGATCGCCTGGGTCGACTACGGCGTGAAGCTCGCGGTCATGCTGATGCTCTTCGTGCCGCTCTACGGCATGTTGCTCAGCGCCATCACCCGCAACCTGCGTCGCGCCGCAACGGCCTGACGCCACCCGAAAAAGCCCAACAGCGGCGGCAGAACTGCAAAAAGATTTGCCGCCGCCGTCCCCCGCTTAGGAAAAAACCGCGCGCCCGCGGCCCCTAGGATGGTTCCCATGCCATCCGCCAAGGAGCCGCCGCCATGTCCTACGCCCATCCCCTGCTGTTCAAGTCGCTCTGCTACGTGAACGGCCATTGGCTGCACAGCGCCAGCGGCGCCAGCATCGCCGTCGACAACCCCGCAACCCGCGAAGCCATCGGCCACGTGCCGCTGCTCGACCGCGAACAGATCGTCGGTGCCATTGACGCCGCCGCCGCGGCCTTCCCGGCCTGGCGAGCGCGCAGCCTGGATGAGCGTGGCGCCCTGCTGCGCCGCTGGGCCGAACTGATCCTCCTGCACCGCGACGACCTTGCGCAGATCCTCAGCCTGGAACAGGGCAAGCCGCTGGCCGAGGCCCTTGGCGAGATCGACTACGCCGCCAGCTTCATCCCCTGGTTCGCCGAAGAGGCGCGCCGGCTGAACGGCCGCAACATCCCCAGCCACATCCCCAATGCGCACCTGGGCACGGTGGTCGAGCCGGTGGGCGTCGCCGCGTTGCTGACACCGTGGAACTTCCCCTCGGCGATGATCACCCGCAAGGCCGCTGCCGCCCTCGCCGCCGGTTGCAGCGTGGTGGTCAAACCGGCACACGAGACGCCTTATTCCGCGTTCGCCCTGGCACAGCTGGCCGAAGAAGCCGGCTTCCCCGCCGGCGTGTTCAACGTGGTGCTGGGTGAGCCGCAGATGGCCATGGAAACCCTGGTCGGCGACAGCCGCGTGCGCGCCGTGAGCTTCACCGGCTCGACCCGCGTGGGGAAGCTGGTGCTGCAAGCCGCCGCCCGCGACGTGAAGAAAGTCGCCCTGGAGCTGGGCGGCAACGCGCCCTTCATCGTCCTGCCGGACGCCGATCTGGAGCAGGCGGTGAAGTTCGCCATCGACGCCAAATTCCAGACCTCCGGGCAGGACTGCTGCGCGGCCAACCGCATCCTGGTCGCCCGCGAACTCTATGAGCCCTTCCTGCAGCGTTTCGCCCGCGCCGTGCGTGAGCTGCGCGTCGGCCCGGCCAGCGATGCGCGCAGCCAGATCGGCCCGCTGATGCACCAGGGCGCCTTCGACGTGACCTGCGAGCGCGTGCGGGACGCCGTCGACCAGGGCGCGCGCCTGCTCGCCGGCGGCGAACCCCATGCACTCGGCGGCTGGTTCCACCAGCCAACCGTGCTGGCCGACGTCACCCGGCAGATGCGTATCTGGCGTGAGGAAAACTTCGCGCCGATTGCCGGTGTGAGCGCGTACGACGACCTGGACGAAGCCGTCCGGCAGGCCAACGACACCGAGTACGGCCTGGCTGCCTACCTTTGTGGGCAACGCCTGGATCACATCTGGCCGCTGATGCGGCGCCTGGAGTTCGCCATGGTGGCGGTCAACGGCGCCAAGTTCACCGGCCACCCCATTCCCTTCGGCGGCATGAAGGCCTCTGGCCTGGGCCGCGAAGGCGGCAGCGAGGGCTTCGAGCCCTTCGTCGAAACCAAGTACTTCGCCTTGCACCACGGCGCCATCTGACCGGGAGAACACCGCCATGACCGACTACGCCAAGCTGTTCATCGAGGACCGCGCGCACTTCATGCACCCCTCGACTCACGCCCACGATCACGCCAGCGGCTCGCTGCTGGGGCGGATCATCACCGGTGCCTCCGGCGTGCGCATCCGCGACCACCAGGGTCGCGAGCTGCTCGATGCCTTTGCCGGCCTGTACTGCGTGAACATCGGCTACGGCCGCACTGAAGTCGCCGACGCCATCCATGCGCAGGCCACGCAGCTGGCCTACTACCACACCTACGTGGGGCACTCTTCCGAGGCGATCATCGAGCTGTCCGCGCGGATCATCCGCGACTGGGCGCCGTCCGGCATGAAGAAGGTCTACTACGGCCTCTCCGGCTCCGACGCCAACGAAACCCAGGTCAAGCTGGTGCGCTACTACAACAACGTGCTGGGCCGGCCGCAGAAGAAAAAGATCATCTCGCGCCAGCGCGGCTACCACGGCTCGGGCATCGTCACCGGCAGCCTCACGGGGCTGGCGAGCTTCCACCAGCACTTCGACCTGCCGGTGGAAGGCGTCAGGCACACCCTGTGCCCGCACTTCTACAAGGCGCCGGCGGGCATGGACGAGGTGAGCTTTGTCCGCCACTGCGCCCAGGAGCTGGAAAACCTGATCCTCGCCGAAGGCCCGGATACGGTGGCCGCCTTCATCGGCGAGCCGGTGATGGGCACCGGCGGCATCATCGTCCCGCCCAAGGGCTACTGGGAGGCGATCCAGGCGGTGCTGGCGAAGTACGACGTGCTGCTGATTGCCGACGAAGTGGTCTGCGCGTTCGGTCGCGTCGGCGACAAGATGGGCAGCCAGCGCTACGGCATGCGCCCGGACCTGATCACCACGGCCAAGGGCCTGACCAGCGCCTATGCGCCACTGTCGGCGGTGATCGTCGGCGAGAAGGTATGGGACGTGATCGATAGCGCGTCCAGCCGCGAAGGCGCCATGGGCCACGGCTGGACCTACTCCGGCCACCCGATCTGCGCCGCGGCGGCGCTGGCCAACCTGAACATCCTCGAGCGGGAGAACATCACCGCCAACGCCGCGGAGGTTGGCGGCTACCTGAACCAGCAACTGCGCCAGACTTTCGAGGGCCACCCGCTGGTGGGTGAAGTGCGCGGCGACGGCATGCTGGCCGCGCTGGAGTTCATGGCCGACCGCGAGGCGCGCACGCCCTTCGACCCGGCGCTGAAGGTCGGCCCGAAGGTGTCGGCTGCTTGCTTGGAGCGCGGCATGATCGCCCGCGCCATGCCCCATGGCGACATCCTCGGTTTCGCTCCGCCGCTGGTGCTTACCCGCGCCGAGGCGGACGAGATCGTCGGCATCGCCAAGTCGGCAGTGGATGCGGTGGCTGCCGAGGTGCTGTAGAGGCTTTGCGTAGGAGCATTGCTCTTTGTAGGCGCGAGCTTGCTCGCGAACGGGCCTGGCACCTTAGCCGCCGGGAGAACCGTTCGCGAGCAGGAGCTAGGCGCCTCCCTCAGTCCTACAGGTATCCCAACCGGATTGCGTGGCGGCACCGAAAAGGGCGCTTACGCGCCCTTTGCCTTGTCCAGCTTGCGCAGGAACACCGTCATCTCCTTCTCCGCCTGCTTATCGCCATGGGCCTGGGCGGCGGCCAGCCCGTCGGTCCAGGCGGTGCGGGCGCCGTCCAGGTCACCCTCGGCCTGCAGTGCCTTGCCCAACAGCTTCCAGGCGGCGGAGTACTTGGGGTCCTGCTCCACGCAACGGCGCAGGTGCTCGGCGGCCTTCACCGCGTCGCCGGCATCCAGGTAGCCCTTGCCCAGGCCGAAGCGCAGCAGCGAGTTGTCCACGCCCTTGGCGAGCATCTTTTCCAGTGAATCGATCATGGCGGGTCTCCGTCAGCAGGCCGCCATTCTGCCCCAAGATCCGTGCCTCATGTGCGCCAGAAGGCGGGCGTGAGCAGGATCAGCAGCGAGAACACCTCCAGCCGTCCCAGCACCATCGCCAGGCTCAGCACCAGCTTGGCACTGCCCGGCAGATGGCCGTAATGCACGGCCGCTTCGCCCAGCGCCGGGCCCAGGTTGTTCAGGCAGGAGGCGAGCGTGGAGAACGCCGTGAGCTGGTCCACGCCCAGGGCCAGCAGCACCAGCATCAGGGTCACGAAGGTCAGCAGGTAGATGGAGAAGAACGCCCACACCGACTCCACCACCCGGTCGGACACCGTGCGCCGCCCGAGCTTGACCAGGAACACCCCGTTGGGATGTAGCAGGCGGAGGAATTCGCGCATGCCCTGACGGTACACCAGCAGCATGCGCATCACCTTCATGCCGCCGCCGGTGGAGCCGGCGCAAGCGCCGATGAAGGTGCTGTAGATCAGCAGATACGGCAGCAGGGTCGGCCAGGTGCTGAAGTCGGCAAGACCGAAGCCGGTGGTGGTCGCCACCGAAATCACCATGAACGCTGCATAGCGGATCGCCTGCAACGGCGAGTCGTAGTGGTGCTTGAGGATCAGCGTTGCCGCGGTGATCAGGAACAGCACCAGCAGGATGCCCAGGTACGCCCGGCATTCCGGGTCCTTCAGGTAGTGGCTGACCTTGCGCTGGCGCCAGGCGAGGAAGTGCAGGCTGAAGTTGATCCCGGAAATCACCAGGAAGGTCATGCAGATCAGCTCGATCAGCGGACTGTCGAAGTAGCCGATGCTTGCATCGTGGGTGGAGAAGCCGCCAATGGCGATGGTGGAGAAGCTGTGGCCGACCGCGTCGAACAGGCTCATTCCCGCGGCCCAGTAGGCCAGAGCGCAGGCCAGGGTCAGGCTGCAGTAGATCAGCCAGAGGGTCTTGGCAGTATCGGCGATACGCGGCGAGAGCTTGTGGTCCTTGAGCGGGCCGGGCATCTCCGCGCGGTACAACTGCATGCCGCCGATGCCGAGCATCGGCATCACCGCCACCGCCAGCACTACGATGCCCATGCCGCCCAGCCACTGCAGCTGCTGGCGGTAGTAGAGGATGGCGTGGGGCAATGCATCGAGGCCGGTGAGCACGGTCGCGCCGGTGGTGGAGAGGCCCGAGAAGGACTCGAACAGCGAGTCGACCAGGCCCATGTGCGGTGCGTCGGACAACGCGAAGGGCAAGGCGCCGAAAGACCCCAGGACGATCCAGAACAGCGCCGTGACCAGGTAGCCATCGCGGATGCGCAGGTCCTGCTTGTGCTGGCGGCACGGCCACCAGAGGGCGAAGCCGGTCAGCAAGGTGACCAGGAAGGACAGCGCGAAAGGCTGCCAGGAGTGCTCGGCGTAGTGCAGGTCCACGAGCAGTGGCGGCAGGTGCGTAACGCTGAACAGCATCAGCAGTACGCCGAGGATTCGACCGATGGAGGAGTAGCGCATGACCTGAGGCAGACAAGCAGGAACAGGCCGCGCAGGGTGACAAGGGAGGCTGGATGGCGCAGTAGGACCTGTCTGAAAGAGCGTCGGAATTAACTGGCAGGGCCGCCTTGCGGCGGCCCGGGGTCGATCAGAAGAAGGTCAGGCCGGCCTGGAACAGCCGCTCGACGTCGCGGATGCGCTTCTTGTCCACCACGAAGAGAATCACGTGGTCGCCGGACTCGATCTTCGTCTCGCCGTGGGCGATCAGCACGTCGTCGTCGCGGATCACCGCGCCGATGGTGGTGCCCGGCGGCAACTGCACTTCGTTGATCCTGCGGCCGATGACCTTGCTCGACTTGGCGTCGCCATGGGCGACCACCTCGATGGCCTCGGCGGCGCCACGGCGCAGGGAGTGCACGCTCTCGATGTCGCCGCGGCGCACGTGGGTCAGCAGGGTACCGATGGTGGCCAGTTGCGGGCTGATGGCGATGTCGATCTCGCCGCCCTGCACCAGGTCCACGTAGGCGGGGTTGTTGATCAGCGTCATCACCTTGCGCGCGCCCAGGCGCTTGGCCAGCAGCGAGGACATGATGTTGGCCTCGTCGTCGTTGGTCAGGGCGAGAAACAGGTCGGTGTCGCCGATGTTCTCTTCCAGCAGCAGGTCGCGGTCGGAGGCGCTGCCCTGGAGCACGATGGAGCTGTCGAGGTTGTCCGAGAGGTGCCGGCAGCGCGCCGGATTCATCTCGATGATCTTCACCTGGTAACGGCTTTCGATGGCTTCGGCCAGACGCTCGCCGATGTTGCCGCCGCCGGCGATGATGATCCGCTTGTAGCTGTCCTCCAGGCGGCGCATCTCGCCCATCACCGCGCGGATATGGGCCTTGGCGGCAATGAAGAATACTTCGTCGTCGGCCTCGATCACCGTGTCGCCCTGGGGAATGATCGGCCGGTTGCGCCGGTAGATCGCTGCCACGCGGGTATCCGCATTGGGCATGTGCTCGCGCAGCTGGCGCAGCTCCTGGCCCACCAGCGGGCCGCCATAGTAGGCACGGATGCCCACCAGCTGCGCCTTGCCTTCGGCGAAGTCGATCACCTGCAGGGCGCCGGGATATTCCACCAGGCGCTTGATGTAGTTGGTCACCACCTGCTCGGGGCTGATCAGCACGTCGACCGGGATCGCCTCGTTGTCGAACAGCCCGGCGCGGGTCAGGTACGCCGCCTCTCGCACGCGGGCGATGCGCGTCGGGGTGTTGAACAGGGTGTAGGCGACCTGGCAGGCCACCATGTTCACCTCGTCGCTGTTGGTCACGGCCACCAGCATGTCGGCGTCGTCGGCGCCAGCCTGGCGCAGCACGGTGGGGAACGAGGCCTTGCCGTGGACGGTGCGGATGTCCAGGCGGTCGTTGAGGTCGCGCAGGCGTTCGCCGTCGGTGTCGACCACGGTGATGTCGTTGGCTTCGCTGGCGAGGTGCTCGGCCAGAGTGCCGCCGACCTGGCCGGCACCGAGGATGATGATCTTCATGGGAGCGGCGTGCTTTCCGTATCGGACTGCGTTGCGCCCGCTGTCAGCGGGCGGAAATCTTGATCAGCTTGGCATAGTAGAAGCCGTCATGCCCGCCCTGCTGCGCAAGCAGCTGGCGGCCGTGGGGCTGCTTGATGCCCCAGGGGCCGGGCAGGTCCAGCTCGCGGGCGCCGGGGGTGCGACCGAGGAACGCGGCGATCTGTTCGCTGTTCTCCTGCGGCATCACCGAGCAGGTCGCGTAGACCATCACGCCACCGACTTCGAGCGTGGCCCACAGGGCATCGAGCAGCTCAGCCTGCAGTTGCGCCAGCGCCTCGATGTCCTCGGCGGTGCGGGTCAGCTTGATGTCCGGGTGGCGGCGGATCACGCCGGTGGCGGAACAGGGGGCGTCCAGCAGGATGCGCTGGAAGGGTTTGCCGTCCCACCATTTGGCCGTGTCGCGGGCGTCAGCGGCGAACAGCTGGGCATCGAGTTGCAGGCGTGCAAGGTTCTCGCGGACGCGCACCAGGCGGCTTTCTTCCAGGTCCACGGCGACCACGCCAGCCAGTGCGGGCTCGGCCTCCATCAGGTGGCAGGTCTTGCCGCCGGGAGCGCAGCAGGCGTCCAGCACGCGCTGGTTCGGCGCCAGCTCGAGCAGGTCGGCGGCTAGTTGCGCGGCCTCATCCTGCACGCTGACCCGGCCTTCGGCAAAGCCTGGCAGTTCGCGGACGTCACAGGGTTGCACGAGGTTGATGCCGTCACGACTGAACTCGCAGGCGGTCGCTTCGAAGCCGACGCGGTTCAACTCTTCCAGGTAGGCATCGCGGCTGCCGTGGCGGCGGTTCACCCGCAGGGTCATCGGCGGGTGGGCGTTGTTCGCGGCGCAGATGGCCTCGTACTGCTCCGGCCAGGATTTCTTCAGCGCTTTCTGCAGCCAGCGTGGATGCGCCAGGCGTGCAGCCGGGTCCTTGTCGACCTCGGCCAGCAGGGCTTCGCTCTCGCGCTGGGCGCGGCGCAGCACGGCGTTGAGCAGGCCCTTGGCCCAGGGCTTCTTCAGCTTGTCCGCGCAGCCGACGGTCTCGCCAATGGCCGCGTGCGGTGGAATGCGGGTGTAGAGCAACTGGTACAGGCCGACCAGCAGCAGCGCCTCGACGTCACGGTCGCCGGCCTTGAACGGCTTCTGCAGCAGGCGCGCGGCGAGGGTGGACAGGCGCGGCTGCCAGCGGGCGCTGCCGAAGGCCAGCTCCTGCACCAGGCCACGGTCGCGCGGCTCGACGTTCTCCAGCTGGGTCGGCAGCGAGCTGCCCAGCGAGGCGCGGCCGGCCAGTACGGCGGCCAGGGCGCGGGCCGCCGCCAGGCGTGGATTGGTACTCATGCGTCCGGCCCTTGCTGGCCAAGGGTCTGGCCAGCGGCAAACTGTTCGCGGCGGCTGTTGAACAGGTCGGCGAAGGCCAGCGGCTTGCCGCCAGGCAGTTGCAGTCGGGTCAGCAGCAGTGCGCCTTCACCGCAGGCGACCAGCAGGCCGTCGCGGCTGGCGTCGAGGATCTTGCCCGGTTCGCCCTTGCCTTGCGCGGGCTGGGAGCCGAGTACTTTCAGCGCGGCGTCAACGAGCGTGGTGTGGCAAACCGGCCACGGCGTGAAAGCTCGGATGCGGCGCTCCAGCTCGTCGGCCGGGCGCGACCAGTCGATGCGCGCCTCTTCCTTGTTCAACTTGTGCGCGTAGGTGGCCAGGGCGTCGTCCTGCACCTCGCCTTTGAGCGTGCCGGCGGCGAGGCCGGCAATGGCCTCGATCACCGCCTTCGGGCCCAGCTCGGCGAGGCGGTCGTGCAGGCTGCCGCCAGTGTCCTCGGCGGAAATCGGCGTGCTGACCTTGAGCAGCATCGGCCCGGTGTCCAGGCCGGCTTCCATCTGCATCACGGTTACACCGCTCTCAGCGTCGCCGGCTTCCACTGCGCGCTGGATCGGCGCCGCACCGCGCCAGCGCGGCAGCAGCGAGGCGTGGCTGTTGATGCAGCCCAGGCGCGGGATATCCAGCACCGCCTGCGGCAGGATCAGGCCGTAGGCCACCACCACCATCAGGTCCGGCTTGAGCGCGGCCAGCTCGGCCTGGGCGGCGGGATCGCGCAGGGTTGGCGGCTGCAGCACCGGCAGGCTATTCGCCACGGCGAGTTGCTTGACCGGGCTGGGCATCAGCTTCTGGCCACGGCCGGCCGGGCGGTCCGGCTGGGTGTAGACGGCCACCAGCTCGTGGGGGCCGCCCAGCAGGGCCTTTAGGTGCTCGGCGGCGAATTCCGGGGTGCCGGCGAAGACGATGCGCAGTGCTTGGCTCATATCGGGCTCTTCAAAAAGAAAAGGCTTGCCGGGGCAAGCCTTTGGGAGATGGGGTCACGCCTGTTGCCGGTGCTGCTTTTCCAGCTTCTTGCGGATGCGGTCGCGCTTGAGGTTGGACAGGTAGTCGACGAACAGCTTGCCGTTGAGGTGGTCGCACTCGTGCTGGATGCACACGGCGAGCAGGCCCTCGGCTTCCTCCTCGAAGGGATTGCCATCGCGGTCCTGGGCCTTGATCCGCACTTTCTGCGGGCGGTCTACATTTTCGTAGAAGCCGGGCACCGACAGGCAGCCTTCCTGGTACTGGTCCATTTCCTCGGTGAGGTAGTCGAACTCGGGGTTGATGTAGACCCGGGGTTCGGACTTGTCCTCGGAGAGGTCCATCACCACGACGCGCTTGTGTACGTTGACCTGCGTTGCCGCAAGACCAATGCCCGGCGCCTCGTACATGGTCTCGAACATGTCGTCGATCAGCGTACGCAGGGCGTCATCGAAGACCGTGACCGGCTTGGCGATGGTCCGCAGGCGCGGATCGGGGAATTCGAGAATGTTCAGAATGGCCATATACGTTTGTGATGCACTTGTGGAATAAAGTCAAAATCGGCTGCTAATATGCTGAGCAGCATCGAAAAACGGCTGGAAAGCGCGGTAGGGGCGGCTTCCAGGCGTTTCATGTGTACACATAATAAAGGGATTCACCGCATGAGGAAAACACTACTCGCCCTGCTGCTGCTCGCTGCAGGCGGGATGGCGCAGGCTGCCGTGCAGCTCAAGGAAGGCCATCCGGATCGCTATACCGTAGTGAAGGGCGACACCCTCTGGGACATCTCCGGCAAGTTCCTCAGCAAGCCGTGGAAGTGGCCGGAAATCTGGCAGGTGAATCCGCAGATTCAGAACCCGCACCTGATCTACCCGGGTGACGTGCTGAGCCTCACGTACATCGACGGCCAGCCGCGCCTGATGCTCAACCGCGGCGAGTCCCGCGGGACCATCAAGCTGTCGCCGCGGGTGCGCAGCACCCCGATCGCCGAGGCGATCCCGACCATTCCGCTGGACAAGATCAACGCCTTCCTGCTGTCCAACCGCATCGTCGATAGCGACTCCGACTTCTCCAACGCTCCCTACGTGGTCGCAGGCGATCAGGAGAGCGTGATCAGCGGCGCCGGTGACCGTGCCTACGCCCGCGGCGATTCGCTGTCCGAAGAGAGTAGCTACGGCATCTTCCGTCAGGCCAAGGTCTATACCGACCCGGAAACCAACGAAGTCCTTGGCATTGACGCCATGGATGTCGGTGGCGCCAACGTCACCGCGAAGGAAGGCGATATCGCCACCCTGATGCTGACCCGCACCACCCAGGAAGTCCGCTCGGGCGACCGCCTGTTCCCCACCGAGGAACGCGCGATCACCTCGACCTTCATGCCCAGTGAGCCGAGCACCCCGATCAAGGGCACCATCATCGACGTGCCGCGCGGCGTGACGCAGATCGGCAAGTACGACGTGGTGACCATCGACAAGGGCACCCGCGATGGCCTGGCCGAAGGCAACGTACTGGCGATCTACAAGCTGGGCGAGACCGTGCGCGATCGCGTCACCGAAGACATGGTGAAGATCCCGGACGAGCGCTCGGGCCTGGTGATGGTCTTCCGTACCTACAACCGCCTGAGCTACGGGCTGGTGCTGACCGCTACCCGCTCGCTGGAAGTCAACGACCGCGTCCAGAACCCGTGATACGCGCGTGACTTGAAGAAACCCCGCTTCGGCGGGGTTTTTTGTGAGCGTGATCCGGAAGGGTCCGACAGCGACGGAACCAGCAGGCGCGACATAGTCCGGCGATCTCCTTGCACCGAGGATTTCGCCATGCCCGTTGACCCAACTCTCTCCCCGGCCGAACTCGAAGCGCGGCTGCGCCTGCATGCCTTGCCGGAACTGGGGCCACGACGTTTTCGTCGGCTGCTGGACGCCTTCGGCTCGGCGTCTGCTGCCTTGAGCGCGCCAGCGGCGGCGTGGCGCTCCCTGGGGCTGCCCGCCAGTTGTGCAGAGCCACGTCGCGACGCGCGCATTCGCGAGCAGGCGGCGCAGGCCATGCGCTGGCTGGAGGCGCCGGCGCAGCACCTGCTCATGTGGGATTCACCGGGCTATCCGGCACTGCTCGCAGAATTGGAGGATGCACCGCCTCTGCTGTTCCTGGCTGGCGAGCCTACCGTGCTGGAGCGGCCGCAGCTCGCGATGGTCGGTAGCCGCCGGGCCAGCAAGCCGGGGTTGGATACCGCGCGGGCCTTCGCCCGCAGCCTGGCCGGCGGTGGTTTCGTGATCACCAGCGGGCTGGCTTTGGGGATCGACGGGGCTGCCCATGAGGGCGCGCTGGACGGCGGCGGCAAGACCGTCGCCGTGCTGGGGACAGGCCTGGAGCACCTCTATCCGCGCCGTCATCTGGGCCTGGCGAGGCGTATCGTCGAGCAGGGCAGCGCGCTGGTTTCCGAGTTTCCGCTGTACACCCCACCCCAGGCTTCGAACTTTCCCCGGCGCAACCGGATCATCAGTGGCCTGTCCCTAGGCACCCTGGTGGTGGAGGCCAGCCCGTCCAGCGGTTCGCTGATCACGGCGCGGCTGGCCGCCGAGCAGGGCCGCGAGGTCTATGCGATTCCCGGCTCGATCCATCACCCCGGCGCGCGCGGCTGCCACGAGCTGATCCGCCAGGGCGCGACGCTGGTGGAGACGGTCGAGCACATTCTCGAGGGCTTGCAGGGCTGGACGCGCAGCGCGCCGAGTGTGGAAGCCGCGCCTTCGTGGCCGTCCCACCCGCTGGTCGATCTGCTGCGCGCTGCCCCGCAGAGCAGCGAACAACTGGCATTGCGTAGCGGCCTGGAGCTACCGCAGGTGCTGGCTGAACTCACCGAGCTGGAGCTGGACGGGCGGGTGGCCTGCGAGGCCGGCGTCTGGGTGCATCGCGCCACATGAGCACGTAAACTGCCGCGCATCGCAGATCCGAGGAACTCCCGATGTACAGCAACTGGCGTACCCAGCGCATGGCCCACGTCGTGCGCGATGGCGGTGTGATCGCTTATCCGACCGAAGCCGTCTGGGGCCTGGGCTGCGACCCGTGGAGCGCCGACGCCGTGTACCGCCTGCTGGCGATCAAGGCGCGGCCGGTGGAAAAAGGCATGATCGTGGTGGCCGGCGACATCCGCCAGTTCGACTTCCTCCTCGAAGACCTGCCCGAAGCCTGGCAGGACAAGCTCGCCGCCAGTTGGCCCGGCCCCAACACCTGGCTGGTGCCGCACCAGGGGCGCCTGCCCGAGTGGGTGACCGGCGAGCACGATACCGTCGCCCTGCGCGTCACCGATCATCCGCTGGTGCGCGAGCTTTGCCGTTACACCGGCCCGCTGATCTCCACGTCGGCCAACCCCGCCGGCCGCCCCGCCGCGCGCAGCCGCCTGCGCGTCGAGCAGTACTTCCGCGGCGAATTGGACGGCGTACTCGGCGGCGCCCTGGGCGGGCGCCGCAATCCCAGCCTGATCCGCGACCTGCGTACCGGCGAGACCGTTCGTCCGTCGTAAGCCGGTCGCCGCGACGCGACCCGGTTCGCGAGCAAGCTCGCTCCTACAAGAGCGGATGCACCCTGTAGGACCGAGGAGGCGCCTAGTCCTTGCTCGCGAACGCTGTTCAGGTCAGGGCAGCAGAATGGTCGAGCCGGTGGTACGCCGCGCGGCCAGTTCCGTCTGCGCCTTGGCCGCCTCGGCCAGACTGAAGCGCTGGTTGATCTCCACCTTCACCTTGCCGCTGGTGATCATGCCGAACAGGTCGTCCGCCATGGCTTGCAGGCGTTCCGGCGTGCTGGCGTAGCCGAACAGCGTCGGGCGGGTGACGTAGAGCGAGCCCTTCTGCGAAAGGATGCCCAGGTTCACCCCGTCCACCGGGCCGGAGGCGTTGCCGAAGCTCACTACCAGGCCGCGCGGTGCGGTGCAGTCCAGTGAGGTCAGCCAGGTGTCCTTGCCCACCGAGTCATAGACCACCGGGCACTTCTTCCCGTCGGTCAGCGCCAGCACGCGCTCAACCACGTTCTCGTGGCTGTAGTCGATGGTTTCCCAGGCGCCGTGGGATTTCGCCAGGTCCGCCTTGGCCGCCGAGCTGACGGTGCCGATCAGGTGTGCGCCGATGGCCTTGGCCCACTGGCAGGCGATCAGCCCGACGCCGCCGGCGGCCGCGTGCCAGAGGATGGTCTGGCCCGGCTGCACGTTGTAGGTCTGGCGCAGCAGGTACTGCACGGTCAGGCCCTTGAGCATGACGGCGGCGGCCTGCTCGAAGGTGATCGCATCGGGCAGCTTCACCACGCTGGCGGCCGGCAGCGTGTGCTGCTCGCTGTAGGCGCCCAGCGGGCCGGTGGCGTAGCCGACGCGGTCGCCGACCTTCACGTTGGTCACTGCGCTGCCCACCGCCTCCACCTCGCCGGCGCCTTCGGTGCCAACCCCGGACGGCATCGCCGGCGCGGGATACAGGCCGCTGCGGTAGTAGGTGTCGATGAAATTCAGGCCGATGGCGCGGTTGCGCACCCGCACCTCGTTGGGGCCGGGCTCGGCGGGGGTGTAGTCGACGATTTCGAGGACTTCCGGGCCGCCGGTCTTGGCGAATTGAACACGCTTGGCCATGTCGCTCTCCTGATGGCGCGAGGCTCTGCCTCGCCGGGGAAAAGACTTTCATCCAAGCCGCCAGCTTGACGGCCGTCAAGACCAGCTTTGCCGGCGGCGATGGTATGCTTGCGCCCGTTTTCGCTCTTAAATCCCGCTCCGGCCCGCGCCACGCGTGGCTTTCCCGCTCCAAGGTGATTCTCGTGACCGACCGCATCGAGGCCGTGAAGGCCTACCTGCTCGACCTGCAAGACCGCATCTGCGCCGCACTCGAAGCCGAGGACGGCAGCGCACGCTTCGTCGAAGACGCCTGGCAGCGTCCGGCCGGCGGCGGCGGTCGTACGCGGGTGATCGGCGACGGTGCCCTGATCGAGAAAGGCGGGGTGAATTTCTCCCATGTATTCGGCAGCGGTTTGCCGCCGTCCGCCAGCGCACACCGGCCTGAGCTGGCCGGCCGCGGCTTCCAGGCGCTGGGCGTGTCGCTGGTGATCCACCCGACCAACCCGCACGTGCCAACCTCCCACGCCAACGTGCGCTTCTTCATCGCCGAGAAGGAAGGGGAAGAGGCCGTGTGGTGGTTCGGTGGCGGTTTCGACCTGACGCCCTACTACGCCCACGAAGAAGACTGCGTACTCTGGCACCAGGTCGCCCGCGACGCCTGCGCGCCCTTCGGCGAGGATGTCTACCCGCGCTACAAGGAATGGTGCGACCGCTACTTCCACATCAAGCACCGCAACGAGCCGCGCGGTGTGGGTGGCCTGTTCTTCGACGACCTGAACCAGTGGGACTTCGACACCAGCTTCGCCTTCCTGCGGGCCATCGGCGATGCCTACCTCTCCGCCTACCTGCCCATCGTGCGCAAGCGCAAGAACACCCCGTACACCGAGCAGCAGCGCGAGTTCCAGGCCTTCCGCCGCGGCCGCTACGTCGAATTCAACCTGGTCTACGACCGCGGCACCCTGTTCGGCCTGCAGTCGGGCGGGCGTACCGAGTCGATCCTCATGTCCCTGCCTCCGCAGGTGCGTTGGGGCTATGACTGGAAGCCGGAGCCGGGCAGCGAGGAAGCGCGCCTGACCGAGTACTTCCTCACGGATCGGGACTGGTTGGCGCAGGCCTGATCCTTCGTCTTTCGGGCAGTTCGCGAGCAAGCTCGCTCCTACGAAAAGCCCGCGAGCCGGACCGCTCTTTGTAGGAGCGAGCTTGCTCGCGAACATGGCTTGGCACCCAAACCGAAAAGTCGCAATCTCTGCGCCTTCTTGTACTTCACGCTTCAGGATTCTGAATGGACCGCTACTGCGTCTTCGGCAACCCCATCGGCCACAGCAAGTCGCCGCAGATTCACCGTCTGTTCGCCGAGCAGACCGGCCAGGTGCTGAGCTATGACGCGCACTTGGCGCCGCTGAATGACTTCGCCGGGAACGCCCGCGAGTTCTTCGTTGAGGGCCTGGGCGGCAACGTTACCGTGCCGTTCAAGGAAGACGCCTACCGCCTGGCCACAGAGCTGAGCGAGCGCGCGCGCCGGGCCGGTGCGGTGAATACCCTGAAGAAGCTGGAAGGCGGCAGACTGCTGGGCGACAACACCGACGGCGCCGGGCTGACCCGCGACCTGACGGTGAATCACGGCGTCGTACTGCGCGGCGCGCGCATCCTGGTGCTGGGCGCCGGTGGCGCGGTACGCGGCATTCTCGAACCCTTCCTTGCTGAGCAGCCGGCTTGCATCGTCATCGCCAACCGCACCGCGTCCAAGGCCGAGCAACTGGCCGAGGAGTTCAAGGACCTGGGTAATGTGTGCGGCGGCGGATTCGATCTGCGCGACGAGCCCTTCGACCTGATCGTCAACGGCACCTCGGCTTCCCTGGCCGGCGAGCTGCCGCCCATCGACCCGGCGCTGCTCAAGTCGGGCCATACCGTCTGCTACGACATGATGTACGGCAAGGACGTCACCGCGTTCAACCGCTGGGCCGCCGAGCACGGCGCCGCGCGCTGCATCGACGGGCTGGGCATGCTGGTGGAGCAGGCGGCGGAGGCCTTCCTGCTGTGGCGCGGTGTGCGGCCGGACTCGGCGCCGGTGCTGGAAGAATTGCGCCGGCAGCTCAAGGGCTGAGCGCTCGGCAGGGCGTGTGACCACTTGTAGGAGCGAGCTTGCTCGCGAACCAACGCCCAGCAGCGAAGTCGCCTGGAGAATCTATTCGCGAGCAAGCTCGCTCCCACAGATGAAGCCCGGCGCTATTCCTCGACCAGCAACACCCCGCCCTTCCCCATCTGCTTCTCCAACTCCGCGCGCACCCGCGGCCGCGCATTGCGCAGCACCAGGCTGCGGCCCTCGCTGGCCAGTCGGCGGGCTTCCTGCTGGAGCATCTGCGCACCGGCGAAATCGATGAAGTTGACGTGGTGGGCGTCCAGTACCAGGCGTTCGCCGCGGCTGTGTTGCATCAGTTTCTGCAGGTAGTCGCAGGCGCCAAAGAAGATCGAGCCCTCGATGCGCAGCACCTCTTCATTCTCGCCCTCCCACTGCTGTACACGTGGCTGCGAGGTGCGCTTGAGGTAGAAGAACAGCGAGGCGAGCACGCCGGCGTAGATGGCGTTCTGCAGCGGCAGCAGCAGGGTCGCGGCGAGGGTCAGCAGCATCACCAGGGATTCGGCGCGGCTGCCTTTCCACAGGGCGCGCAGCGCCGGGCGATCAACCAGGTTCCAGCAGATCAGCAGGATGCCGGCCGCCATCGCCGGCAGCGGGATATGGGTGATCAATCCGGCACCTGCCACGGCCAGCAGCGCCACCCACAGTGCCGAGAAGACCCCGGCCAGTGGCGTGCGTGCGCCGGCATCCTGGTTCAGCCCGGAGCGGGTGAAGGAACCAGCGGACAGCGTGCCCGACAGCCACGGGCCGATCAGGTTGGAGAGCCCCTGGGCGCGCACTTCCTGGTTGGCATCCAGCGCCTGGTGCGAGCGCGCGGCCAGCGCGCGGGCTATGGACAGGCTGGTGACCAGCCCGAGCATGCCACAGGCCACGGCGGCGGGGAGCAACTGGGCGATCGCCGACAGATCGAACGGCAACGGGCTGAGTGGCGGCAGTGCGCTGCGGAAGGCGGCCACCCTGGCGACGCCGGCAAAGGTCGCCGGCATCGCCCAGACCAGCGTGCTGGCGCCGATCAGGCCGACCAGCAGCGCCGGTCCGCGCCGCCACAGGCACTTCATCAGCAGGCTCAGTGCGAGGCTGAACAGGCCGACCAGCAACGAAGGCCCGTGGAACTGCGGCAGCTTCAACCACAGCGCGGCAGCACTGGTCAGCGCCGTGCCCTGCCCGCTCGTGGTGATCCCGAGCAGATAGGGCAACTGGCCAATGACGATCACCAGCGCGGCGCCGCAGGTAAAGCCCAGCAGCACCGAGTGCGAAACGAAGTTCACCAGCACGCCGAATCGCAGCATGCCCAGCAGCCATTGGAACAGCCCGGCGAGGAAGGTCAGCAGTAGCGCGTACTGGATGAACTGCGCGCTGCCCGGCGGCGCCAGCGGGGCGATGGCGGTGAACAGCACCACCGAAATTGCCGCCGTCGGCCCGCCGACCATGTGCTTCGACGAGCCCCACAGGCAGGCGATCAGCACCGGCAGCATCGCTGCGTACAAGCCGTACTCCGCCGGCAGCCCGGCGATCAGCGCATAGGCCATGGACTGCGGCAGGGCGAGCACTGCACCGGAAAGGCCGACGCCCAGGTCACGGCGCACATCGCGCCCCGTGACCTGCGGCAGCCAGGCAATGAAGGGCAGCAGGCGGATCAGACGTTCCATCGAAGGCCTACAGCTTGGCCTTCACGGCGGCCAGCGCGTCACCGCCGTCGCGGGTCTCCACGCCTTCAAGCCAGGTGTCGAGGCTCTGCGGATTGGCCTTGATCCAGGCCTTCACCGCGTCGGGGTTCTTCATATTCTTCTCCAGCACCTGGGCCATGATGGCGTTCTCCATCTTCAGGTCGAAGGACAGGTTCGCCAGCAGCTTGCCGCTGTTCGGGCACTGCTCGGCGTAGCCGTTGCGCGTCACGGTGAACACGTTGCCGGTGCTGCCGAAGTACTTCTCGCCGCCGCTGAGGTACTTCATGTCGACCTTCACGTTCATCGGGTGCGGCGTCCAACCGAGGAAGACGATCCAGCGCTCGCGCTTCACCGCGCGGCCCACCTCGGCGAGCATCGCCTGCTCGCTGGACTCCACCAGCTTCCACTCGCCCAGGCCGAATTCGTTACCGCTGATCATCTTCCGGATCGACTGGTTGGCCGGCGCGCCGGAGCCGATGCCGTAGACCTTCCTGTTGAACTGGTCGGCATGCTGGTCCAGATCGGCGAAGGTCTTCACCCCGGCGTCCCACACATAGGTCGGCACGGCGAGGGTGAACTCGGTGCCCTGCAGGTTTTTCGCCAGCTGGGTGACCTGTTTGCTGGCGATGAACTGGTCGTAGAAGCCCTGCTGCGCCGGCATCCAGTTGCCGAGGAAGGCGTCCACCTGGCCGTCGCGCAGGCCGCCGTAGGTGATGGGCACCGAGAGGGTGTCGATCTTCACCTTGTAGCCCAGACCTTCGAGCAGAAAGGCGGCGATGCCGTTGGTGACGGCGATGTCGGTCCAGCCCGGATCGGCCAGCTTCACCGTACTGCAGGCTTCATCTTCGGCCCGGGCCAGCGGGCCGCCCAGCGCGAGTGCGCCGGCCAGCAACAGCGTCGATGCTCTTCGTACGGTGTTCTTCATGCTCCCTTCCCCTTCGGCTTGTTGTGCTTGTTGTCACGGTTGCGGATAGCGGGCGCGGCGCTCCAGATCGTCGAGGTCGATGTGGTTGCGCATGTACTGCTGGCTGGCGTCGACCATGGGCTGGTGGTCCCAGCTCCTCAGCGTGCCGTGGGTCAGCGCCTCGGCCACCAGGCGGCGGCGACGCTGGCTGGCCAGCACTTGCCGGGTGATGGCCGGGACATCCCAGCGCGCGCGGGCTTCACCCAGCAGGTCACGCACCAGGTTGGCGTGGGCGGGCGAATCGACGAGGTTTTCCAGCTCGCGCGGGTCGTTCTTCAGGTCGAACAGCAGGCACGGGTCCTGCTCGGAATAGACGAACTTGAAGTCGCCGCGGCGGATCATCATCAGCGGGCTGACGGTGCCTTCGGCGGTGTATTCGCCAATCACTTCGTCGTGGCCGCCGGTGCCCTGCAAGTGCGGCAGCAGCGAGCGGCCATCAAGGTTGATGCCGGGTTCGACCTGTCCGCCGGCCAGTTCGACGAGGGTTGGCAGCAGGTCGACGGTGGACACCGACTGGCTGACCCGGCGCGGGGCGAAGCGCCTGGGCGCGTGCACCAGCAGCGGTACGCGGGCGGCCATCTCGAACCAGTGCATCTTGTACCAGAGGCCGCGCTCGCCAAGCATGTCGCCGTGGTCGCCGGAGAAGACGATCAGGGTGTCATCGCCCAGGCCGCAATCCTCCAGGGTTCGCAACAGTGCGCCGATCTGAGCGTCGACATAGCTGCACGCGCCGAAGTAGGCACGGCGCGCGGCGCGGACTTTCTCTTCGGGCATTTCCTGGCCCCACAGGTCGATCACCTTCAGCAGCCGCCGGGAGTGCGGGTCCTGCTCGCCCTGGGCGATCTGCACGGCAGGCAGCGGGATGTCCTCGTCGCGGTACAGGTCCCAATACTCGCGCGGGATGGTGTAGGGGTCGTGCGGATGGGTCATGGACACGGTCAGGCAGAACGGCTGCTCGGGGTGTTCGCGCACGTGGTCGTAGAGGTACTGGCGCGCCTTGAACACCACCTCTTCGTCGAAGTCGAGCTGGTTGGTGCGCACGCACGGGCCGGCCTGCAGCACCGAGGACATGTTGTGGTACCAGCTTGGGCGCACGTCCGGCTCGTCCCAGTTCACCGCCCAGCCGTAGTCGGCCGGGTAGATGTCGCTGGTCAGGCGCTCTTCGTAGCCGTGCAGCTGATCCGGGCCGCAGAAGTGCATCTTGCCCGACAGCGCGGTGCGGTAGCCCAGGCGGCGCAGGTAGTGCGCGTAGGTGGGGATGTCGGCAGCGAAGTCGGCGGCGTTGTCCCAGGCACCGATCTTCGTCGGCAGCTGGCCGCTGACCAGGGTGAAGCGCGACGGCGCGCAGAGCGGGCTGTTGCAGTAGGCCGAGTCGAACACCACGCCTTCGCCGGCGAGGCGCGAGAGGTTGGGTAGCTTGATCGGCGACTGGGCGTCGTAGAAGGGCAGGAGCGGCGCGGCCATCTGGTCGGCCATGATGAAGAGGATGTTCGGGCGCTGGCGCTTCATGGCGGTGGGCTTATCCTGTTGGCGCTGTTATGGGATGCTGTGCTTTTGCAGAGCTGCATCGAGTCTGTTTCCAGCTGGACCGGGGGTAAACCGCATGGTGCGACATGCTTCGGATAACGCGTGCTTATGTGAGATCCGGGCATGAGCGTGCCCCTTGAGCTGCTGCGTGTGTTCGAGTCCGCGGCCCGCCTGCTGAGCTTCACCGCCGCCGCCGGCGAGTTGGGCACCACCCAGCCGGCGGTCAGCCAGCAGATCAAGCGCCTGGAGAAGCAGCTGGCAGTGCGCCTGTTCGACCGCATCCACCGCGGCATCGCGCTCACCGAAAGCGGGCAGGTCCTGCAACAGCATGTTCAGGCCGGCCTGGAAAGCATCGACGCCGGTATTGCGGCGGTCACTGCGAAGCATCCCCACGAAGTGCTGCAGGTCGCCACGGACTTCGCCTTCGCCGCCTACTGGCTGATGCCGCGCCTGCCGCGCTTCCGCCAGGCACACCCGGAGCTGGATGTCGGCCTGATCAGCAGTGATCGCAGCCCGATTTCCCTGCGCAGCGATATCGATGTCGCCATTGCCTTCGGTGACGGGCGCTTCAAGCATGGCGAAGCGCTGCGGCTGTTCAGCGAGGAAGTGTTCCCGGTGTGCAGCCCGCGCCTGGTGGCAGGCCGCGAGCTGCCGCTGTCGCCCCAGGCGCTCACGGCCTTGCCGACGCTGCACCTGAAACCCGAAGCCTCCAGTCGGTGGTTCGACTGGACTGGCGTCTATCGCGAACTGGCCATCGACTCGGCGCCGGGCCCGGCCGGGTTGCGCTTCGACAACTACACCCTGCTGATCCAGGCGGCCATCGCCGGGCAGGGCGTGGCCATCGGCTGGCGGCACCTGGTCGACGAACTGCTGGAACAGGGGTTACTGTGCCGGCCCATCGCCGGGTCGCTGCAATCGCGATTCGGCTATTACGCCGTGCTGCCCGAACGCAAACGGCGCATGCGCCTGGTGCAGCGCTTCGTCGACTGGCTGCAGGCGGAACTGGAGCAGGACCGATGAACGACACCCCGATCAAGGATTTCCACGCCCACGTCTATTTCGACGCGAGCAGCCTCGCGCGCGCCCGCGCCCTGTGCGAAGAGGCGGCGCGCCGCTTTGGCGCGAAGATGGGCCGGGTGCACGAGCGCCCGGTGGGGCCGCATCCGGACTGGAGCTGCCAGCTGGCCTTCGACAACGCCACCTTCGCCACCCTGGTGCCGTGGCTGGCGCTGAATCGCGATGGACTGGTGATCTTCATCCATCCCAACACCGGCGATGACCTGCGCGACCATCGCGACCACGGCCTGTGGATGGGCGAAGTGCGCCCGCTGGACCTCTCGCAGTTCACGAGCTGACACGTTTTTGCATTCGATAATAATTCTCGATTCGGTGTATGCTGCCGTCCCTTCGCATCGGTCTGACAGACGTTGGCCGGTTTTTCGGGGTATTTCGGCCATCATGCGGCGCTTCGCCTCCTCCTCCCTGCTGCAGAGCTTCCAGGCGCATTACGCGGACCTGATGCGCTTCCTTGCGCGGCGGTTGGGCGATAACCAGCGCGCGGCAGACGTGGCCCAGGACACCTGGTTGCGCCTGGCCGACCACCCTGCCGAAGCCGAGGTGCAGGACCCGCGCGCCTACCTGTTCCGCGTCGCCGGCAACATCGCCATCGACAACCTGCGCCGCGAGGGCCGGCTGGCCGAGCTGCATGTCGATGAAGCCGCCGCGGATGACCTCAGCGATCCCGCGTCCGGGCTGGAGCACCGCCTGCTCGCCCATGAGGCGCTGGAGCACCTAGATGCCGCCCTCGACCAACTGCCCGCCAATGCCCGCCAGGCGTTGCTGATGAACCGCCTCGACGGCCTCACCCACGCGCAGATCGCCCAGCGCCTGGGCGTTTCCGAGAGCATGGTGGGCAAGTACATCGTCCAGGCGATGCGCCATTGCCGCGACTGGGCGCAGCGCCAGGGAGACGCGCCATGAGCCGCGTCGAACAGAACCCGCTGGGCGATGAAGCCATCGAGCGCCTGGTGCAGCTGCATTCGGGCAGTGCCGGTGCTGGAGAACGCATGGAGTTCCTGCGCTGGCGCGGGCAGAGCCCGGAGCACGAGCGTGCCGCCCGCGAGGCCGAGGCGCTGTGGGGGGCCTTGCCGGAAACCCGCCACGCCGAGGATTACCGCCGCCGCGCCCGGCGCCCGCGTCGCTGGCTGGCGCTGGCCGCTGCCGCCTGTGTCGCGGCAATCGCCGTCACCATCGCACTGCCCGAGCCGCTGGCCGGGCTGTATTCCGACTACGCGACCCGCACGGGTGAGCGGCGGATGCTGCAGCTGGCCGATGGCAGCCGCGTGTGGCTGAACAGCGACAGCGCCTTGTCCGTCGACTTCAGCCCGCAGCAGCGGCGCCTGCGCCTGCACACCGGCGAAGCCTTGTTCGAGGTGGCGAAGGATGCCGCGCGGCCCTTCATCGTCGAGGCCAGGGGCGGCGAGGTGCGCGCCGTGGGTACGCGCTTCGACGTGGACAGCCGCGGGCCGCAGGTGCGCGTCGACGTGACCGAAGGCGTGGTGCAGGTGAACAGCGCCGGCAGCGCGCCGGTGCGGCTGTCCGCCGGCGAGCGCCTGAGCTACCGCGAGCGCACCGCGCCCGAGCCGGCGCAGCCGCTGGACCTGTCCAGCGCCAGCGCCTGGCAGCGCGGCAAGCTGATCTTCAACCAGCGCCCGCTGGGCGAGGTGCTCGACGAGCTGGAGCGCTACGTGCCCGGCCGCATCGTGCTGACCGACAGCGCGCTGCGTCAGCACAAGGTTAGCGGCGTGTTCGACCTGCAGGACCCCGGTGCCTTGCTCAAGACGCTGGAGCGGTTGCAGCCGGTGACGGTCACGCATCTGCCCTGGCTGGTGCTGATCCGCCCGGCGCCCAAAGCCTGACCGTTTTTTGTAGGAGCGTGGGGGACGCCTAGTTCTTGCTCGCGAACCGCCCAATCTCGGAGCTGCCGGGAAATTCGTTCGCGAGCAAGCTCGCTCCTACAGGAAGGTCTCGCTGTGGTTGCCCAAACAAGAAAATGAAAATATTTTTCATTCAGCACTGCAAGGTTTGCATGACCGTTTCGTCGTAGGCAGGAACGCGAAAAATTCTCAATACGCGACCCTGCCCACACAAGAACGGATTTCACCCGCATGCATTACCGTCCTTCCCCGCTGCACCGCGCGATCCTGCTCGCTTCCCTGCTTGGCGCCGCCGCGCCCGTCGTCCATGCCGCGAACGCTGCCGCCGTCGAGCTGCATATCGCCCCGCGCAGCCTGGACAGTGCGCTGACCCAGTTCGCCGACCAGGCCGGGCTGCACCTGCTGTTCAACTCCGAGGACATCCAGGGCCTGCAGAGCGAAGGGCTGGACGGTACCTACACCACCGAGGAAGCGCTCAACCAACTGCTTTCCGGCAGCGGCGTCAGCTGGCGCTTCACCGACGAGCGCACTGTGCTGCTCAAGCGCGAGAAGGGCGATTCCGCCGCCCTGAGCCTGGCGCCGATGCAGATCAGCGTGGCGGCGCGCACGCCCACCGATATCAGCTCGATCCCCGGCACCGTCTGGGTGGTCGACCAGACCCAGCTGCGTGAACAGCTCGATACCGGCGTCAGCCTGAAGGAGGCTGTGGGAAAGCTGGTTCCCGGTCTTGACCTGGCGCCCGAGGGCCGCACCAACTACGGCCAGAACATGCGCGGGCGCAACGTGCTGGTGATGATCGACGGCGTCAGCCAGAACAGCTCGCGCGGCCTGTCGCGCCAGTTCGACAGCATCTCGCCGTTCAACGTCGAGCGCATCGAGGTGCTCTCCGGCGCCAGCGCGATCTACGGCGGCGGCGCCACCGGCGGCATCATCAACATCATCACCAAGAAGGGCGCGGCCGGTGATGCGCGCTTCGAGACGCAACTGGGCGCCACCAGCGGCTTCAACAACAGCGATGACCTGTCCACTCGCGCCGCGCAGTCCGTCAGCGGCGGCAATGACCGCGTGGCCGGCCGCCTGGGGATTTCAGCGGAGAAGAACGAGGCCTTCTACGACGGCGGCGGCAACCAGATCTTCATCGACAACACCCAGACCGACCTGCAGTACAACCGCACCGTCGACGTGATGGGCAACCTCACCGCGCAGTTCACCGACGAGCAGAGCCTCGACCTGCTGGCGCAGTACTACGATTCGGGCAACGACGGCAGCACCGGCATCTACTTTCCCAACCTGAAGTACCAGGGCCCGTCGAACCTGGAAGATGCGGAAATCCGCAGCGGCCTGGACACCGACCTGGAGCCGCGCTCGCGCCGCGTGCTGCTCAACGCCAACTACCACCACAGCAACCTGCTGGAGCAGGACTTCTACCTGCAGGCGTACTACCGCAAGGAAGACGACAACTTCTATCCGTTCCCCTACTACAACACCGGCAAGCCGACCGGCTCCAAGGGCGTGTACTTCGCCGGCTCGCAGCAGAACTTCGAGGTCAGCGGCCTGAAGGGCCTGTTCAGCAAGCAGTGGGATGCGTTGAAATTCACCTACGGCGTGGACCTCGACCACGAGCGCTTCAACGCCGAGCAGAAGGTCTTCGACCAGCGCCTGTCCTCCGAGAGCGGCGGCCTGGACCTGGAAACCGCCAGCAGCGCGCCGCGCTACCCGAGCTACATCGTCGATGGCCTGTCCTTCTACGGCCAGCTGGACTGGAAGGCCACCGACAACCTGACCCTCTCCGGCGGCGCGCGCCACCAGAAGATGGACGTCGAGGTGGACGACTTCAAAGGCGTGCCCGGCGGCAGCAACGACTATCAGGTCAACCTGTTCAACCTCGGGGCGATCTACGACTTCAAGAACGGCCATCAGGTCTGGACCAACTACAGCGAAGGCTTCGACCTGCCCGACCCGGCCAAGTACTACGGCAAGGCTGGCCTGTCGGTGGACGACAACCCACTGGCTGGCATCAAGAGCCGCCAGGTCGAGACCGGCTGGCGCTACAGCGACATGCAGTGGCAGGCCCAGGCGGCGGTCTACTACATCTGGTCGGACAAGATCATCACCACCGACGCGGCGACCCTGACCATCGACGTGGAAGACCAGAAGAGCCGCGACTTCGGCTTCGAGGGCGCGGTCACCCGTTACTTCGACAACGGCTGGCAGGGTGGTACCACGTTGCACCTGGTGCGTTCGGAAGAAGAGGATGCCGATGGCGACTGGATCAAGCGCGATGCGCGCTACGCGTCGCTGTCCAAGTCCACCGCGTTCGTCGGCTGGGGCGATGGTGAGCGCAGTGCCCGCCTGCAGGCCCAGCACGCGTTCAACCTGAAGGACGATGCGGACCACGAGATCGACGGCTACACCACCTTCGACCTGATGGGCGAGCAGAAGACCGGCTTCGGCACCTTCAGCGCCGGTATCCAGAACCTGCTGGACAAGCAGTACAGCACCGTCTGGGGCCAGCGCGCCGCGCTGTTCTATTCGCCGACCTACGGGCCGGCCTATCTCTATGACTACCAGGGCCGTGGCCGCACGTTCACCCTGGGGTGGAGCCTGGAGTACTGAAGGGCCTGAAAGCTCTCAACCTGAAAGCTCTCTACCTAAAAAGACTCAGGCCACCTTTCCGGTGGCCTGATCGAGGGTTTCCACTATGCCGCCGCTGAGACTTCGGCAGTGGCACAAGAGCACCTCGCCGAGCAGCTGCAATGAGGGTGTGGCGAAGTAGTCCAGCAGGGCGTCTTCGTTTTTCCAGCTGCCTTGCAGCAGCCACGGCTCGCCGCTCTCACGGGCGACCAACTGGCAGCGCAGGCACCCCGGTGCGCGGCGGGCGCCGTCGACCAGGTTGTCGATCAGGGCGCCGAGTTCCGCCTCGTGCCCCGCCCGGGGGTGGATCTGCAATTCGTGTTCGATGGGGGTTTGCCAGTGCATGTCCTGTCCTCCGCGTTACAGGAAGAAGTCCGAGGTGGCTCCTCGGACGACTGACAGTAAGAGTACGGCCCCGCCAGCCTCGGGCGTTATCCGGATGCTGTCGGCTTCTTGCCTGATCCTGCGGCAGGTTCGCCAACCTCTGTAACAGGCCGTTTCCAGGCCATGCACCGCCGCGGTGCGTGCGTGAATGGCGCTGCGGCTTGTCCATTCCTGCCGATTGCTTGCCTGATCCTCCAGCGGCTGCCTTACTGTCACACTCGCGCACGCGTCGCAAGCGTAAGCTTCGAGCGCCGCCACTGGAGGTCCTGTGCATGTCCCAGTCCGTTCCCGCCTACGATCCCATTGCCGCCGGCCGCCAGGAGCTGGCCGACATCATCCAGCGCCATTGCCAGGGTGAAGGCGTCTTCGAGACCGCCATCGATTCCCTGCTGGTCGGTCGCAGCGACTGCCCCCACGAGGGCCGCATGCCGACCCTCTATCGCCCCGCCCTGTGCGTGATCGCCCAGGGCTGCAAGGAAGTGCGCCTGGGCAGCGAGGTGTATCGCTACGACGAACTCAACCTGCTGGTGGTGTCGGTGACGCTGCCGGTATCCGGCCAGGTGATCGAGGCCTCGCCGGAGAAGCCCTACCTGTCGATCCGCCTGGACATCGACCCCGGCGAGCTGACCCGGCTGATCGCCGAGGCCGGCCTTGCCGGCAGTGCGCCGCGCCCGGCCAGCCGGGGCATCTATCTGCAACGCCTGGACTGCACCGTGCTCGACGCGCTGCTGCGCCTGATGCGCTTGCTGGATACCCCGCGCGACATCGAGATGCTCGCGCCGCTGTTCGTCCGCGAAATCCTCTACCGCCTGCTGCGCGGCCCGCAGGGCCACCTGCTGCACGACCTGGCGATGACCGACAGCCAGACCCACCGCGTCACCCGCGCCATCGAGTGGCTCAACCGCAACTACGACAAGTCCCTGCGCATCGAGGACCTGGCCCGCGAGGTGAACCTCAGCGTGTCCACCCTGCACCACCGCTTCAAGGAAGTGACTGCGCTGAGCCCGCTGCAGTACCAGAAGCAGCTGCGCCTGCAGGAAGCGCGGCGGCTGCTGCTCTCCGAGGGGCTGGAAGTGGCAGTGGCCGGGCATCGCGTCGGCTACGAGAGCCCGTCGCAGTTCAGCCGCGAATACAGCCGCCTGTTCGGCGCGCCGCCGCTGCGTGACCTGGCGAGCCTGCGCGGGGCGTTGGACAGCGAGGCCGTGCCGGCCTGAGCCGATTCAGGGGCACTTTCGTAGGATGGGTGGAGCGTAGCGATACCCATGCTGTAGGCGAACCGAATTGATGGGTATCGCTACGCTCCACGCCATCCTACAAAGGCGTTGGCCGGAGGCAATCAGCGCTCGTAAAGCTCCAACGGCAAGTCATCCGGATCGGCGAAGAAGGTGAAGCGCTTGCCGGTCAGCTCGTCCTCGCGGATCGGCTCGCAGGCCACGCCGTGGCTCTGCAGGTGGGCCACGGCGCTCTCCAGGTCATCCACGGCGAACGCCAGGTGGCGCAGTCCCTGCGCCTCGGGGTAGGACGGTCGCGCTGGTGCCCCGGGGAAGGAGAACAGCTCCAGCCGCGCATCGCCCAGCTCCAGGTCGAGCTTCCAGGAGTCACGCGCCGTGCGGTAGGTTTCGGCGGCCACCTTCAGCCCCAGCACCTGGGTGTAGAAGTGCTTGGAGCGCGGGTAGTCCGAGCAGATCAGGGCGACGTGGTGGAGGCTGTGCAGCAGGGTCATGGCGTGGGCTTCCCGGACGGTCTGAGCGCTCTATCCTGACAGCCGTCCCCTGCGGGTCAATGCTGGCGCTGTGAAGTCGGTCGCCAACGGCGCTGGAGTGATGGCAGTGCGCCTGCTAGCATCCCGCCGCCACCCCCACAATCACGGTCGACAGGACGTCCCCCGTACGGCCGCACTTGAAAGGAATCAGCATGAAGAAGACCGCCCTGGCCATCGCCATCCCCGTTGCCATCGTCGGCGCTGCCGTTGCCGGCGCCTGGTACACCGGCAGCCGTGTCGAGCAGGAAGTGAACCGCGGCATCACCGAAGCCAACGAACTGTTCCAGCAGGAAGCTCCCGGCCTGGGCGCACACCTGACCCTGGTGGACATCCAGCGCGGGCTGTTCTCCAGCACCGCGCGCTACAACCTCTCCTTCACCGGCAAGGAAGGCGAAGAGCCGCAGATCCTGGTGTTCACCGATCGCCTCGAACACGGCCCCTTCCCGGCCTCGCGCCTGGCGGCGGGCAAGCTCGCGCCGGTCATGGCGCAGAGCCATTTCGCCCTGGAGCAGAACGAACTCACCGCTCCCCTGTTCACCGCCGCTGGCGGCAAGGCTCCGCTGTTCGGCGAGCTGACCATCCATTACGACCAGAAGCAGGAAGGCGCCGTCGAGACCGCAGCCCTGGAATTCGCCAAGGACAGCGACAAGCTGCGCCTGTCCCCGGCCAAGATCACCTTCAACGTCTCCGGCGACAAGAAGGACGTCAGCGCCGTGGGCAACCTCGCCGAGGTCGACCTGGACTTCACCGACGAGAACACTGGCCAGCCGGCGCGCGTACAGCTGCGCGACCTGGGCATGCAGGGTGACAAGAAGGAAAACGCCAACGGCTTTGCCCTCGGCCCCAGCTCTGCCACCATCAAGAGCCTGAACATCAAGTCGCCGGGCGCGCCGGAAGTCGAGTTGCGCGACGCCGTGGTCGAAGAGACCCTCAAGCAGGGCGGCAAGGGCCTCGACCAGAGCGTTTCCTACCGCGTCGGCAAGGTTGTGGTGCAGGGCCAGGAAATCGGCGGCGTGAAGCTGGACCTGAGCCTGCGCAACCTTGACGAGGGCGTGCTCAAGACCTTCAAGGAGTCCTACAACAAGATGGCCCTGGACAGCCTGGAAAGCACCGAGCTGACTCCGGCGCAGGAAGAGGAACTCAAGCGGCTGGGCCTGGCCCTGCTGGAAGGCTCGCCGGTGCTGTCGCTGGACGAGCTGTCCCTGCAGACCAGCCACGGCGTAGCTAAGGCTTCGCTGTCGGTCGACCTGCGCAAGCCCAACGCTGCGGCCGCTACGCCGGACGAGATGGCCCGCAGCATCCTCGCCGCGCTCAAGGCTGACCTGAAGGTGGACAAGGCGGTGATCGGCGACATCGTCGCGCTGCAGGGCTCGCTCGGTGGCGAGGCTGCCGGCAGCGTCGACCCGGTGGCGCTCAAGCAGCAATCCGACGCCATGACCGACCTGTTCAGCGGCATGGCCCTGAACTCGCAGTGGGCCGTGCTCGATGGCAACGCCCTGTCCAGCTCGCTGGCCTACGCCAACGACCAGGTGAAGTTCAACGGCAAGGACATGAGCGTGCCGGAATTCATGGCCTTCGCCATGGGCTCCGCGCAGGGTCTTGGCCTGGGCGGTGGCGCGGCTGCCGGCGCCGAGGAAGAGCCGCAGGAAGAAAGCGTGGAGTAAGCCGCGCCTGAAACAAAAAAGCCCGGCATTCGCCGGGCTTTTTCATGCTTCCTGTAGGAGCGAGCTTGCTCGCGAACCTTCCCAGCATCGGAGCTGCCGGCAATAACTGTTCGCGAGCAAGCTCACTCCTACAAAAGAGCAATCTTCAGCGAGCGTTGCGCACACCTTCGGCCAGCTGACGGCACAGGCCGAGTACGCCCTGCACCGCATCGGCGGAGCTGGTGGCCTCGGCGATCTTGTCGATCAGCGCCGAACCTACCACCACGCCATCGGCCAGGCGGGCGATGCTCGCCGCGTGTTCGGCGGTGCGGATGCCGAAGCCGATGGAGACCGGCAGGTCGGTGTGGCGGCGCAGGCGCGCCACGGCTTCCTCGACGTGTTCCAGGGTCGCCGCACCGGCGCCGGTCACGCCGGCCACCGAGACGTAATAGACGAAGCCGGAGCTGCCCTCGAGCACGGTGGGCAGGCGCTTGTCGTCGGTGGTCGGAGTGGTCAGGCGGATGAAGTCGATGCCCGCGGCCTGGGCCGGGTGGCAGAGGTCTTCGTTGTGCTCCGGCGGCAGGTCCACGACGATCAGGCCGTCGACGCCGGCTTCCTTCGCGTCGGCGATGAACTTGTCCACGCCGTAGTAGTGGATCGGGTTGAAGTAACCCATCAGCACCAGCGGGGTGGTGTCGTTGCCGGCGCGGAATTCGCGGACCATCTTCAGGGTCTTGGCCAGGTTCTGGCCGTTGCCCAGGGCGCGGATGTTCGCCAGCTGGATCGCCGGGCCATCGGCCATCGGATCGGTGAACGGCATGCCCAGTTCGATCACGTCGGCACCGGCTTCGGGCAGGCCCTTGAGGATGTCCAGCGAGGTCGAGTAGCCCGGGTCGCCGGCGGTGATGAAGGTCACCAGGGCAGCGCGGTTCTGCTGTTTCAGTTCGGCGAAGCGGGTCTGCAGGCGGCTCATGCTTGCGGCTCCTGTTGCATGTGGTGCATGACGGTCTGCATGTCCTTGTCGCCACGACCGGACAGGTTCACCACCATGATGTGGTCCTTGGGCAGGTTCGGCGCGCGCTTGAAGACTTCGGCCAGGGCGTGGGAGGACTCCAGCGCCGGGATGATGCCTTCCAGGCGGCAGCACTGGTGGAACGCGTCGAGGGCTTCGTGATCGGTGATCGAGGTGTACTCGACGCGGCCGATGTCATGCAGCCACGCGTGTTCCGGGCCGATGCCGGGGTAGTCCAGGCCGGCGGAAATGGAATGCGCGTCGATGATCTGGCCGTCCTCGTCCTGCAGCAGGAAGGTCCGGTTGCCGTGCAGCACGCCCGGTACGCCGCCGTTCAGGCTGGCCGCGTGCTTGCCGGTCTCGATGCCGTGGCCGGCTGCTTCCACGCCGATGATCTTGACGCTGGTGTCATCGAGGAACGGGTGGAACAGGCCCATGGCGTTGGAGCCGCCGCCGATGCAGGCGACCAGCGAATCGGGCAGGCGCCCTTCCTTCTCGGCCAGTTGCTCGCGGGTTTCCTTGCCGATTACCGCCTGGAAGTCGCGGACCATCGCCGGGTACGGGTGCGGGCCAGCCACGGTGCCGATCAGGTAGAAGGTGCTGTCGACGTTGGTCACCCAGTCGCGCAGCGCTTCGTTCATCGCATCCTTCAGGGTGCCGGTGCCGGCGGTGACCGGGATCACCTCGGCGCCCAGCAGCTTCATGCGGAACACGTTGGCCTGCTGGCGATCGATGTCGGTGGTGCCCATGTAGATCACGCATTGCAGGCCGAAGCGCGCGGCTACGGTGGCGGTGGCCACGCCGTGCATGCCGGCGCCGGTCTCGGCGATGATGCGCTGCTTGCCCATGCGCTTGGCCAGCAGGATCTGGCCGATGCAGTTGTTGATCTTGTGCGCGCCGGTGTGGTTCAGCTCTTCGCGCTTGAGGTAGATCTTCGCGCCGCCACAGTGCTCGGTCAGGCGCTCGGCGAAGTACAGCGGGCTCGGGCGGCCGACGTAGTCGCGCTGGAAGTAGGCCAGTTCCTTGAGGAATTCCGGATCGTCCTTGGCCTTCTCGTACTCGCGGGCCAGGTCGTGGATCAGCGGCATCAGGGTCTCGGCGACGTACTGGCCGCCGAAGCTGCCGAACAGGCCCTTGGCGTCTGGACCGGTGCGCAGTGTGGACATGGGATCACTCCTGGTTGGAACCTGCCTCTTTCCGAGACATTGTGTCTGGGCTTCCCCTCTCCCCAGCCCTCTCCCTGAAGGGAGAGGGAGCCGTATGTGCCGGCTGATACCAAGGTTTCATCCTGCACCGAACGGTCCCCTCTCCCGCTTGCGGGAGAGGGTTAGGGAGAGGGGCTCTGATCTTGTAGGGGCGGACCATGGCGGCGCGGCTCCTACGAATGGTGCTCAGGATACGGCTGTGTGGTGACGGGGAAAAGCGATAAGATCGCCATGACATGTCAGAAAAACTCACAGGTTGAATGCCATGAGCCGCGACCTTCCGCCCCTCAATGCGCTGCGCGCCTTCGAAGCCGCTGCCCGCCTGCGCGGCGTGAGCGCAGCGGCGGATGAGCTGAGTGTCACCCATGGGGCGATCAGCCGGCAGATCCGCCTGCTGGAGGAAGAACTGGGCGTCGCCCTGTTCGTCAAGGAGGGGCGCGGCGTAAAACTCACCGATGCCGGCGTGCGCCTGAGCGAAGTGGCCAGCGATTCGTTCGAGCGCCTGCGCAGCGTTTGCGCCGAGTTGCGCCGTCAGGCTGGCGGTGACGCGCCGTTCGTTCTTGGCTGCCCCGGCAGTTTGCTCGCCCGCTGGTTCATCCCGCGCCTGGATCGCCTGAACCGTGACCTGCCGGACCTGCGCCTACAACTATCGGCCAGCGATGGCGACCTCGATCCGCGCCGTGGCGGCCTCGACGCCACCCTGTGCTTCGCCGCGCCGCCGTGGCCGGCAGACATGCGCGTGCTGGAACTGGCGGTGGAACGCATCGGCCCGGTGCTCAGCCCGCGTTCGGCTCGCTTCGAACAACTTCGTGCGGCACCTGCCGAGGCGTTGCTGGGCGAGTCTCTGCTGCACACCGTCTCGCGCCCGCAGGCCTGGCCGGAGTGGGCCGCGCGCCACGGCCTGGAGCCGGCGCGGCTAAAGCTGGGGCAGGCTTTCGAGCACCTCTACTACCTGCTGGAAGCCGCGGTGGCCGGGCTGGGCGTGGCCATCGCGCCACAGCAACTGGTGGCCGACGATCTTGCCGCCGGCCGCCTTGCCGCGCCCTGGGGCTTCGTCGAAACCACCGCGCGGCTGGCGCTGTGGGTGCCCGAGCGGCGCGCCGATCCGCGTGCCGAGCGCCTGGCGCGTTGGCTCCAGGTGGAGTTGAAGGGCGTCGCATAAAGACTGAACCGGACCGTTTGCCCTGGGTCCACCCCTCTACTACTGTCCTTTAAGTGCGCTGGCAATCTGCCTGCGTTGCTCGGCGAATGAGGAGAGGCGTCATGTCCAATCACCACACCTACAAGAAGATCGAGCTGGTCGGCTCCTCGCGCACCAGCATCGAGGACGCGATCAACAATGCCCTGGCGGAGGCGGCCAAGAGCATCGACTTCCTGGAGTGGTTCGAGGTGGTGGATACCCGCGGGCATATCGAGAACGGCGCGGTCGGTCACTACCAGGTGACGATCAAGGTCGGTTTCAGGATTGCCAACAGCTAGGTCTTTTTTGTCACGCGCCGCTGCCATGCTGGTGCGGCGCGTGGATGTGCGCACCGGGGTATCCCGGTTTTCCGGCCCGTTCGGGCCTTTTCCTGTGAACGACGAGGGAGCGTTACCGATGAAGAAGTTCCTGTTGGCTGTGGGGATCTTCGCCCTGGCGGGCCATGCGATGGCTGCCGGCAAGCCGTGCGAAGAGCTGAAATCGGAGATCGAGGCGAAGATCAAGGCCAAAGGCGTCGCCTCGTTCAACCTGGAGGTCGTCGACAAGGGCAGCGCGGGCGGCAAGCAAGTCGTCGGCTCCTGTGAAGGCGGCACCAAGGAAATCGTCTATTCGAAGTGATTCCCGGCGAACGCCGGCAGGCCGGGCACCCGCGAGGGGCCCGGCCTTTTTCATGCACCGGCGTCCCCCCTCGATCCTGCGAAGAGCCTTTTAGAAAAGCTGAACCCCTGCCCTCGCGCCGGCCTCGAACGTCCTGACTGCAATCCGAACGGAGGAAGCGACATGAAAAAATCGGCATCGGCCCACTGGCAGGGCGGCCTGAAGGACGGCAAGGGCACGATTTCCACGCAGAGCGGCGCGCTGAAGGAACAACCGTACGGCTTCAACACGCGCTTCGAGGACAAGCCGGGCACCAACCCCGAGGAGCTGATCGGCGCGGCTCACGCCGGCTGCTTCTCCATGGCGCTGTCGATGATGCTGGGCGAGGAAGGCCTGACCGCCGAAAGCATCGACACCCGGGCCGAAGTCAGCCTGGAGAAACTTACCGATGGCTTCACCATCACCGCCGTGCACCTGACCCTGAAGGCGAAAGTGCCGGGTACCGATGCGCAGACCTTCCAGGCCATCGCCGACAAGGCCAAGGCCGGTTGCCCGGTCTCGCGGGTGCTCAACGCACGCATCACCCTCGACGCCAGCCTCGAATGAGCCTGCCGGGCACTCTGTCCGGCGGTGGCGGTCCACCGTTAGGATAGGGTGCCCCGCCGTGGGGCTTTGACGAGGGAATGTGATGACGACGATGAAGTGGGCCGTGGCGACCGGTGCGGCGCTGCTGCTGGCGAGCGGCACGAGTTGGGCGGCAGTGAAGCCCTGCGAGGAACTCAAGGCCGAGATCGAGACCAAGATCCAGGCCGCCGGGGTGACTTCCTACACCCTGGAGATCGTGGACAAGGCCGAGGTGAAGGACCCGAACATGGTGGTTGGCACCTGCGACAACGGTAAACGACGGATCATCTATCAGAAGAACGACGGCTGAGTTTCCCCTCCACGCCGGGACGACGTCCGCCGCCATGAGATGCCTCTGCGCTTGGGGCGGCCCCTGCTCTCTCAGGTGCGGGGCGCGTAGTCAGGGGCGGGGTGAGGGGGATGCATCGGTACGGGCTTCCCGAGAAAGACCGTTGCGCCCACGAAGCCTGCTATTCCGCTAGAACGGCCCGCAACTCACCGGTCCCTGGAAATCCGTCTTCGCCACCAATTGCCCATTGGCGTCGGTCAGCAATGCCAGGGCGCTGCGCAATTGCGGGCGCAGCTCCAGTCGGTAGCGCTGGCCGGCGGCGAAATCGTCGTAGGTCACCTTGACCCGGCAGGTCAGCTCCGAAGGGTCGCTCATCGCGCCCATGCCGCCACCGCTGGGGATTTCGTACTGGAAGCGCACCAGCAGTTCGTGGCGGCCCGGCGTCACCTGGTAGTAGCGCCCGTCGTTCACCGACTTGCCGTCCAGGCGCTCGGCCATCAGGGTCCTGCCGGCCGCGGTGTAGAGATCGATCCAGGCCAGCTGCGGGTCGTGGGCGGGCAGCGGGCTGGCGCAGCCGGCGAGCAGGGCGAGGCTCAGCGGGACGAAGGCAGGCAGGAAGCGCGGGCGCATGAAGAGTTACCGTGGACTGTAGTCAGTCCACAGCATACCCCGCTCAGGCTTTCGCGCAGCCCCGTTCGCGACCACGGGCGATCTCGCCGCCTGGGCGTCGTAGAGCTTGGCCCAGGGGCGGAAGCCGATGCTGCCGGTCTCCAGGCGGTAGCGCTGGCCGGCGCTGAAGTCCTTGTACTGCACGGTCATCTCGCAATCGCGCCACAGCGATTCGGCGACCGGGCCGATGTCCACCGGCTCGACCTGGAACTGGAAGCGCACGCGCAACTCGTGGGAGCCGGGGTCGACCTCGAAGTAACGCGTGCTGGACCACTCCTTGCTGTCCACCTCCATGGCGGCCAGGTCGCTCTGGCTGTTGGTGTCCAGGTCGACCCAGGCGCGGTTCGGGTCCGGCTGGGGCATCAGCATCGAACAGCCGCTCAGGGCGAGCAGTCCGGCAGGAATGAGGAGGGTGCGCATCGAGGTGGCTCCTGGTCAGAAAGGGGCGGCAGCGAGCGGACCAGGCGCTGTGCTATGTTCCGCGCATGCCCTTCCGCCTTCTTATCCCGACACTCGACCGCCGCCTGTGCCGCTGGGTTCCCTGCCTGGCGATCTGGGCGCTGAGCGGTTGTTCCACGGTGAGCTACTACGGCCAGTTGGCGGACGGCCAGTTGCGCCTGCTCGCCGCCCGTGAGCCGGTGGCCGAGGTGGTCGCCGACCCGAGCCGTGACCCCGCGCTGCGCCAGCGCCTGGCGCAGTCCCAGGAGGCGCGCGCCTTCGCCAGCGCCGAGCTGGGTTTGCCGGACAACCAGAGCTATCGCCTCTACGCCGACATCCATCGGCCCAATGTGGTGTGGAACGTCTTCGCCACGCCCGAGCTGTCGCTGCAGCCGCTGACCCACTGCTTCCCCATCGCCGGTTGCGTGGCCTATCGCGGCTACTACGGCGCCGAAGGCGCGCAGGCCGAGGCAAAGCGCCTGAAGGGCGAGGGGCTGGACGTCTATGTCGGCGGCGTCGAGGCCTATTCGACCCTGGGCTGGTTCAACGACCCGATCCTCAGCAGCATGATGCGCTGGGGCGACCAGCGCCTGGCGGAAACCATCTTCCACGAGTTGGCGCACCAGAAGTTCTATCTGCCCGGTGACACTGCCTTCAACGAGTCCTACGCCTCCTTCGTCGAGGAAGAAGGCGGCCGCCGCTGGCGTGCCGCGCGCAACCTGCCGGATGAATCGCCCCTGCTGGACGAGCAGAGCAAGCGCTTCACGCAGCTGGTGCTCGATACCCGCGAGCGCTTGCAGGCGCTGTACGCCAGCCCGCGCAGCGACGCGGAAAAGCGCGCCGGCAAGGCCGCCGAGTTCGAGCGCCTGCGCCACGACTATGCACAGATGCGCGATCGCGATTGGGGCGGCAAGGCGCCGTTCGATGCCTGGGTCAACGGCCCGATGAACAATGCCAAGCTGCTGCCCTTTGGGCTGTATGACCAGTGGGTGCCGGCGTTTGCCGCGTTGTTCAGGCAGGTGGGCGGCAACTGGCCGGCGTTCTATGCGCGGGTGGAGAAGCTCGGGGCGCTGCCGGCGGATCAACGCAAGGCGGCGCTCGAACGCCTCGCTGCCGGGGAGCGCGTCACCTTTCGTTGAGCTCTGGTGTGGCGCGGGTTCGCGAGCAAGCTCGCTCCTAAACAGAGCATCGATTCAACCTGTAGGAGCGAGGGGGACGCCCAGTCCTTGCTCGCGAACCAATGCATGACGGTGGCGGCTTGCGTCAGACCCGCTCCACCCCCGGCATCTTCCACTCCCCGCCCACAACGGCCGGCTCCGGCCCGTAGATGCGCAGGATGACGTTGAACGGACCCTGCTGGGTCGACGGCAACCAGTTCGCCTGCAGCGCCTGGCCGGGCGAATCCGCCTGGAGATACAGCGTCACTCCGCCGTTCGCGTCGCGCGCGAGGTGATCGCGGCTGCTCAGGCAGTAGCGCTGGATCGGGTTGGCCACCAGTTGCCGGTCCGGCAGGTCGTAGAGGGTGATCGACCAGAACTCCTTCGCCGGCGGCAGCGCGTCGGCCGGGAAGTGCAGGCGGTAGCGCTGGCCGCCCACCAGCGGTTGCTGGCTGCTGTCGCTGCGCGTGCCGAAGTAGATCGCCTCTTCCACGCTGTTGCCGTAGATGCCGCTGGCCGCCGCGGCAGCGCGGCTGAGGTAATCGTTGTGCATCGCCGAGCGGGTACCGAACAGGCCGGCGGATGAACGCAGCGTCGCCACCTTCGCCTTCAGTTCTGCCACGCCTTGCTGGATACCGGCGCCCAGCGCCGTGCGCTGCGCAGGCGAGAGGGCGGCAGGGTCGAAGGCCAGCCCGGCGCCAATGCCGACCTGGGCAAAGCGCTTGCGCAGTTCGACCTCGCTCGGGTCCACCGGGCAGAAGGCGAGGATCTGGTTCAGGTGCGGGATAAAGCCCGGCCCCAGGTCGCGGGGAAATTCCCACGGCAGCCAGTTCACCGCCGGAGGGGCCGTCGGCGCCGTGCTGCCGGCGAACTCGTGCAGCGGTCGCAGACGGTACTGCTGCTGCAATGCGCGCACGGCCGGCAAGTCGTTGGCATCGCGCAGGCCGGTGCGGCCCAGGACCATGGCGATCTGCGTTTCGCTGCGCAGCACCTGGCGGATGCCGGCCGGCGTCTTGCCTTTCCAGTCCGGCCCGGCGATCAGGTAGTCACCGGCTTCGCGGCCGGTGCTGAGCACGCCCACATAGCCGAAGTTGAAGGTGTACTGGTCCACCAGCTGGTGCACGTAGTAGCGGTCCTCGGCCACCGCCGGCACGCTGAGCACCCAGGGCTCGGCGCGCAGGTCGAGCCAGGCCCAGGAATAGGGCGTGTCGTTGTTCGGCGTGACGATGTCGCGGTTGTTCGGTGTGAACAGTTCGCTGTAGTGGCGGAATACGCCGAAGCCGCCGACATACTCCGGCGATTTCGCATCGAGCGCCTGCTTCTGCATCGTCTGGTAGTGCATCAGCATCGGGTAGGCATAGAGCCACGCCTGGCGGACGGTTTCCTGGTCGATTGATGCTTCGGGCATGGCCGGATCACTCGTCTGGGAAGAAGCCGCGAGCAGCCAGTCGGGAAGCGCCAGGCCGAAGCCGAGCGCACCGCTGGCGCCGATGAGACGGCGGCGGGTCAGGATCGGATTCATGGCTACTCCTTGCTGGTGATCGCGCTGGTGGCGATGGGCTGGACGGCCGGCGGCTGGTATTCGCCCTTGAGCGCCTTTGCCTGCGGCAGGTACATGCGCAGGATCAGGTTGAACGGCCCCGGCGGCGCCGGCAGCCAGTTGTCGGTGCCGGCCGGCTGGGCATGCTGGATGGTCAGGGTCAGGCCGCCGTCGGCGTCCTTCTTCAGGTCGCTGGCGCTGTTGATGGCGTAGCGGTTGAGCGGGTTCGCCGCGAGCATCTGGGTCTTGCCGTCGTAGAGCGTGACGGACCAGAAGGCATCCACCGGCGGCAGCTGGCCGGGGGCGAAGTGCAGGGTGTAGGCGCGGCTGCCGTCCAGGGCCTGCCCGGCAGCGTCGACGCGGGTCAGCGGGTACATCGCCTCGGCCGGATCGTTCGCGTAGATGTACTTCCAGGCGACCGCCGCGCGTGTCAGGTCGTCGTTGCCGTAGTGGCCGATATTGGTCGGCGAATTCTGCCAGCCGTTCACCGGCGCGGCGAAGCGCTCGGTGGCCGCACGGATCTTCTCGCGGCCGTCCTCGGCGCCCTGCTCCACCGCCTGGGCGATGTCCGCCGGCAGCTGCTTGGCGTCGAAGGGCTTGCCGGTGCCCACGCCGATCTGCGCGAACTGCTTCAGCCGCGCCTGTTCTTCCGGCGTCCAGGCGTGCCAGGCTGACAGTCCGTTGAAGTCGATGAAGGCGTTTTCCGCCAGGCCTTCCTTGGTCGGCAGGTACTCCGGCACGTCCATCTTGTGCGGCAGCAGCGTCGGCTTGGTGCTGCGCAGCTTGTAGCCGTCCATCACGGCCTTGGCGGCGTCGAGGTCGGCTTCGCCATCGACCGCGGTGCGGCCGAGCAGGAAGACGATGCGGCTGGGTGAACGGATCACCTGGCCCTTGAAGCCCTCGGGCGTCTGGCCATCCCAGTCGGGGCCGGCGATCAGGAAACTGCCCGCCGCGCGCCCGGTGGCGCGGGTGCCGATGTAGTCGAGGTTGTTGGTGCGCATGTCGATCAGCTGGAAGCTGTAGTAGCGCTGCGGCACGGCCGGCACATCGAGGACCACCGGGTGCTCGCGCAGGTCGAGCAGCGCATAGGAGTAGAGCGTGTCGTTGTTCGGCGAGACCACGGTGCGGTCTTCCGGGCCGAGCAGCGCAGTCTTGTTGTACAGGTAATTGACCGGCAGCTTGGCGGCGATGGCCTGCAGGGTCTTGCCGTGCTCGGCGGTGGCGAAGGCGAACAGATAGGCCTGCGAGGCCAGTTCGCGGGCCTCCTGTGGCGTTGGCCCGGCAGCCCAGGCGTGGCCGGCGAGCAGGGGCAGAAGGGCGAGTGCGGGCAGCCATTGGCGCATGACATGTTCCTCGTTGTTATTGTTCTCGCCCGGCCCCGTCGCGCGCGCCGGCGCCAGGCATCGCCGCAGAGTGCGCCACGCCGAGCCGCCGGCCGTAAGCGCCAGCGGACAGAAAACGATCATCGCTGCCGGTGGAACTACTCCGCCCGATCCGGGCTGTGCAGCGGCAAGTCTAGTTGCACGCGGCGGCGCAGCCAGGGGCTGGGCCGGTAGCGCGCCTCGCCGTAGCAGGCCTGCAGGCCCTGGAGGATGGTGAGGATACGTGCCGCGCCATAGTGCTCGCCGAAGGCCAGCGGGCCGAACGGATAACCCAGCGCCAATTGCACTGCGCGGTCCAGCGTCACCGGCGTGGCGATGCCGCGCTGGGCGATCTCGCAGCCGAGGTTGACGATGCCGGCGATCACCCGCTGGCAGATGAAGCCGGGCGAGTCGTTGATCACTTCCACCGGCACCCCGTCGCTGCCCAGGGCCTGGCGGGCCTGGGCCTCCAGCGCCGGGTCGAGCGCCGGCTGGCGCATCAGCACGCGGCGGCGGTCCAGTTCGGTGAAGGTTTCCAGCGCCAGGCTGCGATCAGGCGGCAGGCCGAGGGCGTCGATGCGGGTGCTGGCATCCACGCCCAGCGGCGTGACCAGGCAGATGGCGCGGGACGACGGCCCCTCGCCGGTCTCCAGCACCACGCCGCCGAGGGTGAGGATCGCGGCGACGCGGTGGCGCAGTTCGGGGTCCTGGCTGTCGAGCCAGTACGGGCGATTGAGCAGTACGGTGTCGTGCTGCTCTTCGAGCTCACGTATCGGCTGGCCTTCGCGGTAGCGATAGAAGCCCTCGCCGCTCTTGCGCCCGAGCAGGCCGCCGGCAACACGTTGCGCGGCCAGCGGCGACGGGGTGTAGCGCGGGTCCTGGTAGAACTGCTGGTAGAGCGATTCCATGACCGCGTGGGAGACGTCCAGGCCGGTCAGGTCGAGCAGTTCGAAGGGCCCCATGCGGAAGCCCACGCCGTCGCGCAGGATGCGGTCGATCTGCGCCGGGCTGGCGATGCCTTCGCCGAGGATGCGCAACGCTTCGGTGCTGAAGGCGCGGCCGGCGTGATTGACGATAAAGCCGGGGCTGTCCGGCGACACCGCCGGGAAGTGCCCGGCCTGCTCCGCCAGCCGACTCAGGCGGCGCACCACCGACTCGTCGGTGCGCTGGCCGCGCACCACTTCGACGATGCGCATCAGCGTCACCGGGTTGAAGAAATGGAAGCCGGCGACCCGCTCCGGATGCCGGCAGCGCGCGGCGATGCGGGTGACCGACAGCGACGAGGTGTTGCTGGCGAGCACGGCGTCCGGCGCTACGCGTTTTTCCAGCTCGGCGAGCAACGCCTGCTTGGCGCCGAGGTCCTCGATGATCGCCTCGATCAACAGGTCGCAGTCGGCCAGTTCGTCGAGGCTGTGGGTTGGCAACAGGCGCTGCATCGTCGCCGCCAGCGCTTCCGGGCTGAGCTTGCCCTTGGCCACCGCGCGTTCCAGCAGCTCGCGGTTGAAGGCCAGCGCCTGCTCCACGGTCTGCGGGTTGCTATCGTACAGGCGCACCGGCAGGCCGGCGCTGGCGAACAGCTGGGCGATGCCACGGCCCATGGCGCCGGCGCCGATGACGCCGATACGCTGGAAGGACTCGGTCATGCGGCGGGTCTCGTCGTGCGAACCTGCTTCAACCATAGACCCTGCGCTCACGCGGTGGTCCTTTTCGCCAGCTCCAGGTCGCGCAGCTGACGGCGCAGCAACTTGCCGACGCTGGTCTTGGGCAGCTCGTCGAGCACTTCGACGAAGCTCGGCACCTTGTAGCCGGTGAGGTGCTCGCGGCAGTGGGCGATGATCTGCGCCGGCGCCAGCGACTCATCCTTGAGGCTGACGAACAGCTTCACCGACTCGCCCTTGCGCTCGTCCGGCACGCCGATGGCCACGCACTCGCGCACGCCGGGGTGGCGCATCACGGCGTCTTCCACCTCGTTGGGGAACACGTTGAAGCCGGAGACCAGGATCATGTCCTTCTTGCGGTCGACGATCTTCAGCATGCCGTTGGCGTCCAGTTCGGCGATGTCGCCGGTCTTCAGCCAGCCGTCCACGGTCAGCACCTGGGCGCTTTCCTCCGGGCGCTGCCAGTAGCCCTGCATCACCTGCGGGCCACGCAGCCACAGCTCGCCGGGCTGGTCGGGGCCGGTGTCGTTGCCCTCCTCGTCCACGGTGCGCAGCTCGGTATCCACCAGCGCCTGGCCGACGTAGCCCTCGCGATACGGGCTGTGCAGCGTGCCGGTGGAGACCACGGGCGACGCCTCGGTGAGCCCGAAGCCTTCGCGCACCGGCGCGCCGGTCGCGGCCTCCCAGCGGCGGCCCACTTCGCGGTTCAGCGGTGCCCCGCCGGAGGTCACCCACTTCAGGTGGCTGAAGTCGACGGCGGGGAAATCCGGGTGGTTCATCAGGCCGACGAACAGGGTGTTGATCCCGCTCATCAGGGTGAAGGGATAGCGGCGCATGGCGCCGATGATCTCGTCGAGGTTGCGACCGTCGCGGATGAACACCGTGTGCAGGCCCATGCCCACCGAGGACAGCAGGTTCGTCGAGAACGCCATGATGTGGTACAGCGGCAGCGGCGCGATGCGCACGTCGGTGGCCGGCTCCAGCAGGCCGGGGCGCAGGAACAGCTCCAGGGTCTGCACGACGTTGGCGACCAGGCTGCGGTGGCTGAGCATCGCGCCCTTGGAGACGCCCGTGGTGCCGCCGGTGTATTGCAGCAGCGCGAGGCGATCCAGCCCCGGCTCGATGGGCACCGGCGGCGCTTCGGCGCCCAGGCGCAGGGCCTGCTGGAAGCGCGTGCAGTCGGTTTCGTCGCTGTCGAACTGGGGGCGCTCCATGTCGTCGATCGAGGTCAGCAGGATCTGCCGCACCTCGCTGTGCGCCTGTACGCCGCGCAGCAGCGGCAGCAGGCGGTCGAGCAGCAATACGGCGCTGGCGCCGGAGTCGGCCAGTTGGTGGCGCAACTCGCTGGCGGTGTATTGCGGGTTGGTGTTCACCAGCACCACGCCGGCCTTCAGCGCGCCGAAGGTGGCGATGGGGTACTGCAGGGAGTTGGGCAGCATCAGCGCCAGGCGGTCGCCGGGTTGCAGGCCGGCGTGGTGGCGCAGGTAGCGGGCGAAGGCGTCGGCCTGGCGGTCCAGTTCGGCGAAGGTGAGATGGCTGTCGCCGCAGGAGAACGCGTGGCGTTCGGGGAACTCGCGGGAGGCACGTTGCAGCAGGTCGTACAGGTTCTGGTAGGCGTGGCGGGCGATCTCGCTGGCCACGTATCCGGTCGCAATGGCAGGCATCGACTTCTCCGTACTTTTTCTCTGAGCTTCGAATTGTTGTTCTGCACAGTGAAACAGCGTGTCGAAATTGATGGTATGCGATAGGCTTGCCTGGCGCAACGAGCAGGCCGGGACCGCTGCGGGGAATGGGGTCGATCTGCTATCGTTCGCCCGCGCCGCGCGCGGCGCTCGTCCACCCGAATACCCCGCCGAGGCCCCATGAGCGACGACGTCGAAGACAGCAGCAACCCCAAGGACCGCAAGTACGTCGAGGCGCTCGCCCGCGGACTGGACGTGCTGCGCGCCTTCACCCACGGCTCGGTGGTGCTCGGCAACCAGGAAATCTCGCGGATCACCGGCCTGCCCAAGGCAACGGTGTCGCGCATGACCTACACCCTGACCCAGCTGGGCTACCTCTGCTACTCGCAGCAGCACGAGAAGTACCAGCTCGATTCAGGCGTGCTGGCGCTGGGTTACGCGTACGTTTCCAACCTGCGCGTGCGCCAGTTGGCCAAGCCGTACATGGACGCCTTCGCCCGCCGCACCAACACCACGGTGGGCCTGACCTGTCGTGACTGGCTGTCGATGATCTACGTGGAAAACTGCCGCCCGCCGGAAGCGACGTCCCTGCGCATGGACGCCGGCGTGCGCCTGCCGCTGGCCACCACCGCCGCCGGCCGCGCCTACCTCGCCGCCACGCCGCAGCAGGAGCGCGAGCATCTGCTGTCGGCGCTGCAGGAGCGTCACGAAGGGGATTGGTCGGTGATGCGCGCTTCGCTCGATGCGTCCTTCGAGGAGTATTACGAGCATGGCTTCTGCCTGTCGCTGGGCGACTGGGACCGCAACGTGCGCGCTGCCGGCGTACCGCTGCGCCTGGCCGACGGCGGGCTGATGGCGTTGACCTGCGGGGCGCCGTCGTTCCAGCTCAGCGAAGAGACGCTGCGCGGGTCGCTGGCCCATGAGCTGGAGATTCTGGCGCGGGATATCGAGAGCCTCGGGGCCTGATTTTTTCCGCGATGCTTTTCGTTGGGTGTTTCTGCGCCGCTTCGGCGTGTGCTGATGGATTTGGTTTCGCCTCCCGGCGAGTTCCTTTTGTCAAACGCCACAAAAGGAACCAAAAAGTCTTGCCCCTCCATCCGGTTTTTCGCTTAGGCGAAAAATTCCCTCGTTGAATCGAAGTTTCAGGGGCACGCCRCGACGGGCCATCCCTGGCCCATCGTGGCTCTCGCGACATCCATGTCGCTCAACCCCTGAAACTCCGCTTCAACGAGGCCTCCTGAAAGGGGCGGTCTGGAGTGCGCGGATGTTTCTCTGGAAGTCTTCGAGGGCAGAAGCCGGAGCCGGGACGCGGGACAGGCTTTTCCTGTTGGAGCGAGCTTGCTCGCGAACCGCCCAGCGCCCGTATCGCCGGTGAATCCGTTCGCGAGCAAGCTCGCTCCTACAAGTGCGTTACGCCACTTCCATCAGTCCTGCGTAAACCTTCAGGTGATGGTCGTCATCGCCCAGTTGATGGCTGAGCATCACCAGCCGCTTGGCGTGGTGCGCGAGGACGTATTCCCAGGTCATGCCGATGCCGCCGTGCAGCTGGATCGCCTGCTCGGCGACGTAGCGTGCGGCGCGGGTGACGATGAACTTGGCCGCTGCCAGGGTGCGGCTGCGCTCGGCGCTGTCGGGCTGGTCGGCGACGCAGGCGGCGAGGATCGCCATGCTGGTGGCCTGTTCCAGTTCGCTGCGCATGTCCACCATGCGGTGCTGCAGCACCTGGAACTTGCCGATGGGGATGCCGAACTGCTTGCGCGTCTTCAGGTAGTCCAGGGTCAGCGCGCAGGCTTCCTGCAGGCTGCCGAGGGCTTCGGCGCATTGCCCGGCGATGGCGCGGCCCTGCTGGTAACGCAGCGCCGCTAGCGCGTCACCCGGCGTGCCGAGGGCTTCGCCGAGGGCGCCGTCGAGGAACAGCTCGCAGGCGCGCTGGCCGTCCACGGTTGGGTACTCGCGACGAGTGACGCCGGCCTGCTGCGGATCGACCAGGAACAGGCCGATGCCCGCCTCGTCCCGCGCATTGCCGGACACCCGCGCCGACACGAGGATCGCCGTGGCGCTCTGCCCGCCGATCACCACCGCCTTGCGGCCACTCAGTTTCCAGCTATCGCCGGCCTGTTCCGCGCGCGTCTGCACGTCGTGCAGCTGGTAATGGCTTTGCGGCTCTTCCAGCGCGACGGCCAATTGCGCCTCCGCGCTGGCGATGCGCGGCAACCAATGCTCCTTCTGCGCCTCGCTGCCCAATTGGGCGATCAGCCCGCCGGCATGCACCACCGATTGCAGGTACGGCTCCAGGCACAGGCCACGCCCCAGTTCGGTGAGCACCAGCATGCTTTCCACGCCGCCGCCGAAGCCGCCGTGGCTTTCCGGCAGCGACACTGAGGTCAGCCCCAGCTCGCCGAGCTGGCGCCAGAACTCGACGCTGTAGCCCCGCTCGCTCTGGCTGAAACCCTCGCGCTTGTCGAACGGATAGGCGTCGCGCACCAGGCGCGCCGCGGTGTCCTGCAGCATCTGCTGCTCTTCGCTCAGTTTGAAGTCCATGCTCGGTGCCTCACAGTTCGAGAATCATCTTGGAGACGATGTTCTTCTGGATTTCGTTGGAGCCGCCGAAGATCGACAGCTTGCGCAGGTTGAAGTACTGGCTGGCGGGCGCCGCCGAATAGTCCGCGTGCAGCGGCTCGGCGCCCAGCTCGAATTCGTCTTCGATGAAGGGCAGCGCGTAGGGGCCGAGCACCTTGCGCAGCAGGTGGCTGATCGCCTGGCGGATTTCGGTGCCCTTCACTTTCAGGATCGAGCTTTCCGCCCCCGGCACGCCGCCTTCGCGGGCGGCGGCGAGGATGCGCAGGGTGCTCATCTCGATGGCCATCAGCTGCATTTCCACCTCCGCCACCTGGGCGCGGAACAGCGGGTCTTCGAGCATCGGCTTGCCGTCGCACAGCTCGCGGCTGGCCACGCGCTTGAGGTGCGCGAGTACCGCCTTGGAGGCGCCGATGCCGGCGAGTCCGGTGCGCTCGTAAGTGAGCAGGTACTTGGCGCAGGTCCAGCCTTCGTTCTCGCGGCCGACGAGGTTTTCCACCGGCACGCGCACGTTGTCGAAGAAGACCTCGTTGACCTCGTGCTCGCCGTCCAGGGTGATGATCGGGCGCACGGTGATGCCCGGTGTCTGCATGTCGATCAGCAGGAAGCTGATGCCGCGCTGCTGCTGCGCCTCCGGGTCGGTGCGCACCAGGCAGAATATCCAGTCGGCGTGCTGGCCGAGGGTGGTCCAGGTCTTCTGGCCGTTCACCACGTAGTGATCGCCGTCGCGCACCGCGCGGGTCTTCAGCGAGGCGAGGTCGGAGCCGGCGCCCGGTTCGGAGTAGCCCTGGCACCACCAGTCGGTGCCGTCGAGGATGCGTGGCAGGTAGTGCGCCTGTTGCTCGGGCGTGCCGAACCTGATGATCACCGGGGCGACCATGTTGACGCCGAACGGCACGGTGCGCGGTGCGCCGAAGGCGGCGCATTCTTCTTCGAAGATGTGCTTCTGCACGGCGTTCCAGCCGGTGCCGCCGTACTCCTCCGGCCAGTGCGTGGCGTACCAGCCCTGCTCGGTCAGCACGCGCTGCCAGCGCTGGTGGTCGCCCTTGTTCAGGTGCTTGCCCAGGCGCACCTTGGTGGCGATGTCCTTGGGCAATTTGGCTTCGAGGAAGGCGCGGACTTCATCGCGGAAGGCCAGCTCGTCGGGGGTGAAATGGATGTCCATGGTGGGTCCTCAGAGATCGGCGAAGCGGCGGCCTTCGGCCACCAGGCGTTCGAGTAGCGGCGCGGGTTTCCACCAGGCGCCAAGGCGCTGGTGGAACTCGCGGATTCGTTCGAGCACGTGGGCAAGGCCGACGCTGTCGGCATGGAACAGCGGGCCGCCGCGCCAGGCGGGGAAGCCGTAGCCGTTGAGGAAGATCACGTCGACGTCGCCGGCGCGCTGGGCGATGCCTTCGTCGAGGATGTTCGCCGCCTCGTTGATCAGCGCGTAGATGCAGCGCTCGACGATTTCCTCGTCGCTCACCGGCCCACGGCTGATGCCACGGTCGGCCGCGGCCTGCTCCAGCATGGCCGGCAGCGCCGGGTTGTCCTGCGGGGCGCGACCGCCTTCGCCGTACTGGTAGAAGCCGGTGCCGGTCTTCTGCCCGAGCATGCCGGCGGCGATCAGGTGGTCGAGCACGGTGGGCAGGGTCTGGCCGGGTTTCAGGTTCAGCCGCTGGCGCGAACGGATCGCGTGGCTGATGTCGAGGCCGGACAGATCGCGCACCGCCAGCGGCCCCATGGCCATGCCGAAGGCGCGCAGCGCGCGGTCCACCTGCGCGGGTGTGGCGCCCTCCTCCAGCAGGAACTCGGCCTGGCGGCCGTACTGGAAGATCATGCGGTTGCCGACGAAGCCGTCGCACACGCCGACCACCACCGCGACCTTCTTCAGGCGCTTGCCCAGTTGCATGGCGGTGGCCAGCACGGCGTCCGAGGTGGCCTTGCCCCGCACCACTTCCAGCAGGCGCATGACGTTGGCCGGGCTGAAGAAGTGCAGGCCGACCACGTCCTGCGGCCGCTTGGTGAAGGCGGCGATTTCGTCGAGGTCCAGCGAGGAGGTGTTGCTGGCGAGGATCGCGCCGGGCTTGCACACAGCGTCCAGTTGCTCGAAGACCTGGCGCTTCACGTCCAGGCTTTCGAACACGGCTTCGACCACCACGTCCACGTCGCCCAGCGCGGCGTAATCGAGTACGCCACTGATCAGGCCCATGCGCCGCTCCATCTCCTCGGCACCCAGGCTGCCGCGCGCCACACTGGCGGCGTACAGGCTGCGGGCTCGGTCGAGGCCGCGTTGCAGGACTGCGTCGTTCACCTCCAGCAGCTGCACCGGGATGCCGGCGTTGGCAAAGCACAGGACGATGCCCACGCCCATGGTGCCGCCGCCGATCACCGCGGCGCGGCGCACCTCGCGCGGTTGAGTCTCGGGCGCGAGGCCTTCGACCTTGGCCGCTTCGCGCTCGGCGAAGAAGGCGTGGATCTGCGCGGCGCGCTGTGGCGACTCCATGCATTGCTGGAACAACGCGCGCTCGCGGGCGAGACCTTCGCGCAGCGGTAATTGGGTGGCGGCTTCGACGGCGTCGATGCAGCGCTGCGGGGAAAACTGGCCGGGCAGGCGCTTCTGCACCTCGCCGCGTTTGTGGGCGATCACCTCGGCGAGGCCGGTTTGCTGCACGCGCTCGTTGCGCTCGCCGGTGCGGCGCGGGCCCTTGCCGGCCGCCAGCAGGCGCTGGGCGAAGGCGAGGCCGGCTTCGCTCAGGTCAGCGTCGAACAGTTCGTCGACGATATTGAATTCGAGGGCTTCCGGCGCGCGGATCGGTGTGCCACTGACGATCATGTCGAGGGCTTTTTCCACACCGGCCAGGCGCGGCAGACGCTGGGTGCCGCCAGCGCCGGGGAGCAGGCCGAGCTTCACTTCCGGCAGGCCGACCTGGGCATCGCGGCGGGCGATGCGGTAATGGCAGGACAGCGCCACTTCCAGGCCGCCGCCCAGGGCGGTGCCGTGGATCACCGCGACGCTGGGCTTGGTCGAGCCTTCGATGACCTCGACCACTTCCGGCAGCGAAGGCGCCTGCGGCGGTTTGCCGAACTCGCGGATATCGGCGCCGGCCATGAAGGTGCGCCCGGAACAGACCAGCACCACCGCGCGCACCTGCGGATCGGCCTCGGCCTGCTGGAAGGCGGCGAGCAGCCCGGCGCGGACGGCGTGTCCGAGGGCGTTTACCGGTGGGTTGTCGACCGTCACCAGGGCGATGTCACCCCGGCGTTCGAGCTGTACCGCTTCTGACATGCTGTGCTCCGTCTTTCTTTTGTTTTACGGAATCGTGTTTCGCTGTGCAGAATACGATGCTGATTTTTTCTTGTCGATAGGAACGACGAGGGAAGCTTTTCGTAGGAGCGAGCTTGCTCGCGAACCGCTTTGCACCGGAGTCCCCGGAAACCCCATTCGCGAGCAAGTTCGCTCCTACAAGGGGGTAATTGTGCTCGGGCTTGCCCTCACCCCAGCCCTGGCTGCGCGTCCCGCTCCTGAGGGAGAGGGGGCCGTTCGGTGCGCGGCTATGTTTCTGAGTTAGTTGGCTAACGCCGAATGAGCAGCTCGCTCAGGGCAGTCCCCTCTCCCTCTGGGAGAGGGTTAGGGTGAGGGAACGCACTCGCGCCGATCTGCCCAGCAGCACCCCGCCAAAAAAAACAAAAACGCCCTCTCCGGATTCCGAAGAGGGCGCAACAGCCCCGGCTACGCCCAGCCGGGACAAGGGAGCGCAGGTCTTACTTCGCCCAGCGCCGCAGGTCCGAAGGTGTGTAGTCGCTCATTTTCGCCGTCTGCCCGGTCTTCAGCCCGCTGCTCTCCTCGTTCATCAGGCCATTGACGAAGTAGCGCCCGCTGATCAGGTCGAAGGCTCCCGCCAGCGCCTCGTAGGTGAACTGCTGGTCGTAGTACGGCATGGCATGGGACTGGTAGTTGCGCCACAGCTCGCCACGGCTGTCGTAGAACTCGCCGAGAACGATGTTCCAGCTGTCCTCGTCGAGGTAATAGCGGCGCTTGCTGTAGATGTGCCGCGCGCCGGGCTTGAGGGTGGCTTCGACGACCCACACGCGGTGTTTCTCGAAGCGCGCCAGGTCCGGGTTGAGGTGGTTGGTCTTGAGGATGTCGGCGTACTTCACCGAGCGGTCGTAGAGGCGGAAGCTGTTGTAGGGCACGAACAGTTCCTGCTTGCCCACCAGCTTCCAGTCGTAGCGATCCGGTGCGCCGTTGAAGCCGTCGAGGCTGTCGGCGGTGATCATGCCGTCGCTGTAGCGCGCGCTGTTGTCATAGGCGATCAGCGGGGCACGACGTACGCGGCGCTGGCCGGGAATGTACTGCCAGGCGGCGCGCGGTTCGGCGACCTGGTCCATCGGCTCGTGGGACAGCACGGCTTCGCCGGACAACCGCGCCGGTTCCAGCACGCGGGTCTTGAACAGGTAGAGGATGTTGGCGTCGGCCGGCAGGTCGGAAATCGTCTGGGCGTAGTTCATTTCGGTCTGCGAGCGCACCAGGCTGTAGACGCCGTTCTCCTTCACGTTGGCCGAGCTGAAGGTGCGCTCGATGCTGCCGCCGCGGTAGCGGGTGATGTGGTTCCAGATCGCCTCGACGCCCTCCCTGGGCAGCGGGAACGGGACGCCCCGGTGGTAATTCAGCACGCCGTTGCCGCCGTCGGCGAGCTTGCTCTGCTCGGCGTTCCTGCGGGTTTCGGCGTTGATCTCGTCAGGCAGCCGGGCGCTGCGGTGGCTGGGGTAGACGTTGATCCTGTAGGTATTCGGGTAGCGCTTGAGCATCGCCTGCTCGCCAGGGCTGAGCCACTGGCTGTACTGCGCGGCGTTGGCCGGAGTGATGGTGAACAGCGGCTTCTCGGCGGCGTAGGGGTTGGCGTAGCCGCCCTTGGCGTCGACCTGCCCGGCGTTGGGCGCCAGGCCGCCGTCCCAGGCGGGGATGCTGCCGTCGGCATTGGCGGCCTTCTCGGCGCCCACCGGGGTGAGTTTGCCGCCCAGGTCGGCGGCGGTGTCGGCGTGGGCGCCAACGGCCAGGCCCATGGCCAGCGCCAGGGCAGTGATTCGCATGAGTTGCATCGGCAGGTTCCTCAGAAGTCGACCTTGGCGCTGACGCTGTAGAAGTCGCGGTCGTCGAGCGTGCTGTACTTGTTGTTGCCGAAGAAGGCGTTGTAGCCGAACTCCAGGCTGTAATCGTTGAGGTAGTTGAAGGCCAGGGAGAGGCCGGCCGCCATCTGCCCTTCCTGGAACGGGCCACCCGGATCGTAGGAGTAGCCCTCCACGTCATGGCGGAAGTTCAGGCTGGGCAGCATGTTCACGCCCGGCAGCACATCGCTGTATTCCAGGCCGGCGCGCAGGCGGTAGCCCCAGGACCAGGGCGTGGTGAAGCCGTCGTCGGTGCAGTAGCGGTTGGTCACGCCGGTGCTCGGCGCGTTGCAGGCGGCGCCATCGAGGCGCGCGCTGCGGCCGAAGGCGGCGTTGCGCCCCAGTCGCTCATCGCCCAGGTCGCCGACATGCACCACGCCGGCTTCGCCCAGCAGGGTCAGGCGCGTGGCGCCGAGCACGTTGTCGATGATCTGGGTGGCCGAGGCCGTCATCTGCCACACCGGCTTGCGCACCCAGCCGTCCAGACTCTGGCCGGTGGTGGTGGCGCTGGCCGGAATGCCTTCGATGGCCGAGCTGCCGGATGGCCCGGTGATCATCGCCACGTTCATGTCCGGGCCGTTCATGGCCACCGGCATGTTTGGCCGGTAGCTCAGTTCCGCGCCCAGCGAGGTGCCCCAGCCGGGCAGCGCGCCGTTGATGCTCAGGCCATAGAGATGGATGTTCTCCGGGAACGCAGCGGCGTACACCGGGCCCTGCACGCGGCCGATGGGGAAGTTGCCGGGCTTGCTGGCGTCGCGTGCGGTCAACTCCAGGTACGGCAGGCGGGCGTGGTAGTTGACGTAGTAGAAGGCTGCCTCGGCGTCGTTCAGCGAGCTGATCAGCGTGCGCAGCGCGACACCCCACTGGCCCTGGTCGGAAGGGTCCTGGTCGTCGCCGTGGGCGGCGTACAGGCCGGCGGCCTGCATCTGCGTGTCGGTCTGCGTCTGGCTCAGGTACAGCGGCCCGCAGCCGGGCTGGATGGCGTCGCTGGTGGCGAAGAAGGTGCCGCAACCGTCCAGCACGCTGGGTCGCCAGTTGTACTGGTAGAAGCCTTCGAGGTTGACCTTGTCGGTCAGGCCGAGGTTGAACGAGAGCATCTCCACCGGCAGCTGGCCTTCCTTGATGTCCACGCCGGGCTTGTTGAAGGCGCTGTAGTCCAGCGGGTTGATCACGTTGATGCCGTTCTGGATCAGGATCGCCTCGCCCCAGGACAGCACCTGCTTGCCGAGCTTGAGGTTCAGCGGATGCTCGTCGACGTCGAAGTCCTTCCACACGTAGGCATCGAGGGTATCGAAGCCGTGGTAGCGCGCCAGGGTCGGCCAGCCGCTGTCGTCGAAGTCCTTGAAGCGACCGTCGCCGGTTTCGTAGGCGTTGTCGTACCAGTACTTGAAGCGGATGAAGGCGCCCTGCCCCTGGCCATCCAGGCTGAAGTCGGTGAGGCCCTTGAACATCTGCGAGATCGGGTCGCCCTTCTTGAAGTTCAGGCGGTTGTCGTCGGCGCTGACGCTGGTGCCGTCGGCGTTATTGATGTGCTGGGCCTGTACCGCGTTGGCGTGGGTCATCAGGTGCCGGTCCGGGTCCTGCGCCGACCAGCTGGCGCCCAGGCTCAGGGTGGTCTTGGTGGACAGGCTCCAGTCGTCGTTCAGCTCGAAGGTGGTGGCCTGCGCGTGGCTGGCGCCGGTCACCGCGAGGCTCAGCAGGAGAGGTTGGGCAAAGCTGCGTGGGCGCCGCCCCCGGCAGACGGGGGGAACGGCGGCCGGATGGATTCTTGTCATTATGGGCTCCGGGTATGAGGTACCGCGGGAGCACCATGACGGCGGCGGCCCTTTCAGCCACAAGCCGGGAGCGACAAATTTCGATCATGCGCCGATCGACTGGCCCAGGCGGAACTGCTTGGGCGTGACGCCAAAGCGCTTGCGGAAGGCGCGGATGAAGTTGCCGCTCTGGCGGTAGCCGATGCGTTCGGCGATGCGCTCGATGGGCTGGTCGGACGAACGCAGCCAGATGCGCGCCAGGCTCAGGCCATCGCCCTCCCCGGTCTGCGCGGCGCCGCACCATTGGCGGTGCAGGCTCTGGTAGAGGAACTCGTTGGCACCCGGCAGCGGCGTGCCCAGCAGCGCAGTGGGCAGTTGCAGGAATGGCGTCGGCGTGACCTGCCGCGGCACATTCCAGAGCGTCAGCATTTCCTCGCAGCGCTGCCGCGGGCCGATCCCCACGGCGTTGAACACGCCCTGCGGCGAGCGGCCGATTCGTCGCGAGATATTGCGGATCAAGGTGAGCACGGCGGCGTCGAGGCCGAAGTGGTGCAGGTCCTGGGTGACCGGATCGAGGACCAGGCGAGTGTTCTCGCCATCGAACTCCAACCGCGCGTCCACGCAATTGGTCACCGACGGCACGTGCTCGCAAAACGCGCGCAGGCTGGTGCCCAGGTCCGGCGCGGAATCCAGCAGGATATTCAGCCCCTGCAAGCAATGGGTCGCCATGCCGTTGACCAGCTCGCAGCCGAAGTGTGGATTGCCGCTGGCCAGCTCGCACTCGCGCCACAGCTGCTCCACCTGCAGCGCTGGAATGCGCCCGCGGTGGTCTTCCAGCAAAGCTTCGGCAATGCCGGCGCGCAGGCGCAGGTCGACGGCGCTGAGCCCGAGCCGGGCGGCGTGCAGCAGGATGGTGCTGGCGAAGGCACTGGAGGCGAAGAGCAGGGGCGACATGGCGGGGTACCGGTTCAGCGACCGGTTTACTAGATCAGCTCGCTCTGTTATCCATCAAATTCATTCGACTCAACTCTTTGATGCGCAGGATGCATGATGGAACTTCGACAGCTTCGCCACCTGGCCGCCCTCGCCGACTTCCAGAACTTCCAGCGCGCCGCCGATGCCATCGGCCTCAGCCAGTCGGCGCTGAGCCGCAGCATCCAGACCCTGGAGCGCGATCTCGACTGCGAGCTGGTGGACCGCCAGAGTCGCGACTTCCGCCTCACCGGCCAGGGCCAACTGGTGTTGCAGCACGCCCGTCGCCTGCTCAGCGGCACCCGTTCGCTGCGCAACGAACTGGAGCAGTACAACGGCCTCAATGCCGGCGAACTGCGCTTCGGCTGCGGTCCCTACCCCGCCCAGCTGCTGGTGCCCGAGGCGATGGCGGATTTCATCCGCGCACACCCGGCCATCGACGTCGGCTTCCTGATGGGCGACTGGGAGCAGATGGCCCAGTTGCTCAAGGAAGAGCAGGTGGAATTCTTCATCGGCGATGCGCGCAATTTCGCCGGCGACCCCGACTACCAGGTGCGCTGGATGGACCTGCGCCCGGGGCGCTTCTTCTGCCGGCCGGGGCACCCGCTGACCGAGCAGGGCACGCTGCGCCTGGCCGCCCTGCTCGATTACCCGCGCGTCGGTACGCGCATCCCGCCGCCGCTGCGCAAGGTGTTGGCCGAGGTGCTCGGCGAGCGTGACTTCCACATGAACGTCGAGTGCGCGCAGTTCGCCGCGATCCTGCATATCGTCGCGCGTTCCGATGCAGTGGGCCTCGCCGCGGTGGAGGCTCTGCACGATCCGGTGCAGCGTGGCGAGGTGGCGATCCTGCAGATCGTCGACGTGCCCCAGGACCGCCCCGAGCTGCGCCTGCACTACGGCATCGTCAGCCGCGCCGGCTACGGCTTGTCGCCGGCGGCGCAGGCAATGATCGAGGCGATCTTCGCGGCCGATCGGCGCTTGCCGCGCGGAGGCTATGCGGGGTGACGGGGCGCACCGACGAGATGCTTCTGCGCTTGGGTCGGCCCTCACCCTAACCCTCTCCCAAGGGGAGAGGGGACCGTTCGGTGCAGGATGAAACCCCGGTGTCAGCCGGTACGGGCGGCTTCCTCTCCTTCAGGAGCGGGGCGCGCAGCCAGGGCTGGGGTGAGGGGAAAGCATCGGCACGGGCTTCCCGAGAAAGACAGTTGCTCCTATGCCTGCTGGACCATCAGGGATGCTGCGTGCTGCCGGCCACCAGCAGGTCGCCATGCAGCTCGCAGAAACACTCGTCATGCCAGCCGTAATGAGGATCGCGGCAGATCGAATGCTTCACCGGCCCGGTCAACTCGCCCAGTGGAACGCGGAGGCTGTCGCGCAACGCGGCGTAGATTGAGCCGGGCTGCGGCCAATCCGTGCGTAGCGGTCCTTCGCCCAACTGGTTGCCGGCACTCAGCTCCGCGCGAAGGATCGCGTCGAGTTCGGGGCACAGGCTGGCGGTAGGGATTCGCTTCATGGGGTTCCCGCTGTCGATGGCATCCGTTGGCGGCAAGCTTATCCACCGGCCGCATGCCTGGGAACGCTCGCCTAGCGCTCCAGGGCGATGCGTTGCTGCGGCGATTTCCGCAGGCCGGCGAACGCCTGCTGGATACAGGTCAGTGCCCGCTCCATCGCGTTCTCGAAGCGGTAGCGGCCTTCCACATAGAGACACAATTCCAGGCACAGCGGCTGCTCCAGCGGCAGCGGGCTCTGCTGCAGTCCCAACAGCTCGGCGACGCGGCTGGGCAGGGTCAGGCCGAAGGGCTGGCGGTCGGCGATCAGGCGTGCGGCCAGTGCGCTCTGCACGCTCACGGCGATGCTCCGGCGCTGGCCACGCAGGCCCAGCTCCAGGTCCACCGGCGCAAGCCCATCGCGGCGCTGCGACACCTGGATCTGCGGTACCCGCAGGTATTCCTCCAGCGTGCGCGGCGCCTGCTGCAAGGCCGCGCCATGGGCGAACACATAGTGGTCGCTGAGCAGGGGCAGCTTGCGCAGGCCGCTCTGCTGGGAAATCGGCTGGTCGATGTCGATCAGCAGGTCGAGCTTGCCGGTGGCCAACTCCTGCAGCGCCTCGCGGCGACGGCTCTGGTAGTAGCGCACCTGCCAGTCCTGCTCCGGCTGCTCGCACAGCGCATCGAGCAGCAGCGGCTGGAAAGCGTCCGGGCAGCTCAGGCGCAGGCTCCGCGTGGGCGTTGTGGCCAGCGCCGCGGGTGTGTGGTGCAGGGCGTCACGCAGGCTGTCGAGGGCGTCGCGGACGTGCCCGGAGAGCCGGTGCGCCACCAGCGTCGGCGCCACGCCCAGGTGCGTCTTGACGAACAGCGGGTCCGCGCAGAGCAGGCGCAGGCGGCGCAGCGCGTTGCTCATCGCCGGCTGGGTGAGGTTCATCACCTCGGCCGCGCGGGTGATGCTGCGTTGGTGGTAGATGGCGTCGAAGGCCAGCAGCAGGTTGAGGTCCAGTTGGCGCAGGTCGAGCATGGCGGGTACCGCATTGGGCGCGAAAGCGAGCGGTGGATGCTAGTGAGCGCCCTGCCCCGCGCCGCCAGCGCTACAGGACAATTTCCGATCATCCGTGTGCTGCGCCGATGAACGCGGTGCCGGCATTCGGCCGATGAATGCGCTTCGGCGATGTGCGCGAGACTTGGCATAGTGGTTCTCCCTGTGTCATCACCTTTCGCGGGAGCCCGGCCATGAACGAGTTCGAACACCAGCTGCTGGCGGTCAACGGCATCCAGCTCAGCCTCTACAGCTGCGGCCCGCTGAGTGGCAAGCCGGTCTGGCTGCTGCATGGCTTCCCCGAGTGCTGGCACTCCTGGCAGCACCAGATGCGCGTGCTCGCTGCCGCCGGCTACCGCGTGTTCGTGCCGGAGATGCGCGGCTACGGCCAGACCAGCGCGCCCGACGCGGTGGATGCCTATGACGTGCTGACCCTGTGCGCGGATATCCAGGGAGCGATGGATGCCCTCGGCCACGAGCGCGTAGCGATGGTCGGCCACGACTGGGGCGCCCCGGTGGCCTGGCACCTGGCGCTGCTGGAGCCGCAGCGCGTCGATGTGCTGGCCACGCTGTCGGTTCCCTTCGCCGGCCGCGCCAAGCGCCCCGCCGTGGAGATCATGCGCGAGGTGTTCGCCGGCAAATTCTTCTACATCCTCTACTTCCAGCAGCCGGGGCGCGCCGAGGCCGAGCTGGACGCGGACGTCGCCATCAGCCTGCGGCACTTCCTCGGTGACAACGTGCGCCTGGCGCCCGACCAGTCCCCCGATGGCCGCCTGTTCGACGGCCTGCCGACTCCGCCGCAGCACCCGAGCTGGTGCAGCGCCGAGGACTTCCAGTACTACGTGCGAACCTTCCAGGGCCGCGGCTTCCACGGCGCGCTGAACTGGTACCGCAACTTCGAGCGCAGCTGGCAGCGCACCGAACCGCTGGCCGGACGCAAGGTTGAGCAGCCGACGCTGTTCCTGATCGGCGACCGCGACCCGGTCGGGCGCTTCGAGGCGTACACCGTGCAGCGCATGCCCGAGCATGTGCCGAACCTCGAACAGCATGTGCTGGAGGACTGCGGGCACTGGATCCAGAACCAGCAGCCGCAAAAGGTGAATGCCTACCTGCTGGACTTCTTCACGCGCCATTACCCGGCCTGAATTCGTTGGCGCTTGTGGGCATCGGGCGCAATGCGTAAGGTCGGTCGCGCCGCTATCCCGAGCTGCCGAGCCCATGAGCCCACGTCCCGCCGACCTGTCCAACGCCTTCTATGCGCCGACCCTGCTGCCGGCCATCGAGGAGCTGTTGGCGCGCGGTGTGCCGGGCGATGAGCTGGAGGCGAGCTTCCGCCGCACGTTGCTGGAGCTGCGCACGCCGCTGGTGCGGGTACCGCTGTTCCTCTCGCGGCGCTTCTGGGACCACGCCGAAGCGGCCAGCGGCGAATCGGCTATCGGTCTGCTGGCGGGCAAGCGCTTCGCCTCGACCCTGACCAACGGCCTGACCTACCTGTTCGACGTGGCGCCGACCCTGGAGTCAGCCTGCGCCTACTTCTGCGAGTACTTCCCGTATTTCAACGGTTCGTTGCGCGCCGAGTTGCGCGAGGACCGCGGGCAGATCGCCCTGGTACTCAGCGAACAGGGTGCGCTGTTGTCCGGGCGGCAGAGCAGTGAATACACCGTGGTGGGTATCTGCAGCCTGTTGCGGCGCAAGCTGTCGGCCAGCGGCATTCCACTCGATCCCCTGCTGGCCATCGACTTGCCCGGCGTCGAGCCGGCCAGTCCGCATGTCTACCAGCAGGCGCTGCGCGTGCCTCTGCGCTGGCGCTCCGAGGCGGTGGTGCTGCACCTGGCACCGGAGCTGTACCGCCGCCCGCTGTCGCCGCCCAATGCCGAGCTGGAGGCCACCCTGGTCGGCCTGCTCGACCAGGCGCGCAGCCAGACCCAGCGTACCCTGCTGGACGAGGCCGCCGACTACATTGCCCGCGAACTGCCCCAGGGCGCGAGCTTCCAGGCATTCTGCGAGCTCCGCCATCTGACCGAGCGCACCGCCGCGCGGCGATTGCTCAGCCACGGCTGGCGCTACAGCGAACTGCTGGACGAGCAACGGCGCTTCCGCGCGCTGGACCTGCTGGAGGATCCGCAGCTGTCACTGGCACAGATCACCGACCAACTCGGCTACGGTGACTTGCAGAGCTTTTCCCGCGCCTTCAGCCGTTGGTACGGCACCAGCCCCGGTGCCTGGCGCGACGCCCTGCCCCGCTGAGTCAGGCGGTGCGGCGCATGCCGATGTGCGGAATGTCGTCTTCCAGATAGACCTCGGTCACCGGCGTGAACCCGTAGCGACCGTAGTAGCCCTGCAGGTGCGCCTGGGCCGAGAGGTAGATCGGCAGGCCGGCCCAGCGCTGGGCAATGGCTTGCAGCGCCTGCTCCATCAGCTGGTGGCCAAGACCGGTGCCGCGCCCGGCCGGCGCGATCACCACGCGGCCGATCACCACGTCGCCGTCATGGCGTTGCGGATCGAGCAGGCGCAAGTAGCCGATCAGTTGGCCATCCTGCTCCACCATCAGGTGACAGGTGTCGCCGACCAGGTCGAGGCCGTCGACTTCCTGGTACGGGCATTTCTGCTCCACCACGAAGACTTCGGTACGCAGTTGCAGGATGGCGTAGAGCTCTTCCTTGGTCAGGTCGCGGTGGTGCTTGCAGGTCCAGTTCAGGGCCATGTTCTGTTCACTCCGATCATCGAGAAGGCCATGGTAACGCGGCTCACACCGGCGCGTGGAAGCGCAGTGTCGCGGACCCGCCCAGGTGCCGGCGCAGCGCTTCGATGGCGACCTTGACCTTGGCCGGCTGGGCGTCGCGGCGCGGGGTGACGGCATAGATGCCGAACGGCGGCAATGACCACTCCGGCAGCAGGCGCACCAGCCTGCCCTCCTCCAGCGCCTCGCGCACTTCGGGTTCCGGTTGGCAGGAGACGCCGAGGCCATCGAGGGTGAACTGGCGCAGGGCGATCATGCTGTTGGCGGCGACGCGCGCCTCCAGGCGCAGTTTGCAGGTTTCTCCGCCCGGCCCGCTGAAGGTCAGGTAGGCCTGGTGCGCTACGGTGTTCAGTGCCAGCCAATCCACGTTCTGCAATTGCTGGGGATGGTCGATGGCGGCGATGCGCCGAAGGTAGGTGGGTGCTGCGCAGATGACGTTGTTCCATTCCGCCAGATGGCGCGCCACCAGGCTGGAGTCGGAGAGGCTGCCGACACGGATGGCGAGGTCGATGCGCTGTTCGATCAGGTCGATCTGCTCGTCATGGAAGAACAGCTGCAAGCGCAGTTGCCGGTGGTTCTCCAGCAGCGGCCGCAGCGCTTCGGTGATCAACTTGCCGGAAAAGCCCACCGGTGCCGCCAGCCGCAGTTCGCCCACCGGCGCTTCACGCCATTCGCCCAGGCGTTGCTCGGCTTCCTCGGCAATCGCCAGCATCTGCGCGCAGCTGCGGTAGAAGGCCTCGCCGGCTTCGGTCAGCGTCAGCTTGCGGGTGGTGCGGTGCAGCAGCGTGACCTGGGCGTGGGCTTCGAGCTTGCGAATCTGCTGGCTGACCGCCGAGGGCGTCATGCCGAGGGCCTCGGCCGCGGCGGCCATGGAGCCGCGCGAGACCACGGTGGCGAACACCGCCATGCCGCGAAGATTGTCCATTGTGAAGCTCCGCTAAAGAGTGAAAGGCAAAATAGCGGGTTTTTCCCTTGATTGCCGGCGCCTAGGATGTCATCTCCCAAAATGGAGAAGAGAAACGATGCCTTCGAGCCGTGCCACCGTCCCTACCCCCGATGCCGCGCGCTACCTCAAGCGCCTGTGCAACCACTTCGCCCACAAGCTGCCGGTCGAACTGACCGAAGACCAGGGCGTCCTGACCTTCGATTTCGGCACCTGCCGCCTGCACGCCACCGCGCAAGCCCTGCTGATGGAAGCCGAGTCCGCTGATGCCGAAGGCCTTGAGCGCCTGCAGAACGTGGTAGTCAGCCACCTCGACCGTTTTGCCTGGAAAGAAGGCCAGCTGCCGGTGAACTGGCAAGCCGCCTGAAATCACCTAGCGGAAAAGCGCAAAAACTGAAAAACCCGGCCAAGGCCGGGTTTTTTGTTGCCTGGAAAACGCCAGACGTCGCTCAGAGATTTTGACTGAATATTACCGGCTGGTCACAAAATATTCGTTCTTATCACTGAATGCTGCTGATTGACCAAGCAATATGCTTTTGTTCTATTGATCAATTTATGATCAATAAGAAAAGTCAATGCCTTGAAACATCTTGTAACCGTGTGGCCACTTTTACCCCGGGTTATCCACACGGTCGATGCGCAAAATCTGTACAGAGCGGCCCTTTACCCGGAAGGCGGCCTGGTACGGCCAGCGCTCGACACCCAGTTCACGCACGCCGGGGACTTCGCTCGGCACGCCGCTGCTGCTCAAGTCCAGGTTCGCCAGCGGGCTGACCTGCTCGACGATGTCCTGGATCGCTCTTAATGCCTTCTCCGGGCCGATCAGCACGACGTAGTGGTCATAGATGGCGTCCAGGTCGGCTGCGGCCTTGTGCGTCCACTGCAGGCTCATGCCAGCCCCCACTTGCCTTCAATGGCGGCGTGCTCCAGCAGGTGGCCGGCATCGGCGTCTGCCACGCCTTCATCGATGGCCGCCACGTGCCAGCTCTGGCGCTCCAGGTACTGCGCCAGGGCCTGGCGCAGGTGATACGGCCGGTCCCGGTGGGTGGCGCGGGCCAGTTGGTCCAGCGCCGCCACGAGGCTGTCATCGGCGCGGAACGAAACAACGGTGGTCACTTTTTGAACAGCTCCGTTTACGCTGTATACAGTGTTTACAACGATAACATACGTATACGAATCAAGCACTTGGCTTGAGCAGGTTTTTCTTCGGCAGACGCGACCAGGGCGCGCCAGGCGCGGGACAGGCCGCCACTTTCGCGCCGGCGAAAGTTGGCTTCCGGCATTGGGGATTTGTTGGCGAGGCGGGGCGCATCAGGCTTGCCGGGCGGCCCACACAACAACAACAGGAGCCCCGCGATGCTGCTCGATTACCTGATCATGCTGGTCTACGCCCTGGGCATGCTTGCCCTGGGCTGGTACGGAATGCGCAAGGCGCGCAACCAGAACGACTTCCTCGTCGCCGGGCGCCGGCTCGGCCCGGGCCTGTACCTGGGCACCATGGCCGCCGTGGTGCTTGGCGGCGCGTCCACCATCGGTACGGTGAAGCTCGGCTATCTCTACGGGCTGTCCGGCCTGTGGCTGGTGTTCATGCTGGGCCTGGGGATCATCGTCCTCAGCCTGGTGTTCTCGCGGCAGATCGCCAGGCTCAAGGTCTACACCGTCACGCAGATCCTCGAGCAGCGCTATCAGGCGTCGTCGCGGCTGATCGGCGGCATCGTGATGGTCGCCTACGACCTGATGGTGGCGGTCACCGCGACCATCGCCATCGGCTCGGTGACCGAGGTGGTCTTCGATGTGCCGCGCATCCCGGCGATCCTCTGGGGCGGCGGCATCGTCATCTTCTATTCGGTGATCGGCGGCATGTGGTCGCTGACCCTCACCGACATCATCCAGTTCGTGATCAAGACCCTCGGCATCTTCGCCGTGCTGCTGCCCATGTCGATCCACGAGGCGGGCGGCCTGTCGCGGATGCAGGAGGTGCTGCCGGCGGGCTTCTTCGACCTTGGCCACATCGGCCTCGACACCATCCTCACCTACTTCCTGCTGTACTTCTTCGGCGCGCTGATCGGCCAGGACATCTGGCAGCGTGTGTTCACCGCGCGCAGCGAGAAGGTGGTGCGCTACGCCGGCCTCGGCGCCGGTATCTACTGCATGCTCTACGGCCTGGCCTGCGCGCTGATCGGTGCCGCCGCCCACGTGCTGATCCCCAACCTGGCGGTGCCGGAGAACGCCTACGCCGAGGTCACTCGGCAGGTACTGGAGCCGGGCGTGCGCGGGCTGGTGGTAGCGGCAGCGCTGTCGGCCATCATGTCCACCGCCTCCGGTTGCCTGCTCGCCGCCGCCACCGTGCTGCAGGAGGATGTCTATGCGCGCTTCCTGCGCCCCGGTGCGCCCAACGGCCTGCGCGAGAGTCGCCTGTTCACCCTGCTGATGGGCGTGGTGATGCTGGTCCTGGCGTGCCTGGTGAACGACGTCATCGGTGCCCTGAGCATTGCCTACAACCTGCTGGTGGGCGGCCTGCTGGTGCCGATCCTCGGCGCCCTCCTGTGGCGCCGTGCATCGGCCCGCGGGGCGATCGCCAGCATCGTCGTCGGCAGCCTGGTGGTGGTTCTGTTCATGGCCATCGACGGCATCCTCGCCAATACCCCCATCGCCTATGGCCTGCTCGCCAGCCTGGTCACCTTCGTGGTGGTCAGCCTCGCCGGCAAGCCTGCCATCGGCCTGCAGCCGCAGGCCGACTGAATCCCTTTCGCAGCCAGGAGACGCACCGTGACCCACGACTTCCCCCAACCGTTGGACGCCGCCGAAATTCCCCGCTTCGCCGGCATTCCCAGTTTCATGCGCCTGCCCATCTTCGAAGACCCGGCGCAGCTGGACATCGCGCTGCTCGGCGTGCCCTGGGACGGCGGCACCACCAACCGCGCCGGCGCCCGCCACGGCCCGCGCGAGGTGCGCAACCAGTCCAGCTTGATGCGCAAGGTGCACCACGTCAGCCACATCGCCCCCTACGATCTGGTGCGCGTCGGTGACATCGGCGATGCACCGGTGAACCCCATCGACCTGCTCGATTCGCTCAAGCGCATCGAGGGCTTCTACCGGCGCATTCACGCCGCTGGCGCCATCCCGCTGTCGGTGGGCGGCGACCACCTGGTGACCTTGCCGATCTTCCGTGCGCTGGCCGCCGAGCGACCCATCGGCATGGTCCACTTCGACGCCCATTCCGACACCAACGACCGCTACTTCGGCGATAACCCCTACACCCATGGCACACCGTTCCGCCGCGCCATTGAAGAGGGGTTGCTCGATCCGAAGCGCACCGTGCAGATCGGTATCCGCGGCTCGATCTACGACGCAGACGATGAAGCCTTTGCCCAGGAGTGCGGCATCCGAGTGATCCACATGGAAGAGTTCGCCGACCTCGGCGTCGAGGCGACGCTGGCGGAGGTGCGTCGCGTGGTGGGGCAGGAGCCGACCTACGTGACCTTCGACGTCGATGTGCTCGACCCGGCCTTCGCGCCCGGCACCGGCACGCCGGAGATCGGCGGCATGACCACGCTGCAGGCGCAGCACATGATCCGCGGCCTGCAGGGCCTGAACCTGATCGGCGCGGACGTGGTGGAGGTGTCGCCACCGTTCGACCAGGGCGGGGCGACCGCACTCGTGGGCGCGACCATGATGTTCGAGCTGCTCTGCGTGCTCGCCGATTCACTGGCCGCTCGCCGCTGAGCGTCGTGGGGGTTCACGCGGCGGCGTCCTCGGCGCTATAACGAAAGGCCTGCGCCCGCCGCCGCGAGAACCCCCATGCTGGGCAATCTTTCCGATATCGACCTGCGCTTGCTGCGCACCTTCTGCACCATTGTCGAGGCAGGCGGCTTCACCTCCGCCCAGGTGCGCCTGAATACCAGCCTGTCGCGCCTGAGCGTGCTGGTGCGCGATCTCGAACTGCGTCTGGGCTATTCGCTCTGCCGGCGCGGCAGCAGCGGCTTCCAGCTCACCGATGAGGGCCAGGAGCTCTACGACGCGGCGCTCGGACTGTTCACCGACATCGAACGCTTCCGTGAGCAGGTCACCGGCCTGGGCGGGCGCAATCGCGAGATACTTCAACTGGGTTGCGTGGATGGCGTGCTTGGCCAGCACTGCTGGCCGCTGCCGCTGGCGATCCAGCTGTTCCGCCGGGACAACCCGCGGGTGCGCCTGAACCTGCATACGCAGCGCCCCGACGAGCTGGAGAACGCGGTTCTGGAAGAGCGCCTGCAACTGGCCATTGGCGCTTTTCACCATCGCTTGTCCGGCCTGCGCTACCAGCCCCTGTTCCGCGAGGAGCAGAACCTCTACTGCGCCCGTGAACATCCATTCTTCGCCCGCCAGGACGACGAGCCGACGCTGGAGCAGATCTGCGCTGCCGAGTATGTCGGGCGCGGCTACATGGGCGAGAGCCGGCGGCCCCACGGCCTGGTGTTCAGCCGCGCGACCAACGCCTACAGCATGGAGGCGATCGCCAACCTGGTGTTCAGCGGCACCTTCATCGGCTACCTGCCGAGCCACTATGCCGGCGAGTGGGTGGCCGATGGCCGCTTGCGCGCGATCCGTCCGGCGCAGTTGGCGTATGTCTCGGAATTCCACTGCGTCACGCGTCAGGGCGCGGAGCCCGGCGAGTCGCTGGCGGCCTTCCTCGATGCGCTGGAGCGTGCCCAGGCGCGGCTGGGCAGCGGCGTGGCGCCGGTGTGAACGCGCTGCGTGCCCTGCACGAGGACGGCTTCGTCCTGCTGCGCGGCCTACTGGACGCGGCACAGGTCGCCGAGGTGCGCACGCTGATCGACGGCCTGCGGCCGCTGCACTGGGATTACGAAGGGCTGGTGGACCACTACAAGTGTGTGTTCAACCGGTCGCCGCGCTGGCTGCCGTACCTCGATCCGCCGGGGCTGATCGAGCTGGTCGAAGCGGCGCTGGGCGGTGACTGCCATGTGATCGGCCAGACCGCCTGGCGCTGCCATCCGGGGTTCATCGGTGCGGAAATGCACCAGGACTACCTGCCTGTCGCGCTGCCCGCCGTCGACGTGCCGATGTTCATCTGTACCGCGCAGATCTACCTCGACGACATCGACGAGGCACTGTGCCCGACTTGGGTGATTCCCGGCAGCCACCGTGCCGGCCGCGCGCCGGGCCCGGACGAGTGCGCGTGGCAGGGCAGGGCCGCCGAACCGGTGCTGTGCCGCGCCGGTGACTGCCTGCTGCTTCGCAGCGACCTGTGGCACGCCGGCAGCCGCAACACGAGTCAGCGCACGCGCTACCTTTTGCAGGTGCACTATGGCCGGCGCATGGTCGCGCAGAAGTTCTCGCCCTACCTGGAGTGGACCTTCAACCCTGAGGTGCTCGCCGCCTGCACACTGCGGCAACGCCGGCTGCTGGGCGACCACGACGCGGCCGAGTACGACTGACCGGGAGGATCAACGATGAGTGCTGTACATGCCGGCGGCTGCCATTGCGGCCAGTTGCGCTACGAGTGCGATGCCGAGCTGAAGGACGTCGCCCACTGCCATTGCTCGATCTGCCGGCGCACCACCGGCGGCATCGTCACCACCTGGGTCACGGTGCCGTTGAAGAGCTTCCGCTGGACCCACGGCAAGCCTGCCGAGTACCGCTCTTCACCGCCGTGCGTGCGCTACTTCTGCCGCAACTGTGGTGCCCAGCTGGCTCTGTTCACCGACCAGGCGCCGGATACGCTGGATATCACCACGGCGACGCTGGAGGAGGTCGCCACCGTGGTACCGGATCGGCATATCTGGGTGAACAGCCGGCTGCCGTGGATTCATCTGGACGAGCAGCTGGAAGAGGAGTGGGAGGAGAAGCTCTAGTGCTCCGAGAGGGCGTCAAGGTGAAGCCTTCGTAGGATGGCGTGGAGCGCAGCGATACCCATCGCTAGCGGCTCAGCGGCAGCATGGGTATCGCTGCGCTCCACCCATCCTACAAGAGCAGTGGCGGAGTCTCAGGGCAACTCCAGCCCACCCGCTGCCTTGTGCAGCTCGCGCAGGTGCGCGCCGATCTGCTTGGTGTTGGTTTCCAGCGCGGCGAGCTCGTCGCGGCGCTCCGGGGTGAGCAGGGCGCGCACTTCGCGGTCGAGGTTGTCGCTGAGCTGGCGCAGGCGTTGCTGGCGCTGCTGGGTCTGCTTCTCCAGGGTCGCCGTCTCCGGCGCCTGGGGCAGGCCGTAGCCGCCGTCGAGGAGTTCGGCAGGGCGGCTGAGGAAGCCGCTGTCGTCGAGGATCTGCTGCAGCGTCTTGCCGGCGGCGGCGAGGTCGGGCTTGCTCTTCATGGCGTCCGGGTTGCTCAGGTACAAGCGTTTCAACTCATCCTGGGCCAGCAGCAGCTGGCGGCGCAGTGACGCCTGTTCGAGCAGCAGCAAGGCGGCGCTGGAGCGCAAGTCCGCCTTGTCGAACCACGGGCGGCGCTCGACAGCGGGGAGGGCGAGCCAGTCTTCGACCTTGTCCTGCGGCACCTTCATGCGCGTCTTCAGCACATCGAACATGGCCTGGTAGCGATCGCGGAAGGAATCGAAGCGATAGCCCAGGCGCAGCGCTTCCTTGGGGTTGCCCAGCACGCTGGCGTCGGCGATGCCCTTGTTCTCCAGCAGGCCGAGGACGCCATAGGGCGTAATGCTGTCCATGGTCTGCAGGCTCTGGCGCTGGATGCCGCTGCGCAGCAGCTTGAGCGTCTCCACCGCGCAGTTGTTGGACAGGAAGTAATAGTTGCCGTCGTAGCTCCAGTGGCTCTGCGCGGAGCGCTCCACCAGGCTGTTGACCTCGTCGCGGCTGAGCCTGAGCGGGATCGAGGCGAGGCTGCGCAGCTCGACCTTGGTGTACTCCTCGATCACTTGCGACAGTGGCAACACGAACAGGCGCGAGGGGTAGGCGCCGGTCAGGCCGTCCCAGCTGGACAGCTGCAGGTCGCCGACGAAGGCGCGGTAGGACAGCACCAGGTGCTGGTCCAGGTCCAGGCGGCACGCCGGGCCGCGCGGGCGGCCCGGCGCACAGACCACCAGGCGCAGCATGGTGTGGCCCCAGCGGCTGGCAATCTCGTTGTTGGCCTCGGCGATCAGGTAGTCGACCTCGTAGACCCGTTCGGGGTCGAGATAGCCCAGCGGCTGGCGGCCGAAGTCGCGGCCGGCGTTCAGGTAGGCGTACTGGGTCGAGCACTCGTCATGCGGGCGCTCGCCGAAGCGCTCTGCGTAGTAACGATAGAGCGTCGGGCGGCGGCAGGCGAAGCTGCGGTCGAGGAGGAAGTACTCCATGTTCACCGCGACGTACTCGCGCGGGTTGGTCAGCTCGTATTTGTCCGGGCTGCGCAGCAGGAAGCGATTGTGCTGCTCGCGCTCGCCATGTTTGCCGGCGTACTGCGGCCAACCGGCAAGGTCGAGCAGGCGCGGGTCGTCCGAGAGGGTGAAGCGGCGGCGGGTCTGGCCACGGCATTCATCCGGCGCGCCAACGCGGCCGAGGCTCTTGTCGCGCATCGTGCAGCGGCGGATCACCCGGCCTTCGTCGGTTTCCCAGAGGCGGGCGCGGTCGTAGAGGTGGGTCAGCTCATGGAGCAGCGTGGCCAGCAGTTCCCGGCGCAGGGTGCCATGGGTGCGGCCGGTCTGCTCGGTGGCGGCGGTGCCGTCGGTGAGCGGGCCAAGGTAGCGGGTATTCAGCGCGATGGCGCCGGGCCGCAGGGTGCGACCCATGCCGTTGCTGGGCAGGTCGTCGCGCCACTGCACCTGGACCTTGCGATCCAGGCGTGCGACGAAGCTGTCCGGCAGAGTATGCAGGGCCTCGTCGAGCAACTGCTGGCTGGCCTGGCGCTGCGCCGCGTTCAGGCCTTCGTCAGCCAGCTCCAGGCGGAGCGCGGCGTGGCTGCTGGCGGCGACGGTCAGTGCCAGGGCCGCCAGCCAGCGGCCAGCCCGGAGTCTCACAGAGCGAGGATGGCTTCAGCCAGGTCCTGGTCGGAAGCTTCGCGCGCCTGCGGCACCTGCTCGCGCAGCACCTTGAAGGCGGCTTCGAGCTGGGCGCCACGGATCGCGCCATCGCTGCCGACATAGCTGGCGGCATCGTCGCGGGCTTCGCGGACGACCTTCATGTCGCGCACGGACGTGGTGGTGTCCGAGGTGAAATCGATGCTGCGGGCGAATGCGTTGGTGGTGATGTTGAACACGCGGACCACCGACTGGGCCTGGGCGGTGGACGCGCAGGCGGCGAACAGCAGACCGAGGATCAGAGGGCTCTTGGACAGCGAACTGAGGCGCATGGATGTCTCCGAAAGGGCAGCGAGGGCTGCTCACAACTTATTTGGCAAGAATGGCTTCGGCCAGTTCCCGATCATTCGCCGCCAGCCCGGGGTGTTCCCGTCGCAGCCAGTGCAGGGCCGCTTCCAGGCGCGCACCGCGCAGGGCGCCGTCGGAGGCAACGAACAGCGCCGCGTCATCGCGGGCGCCGCGCAGCAGCTTGTTGTCGAAGGGCGCGCTGGTGACCTGGCTGGTGGCGTAACTGGTACCCACCGGAAACTGGGTCGTCTGGTCGAATGCCTGGGCAGGCAGGGAACAGGCAAGCAGCGGCAGCAGGAAGAACAGGGTACGCATGGGCTCGGACGATCGGAAAAGCACGGCCGACAAGGCTAACGGAATGCGCTGTGGAGAGCCAGCGCAGAGCGCCGGGCGGAGCGCCCGGCGCGGCAGGGGTCGAGCGGTGGATCAGATGGTCAGGATGGCCTGGGCCAGCTGCTGGTCGTTGGCGGCCAGGGTCGGCAGCTTGCTGCGGATGTGGGCGAGGGCGGCTTCCAGGTGCGCACCGCGAATCTGACCCTGGCTGGCGACGAAGGTGGCGGCGTCGTCACGGGCTTCCAGGACGATCTTGTCATCCTTGAAGGAGTTGCTGATATCCGAGGTGCCGTCGGAGGTGGCACCGGTGGCGCGTACCGACAGGTCGGTGGTGTAGACGAAACTGGTGGCGAAGGCGCCGGTGGTGCAACCGATCAGGGCGGCGGCGGCAATCAGGCGAAGGCTGTTCTTCATGGAGTGGCTCCGGATAAGACCAAACAGAGGTGGCCGGGGCGGCCACTCTAACTGTGGTCAGACTAGCCAAGACTGATCGGCGTCACCAGCATTCAGCGCCAGAACGGTTTCGAGATTTCTCTCACACGCTCACTGGGACTGATGCCCAGGTCGGCCAGTTGCAGGCTGCTCAGCTCGGCAAGCTGGCGGCGGGTGCGGGCGTTTTGGTGCCACAGGTGCAGCAGTTTCCAGACGGTCCGTTGCGACCCGGAAAGGGATTCAGCGGGCACTGAGGTGAGGGCGCGCTCCATGGCTGTGTGTCCTTCGGCTCCAGATGGCGAGCGAGTGGTATGGGAGGACATGATCAGCCCGAGTGGCGATGACTCTCCAGTCACAGGAGGGGGAGATTGTTCCGGGTCAGTTCCCCGATTTTCACAACTGTACGGCCCCGTTATCGCCTCAGCTGTACTCAATGTATCCGGATGCTTGCCAGCGCCTCGAAGAACTGGTGCTATGCACCAATTCCTTCAAAACGAACCGGTTTAACCGTTCGTTCCATAACAAAAACAACGCAGGAACGGGGCCTGCGTACGCATGACGGATCTGCTTATTCTCATTGGCTCGAAAATCAGCCAGGACACCATCCACAGCTCGCTGGGCAAGCCGGAATACAGTTACTACTTCCTGTTGAAGGAGTTCCTGCCAGCCTTCCAGGCGATCGGCACGGTGGTCGAAGTGCGCAGCATCGCCGAGGTCGAGTCTCTCTACGATCAGCACCATGCAACCGGTCGTCCGGTGGTGTTCATCAGTGTCAGTCCGCCGCAACAGACGCCGTTGGGCCTGCGCTGTCCGACCATTCCGCTGTTCGCCTGGGAGTTCGACAGCCTGCCCGATGCAGCCTGGGACGGAGATCCCCGCAACGACTGGCGCTATGTCTTCGAGCGCGTTCAGGGTGCCATCGCGACCAGTCGCGAGGCGGCCGCGCTGGTGGCTGGGCAACACCAGCAACTGCCTGTGCTGGCCGCTCCCGCTCCGATCTGGGAGCGTTTCGGTGCGGGGACGGTCGCGCCCGTTCGCCCGGCCCAGGGCGAGCGCCGCATTCCATTCTCCGGCGTCGTCATCGACAGCCCGTTGCTGGGCCTGTGTGCCGATGGCCTAGTGCGTCGCCCCGACGCCCAGGCGCCCGAGCCGGCAGCTGTCGTGGAGCCCCCGAAGCCGCCTTCGCGCTGGAAACAGCGGCTGGAAATCGGCCGGATCCTGTTCGACGGCTGGCGCCGGGAGGTATTCGGCACGGTAGAAACCGTGGCGAGCAGTGCGCCGGCGCTGGTAGCGTCGCCCATCCGTGACGTCCAGGTTCAGGGTGTGGTTTACACAACGGTCCTCAACCCTGCCGACGGCCGGAAGAACTGGATCGACCTGATCACCGCCTTCTGCTGGGCTTTCCGCGATACGCCCGATGCGGTGTTGCTGGTGAAGATGACCCACCACGACCTGGAACATTATCGGGTCGTGCTGATGACACTGCTTTCCCGCCTGGCGCCTTTCTCCTGCCGGGTGGTCGTCCTGCACGGTTTCCTCGAGGACGACCAGTACCAGGCCATGGTTGCGGCCACCGATTACTACGTGAATGCCTCGTCGTGCGAAGGCCTCTGTCTGCCGCTGATGGAGTTCCTGAGTGCGGGCAAGCCGGCGCTGGCCCCACGACACACGGCGATGGCCGATTATCTGGATGAGCGCATGGCGTTCGTCGTCGAGGGAGCCTTGGAGCCGACCTGCTGGCCCCATGACCCCACAGGAATGCTGGTCACCCATCGGCATCGGTTGAACTGGGAGTCGCTGATGCAGGCGTTTCGCCGCAGCCATGCGCTGGCGACCGGTGAGCCGCAGCTCTATGCGCAGATGTCTCGCGCCGCCAGCCGCCGCATGGAGGCGTTCAGTTCGTTGCAGGTCGTGGCCGGCGCGCTGGAGGCCTTTATCGCCGAGGTCCTGGATACCGAACGCTCGGTGCCTGCCCCAGCCCGTGTCGCCGGAGGAATGGCGGAATGAGATTCCTGGTTCACTCCGAGGTCAACAGCGCGCGTATCGAAGCGAGCCTGGGGCTGCCGGATTACAGCTACTACTTCGTGCTCAAGGAATTCCTCCCGCTGCTGCGTGGCCTGGGCGAGGTAAGGGTGGTGGAGCAGGTCGAGGAAGTCGATTCGCTCTACCGGCAAGCCCGCGAAGAGGGCGAGGAGTGCGTTTTCCTCAGCTTTGCGCCGCCGCACAAGACGCCGCTGAACCTGCAATGTCCGACCGTTCCCGTGTTCGCCTGGGAGTTCGACTCCATCCCCAACCAGCAGTGGCTGGAGGATGATCGGCAGAACTGGGCGGCGGTGCTGCAGCGTTGCGGGCGCGCCATCACCCATTCCGGACTGACCGTCGAGGCCACACGGGCCGAGCTGGGCGCGGCGTTCCCGGTGGTTTCCATCCCCGCGCCGGTGTGGGACAAGTTCGCACCCTTGCGCCAGCAGCCCGCGGGCTTGCCGAGCGAGCCGATAACCCTGACCGTTCGTTCCGGCGTTGTCATGGATACCCACGACCTGTCGCTGGCTCCCTACATTCCCAACGCCGATGCAGTCACCCGTGCTGTTGCCAGTGCGCGTGCGCGGGAGTTGCCGGTAGCCGCGGTCAAGGCCGAAGTTTCCGAGCCCGAGGCCAAGGCGCGCCAGTCGCTGGCACGCATCACGCTGCGCTATCTGGTGGAGTGGTATCGCCTGGCCTGGCGAGCGCCGGTTGCGCCGGTCGCTGCCGAGCCAGCCCCTGCGCGGATGGAGCCGCCCAACCCGGTGGAGCCCGGTGGCCTGCCGGATGTGGCAGTAGACGAGGAGGCGATGCCTGCGCTGCCGTTTGGCGAGCATCGGCTGACCCTGTCCGGCGTGGTCTTCACCGCGGTGTTCAACCCGTACGACGGCCGCAAGAACTGGGTCGACATGCTCACGGCGTTCTGCACGGCGTTCCGCGATAACCCGGAGGCCACGCTGCTGTTCAAGCTGGGACATCACGAGTACGAGTCGGCCATGAACGACATGCTGATGTGTATGGCGCGCATGCCGGCCTTCGAGTGCAGGGTTGTCCTGCTGCACGGCTATCTGGATCGTTCCGAGTTCGACGAGCTGATCCGTCACACTGCGTATATCGTCAACGCCTCCCATGGCGAGGGCCAATGCCTGCCGCTGATGGAGTTCCTCAGTTGCGGCAAGCCGGCGGTTGCGCCGCGCCATTCAGCGATGGTCGATTACATCGACGAGAGCGTCGCCTTCGAGGTGGCAACCTGGCTGGATGCGACTGCCTGGCCGCACGATCCGCGCCTGGCCTATCGCACGCTGCGCCACCAGATCGACTGGGCCTCGCTGGTCGAGGCCTACCGTGCTGCGTTCCAGTGCTATACGCAGCAACCGGAGCGCTATGCACGCATGTCGAATGCGGCGATAGAAAGAATGCGGACGCACTGCTCGCTGGAGGCCGGTCGAGGTCGCCTCGAGGCGTTTCTGGCGGCGTGCGCCTGAGGGCGCCGCGGCACACACGAAGTCATTGCGGGAGCAGACATGCTGGAGTTCATCAAGAGCCTGGGGCGCAAGCCGGCGCCCGTCACCCAGCCGCAGGAGGCCACGCCGCCTCCAGCAGCGCCGGCGGAGGATCTGTCGACGCTGACCGATACCTACCTCAGTGGCTGGTTCCACCAGGAAACCGATGAGCTGTTCGAGGGATTCCCGATCAGTTCTGAAGACTCTGTGCTGGACATCGGTTGCGGCGACGGGCCTTTCGTTGCCTTCTGCGCCCAGCGCGGCGCCGAGGTGATCTTCGCCGACATCGACGCCGACAAGGTAGCCGGCGTCGAGCGGGCATTGCAGGGGTCCAATGCCCGCGCCATGCTGCCCCTGGTCACCGACGCCAATCCGATCCCCCTGCCAGATGCGCGGGTGGACAAGGTCGTGGCGATGGAAGTGCTGGAACACGTCGAGGATCCTGCGCAGTTCATGAGCGAACTGGTCCGCGTCGGCAAGCCCGGCGCGCTCTACCTGATCACCGTGCCCGATCCGCTGGGCGAAAGCGTGCAGAAGGAACTGGCTCCTGCCGCCTACTTCGAGCACCCCAACCATATCCGTGTCTTCGAGCGCGACGCCTTCGAGCAGTTGATCCGCGACGCCGGCCTGGTGATCGAGCGCCAGGCGCATTACGGCTTCTACTGGTCGGTGTGGTGGTTCTTCTTCTGGGCCTGCAAGCAGGACCTGTCGCCGCCCTGGCACCCGCTGCTCGATAGCTGGACGCGCACCTGGAACATGATGCTTGCCACGGAAGAAGGGCCGCGCATCAAGAAGGCGCTGGATCGGGCAATGCCCAAGAGCCAGGCGATCATTGCGCGCAAGCCTCTCTGACAAGGATGTAGCAATGACTGGAGTCACGCGTATCGGCACCCTGCTGAGCTGGCTGGGCGGCCGACACGGACAAATGGCAGCCGCGCTGCTGGTGCTGCTGGCAGCCTTGGTGGTTCGTGTGGGAATGGGCTTCGAGTTCCCCATTCCCTGGAATGACGAGACGGCCTTCACTTCGCAGGCGTTCGAGTTCAGCCGAACCGGCAGCTTCTTCGTCTATGGACTCAACGCCGAGCGCATCGTCATGTGGATGCCGCCAGGCTACATGCTGCTGCTGGCCGGCATATTCAAGGTATTGGGCTATAGCTTTGACTTGGCGCGCTGGGTATCGACGTTGCTGTACCTGGGCAGCTTCTGCGTGGCGCTGGGCATCTTGCGCAGTCTGCGCCTGGATGGCTGGAAAGCGGGCATCGCAGTGTTGCTGACGCTGATTGCCTTCCTCTCGCCCTATACGCTAGCCATTTCCAACATGGCGCGGATGGAGGCTTTTTACACTCTGATCTTCCTTGGCTCTCTCTGGGCCATGTTGCGCGAACGTCCTGGATTGGGCCTGGCGTTGGTTCTGCTGGGGGCGACTGTCCATTTCAACGCTGTCTACATGCTTCCACCCTATGCATTGCTCGTCGCCTGGAAGATCCTGCGGCGCGAGGATTTGCTGATTCGCCCGCTGGAGTTGCTGATGCTGGTGCTGGCGGCTGTCGCGTTGATGGCATACGGACTGTTCGCGGTGAAGCACATTGGTGCGTTCGCCGACGATATGCGATTCCAGTTTGCCTTCAAGATGGGCTCCCCGGTCATGGATGGCCCGGGTGGCTGGTTGAAGGTGGGCTCGCTGTTCGTGCTGGCGCTGGTGCAACTGGTCGCACGCAGGGACCTGGGCAAGGACGTGGTGCTTACGTTCTACGGCGCAGGCTTTCTGGCGTTGTCGCTGAATGGCCACAATATGTGGTACAGCTTCGCGTTGATCTTCGCCATCTGGCTGGTATTGCTGGGGCTGCTGCAGAGTATCCAGGATCTGCATACGCAGCTCTGGGCGCGTGGGGCGACTGCCGTGCTGGCCGTCGCGCTGCTCTACCCGCTGGGTCATTACGCCTGGGCCCGTACTTCCCTGTTCGAGCCGATGTGGCCGCGCGCAGCCCTGCTGCACCGGTCGTTCCTGGCGCCGCGGGAGGTAGAGAAGATTCGTGTCTGGGTTGCGGCGTTACCGCCGGGCACAACGGTCTCGTTCGGCTATTCCGGTGTCGAACCGTTCTTCTTCAATGAGTTCGCAAAATCCGGGGCACGTTGGAGCATTTCCGGGGACAGCATGATCCAGGTTGCTCCGCCGCGGACGAACGACTACCGGGTGTTTTGTGACAGCGCGCTGTTCCCGCCTTATCTGGCGGTGTATGACTGGGACGGCTATCCCCGCAAGAGTCAGGACACAGGTTGCAGCATCATTCGGCAAGGTAAGTGAGCAATATGAAAGCAATGCCAGCGGCAGCCGCTCGGCGTTCGTCAGTACTCTGGGTGAACAGCCTTGTCGGGCTGCTGGTCCTGTCGTTTTCCTGGGTCACCGCACGATACGCATTGCGCAACAGCTACTTTATCGGTGATGACTACGACCACTTTCAGTTGATTGGTTCGATGTCGTTCCTGCAGTACCTGTTCACTCCGATCGATGTTCACTTTGTGCCGTTGCACCGACTGTTCAGTTGGTTGCTGCTCAAGCTCGCGCCTCTGAATTTTGACCTGGCGCTGCTGATATTGATGGCATTCCAGCTGCTTTCCACCCTGATGCTAGCGCTCCTGCTGCGACGTCTGCGTCCCGCCGGCCCTTGGAACGGACCGCTGCTGGTGCTGTTCGCCTGCAGCAGCCAGATGCTGCCGCTGCTGGCATGGTGGAGCGCGGGGATTCATCGGTTTCCTTACTTGCTGATGTGTATCGCCTGTCTGTATTTCTACTTGGGGTATCGGGAGCACGGGCGTTGGCGCGATCTGCTGGCTTCCTGGGTCTGCCTTGTTCTGGCTTTCGGTTTTTACAGCAAGGCCGTGCTGATCCCGGTCTACGTGCTGGCACTGGAGTTTTGCCTGAGCTGGCGTCTGGGGTTCGCCGTGCTGCGCCGCTATACGGTCGGGATGGCGATGTTGCTGGCAGTCGCGGTCTATATCGGTTGGTACCTGCTCTACGCACCGGTTCTTCGGTTGCAAGGAGCCTCGTCGATCACGGTCGCCTCCGAGATCACTCTCGCGTTCATGCGCACATTGGCTGATGTACTGGTTCTGCAGCAACCTGGCCCATGGAGCTGGCGCGGGGCTCTGGTGCTCGCCTGTTTGGCACTGGTCGTCTTGGTGACTTGCCGCGGACGTCGGGAGAACCTGATCTACTGGCTGTTGCTGCTGGCGTTGGTAGGACTGAACTTCGTCATGATCAGCAGCTCGTCCCGCGGTCAATTGTTCGGTACCAAGTTGGCCATGATGCCGCGCTACTACTTCGAAGTGCTCTTCATTCCGGTGATCTTCTTGTGCCTGATCCTGAACCCGGCTGATCCGGGGCGCAGTGGTAACGGTCGCAGACAGCGTTCCACGGGTGTCTTGGCAGTCAGCCTGGCTGTGCTTTATCCGCCGCTTGCCTATCAGGCTTCAAAGGCGCAGTTCACCGAATTCGGGGTGGTCTACAAGCAGACGCACCGGTATATGAATCGGCTGCTTGCCAGTCTGGACGCATTGCCGCCGGATCACCCGGTGCGGATCGTCGAAGGAAGCCTGCCTTTGTACGTCTATGGCGATTGGCTGCACATCTACAAGCCCTATGCTGCCGTGCTGCCGTTGCGCAATGCGAAGCTCGAGTTCGTTCCGCGCGACTTGGCCCAGTACGAAATCGATCAGGATGGCCAGGTGAAGCCCCTGCCGTCACCCTGAGTGCCTGTCGGTTCTGGTGCTCGACTCTTCCTCGGCGGTTTTTTCCTGGCGATCGGTTCTGCCGGGGCTGGCCAGGTGCAGTAGCCACGTCTTGCCCGGCAGCTCGATCCAGCGGTAAGTCGCCATCGAGTAAACCAGCAGCCCGCCAAGGTAGATGGGCGTAAGTGCGGCGTGGCTCAGTCCAAGCCCCTTAAGTCCAGTATCCACCAGCATCAGTACCACCAGATGGTTGAGGTAGATGGAGTAAGAGATCGTGCCAAGCCACTGGCAGCGTGCGATCAGTCGGGCCGGCAGACCCTGCTCCAGGGCAAAGAGCGTTACCACCGCAGCGAAGACCCAGGGCGCAAAGATCTGCATGGATTGCATGCTTTCGCCACGGCCGAAGAAGAGCGCCAGCACGCAGAGGATGGCGATCAGCTCGGCCAGCGTGATGGCTCGAGGTTGCCAATCCTGATTACGGGCCCAAAGCCAGCCGCGATAGGCCAGAACGCCGAGCACAAAGGACGACCAGCCGCGCAATAGCCCGGAATTGATTACCTGGAAATAGTTCTGGTAAGTCGTGTCGATGCTCCCGGTCATCCCGTGGATGATCACCAGTCCGGCGATACTCATGATCAGCAGGCTCAGGCTGCTGGTGGAGCGGCGCACCCAACAGAAGAACACCAGGTTCAACCAGAACTCCACGGAAATGGACCAGCTCTGCACGTTCCAGGTCTGGCCGTGGGGGTTCAGGCCGATATTGTGGGTCATGGTCAGTTGCTGGACGAAGGTGAACAGCGTGCCATCGGGATAGCGGGGAATGCTGCCGGCCAGCAGGGTATAGACGACCGCGTAGCTGAGTAGGCCGAACAAGTGCATTGGGTAGAGACGGGCGATGCGGCTCAGGACGAAGCGACCTGTGCTGACCTCGCGTTCGGAATACAGATACCGATGGGCGAGGATGAAGCCGCTGAGTACCAGGAAGAAGTCTACGGCGAGGAATCCGGCAAAGCTCAATAACCAGTGGAATAGCGCGACAGCGACAGCGGCGATACCGCGCAAGCCATCCAGTGCATGGAAATAGGTCTTGCTGTTCTGGGGTTGATTCATGCGCTGTCAGATCTCGCGGCCATGAGGAAAAGTCCCGGGGGCGGGAGTGTTGAGCTTGCCCGGAGCCATGCTGGAGAAGCCTCGCCGCTGCAGGCGATAGTTGTCGATGAGGGTCTGCAGCTTCATCAGGACGAGTGAGATTGCCAGGCAGATAAGAATGCAGGCGGGAATTGCGGCTCCTTCCTGTCCCTGGAAGCCCAGCCATTTTTCACTCAGGTAGAAGGCCAGGAAGTGGCTGATGAAGACTGGATAGGCAAGGCGCCCCAGTCGATTGTCCAGGGCCTTCAACCAGGGCTCACTGATTTGAGCCCGCAGAGCGGCGGCTACCAGCGGCCAGGCAAGTACCGCCCCCAGCAGCGCCTCCAGGGCAAAACGGTTTTTGAATAGCCCAAGCGTTGGCGCCACGCCAATCAACATCAGTGCATAGATCGTCCAGACAGTCTGCAGCAGCAGCCGGTAGAAGGTCTCGGTAGTGCTGCGCGCGTAAGCGCAGCCGGCCAGGAAGAACACCAGCACGCCAAAGATGAATCGGTAGCCGAAGTTGTCACTGTTGAAGGAGCCGCTGCCGAAGAACAGAGCGCTGATCTGAATCACCAGCGCTGCGCCGGCCAGCATCGCGAACCGATTGCGCGGCAGCATAAAGATCAAGGGCAGGAGCAGGTAGAAATGAAATTCGCTGGCGAGCGACCAGGCAGGTGGAATGATCGGGTGAGGGAGGATTCCCTCGATCGTCAGGGGTGGAAATACATAGTTGGCGGGCAGCAGCGCCAGATTGAGTGCAATCTTGACCAGGCTTGGTTCCTGGTTGAGGAACAGCACGTGCTCGGCGGGGCCGAACCAGGCAATGGCGGCAAAGCTGGTGAGGGCGACCAACGCATACTGGGGGAACAGCTTTAGTATCCGGTCGGCATAGAACGACCGGATCGGTGTGCTGGAGTGCTCGATGAAGCGCGTGTAGCTCCGCTGCATCAGATAGCCGCTGGTGAAATAGAAGACGATCACGGAGACTACACCGGGATTAAAGGTGAATCCCGCGCCGGTCGTATGTGAGAGCAGTACCAGAATGGCCAGGAAAAAGCGCGTGATGCCCAGCATGGTCGTAATTGCCGTCTTGTAGTTATGCCTAGAGCCGCTGCAGGCTGACTCGATGGATGGTCAGAGAACCTTGCGCATACAGGTAGGTTCGGACTTCGATTTCATGACGCTGATCGTTGGTGAACTCGGTGCTCATTACCTCGCGGGTACCATCGGTGCCGGTCAACTCGCCCTTGCCGAGCATCCCTTGCCCTCTGTCGAATGCAATGTCCCATTGGCCGGCCTGCGTGCCGCGCGCAAGGCTGGTGGCGAATTCGATCTCGATCCGGTAGCGACCCGGGGGCAACTGCACATAAGGACCGAAGGTCACCAGACCGCTCCTGCTTGAAGTGACTTCGCAGTCTGCGCTGACGCTACTTGAATCCAGTCGGGGCAGGTTGCATGCGGGGTAATCGATTCGCCGCTGTTCCGCACTGAATGGCGGACGATCGAGCGCCAGGGTCGCTGTTGTGAACAGGCAATCCGCTACGCAGGCTGTGGCTTTCACCAGTTGCACATCGGCGACTGCCCCGGGAGCACAGACGCCCTTGCGGGAGAACAGGTAGTCCATTTCCGGGCGGGCGACGCAAGCATCCACGCCATGGTCTTTCAGGTATACCAGTAATCCGGCGGTGCTGGCCCAGAGCGCTTCGTCCTGGGCAGAGTAATCCAGAGCGACCTGATGGCCGTATCGACTGACAAGAAAGCCGCCGATCTCGCCGATCTCGCCATTGCGCTCCAAAGGGGGCGCCGGGTGACTCGCGAGCCAGATGGCACCGGCGGCGCCCAGGCACAGGGTGAGGGCTCTGCGCAAGGTCCTCTGGGCAATGCTGAGCAAGCCTGCCTGGATGAGCAGGCATCCCAGCGTCGCGGGAATCGCAAGATAGTACAAGCCCATGAAGGGGTATAGCGGCTTGGGCACCTTGAGGTGATAAAGCGTGAAAGTGGCGCTCATGACTATTGCAACAAGTGCTGCGTGCCCCAATACCTGGTGCCGCTGCGAGGTGGCGTTCGAGTTGGAGGCCAGCCAGAAGAGTGTGGCCGGAACGACCAGGGCACCGGCCAGGTTCCAGAATGACAGGGTGTAGCTCAGGGACTCCGCCAGCTTGGCCGTTTCCATGCCGTTGAGGGCTTGCTGTGCTCTGAGAACCCGCAGTGGATTGCTGTCGGCGTGAAGCAGCACGTCAAGCAGGATCGGCAGGAAGAAGAGCGCGCCGATGATCAGGCTGACGGCCAGCCAGCGCAGCGACCAGTCGTGTTGCACACCGTCGCGTCGCAGTACCACGAGTGTTACCACGGCCAGTAATGGGAGCGTGGCGATCGGCATGCTGATGTAGCCATGATTCAGCACACATGCCATCAGCATTGCCAGTGGCAGATAGCGCAGGCCTTTGCAGAGCACCAGCAGGATGGACAGGTAGAACACAGCAAAAGGCAGGATCAGGCGGTAGGGCATCCACGCAGAAACCAGATTGCCGCCGATCAGTATTGCTATTGGCAGCACGACAGTGACTGCCGTTGCTGAAAGGCACTGCCCGAACAGTCGGGCGATGCACCAACTGGCCAATAGCAGGAAGCCGAAGTTGAAGGTCAGGGCGCAGAGCAGCCAACTGCTTGACCGTGGCAGATGGAAAACGGCGCCCACCTGTTCGAACAGGGCATTGGCGTACAGGAACACGGGGCCCGGGTGGTTGAAGCCGTAGCGCGAATAGTGTCCCGTTAGCAAGTAGCCCTCGTCGTGCAACTGATTCACCAGCAGCATGTCAGCGGCGAAATCCTCGACGGGAAGCACCTCCTGTCCCAGCCTGCCTGCTGCGCCATGCAGCAGCGCATAAAGGCTCAGCGCAACAAAGAGAGCGCAGACCAGCGATCTGAAGGATGGCCATGCGGAGCTGAGGGGGACGCTTAGAGTCATCGATTCCTTTCCGTGGGCAAGAGGAAGTCAGTGCAGGCGCTCAATGGCCAGCGATATCACCCTCAGTTCCGCGCCCCCGGGCCAGGACACGCGAAACTCGTAGGGTTCCAGTCGTGAACGTTTCACGCGGAACTCGATCTCCTGGCGGGCTTCGGCCCCGGATGTGCCAGGCAGTGATACCGTCGTGAGCACGGGGTCGCTCGAGCGGGGGCGATAGACGTCCCAGGTGGCCACGGATTCGCTCGAAGGGGCGCTTCCCTGATAGTTGATACTCAGGCGATAGCGGCCCTGGGGAAGCATGATGTAGGGACCGAAAGATACGAAGCCGGGAGCGTCACGCTGGGGCAGGGCAAGCCTGCCCCAGCCGTCCATCTGACCGGTCAACGAAGGCAGTGTCGCGGCAGGGAACTGCAACGGCGGCTCGTCATAATGGCTGAGCGAACCGGTCAGCGGCACGAGGAGTATGACACCGGCCAGGATATTACGCGGGCGCAGCAGGCCAGCGGTCGAGCTTCTACAGAAGACATGCCAGCCGTAGGCCATCATCAGCGGCAGCAGAAGAGCGAATAGGTAATTGGGCGCAAAGGTGGGCGCCCATTGGATGTCGTACAACGCTGGCAGCCAGGTGCTGAAACGACCATAGAAGATCGAATAGGCGCTCAGCCAGGTTTCCGCCGGGCGCTGATAGAGATTGATCCCGGACCAGGCGTAGCACTTGAATGCGTATGCCTGTAGGAGGATGAAGGCGATCAACAGAACGATCATGGGCCGCTTTCCGATGCGCTCCATGAGGGGAGGAATGGCCGCCAGGGTGGGCAGGAACAGGCATAGGGCAGCGGACCAGCCGAATCGCCCGGAAAACGAACCTCCGCCATACCAGTTAGGGTGCATGGCGTTGGGGACCAGCAATGCCAGGAACACCAGCAGCCAGGTGATCATCAGCCTTGGCTCGCGTCGTGTCAGGGGGAGGACGAACATCGCTCCCAGCACCAGCATCGGGTTCTGCATTAGCATGCCCTGGTTCTGATCGACCAGCAGGCCCACCAGCACCATCAGCGCGTTCGCACTGATTTCCAGTGCATCGCTTTGATATGGCCCGCTCATCTTGCCGTAGGCGTAGAGGTTGTAGCTGGCCAGCAGGAAGAGGGATGTCCCCAATGACACCGGCCACAGCAGTGTCTGGATGGCGCCGCGCCGCTGTTGAATGGACAGCCATGCGCCAGCCAGCACCAGGACGAGTGCGGCAGCGCTGAACTTGATTTGCAGCCAGGGCAGGAGGGCTACTGCCAGGGCGTGCCCAAGGTTTGTCAGAGAGCGCCGCTGATAATGTGCGGTCGCCAGCCAATACAGGCCGCTCAGACAGATCAGGCCGGCCAGAAGGTCGGGGTAGATCTGGTTCGCGGCGGGAAGCATCGGCAGTCCCGTCGTTAAGGCGACGACCGCCAGCGTGGCTACATTTGGCGAGGCCCCGTAGTGGCGGGAGAGCTTCCAGGCCAATACCACCCCCCAACTGCTGAGCAAGATCATGAACAGTTTGCTGCCCAGAGTCCCGCCCAGCTTCAAGGGCAATGCCATCAACAAGGGAAGGCCGATGTTATGGCCGCTGAACAGCCCATTCGGGCCGGGAAGCCCGTGGGTGTTGGAGGGTCCGGGCACAGCATCGGCAGGCGCCAGCCCCGCTGGAAAAATACGGCGCTTGGCGAACTCGCGCGAATAGGCCTGGCTCACGTCGAAACTCGCGTCGCGGACAATGCCGTCGGCGATGATCAGGTAGTGGGGTTCGTCCCCCGTGACCTGGTTGATGCCCTTGTGCTGCCACAGGGCCAACGTGATGACGGCGAGGGTCAGATAAAGTCCGAGGCAGAGCCAGAGCCCTGTTTGCTTCAACATGTGCCGCCTCGTCTTAGAGCGATAGCCGCTTGAAGATGAACTCCGACATGGAGAGGATGATCGCCATGATCAAGTACCAGAGTCCCAGCGTGTAAAGCACGTCCTTGTTCTTGCTGATGGCTTTTTCAATGTCACCCGCGACCTTTTCCGGAGTCGCCCAGAGCGGGCCTTTGGGAACGGCTGCGGTGGTCATCGGTGTGTCGACGAAGCCGGGCTTGATGGTGAGGACTTGAACATCCGGCTTGTGCAGGCGATTGCGCAAGCCCTGGAGGAAGATGCTCAGCGCGCCCTTGGCGGTGCCGTAGATGCAATTGGACTGGCGGCCACGGTTGTCGGCGACCGAGCTGATCGCGGCGATGCTACCATGGCCCTGCCGCTCGAAATCGTTGGCCAGCGGGGTCAGCAGACTGATTACGCTCAGGGCGTTGGTGTTGAGTTCGCTCAGGGCCGGCGCCGCGTCCTGTTCGCAGACCTTCTGGTCGGCCAGGGTGCCGTGTGCGATAAGTACCTGTTCGGGTCCGACCAGTTGCTCGATCACGGCTGTGTGGCGGGCGTAGTCATCGGCGTCGAAGATCTCGCTATGGATGCTGCTGACGCCACGCACCTTGAGGTCTTCGCTCCGGTTCGTCAGGCGCTCCTGATTGCGCGCCAGCAGGAACCGTTCGGCGCCGCGGGCAGTCGCTTCGGCGATGGCAGAGGTCGTGCCGATGACGAGGATATTTTTCATTGTTGTCCTATTCCAGTCCTAGACGTTGGGCTTGCAGGGAAGCGAACTTGCCGAGCGCGCCTTAGCGCTCGCACAGCGCCTGGAATTCCTTCCCGCGCGAATAGCTTTGGCGGAAGGTGTCCGCGCTCATGCGTGCGTCGTTGGCCAGGTAGAGACGACCGCTGTGTTCCAGGACCTAGCGGTCCAGTTCGTCGAGTAGTGGCAGCAGGTCGCTTTGCATCTTGAAGTCCAGCGCCAGGGTTTAGCCTTTCAGCGGGAACGACAGGGGCGAGTCGTTGCGTGGCCCGAAGGCCTTGAGTACGGCGAGGAATGCACCCGCGACCTGACGCAGCGATTTGCTTCAGGATGCCGTTCAGGCCCTCGATGCCGGTTTTGCGGGGTAGGGCAAACTGGTACTGGACGAAGCTGTGGCGCCGATACAGGCGATTCCACTGGCCAATCCCATCCAGCGGAAAGAAAAAGTTCCGGTAATCGACTCGCTGCTGGCTGCGTTGGCGGCGCACTCGGTGATAGAGCAGGCTGTTGAAGGCCTGGATCGAGTAATGGCTGAGCAATGCCGAGAGAGCGTCGGCCGGAATGCTCAGGGGCAGCCCGGTACGGACGTGACGATTCTGGTCGCGGGCATGTTCCCCGATCATTAGCAGCAAGCGACCCAGGGCGATGCAGTCGAACCAGGCGACCGAATAGGTGTTGCGATGATGCTCTTCGAACAGCTCCAGCGCTTGCCGAAGGTTCTGTGCCTTGAAAGTTACCTGCTTGATATGGGCGCTGCTGATGCCGCGCAGTCGCAGGGCCGCTTCCGGAATGACCCCGGTCAGTCCCATGCCACCGCAGGTAGCCAGAACCAGCTCCGGGGGTTCGCTGTGCGAGCAGTGTCGGACCTGGCCGTCGTCGCAGGCCAAGGTCAAGGAGTCGACGAATGCGCTGAAGCTGCCGTCCAGGTGGTGGTTCTTGCCGTGAGCGTCGCTGGCGATGGCGCCGGGGACACTGACCAATCGCGGGAACCAGCCTCGGGGCAGGAACACGTCGACGATCTCTGCCAGTGGGGCACCGGCATCGCAACGCAGGCCGCCGCTCTGTTCATCGAAGGCTCGCAGGCGATCAGGCTTGCGCGTACCCAGCAAGGTTCCGCCGGGGGCGGCATCGCCATAGCTACGGCCCATTCCCCGAGCTAGCAGCAGTGGTGTCTCGGCGATCATCTGGAGAGCGGGCGTTTTACCCAGGGGCGATAGCAGATTGCAGTCACTGCGCGAATAGTGTCCCCATCCGGACAGCTCCATCAGGCTACTCCTTGGCGAAAGACGAAGCGGCGGTCCAGTTCGTACTTGGTGACGTAGCCGATGGCCAGTCCGATGATCGCACCCAGATAGCGCATTTCCTTGGTGGCGAACAGGTGCTCGAAGCCGAATTCGAAACTCCAGAAGATCACGGTGGTTACCACGCCCATCAACGCGTACAGGATGAATGTCTTGCCGTCATGCGCTGCATCGCGCGCGGTGAAGCGGAAGATGTAACGCTTGTCGAGGATGTACTTAACAACCAGCCCGACTCCCGTGCCGATCAGGATGGACAGGGTAATGGCGTAAGGGCCGGTGTACAGCTGGGTGGTGATGTCCTGGGAGAATATGTTGGCAACGGTTGCGATTACCGCCAATAACGTGTAGATCAGGGCGAGTTTCATCGAGATGTCTACAGAGGCCGTCCAGGGTTGGGTGGCGTGAATGCTACCGTACGGTGCCGTCTCCCTCTAGTGCGTCGACGCGATGTGCACTCCTCTGTTTCTTCCCCGCGCAGACCAAGCTCTTGGAGGGCGAGGACCCTCGCATTTTCTGGCAGGAACGAGTGCCTTCGAGGCGAGTCACATCTACCATTCGAGCACCCCGGCAGACTGCCAGGTAGTTCGGGTAGGAATGACTGACCGGTCAGCCCTTGCGGGTTTTTTTCTTCCAGAGCAATCAGAGAGACTGGCCATTGGACAAGCGACTCCTCGTCACGGGACTTTCCGGTTTTGTCGGCACGCACTTGCAAACGATGGTGCCCGCCTCCTGGCAACTGATGGACGTGCCCCGCATAGACCTCAGCCAGCCCGGTAGGCTGGACGACTTCCTCGCCGGCGGCCCGCCCGATGCGGTGATTCACCTGGCCGGCCAGACTTTTGTGCCGCAGTCGTTCCGCGATCCCGCCGGTACATTGCAGGTGAACCTGCTGGGAACGTTGAACCTGCTGGAGTCGCTCAAGCGCAGTGGTTTTTCCGGAGATTTCCTGTTCGTGAGTTCCGGGGATGTTTACGGGCAGGTGGTCGAAGAGCGGTTGCCCATTACTGAGCAACTGATGCCCAGGCCGCGCAACCCCTATGGGGTGAGCAAGGTTGCCGCTGAACTGCTTTGTCAGCAGTGGAGCTTCACCGAGCCTTGGCGCATGATGGTGGCACGTCCGTTCAACCATGTGGGCGCGGGCCAGAAGGCCGATTTCGTGATACCGGCGGTTGCAAGACAACTCGCGCGTATTCGTCATGGATTACAGGATGCGTGCATCGAGGTGGGGGATATCGACGTCACCCGCGACTTCCTCGACGTACGTGACGTACTGGCAGCCTACTTCGCATTGCTCGAAAAAGGGCAGTCGGGGGAGGTATACAACGTCTGCTCGGGCCAGGAATATCGCCTGCGTGACGTGATCGGCCAGATGGCCTTGCTGGCGGGAGTGGATCTGCAGATCCGCCAGGACCCGCAAAGGATGCGCAAGGCCGAGCAGAGGCGTGTGCGCGGCAGCAGCGCGAAGCTGCAGAGTGACACCGGTTGGAAACCGGTCCACGGGATGGAGCAGATCCTGCTGGATGTACTGGCTGACTGGGATGTCCGCGCTTTGCAGGAGTGATACCGGTCGCGGAGTATTGGCGACCAGGCGGTGTTACCGCCGCCGGTTCAAGACCCCGCCAGGCCTGCCAGGGGGAATGGGGTCACAGGTAACTTGCAGTACTCGGAGGCACGTACGGGTGGAAACCGATCGAGTCTCCGGCATAACTACAACGAGCTCGCAGCGCTTTCATCTGCGAGCCACCACGGATGCTAGAAGAATGACAAAAAGTGCTCTGATCACCGGCCTGACCGGACAGGATGGCGCCTACCTTGCGAAGCTGCTGCTGGAAAAGGGTTACAAGGTCCACGGACTGGTAGCGCGACGCAGCAGCGATACGCGCTGGCGGTTGCGTGAGCTGGGGATCGAGTCCGAGGTGGTCTACCTCGACGGCGATCTGGCAGACGCCTCGTCCGTGCAGCGGGCAGTCATCAAGGCCAAGCCGGACGAGCTCTATAACCTGGGTGCACAGAGTTTCGTCGGTAGCTCCTGGGACCAGCCGGTGACCACCGGTATCGTCGATGGCCTGGGCGTGACCCATCTGCTGGAAGCCATCCGTCAGTTCAGCCCGGAAACCCGCTTCTACCAGGCGTCCACCAGCGAGATGTTCGGCCTGATCCAGGCCGAGCGGCAGGACGAGAACACCCCGTTCTACCCGCGCAGCCCCTATGGTGTTGCCAAGCTCTATGGCCACTGGATCACCGTTAACTATCGCGAGAGCTTCACGCTTCCAGCGGCATCCTCTTCAACCACGAATCGCCGCTGCGCGGCATCGAGTTCGTGACCCGCAAGGTCACCGACGCGGTAGCGCGCATCAAGCTGGGCAAGCAGAACGAACTGCGCCTGGGCAACATCGACGCCAAGCGCGACTGGGGCTTCGCCGGCGACTACGTCGAGGCCATGTGGCTGATGTTGCAGCAGGATCAACCGGATGACTATGTGGTCGCCACCGGCGTGACGACCACCGTCCGCGATATGTGCCGTATCGCCTTCGAATATGTAGGTCTGAAGTACCAGGATCATGTGGTCATCGACCCGGCGTTCTTCCGCCCCGCGGAAGTGGATGTGCTGCTGGGCAACCCTGGAAAGGCCGAGCGCGTGCTGGGCTGGAGCCCGAAGACCAGCCTCGAGCACCTTATCCACATGATGGTCGACGCCGACCTGCGTCGCGTTGACAAGGAGTGATCCATGCTCGTCCCTGTCATCCTTTCCGGTGGAGCCGGTACCCGGCTGTGGCCGGTCTCTAGAGAAGGCCAGCCCAAGCCGTTCATGGCGATGCCCGACGGGCAGTCGCTGCTGAGCAAGACATACCGGCGCGCGGCCAGCCTGCTGGGTGCGGACGGACACATCGTCACGGTGACCAACCGCGACTATTACTTCCAGAGCAAGGACCATTTCCAGTCGGCCAAGCTGCGCCAGCGGGGCCACTTCATCCTCGAGCCGGCCGGGCGTAACACCGCTCCGGCCATTGCGGTGGCTGCGTTGGCGCTGCGTGCGCTGCACGGCGATGACGTCACCATGGTGGTGATGCCGGCGGATCACCTGATCCGTGACGTCGAGGTCTTTGCCCGTTGTGTCGAGCACGCGGTGGAGCTGGCGGAAGCAGGACAGCTGGTGACGTTCGGTGTCGTGCCCAACGCTCCGGAAACCGGCTTCGGCTACATCGAGATGGGAGATGCCCTGGACTCCAAGGGTGGCAGCCGCGTGAAGCGCTTCGTCGAGAAGCCCGACCTGGATACCGCCAGGGGCTTTCTGCAGGCGGGTACCTTCCTGTGGAACTCCGGCATGTTCTGCTTCACCGTCGGCACCTTCATCAGCGAGCTGGAAAAGTACGCTCCGCAGATGCTCGAACAGGCCATCGCCTGCCAGATGGCCAGCCAGCCGGCGGACTTCGGCAGCCTGGTCCAGCAGGAGCTGCCCTCGGAGCATTTCTGCGCGCTGGAGGACATCTCCATCGATTATGCGCTGATGGAACGTTCCGACCGCGTCGCCGTGATCCCGGCGGCGTTCGACTGGAGCGATATCGGCTCGTGGACCGCCATGAGCGCCCTGGTGGACGCCGATGCCGACAACAACCGCGCCGCCGGCAATGCCATCTTCGTCGATAGCCGTGACAACTACGTACAGAGCGAAGGTCGGCTGATCGCCACCGTCGGCGTCGAGGGACTGGTCGTGGTCGAGACCGCCGATGCGATTCTGGTGGCGCGGGCCGACCGCGCGCAGGATGTGCGCAAGGTGGTCAAACAGCTCAAGGACACCGACAACGAAGCATATCGCCTGCATCGGACCGTCAGCCGGCCCTGGGGCACCTACACCGTCCTCGAGGAAGGCCCGCGCTTCAAGATCAAGCGCATCGTGGTCAAGGCCGGCGCAGCGCTGTCGCTGCAGATGCACCATCACCGCAGTGAACACTGGGTCGTGGTGCAGGGCATGGCCAAGGTTACCAACGGCGAGTCTGTACGTCTGGTGAACAGCAACGAATCCACCTACATCCCCGCAGGTCACCGTCATCGCCTGGAGAACCCCGGAGTGATCGACCTGGTGATGATCGAGGTGCAGAGCGGCGAGTACCTGGGCGAAGACGATATCGTTCGCTTCGAGGATATCTACGGCAGGATCGTCTGATGTCGCTGAGCAGTTTGAAAGGCACCTGGCAGTACCGTGGCTTCATTGCGGGCAGTGTGCGTCGAGAGTTCGAGTCGCGTTATCGCGGCTCGTTGCTGGGGGCGGCCTGGACCGTCCTCAATCCCCTGGCGATGATCTTGGTGTACACCGTGATCTTCTCCGAAGTGATGCGCGCGCGCTTGCCGGGTGTGGACGACAAGATGGCCTACAGCGTGTTCCTGTGCGCGGGCCTGCTCACCTGGGGATTGTTCTCCGAAGTGGTCAGTCGCTGCCTGAACATGTTCCTGGAGAACGCCAACCTGCTGAAGAAGCTGAGCTTCCCGCGCCTCTGCCTGCCGGTGGTGAGCGTCTGCAACGCGTTGCTCAATTTCGCCATCATCTTCGCCTTGTTCATCGGCTTCCTGCTGATCACCGGGCGCCTGCCAGGCGTGGCATTGCTGTCGTTCCCGCTACTGCTGGCCCTGCAACTGGTGTTCGCCGTCGGCCTGGGCATGCTGGTTGGCGTGCTCAACGTGTTCTTCCGCGATGTCGGGCAACTGTTCGGGATTCTCCTGCAGTTCTGGTTCTGGCTTACCCCCATCGTCTACCCGCTGACCATCCTGCCGGAGTCGATCGGCCGGCTGGTACAGCTCAATCCGCTGACCGGCCTGATGCAGGCCTACCAGAACCTGTTCCTCCACGGCCAGTGGCCGCAGCTGTCGCAGTTGCTGCCGGTCGCGGTGTCCGGAGTGCTGCTGTGCGTGCTGGCCATGGCCTTGTATCGCGCCCGCGCGGGTGAAATGGTGGACGAACTCTGATGGGCCATATCCGCATTCAGCAACTGGGCAAGGCCTATCGTCAGTACCCCAAGCGCTGGTCGCGCCTGGTCGAGTGGATGGCTCCCGGCGGCACGCCGCGGCATCACAAGCATTGGGTCCTGCAGAACATTTCCCTGGAGATCGAACCGGGCGAGGCGGTCGGCATCGTCGGCTCCAATGGAGCGGGCAAGAGCACCCTGCTCAAGATCATCACTGGCACTACCCAGCCCACCAGCGGTACCTGCGAGGTGGGCGGAACGGTATCTGCCCTGCTCGAACTGGGCATGGGTTTCCATCCGGAGTTTACCGGTCGGCAGAACGTCTACATGGCTGCGCAACTGCTCGGGCTGCAGCGCGGAGAGATCGACGCGCTGTTCCCGGAGATCGAAGCCTTTGCCGAAATCGGCGCCGCCATCGACCAGCCGGTGCGCACCTATTCCAGCGGCATGCAGATGCGCCTGGCGTTCAGCGTGGCCACCGCGCGGCGACCGGACGTGCTGATCATCGACGAGGCTCTGTCGGTCGGCGATTCGTATTTCCAGCACAAGAGTTTCGAGCGTATCCGCAGCTTCCGCCGCGCCGGCACCACGCTGCTGATCGTCTCCCACGACCGCTTCTCCATTCAGTCCATCTGCGATCGCGCAGTGCTGCTGGAGTTCGGCCAGGTGGCGATGCAGGGCGACCCGGAAATGGTCATGGACTACTACCACGCGCGCATGGGCGAGGGGCTCAACCACCTCGTGCGCCAGGAAATGCTGGCCAACGGCAAGGCTCGAACCATCTCAGGCACCGGTGAGGCTGAAATCGAGTCGGTGCGGCTGCTCGATGCGGGTGGCAAGGACATCGACCTGGTGGAGGTCGGCCACGACGTCGTGCTGGAGGTCGGCGTTCGGGTCTGCCAGGACGTCGATCGCCTGGTCCTCGGCTTCATGCTCAAGGACCGGCTCGGCCAAGCGATGTACGGCATCAACTCGCACCGCCTCAAGCAGGTGCAGAAGGGCCTGAGGGTGGGGGACCGGCTGGTTTACCGCTATGCATTTCCCATGCGTCTGGGGGCCGGCAATTACTCGGTGTCGCTGAGCCTTTCGCGGCTCGACTCGCACCTGGACGGCAACTACGAGTGGCGGGACTGCGCGATGATCTTCCATGTGGTCAACAGCACCCGCGAGAACTTCATCGGCTATTCCTGGCTGGACGCCCGCGCCAGCATTGAGCACTTCCCCAGCGATTCCCTGGTTCAACGCAGTGGAGAGCACTCCTGATGCGCCTGCTCGTCGAATGCACCTATGTCTTCGAACATCCGCACGTGAATTCTGGCATCCAGCGCGTGGTGCGCAACGTCATTCGCCATCTTGAGGATGCCGAAGGCGGAGTCGAATGCATTCCGGTGGCTTTCATCAATGGTCGTATGCATCGGGTACTGCACCTGGCGCCGTTGTCGACCGAGGAGCTGCCCTGGCACAGCCGCATGAAGATCGCGCTGGAACAATGGCGCAACGATTACTGGGTTCGCCATGCGAGCCTGGAGCGGCGCTGGCCGATGAATCGTTATCACAATGCACGCCGGGCACTCTATGTGCTGTGCAAGATCGCCAGCCTGGCGATCACTCTGCCATTGCGCTTTGCCATGTTCGCGTCGCGCAATCACATTGTGCCCGAACGCCTGGAGCCGATGGACGTCCAGCCCGGCGACCAACTGCTGCTGCTCGATTCGTCCTGGCACGCCGACTTCTTCCCGGTTGCGGAAAAGCTCAAGGCGAAAGGCGTCGGGATGATCTCGGTGATCTACGACCTGATTCCCTGCACCCACCCGCAATTCTGCGATGCCGGACTGGTGAAGGTGTTCGACCGCTGGTTCGACTGGATCGTTGAAATGGCCGACGGCTTCATCTGCATCTCCACCACCATCCGCGACCAGGTGCGCGCCGAGATCGTTCGTCGTCGAGGCGAGGAGGTTGCGCAGGGCCTGTGGTTCGAGCACTTCTACCTCGGCTCGGAACTGGACCTGGTGCACGATGCCTCGCAGCTGGACGGCAAACTGGTGCAGATGTTCGAGGACGGTGCGCCGGTCTACCTGATGGTCAGCACCATCGAGCCGCGCAAGAACCATGCGTACCTGCTTGATGCCTTCGAGCGACTGTGGGCGGCCGGCTCTTCCGCGCGGCTGTGCATCATCGGCCGCTACGGCTGGAAGTGCGAAGACCTGATGGCGCGCATCCGTGGCCACGCGGAGCTGAACAAGCGCCTGTTCATGTTCAACAAGCTCAATGACCGGGGCCTGGAGTACGCCTACGCCAATGCCCGGTCGCTGGTTTTCCCGTCCTATGTCGAAGGCTTTGGCCTGCCGTTGGTGGAGGCCATGCAGCGCAACCTTCCGGTAATGGCCAGCGACATTCCGGTGTTCCGCGAGGTAGGCGGCGACTTCGTGGCCTACTTCGATCTGCAGCGCCCGGAAAGCTTGGCCGAACTGGTGCAGGAGTTCGAGAACAGCGATCGCTTCCCGGCAAGCCGTGCGAGCGCAGATTGGAGTTGGTTGACCTGGCGCGATGCCAGCCGGCAATTGGTCAGCCGCGTGCTGGGCGCCCTGACGTCGCGCAGGCCAGCGCAGTCTGCGACCGAAGTGGAAGTGGGGTAGCGTGCACGTCGCCCTGAACGCCCGCATCCTCCAGGCGCCGAAAACCGGCATCGGCCAGTATGTGTCTGCCCTGACGCAGGCACTGCAGGATCAGGCCGAGGTCAGCCTGCAGCTTTTCCTAGGTCGCCAATGGGCCGTCGATCTTCCCCCGGCATCGCTGCCCGGCTATTCCCGCCGTACAGCGCTGGCCAAGCGAGTGCCGGGTGCCTACCGCATTCGTCGCTGGCTGGAGCAGGGCAGCTTCGACCGTGGGCTGCGCCAGCGCTCGATCGACCTTTACCACGAGCCCAGCCTGTGGCCGCTGGAGTTCGACGGGCCGATGGTCATGACCCTGCACGACTTGACCCATGTGCACTACCCGCAGACCCAGCCCGCTGATCGTCTGGCCGAGATCGAACGCCATGTCGGCCGTGGCGTCGAGCGGGCGCAATGTGTGCTGACGGACTCCGAGTATGTTGCCGGAGAGATTCGTCGCCATTTCGCCTTGCCGGATGAGCGAGTGGTGGTCGCGCCGTTGGGATATGCGCCACGCTTCAGGCCCCGTGCGAATCCGGAGCTTGCGCCCGCGTTGGCCGCGTTTGGATTGTCGGCGGGGCAGTATCTGATCTGCGTTGGAACCTTGGAGCCACGCAAGAACCTCCAGCTGGCGCTGCGTGCCCATGCCCTGCTGCCGGAGTCGCTGCGCACGCGCCTGCCGTTGGTGATAGTCGGAATGCCAGGCTGGCGCAGCGAGGGACTGGATGAGACGCTGGATGTCGCCGTGAAAGGTGGCTGGGCAAAGGTGCTCGGCTACCAGAGCGACGAGGTGTTGGCCGCGTTGCTGGCCGGGGCAAGGGCGTTGCTCTTCCCTTCGCTCTATGAAGGCTTCGGCCTGCCTGTGCTCGAAGCGATGGCCAGTGGGGTACCGGTATTGCTGACTCGAACCTCCTCGTTGCCGGAAGTGGCGGGAGAGGCGGGTATCTATGTCGATGCCCATGATCCGCTGGAGATGTACTCCGCTCTGCAGGAGCTGGAGGAGAACCCTTCTCTCAGACAGCGTTGTCGGGCGCTGGGGCTGGAGAGGGCCCGGGATTTCAGTTGGCAACGTTGCGCCCGGATAACCAGCGACGCCTACCGAATGGCTGTGGGAGGCTGAATGCGCGTACTGCATTTCTTCAAGACGTATCTACCGGATTCCGTGGGCGGCATCGAGCAGGTGATCAATCAGCTCTGCCGGACGGGTCGACACCATGGCATCGAGCACCAGGTGCTCACCCTGAGCGCCAACCCCGAGCCTGCGGAGCTGATGGTCGATGGGCATGCTGTCTACCGGGCGCGCCTCGATCTCCAACTGGCCTCCACCGGCTTCTCCTACAGCGTCATACCGCAGTTCCGCAAGCTCGCGGCGGAAGCGGACATCATCAATTTCCACTTCCCCTGGCCGTTCATGGATCTGGTGCATCTGTTGGCGGGCATCGACAAGCCGACGGTGGTGACCTACCACTCTGACATCGTCCGCCAACGGCACCTGTTCAAACTGTACCAGCCGCTGATGCATCGCTTCCTCGGCAGCGTGGACCGCATCGTCGCGGCCTCGCCCAACTACCTGGGCTCCAGCGAGGTCCTGCGCCGCTACCAGCACAAGGCAGAGGTCATTCCCTACGGGCTGGACAAGCAGGCTTATCCGCTCCCGGCACAGGAATGCATCGAGCGCTGGCGTCGTGAGGTAGGGGAACAGTTTTTCCTGTTCGTCGGTGTGATGCGCTACTACAAGGGCCTGCATATCCTGCTGGACGCTGTGCAAGGCACCGGATACCCGTTGGTGATAGTGGGCGCCGGGCCGCTGGAGCAGCAATTGAAGGCTCAGGCCGCGGCCTTGGGCGTCGAGTCGCACGTACGTTTTGTCGGGCGGGTGAGCGAGGAAGACAAGGTTGCCCTGTTGCAGCTATCGCGGGCCATCGTATTCCCCTCGCACCTGCGCTCGGAAGCTTTCGGCATTTCCCTTCTGGAAGGGGCGATGTATGGCAAGCCGATGATTTCCAGCGAGATCGGCACCGGCACCAGCTTCATCAATGCCAATGGGGTGACCGGACTGGTGGTGCCACCCAGCGATCCCCTGGCCTTCCGGCAGGCGATGAAGTGGTGTTGGGATAATCCCGAGCAGGCGGCAGAGATGGGACGTCAGGCGGAAGCTCGCTACCAGGAGCTGTTCACGGCTGATGCGATGGGGCGTGTCTGGGCAGATCTGTATCGCGATCTACTGGACGGGCGGGCGGAGAAGGAAGGGCTGCTGCCCGAGGGCCGCTCTGGCTGAGCGGCCGGGGCAACGAACTTACCAGTACAGTTACGGCGAGCCTGGAGAGTGTGGCTCAGTTGTACTGTTGAATCAGCGCCAGAACGGCTTGTTCAGTTCGGCGTAACGCTGGGCTTCGCTGATGCCGGCGTCGGCCAGCAGGCGGGAGTCCAGGCGGGCCAGCTGGCGGCGGCTTTCCATGCGGCGCTGCCACAGGCGAACGGTGCCGACGAGGCCACGATGGGCGCTGGAGGTGCTACGGGTGGTGCTCAGAGCTGCGGAACCGAGGGTACGTTCCATGGTGGTCATCCTTCTCGCTTGTGGCGAGTAGTCAGTTGCTGAATGGATTGAGCATATGATCTGACTTTTCAGTCAGAGATGACAGGTACAGTTGTGCTGTATTGCAGTTGGTCAGCCGATTGTAATTTCGAACTGTAATGGTCTTTTTCGGGGCGAACTGTACCGTTGCGCTCCATTCTGGTGCGCAATTGGTGGGCGTATGTGGCTTGTTGCGTGTGCCGGCCAGGTTGGCGGCGGGGGAAACTGAACAGTTGGAGCGGGATAAAAATCTGTTCAGGAGTGTTTTTACGTGGTTTTTTTCCGGCTGTAAACCCTGGCGGGCCATTCATTGCTGAATGACCCGCCAGCGGCTCCGGATCAGCTCGCTGCCAGCATGTGGCCGCGTTCTTCCAGATTGATGTGCCACTCCAGGGCCTCGCGCAGGATGTGCGGAGTATGCCCGCCGCGCTCGCAGGCAGCGTCGAAGTAACTGTTCAGGGCATCGCGGTAGGACGGGTGCACACAGTTGTCGATGATCACCCGGGCGCGCTCGCGCGGTGCCAGGCCACGCAGGTCGGCCAGGCCTGCTTCGGTGACCAGGATGTCCACGTCGTGCTCGGTGTGATCGACGTGGCTGACCATCGGCACCACGCTGGAGATATTGCCGCCCTTGGCGATGGACTTGGTAACGAAGATGGCCAGGTGCGCATTACGGGCGAAGTCGCCCGAGCCGCCGATGCCATTCATCATCTTGGTGCCGCCCACGTGGGTGGAGTTCACGTTGCCGTAGATGTCGAATTCCAGCGCGGTGTTGATGCCGATGATGCCCAGGCGACGAACCACTTCGGGGTGGTTGGAGATTTCCTGCGGGCGCAGGACCAGCTTGTCCTTGTAGCGCTCCAGGTTGCCGAACACCTCGGCGTTGCGGCGCGCAGACAGGGTGATGGAGCTACCCGAGGCGAAGCGCAGCTTGCCCGCATCCATCAGGTCGAAGGTCGAGTCCTGCAGTACTTCGGAGTACATGGTCAGGTTCTCGAACGGCGACTGTATCAGGCCACACATCACAGCGTTGGCGATGGTGCCGACGCCAGCCTGCAGCGGGCCGAGGCTGTTGCTCATGCGGCCGGCGTCCACTTCACGCTTGAAGAAGTCGATCAGGTGGTTGGCAATGGCTTGGGTTTCGCTGTCCGGCGGCAGCACGGTGGACGGGGAGTCCGGCTGGTCGTTGACGACGATGGCGACGATCTTTTCCGCCGGGATCGGGATGGCGGTGCTGCCGATGCGATCGTCGACCTTTGTCAACGGGATCGGCGTGCGGGTCGGGCGGTAGGTCGGGATATAGATGTCGTGCAGGCCTTCGAGGTTGGCGTTGTGCGCGACGTTGATCTCGACGATCACCTGCTTGGCGAAGATCGCGAAGCTGGCCGAGTTGCCCACCGAGGTGGTCGGCACGATGTGGCCTTCCTCGGTGATGGCGACAGCTTCGATGACGGCGATGTCCGGCAGCTTGAGCTGGTGGTTGCGCAGTTGCTCGACGGTTTCCGACAGGTGCTGGTCGATGAACATGACTTCGCCGGCGTTGATCGCCTTGCGCAGGGTGCTGTCGACCTGGAAGGGCATGCGGCGGGCCAGCACGCCGGCTTCGGTGAGTTGCTTGTCGAGGTCGTTGCCCAGGCTGGCGCCGGTCATCAGGCTGATGCGCAGCGGCTCCTGCTTGGCGCGCTCGGCGAGGGCCTTGGGTACGGCTTTGGCTTCGCCGGCGCGGGTGAAACCGCTCATGCCGACGGTCATGCCGTCCTTGATAAGGGCCGCGGCCTGGTCGGCAGTCATCACCTTGTCCAGCAGGGAGGACATACGCACGCGATCACGGAACATGGGAAAACCTCGGGCAGTAGGAAGTGCGAGGCCGCCAGTCTAGGGACTCGGCGATTTTTGGCTCTTATACCAAGGTCGAAAAATCGCCCGGCCGGGGCCTTCTTACTACCAATGTCCAGCGCTTTTCGTTTTGCCCGAAAGCAAGACACCGGCGCGAGGCCGGTGTCTTGTGGATCAGCGGTCGTCTTATTCGACGGCCTTGACCATGTCTTCGATGACTTTCTTGGCGTCGCCGAAGACCATCATGGTCTTGTCCAGGTAGAACAGTTCGTTGTCCAGGCCGGCGTAGCCGCTGGCCATCGAGCGCTTGTTGACGATCACGGTCTTGGCTTTGTAGGCCTCGAGGATCGGCATGCCGGCGATCGGCGACTTCGGATCGTTCTTCGCCGCCGGGTTCACCACGTCGTTGGCGCCCAGTACCAGCACCACGTCGGTCTGGCCGAACTCGGAGTTGATGTCTTCCATCTCGAACACCTGCTCGTAAGGCACTTCGGCCTCGGCCAGCAGGACGTTCATGTGGCCCGGCATACGGCCGGCAACCGGGTGGATGGCGAACTTCACGTTGACGCCGCGATGGGTCAGCTTCTCGGCCAGCTCCATCAGCGCGTGCTGGGCACGGGCCACCGCCAGGCCGTAGCCAGGAACGATGATCACGCTGTCGGCGTTGGTCAGCAGGAACGAGGCGTCGTCGGCCGAGCCGGATTTCACCGGGCGGGCTTCCTTGGCACCGGCCGGGCCGCCAGCGTCCGCTTCGGCGCCAAAGCCGCCGAGGATGACGTTGAAGAACGAGCGGTTCATCGCCTTGCACATGATGTAGGAGAGGATCGCGCCCGAGGAGCCCACCAGGGAGCCGGCGATGATCAGCATCGAGTTGTTCAGCGAGAAGCCAATACCTGCCGCGGCCCAGCCGGAGTAGGAGTTCAGCATCGACACCACGACCGGCATGTCCGCGCCGCCGATCGGGATGATGATCAGTACGCCGAGGACGAAGGCCAGGGCCAGCATCACGACGAAGGCGGTCAGGTTGCCGGTGAACATGAACAGCAGGCCCAGGCCCAGGGTGGTCAGGCCCAGCACCAGGTTGAGCATGTGCTGGCCGGCGAACTGCACCGGGGCGCCCTGGAACAGGCGGAACTTGTATTTGCCCGACAGCTTGCCGAAGGCGATCACCGAACCGGAGAAGGTGATGGCGCCGATGGCTGCGCCGAGGAACAGTTCCAGGCGGTTGCCGGTGGGAATGGTATCGCCCAGGTTCTGCACGATGCCCAGCGACTGCGGCTCGACCACGGCGGCGATGGCGATGAACACGGCGGCCAGGCCGATCATGCTGTGCATGAAGGCGACCAGTTCCGGCATCTTGGTCATCTCAACGCGCTTGGCCATGATCGAACCGGCGGTGCCGCCGGCCAGCAGGCCGACGATCACGTAGACGATGCCGGTGGTGGCGATTTCGCTGCTGATCTTGAACACCAGTGCGACGGTGGTCAGCGCGGCGATGGCCATGCCGATCATGCCGAACAGGTTGCCGCGGCGCGAGGTGGTCGGGTGCGACAGGCCTTTGAGGGCCTGGATGAAGCAGACCGAGGCGATGAGGTAGAGGAGGGTGACGAGGTTCATGCTCATGTCAGTGCTTCTCCGCCTTCGGCGCTTTCTTCTTGAACATTTCCAGCATGCGGCGGGTGACCAGGAAGCCACCGAACACATTCACGGCAGCCAGGGCCACGGCCAGGGTGCCCATGGCCTTGCCCAGCGGGGTGACGGTCAGGGCGGCGGCCAGCATGGCGCCGACGATCACGATTGCGGAAATGGCGTTGGTCACTGCCATCAGCGGGGTGTGCAGCGCGGGGGTGACGTTCCAGACCACGTGGTAGCCGACGTAGATCGCCAGCACGAAGATGATCAGGTTGTAGATGCCGTGGGAGATCAGCATGTCTTCCATAGTTTCTCACCGGTCTTGAGGCCGGGCTCGCGCCCGGCGTTCATATATAAGAAGGGCGTTGTGCGTCAGCCGTTCTTGCGCACGATCTGGCCGTCGCGGCACATCAGGCAGGCAGCGACGATGTCGTCTTCCATGTTCACCGTGAAGCCTTCGGCGGTCAGGGTGAGCTTGAGGAAGTCGAGCAGGTTGCGTGCGTAGAGTGCGGAGGCATCCGCCGGTACCAGCGCGGCCAGGTTGCTCAGGCCGACGATGGTCACGCCGTTCTTGACCACCACCTGGTCGGCTTCGGTCAGCGGGCAGTTGCCGCCTTGCGAGGCCGCGAGGTCGATGACTACCGAGCCTGGCTTCATTTCCGCGACGGTCGCTTCGTGCAGCAGGGTCGGTGCCTTGCGGCCCGGAATCAGTGCGGTGGTGATGACGATGTCCGACTGCTTGGCGCGTTCGTGCACGGCCTTGGCCTGGCGTTCCATCCACGAGGCGGGCATCGGGCGGGCGTAACCGCCGACGCCTTCGGCGCACTCGCGCTCTTCATCGGTCTCGTAGGGGACGTCGACGAACTTGGCACCCAGGGACTCGATCTGCTCCTTCACCGCCGGACGAACGTCCGAGGCCTCGATCACCGCACCCAGGCGCTTGGCCGTGGCGATGGCCTGCAGGCCGGCAACGCCAGCGCCGAGGATCAGCACGCGGGCAGCCTTAACGGTGCCGGCGGCGGTCATCAGCATGGGCATGAAGCGCGGATAGTGGTGGGCGGCGAGCAACACGGCCTTGTAGCCGGCGATGTTGGCCTGGGAGGAGAGCACGTCCAGGCTCTGCGCGCGGGAAGTACGCGGCGCGGCTTCCAGGGCGAAGGCGGTGATACCGCGCTCGGCCATGCGGGCGATGTTCTCGTTGTTGAACGGATTGAGCATGCCGAGCAGCACGGCGCCGGATTTCATCTGCGCCAGCTCGCTTTCGCTGGGCGCGACAACCTTCAGCACCAGTTCCGCGCCGAGCGCATCGGCGGCAGTGCCGATCTTCGCGCCGACAGCTTCGTAGGCGGCATCCGGCTGGCTGGCGCTGACGCCCGCACCGCTCTGGATGACCACCTGATGGCCTTGCCCGATCAGTTTCTTGACCGTCTCCGGCGTTGCTGCGACCCGCGTCTCACCGGCTTGGGTCTCGAGGGGTACACCGATCTGCACTCGCAAATCTCCTGCGTGATCCTGGGATTGTCCGGGCTACTACGTTGGCGACCCGGGATATCGAACTGGCAACGGTCTTGTTGTTTTAGTGGCCGGGTTTTGTGACCCGGTGGCCGCGGCATTGTGCAATCGAACCTGGAGGGCATCAAGAAGTTCTGGAGTGGTACGAAGCGATAACTACAAGTCACGTTTGGACCCGCGGTTTTCCGGTCGCCACCGAGGCCGCGTGGACCCTGGCGTTTAGCCTAATTGCCTATTGTGACCGGACGGAAATGTCATCCTCGCCGTGAATGACCACCCATCAGAGGCTCCCCATGCCCACCGAAAGGCCCGGTAATCCTGCAACAGGCTCAGGCATAGGTGTTAATTAATGTTTCTAATATGGAGTATGAGTCATTCCTGATGCCTGACTTTCTGTAGCAGATTTTTTACATTGACTACGGGGTCAGGAAAATCATCCGGAAGCTTCAAGACCGCGTATTACAACGCGCCAGAGCCATGAGATGAGGTTTAGCAGAAAGTTCGCGTTTGTCTGGTATCGAGACGAATGACGCAGAAAAAACAACGGCCACCTGTATCGGGTGGCCGTTGGGGGTGAGACACGGTGTCGCGGGGCTCAGTTGGCGGCGCTGATCACGCTGGGGAGCTGGGCGACCAGCTTGTCGTTGTGCAGCGGGGCGCGGATGAAGCCGTGTTGGGTGCCGTCCGGGCCGATCAGCACCAGGTTGCCGCTGTGGTCGACGGTGTAGTTGGGCTTGCTGGTGTCGGCCGGGATGTAGGGAATGCTCATGGCATTCGCCAGTTTCTGCACGTTCTCTTCCGAGCCGGTGATGCCCTTGAAGCCGGCATTGAAGAAGCCGAGGTATTCCTTGATGCGCGGCGCGGTATCGCGGTGCGGGTCGACGCTGACGAACACCACCTGCAGGTTCTTCGCCACTTCCGGCGGCAGCTTGGTCTGCAGCTCGCGCAGTTGCGCCAGGGTAGTGGGGCAGACGTCCGGGCAGAAGGTGTAGCCGAAGAACAGCAGGGACCACTTGTCCTTCAGGCTGGCGGTCTGGAACGGCTGGCTGTCCTGGTCGGTGAAGGTCAGGTCGGGGACGCTGCGGGTTTGCGGCAGGATCACGATGCCGGCGTCGAGCAGCACGGTCGGGTCGAGCTGGTGCCGCTGGTTGAGCACCTTCTGGACAGTGAGGCCGAGGATCACGGCGACGATGGCGACGAGGATGAAGACGGTCTTGTTGACTCGGGTCATGGGGTACTCGTGGGTCGGGACGTCTGGAATGAAGCAGAGAGGTTCGCGAGCAAGCTCGCTCCTACAGGGAAACACCTTGCAGGAGCGAGGGGGACGTCTGGTTATTGCTCGCGAATCCTCAGTAGTTCAGGTGCAGCGGCAGGTAGTGGTCCACCAGCAGCGCGATGAACAGCAGGAACAGGTAGGCGATAGAGTACTTGAAGGTCTTGATCGCTGCATGGGGTCGGCTGCCGCAGTAGAGCGCCCAGGCCCAGTCGAGGAAGCGCGCGCCCAGGGCCAGCGCGGCGAACAGGTAGACCAGCCCGGCCATGTGGATGGCGAAGGGCATCAGCGTCACCGCGAACAGCACCAGGGTGTAGAGCAGGATGTGCAGCTTGGTGTAGTGCTCGCCATGGGTCACCGGCAGCATCGGGATGTCGGCCTTGGCGTACTCGTCCTTGCGGTGCAGGCACAGCGCCCAGAAGTGCGGCGGGGTCCAGGCGAAGATGATCAGCACCAGCAGCAGCGGTTCGGCCGAGACCTGCCCGGTTACCGCGACCCAGCCCAGCAGCGGCGGGGCGGCGCCGGCGAGGCCGCCGATGACGATGTTCTGCGGCGTGGCGCGCTTGAGAAAGCCGGTGTAGAGCGCCGCGTAGCCCAGCAGCGAAGCCAGCGTCAGCCAGGCGGTCAGGGCATTGGTGAACACCAGCAGCACGGCCATCCCGGCCACCGACAGCAGCATGGCAAAGCCCAGCGCGATGGGTGGCGAGACGCGCCCTTCGGCCAGCGGGCGCTTGTGGGTACGCGCCATGATCGAGTCGATGCGCCTGTCCACCACGTGGTTCACCGCCGCCGCGCCGCCGGCGCACAGGCCGATGCCGAGGTTACCGAAGACCAGCACCTGCCAGGGCACGCCGGCCTTGGTGGCGAGCAGCATGCCGATCAGCGAGGTGATCAGCATGAGCAGCACGACCTTGGGTTTGGTCAGTTCGAGCAGGTCGCGCCAGCTGGCTTGGCTGGAAGTGCTGATGACGCTGGCCATGGGTATTTCTCCATCGGGTGAATGGGGGCCGGCGCGCCTTGGCGCCGGCCGGCCGTCGTGCTCAACCGTGCAATCTCATCCCTGCGAGGGATAGGCCACCGGGCGCTCCAGGGCGTCCAGGGCGATCGGGCCGCCGGCGGGCAGCTCGACGCGTTTCGTTGCGGGCGCGCGCACCCGGTAGTTCACCAGCACCAGCATCAGCAGCAGGAAGGCGCCGCCGCCGTTGTGCGCCACTGCGACGGGCAGCGGCAGGTGCAGCAGGACGTTGCTGATGCCCAGGCCGATCTGGAACGACAGCCCCAGCAGCATCAGCGCGGTAATGCCGATCAGGCCGTGGCGCTGGAGGTTCCAGGCCAGCAGCAGGATCACCGCGGTCACGCACAGCGCGCCCATGCGGTGGGTCATGTGGATGGCCGTGCGTGCGTCGCTGTCGAGCTGGCCGCCCAGGTAGTTGGGGCCGATGTGCTGGGTAAGGTGGAAGCCATTGGCGAAGTCCATGTTCGGCCACCACTCGCCGTGGCACATCGGCAGGTCGATACAAGCCACCGCGGCATAGTTGCTGCTGACCCAGCCACCGAGGGCGATCTGCCCGATCACCATCAGCAGGGCGAGGGCTGCCAGTGCACGCAACTTCGACGGCAGCTGCAGCGGAGCGAAGGCGCCGGACAGGCGGAGGCTGAGCAGGAACAGCAGCGACAGCGTGGTGAAACCGCCCAACAGGTGCGCGGTGACGACCTGCGGCCAGAGCTTGAGGGTGACCGTCCACATGCCGAATGCGGCCTGGGCGATCACCACGGCGAGCAGCAGCAGCGGCAGTCGCATCGGCTGGCCGTCGCGGCCCCGGCGTACCAGCGCGTGCACCGCCAGCCCGAGGATCAGCAGGCCGAGGCTGCCGGCGAAGTAGCGGTGGATCATCTCGTTCCAGCCCTTCTGCGCTTCCACCGGCGAGTCGGGGAAGTGCATTTCGGCATGAGCGAGTTGCGCCTCATTCAGCGGCACGTGGACGAAGCCGTAGCAGCCGGGCCAGTCCGGGCAGCCGAGACCGGCGTGGGTCAGGCGGGTATAGGCGCCCAGCAGGATGACCACAAAGGCCAGCGCCGTGGCCAGCACGGCGACGTAGAAGGCGGGTTTGCGTCTTGCCTGGATCATGCGTCGCTCCCGATCTTGTTGTTGTCTGGGGCTGGCGATGTCTCAACTGACTTAACCGATGTTGGACAGCTTCAGCAGCAACTGCAGGTCCTTAAGGATCGACTTGCCGTTGGCCTTGGCGTCGTAGCGCAGCACCAGGTTGCCGTGCGGGTCGACGATCCACAGCTGCGGCTGGGCGCCGGTGTGCTGGTTGGGCGACAGGCCCAGGCGCTGCAGGCGCGGGTAGTCCTTGTCGAGCAGGCCGGTGAACTCGGCCGGTAGCGGCTTGGCAAAGGCCAGCGCGTGTTCGGCGCGGCTGGCTTCGCGGCCCAGGCCGATATTGATCTGGCGCGCCAGGTAGACCAGTTGCTGGCAGTCGCTGGTGCAGGTTTCCGGTGCGGTGACCAGCAGCTGCCAATGCTCGCTCGACTTGTCGGCCTGTACGCCGAGGTCCGCCGGGGTCTGTCCGGTGGCAATCAGGTCGCCGCTGTAACTGCGGCCTTCCGGCACCCAGAACTGCAGCTTGTACATGGCGGTGGCGAGCAGCATCGGCCCCAGCACCATGCCGAGGATCAGCAGCAGTTGCACGCGCCCGCGGCGGCGGGCGGTGGAGTCAGGCAGAGTCATGGCGGTCATGGTCGAAGGTCTCCCGTGCGCGACGGATGCCGAGGTAGAGGTAGAGGGCGGAGAGCGCGATGGCCAGGGCGAACCACTGCACGGCGTAGCCGACGTGGCGCTCCGGGCGCATGGCGACGATCGGCCAGTCGGTGTCGAAGGCGGCGTCGCCCGGCTCCAGGCGAATTTCCATGGCCTGGCCCTCGCGGCCAAGCTGGTCCCAGAGGAAGGGCGCGTCGACCTGGGTGATCAGGCGCGGCCAACCGGCGACCGGAACGGTTGGCGTGGCGGGCGGCGGGACGTAGGTCCAGGCATCCAGCAGCAGGTCATGATTGGGCGTGTCGACCTTCGGTGGTACGCGGCGGTCGGGCCAGGGCACCCAACCACGGTTGACCAGCAGCCACTGGTGGCCGACGCGGTCGAAGAAGGGTTGCAGCACCTCGACGCCGGCCTGGCCGTTGCGGGTGCGGTTGTCGAGCAGGGCGGTGTGCTCGGCGTCGAGCTGGCCTTGCAGGCGTACACGAACGTAGCTGCGCGGCGGCTGGCGATCGAGCTCGGCGATGCTGATCGGGTCCTGCTGGCGTTGCACCTCGGCAGCGGCGAGGAGGGTGCGTTTTTCGGCGGCGCGGGAGAGTTGCCAGAAACCCAGGCCGATCAGCACCGGCAACAGCGCGAGGACCACCAGGGTCGGCGCGATGCCGGGCCGGAAGGCGCGCGTGGTACGGCCCTGACGGTGCTCGGTAGCGTGCTGGCTATACTGCAAGACATCCCCCTCAACCCCAGTCCCCTGCGGACAGGAGGCCGGTAGTGCTCAAAGCTGCGATCGTTCTGTTGTTGCTGGCGACCGTCGTCAGCCTGTTCAGTGGCCTGTTCTTCCTGGTCAGGGACGAGGGCCACGGTTCACGGGTGGTCAATGCGCTGACCGTCCGTGTCACCCTCACTGCCCTGACTCTCGCTCTTATCGCCTGGGGCTTCTTCAGCGGCCAACTCGGCAGCTCTGCGCCCTGGCATTTCTGATCTCAAAAAAGGCGCGGGCCTTGGCCCGCGCCATCGCGCCTCACAGCACGTAAACGAAGATGAACAGCCCGATCCACACCACATCGACGAAGTGCCAGTACCAGCTGGCCGCTTCGAAACCGAAGTGTTTGTCGGCGTCGAAGTGCCCGCGGATGATGCGGATCAGCATGATGCTCAGCATGATCGCGCCGATGGTCACGTGGGCGCCGTGGAAGCCGGTGAGCATGAAGAAGGTCGCGCCGTAGATGCCCGAACCCAGAGTCAGGCCCAGTTCGCTGTAAGCCTCGTGGTACTCATACGCCTGCAGCACCAGGAAGCACGCGCCCAGCGCCACGGTCAGCGCCAGCCACATTTTCAGCGGGCCACGATGGTTCTTCTTCATTGCATGGTGAGCGAAGGTCACGGTGAAACTGGAGGTCACCAGCAGCAAGGTGTTGATCAGCGGCAGCTTCCACGGATCGATCACTTCCTTGGGCGGCGGGAAGAGTTTGTTGTCCGGGTTGCTCAGCTGCGGCCAGCCGGTCTCGAACTGCGGCCAGAGCATGTGCGAGATGCCGTGATGCCCTTCGCCGCCCAGCCACGGGTTGACGAAGTGGCGTACGTAGAACAGGGCGCCGAAGAAGGCGGCGAAGAACATCACCTCCGAGAAGATGAACCAGCTCATGCCCCAGCGGAACGAGCGATCCATCTGCGGGCTGTAGAGCCCGCCGCGGCTTTCCTTGATGACGTTGCCGAACCAGCCGAACAGCATGTACGCCAGGATCAGCCCGCCGGCGAAGAAGATCCACGGGCCGTGGGAGTGCTCCTTGCCGGCGCTCATGTCGTTCATCCAGGTGCCAACGCCGAACAGCGTCACCAGCATGCCGACGGTGGCGATGATCGGCCACTTGCTCTGCGCGGGGACGTAATAGGGATCGTGGGTTGCCATTGTTCTTGTTCTCCTTTGCCCTTCAGCGCTCGTTACTGGCCACGGGTGGCTTGCGGGCAGTGATGTCGAACAGCGTGTAAGCAAGCGTCAGGTGACGCACATCCTTGGGCAGGTCGCGGTCGACAATGAAACGCACCGGCATTTCGATGCGCTCGCCCGGCTGCAGGACCTGCTGGGTGAAGCAGAAGCATTCGGTCTTGTGGAAGTAGGTGGCCGCCACCGACGGCGCGATGCTCGGGATCGCCTGGGCGGTCATCGGCTTGTCGGTGGGGTTGCGCGCCACGAACAGCATCTGGTTCACCGCGCCCGGGTGCACCACCAGCTGTTCCGACTCGGGGTGGAATTCCCAGACCATGTCGATGTTGTTGTTGGCGACGAACTGGATCTTCACCTCACGCGACTGATCGACCACCTGGCCATCGCCCTGGTAGGCGGTGCCGGAGGTCTTGCCGTTGATGCCCAGCGCCTTGCACATCACGTCGTACAGCGGCACCAGGGCGAAGCCGAAGGCGAACATGGCGATCACGGCAATGACCAGCCGGGTCACCAGCTTGCGCGTTTCGATGTTGCCGTCGCTCATCTTGTTGTCCTCTTTTCGTAGGAGCGAGCTTGCTCGCGAACCACCTGAAGCCATGGCCTCCGGGGGGAGGCCGGTTCGCGAGCAGGCTCGCTCCTACAAGAGCCAGTTCCTCACTTCACCTCGGGCGGCGTGGTGAAGGTGTGGTACGGCGCGGGCGACGGAATCGTCCACTCCAGGCCTTCCGCGCCATCCCAGGGTTTGGCCGGCGCTGCCGGGCCGCCACGGATGCACTTGATGACGATGAACAGGAACAGCAGCTGCGTGGTGCCGAACATGAAGGCGCCGATGGACGAGACCATGTTGAAGTCGGCGAACTGCAGGTTGTAGTCCGGAATCCGCCGCGGCATGCCGGCCAGGCCGACGAAGTGCATCGGGAAGAACGCCATGTTCATGCCGATGAAACTCATCCAGAAGTGCAGCTTGCCCAGGGTCTCGTCGTACATGTGGCCGGTCCATTTCGGCAGCCAGTAGTAGGCCGAGGCGAAGATGCCGAAGATCGCGCCGGGCACCAGCACGTAGTGGAAGTGCGCCACCACGAAGTAGGTGTCCTGGTACTGGAAGTCCGCCGGGGCGATGGCCAGCATCAGCCCGGAGAAGCCGCCGATGGTGAACAGGATGACGAAGGCCACGGCGAACAGCATCGGCGTCTCGAAGGTCAGCGAGCCCTGCCACATGGTCGACGCCCAGTTGAACACCTTCACCCCGGTGGGCACGGCGATCAGCATGGTCGCGTACATGAAGAACAGCTCGCCCACCAGCGGAATGCCGACCACGAACATGTGGTGCGCCCACACGACGAAGGACAGGAAGGCGATCGACGCGGTGGCGTAGACCATCGAGGTGTAGCCGAACAGCGGCTTGCGGCTGAAGGCCGGGATGATCGAGCTGACGGCGCCGAACGCCGGCAGGATCATGATGTACACCTCGGGGTGGCCGAAGAACCAGAACACGTGCTGGAACAGCACCGGGTCGCCGCCGCCGGCCGCGCTGAAGAAGCTGGTGCCGAAGTGGATGTCCATCAGCATCATGGTCACGCAACCCGCCAGCACCGGCATGACCGCGATCAGCAGGAACGCGGTGATCAGCCAGGTCCAGACGAACAGCGGCATCTTCATCAGCGTCATGCCCGGTGCGCGCAGGTTGAGGATGGTGGCGATCACGTTGATCGCGCCCATGATCGAACTCATGCCCATCAGGTGGATGGCGAAGATGAAGAAGGTCACGCTGTGCGGCGCGAAGGTGGTGGAGAGCGGCGCGTAGAAGGTCCAGCCGAAGTTCGGGCCGCCGCCGGGCATGAACAGCGTGCTCACCAGCAGGCCGAAAGCCGCCGGCAGCAGCCAGAAGCTGAAGTTGTTCATCCGTGGCAGGGCCATGTCCGGCGCGCCGATCATCAGCGGCACCATCCAGTTGGCCAGGCCGACGAAGGCCGGCATCACCGCACCGAAGACCATCACCAGGCCGTGCATGGTGGTCATCTGGTTGAAGAACGCCGGCTCGACGATCTGCAGGCCCGGCTGGAACAGCTCGGCGCGGATCACCATGGCGAAGGAGCCGCCAAGCAGGAAGGCGCAGAAGCTGAACCACAGGTACAGCGTGCCGATGTCCTTGTGGTTGGTGGTCAGTACCCAGCGCATCAGGCCCTTGGCGGGGCCGTGGTGGTGGTCGCCGGCGTGAGAATGGTCGGGGTGATCGATCACTGTACTCATCGCGGCCTCCTTATTGTTGTTTCTGCTTGTAGGCGACCACGTCCTGCGGGGTCACCATGTCGCCGTCGTTGTTGCCCCAGCTGTTGCGCTCGAAGGTGATCACCGCGGCGATGTCGACTTCCGAGAGCTGCTTGCCGAAGGCCGCCATGGCCGTGCCCGGAACGCCGTTGAACACGGTTTCCAGGTGGTGCTCCTTGGGCCCGGTGACGATCTTCGAACCCTTGAGCGCCGGGAACATCGGCGGCATGCCCTGGCCTTCAGGCTGGTGACAGGCGGCGCAGATGGTGTGGTAGACCTTGTCGCCACGGGCGACCAGCTCTTCCTTCGTCCATTCCTTGCTGGTCAGCTCCTTGAGCTTGACCGCCTCTTCCTTGCGCTCGGCCAGCCACTTGTCGAAGTCGGGCTTGGACTTCACGTCGACGACGATGGGCATGAAACCGTGGTCCTTGCCGCACAGCTCGGCGCACTGGCCGCGGTAGACGCCGGGCTGGTCGACCTTGGTCCAGGCCTCGTTGACGAAGCCGGGAATGGCGTCGCGCTTGACCGCGAAGGCCGGCACCCACCAGGAGTGGATCACGTCGCTGGAGGTGACCAGGAAGCGCACCTTGACCCCGGCCGGCAGCACCAGCGGGTTGTCCACTTCGAGCAGGTAGTGCTCGTCCTTGTCGGCCTTGTTGTGGATCTGGTCCTGGGGCGTGGCGAGGTTGGAGAAGAACTCCACATCCTGGCCCAGGTACTTGTATTGCCACTTCCACTGGTAGCCGGTGACCTGCACGTCCAGCTCGGGCTCCGAGGTGTCGTACATGTGGATCAGCGTCTTGGTGGCCGGGACGGCCATCACCACCAGGATCAGGAAGGGAATGACGGTCCAGAGGATTTCCACCGTGGTGCTCTCGTGGAAATGCGCGGGCTGCTGCCCGGTGGACCGGCGGTGGACGATCATCGACCAGAACATCGCGCCAAAGACGACGATGCCGATGACGACGCAGATCCAGAAGATCGTCATGTGCAGATCGAAGACGTTACGACTGACTTCTGTCGCACCGGGGGCCATGTTGACCGTCCAGGCGGCGTTTGCCTGACTGAAAGCCAAGAGCAAAAGGAAGCCCATCCAGACTCGTGGATGTCGCAGCATTCGGGTTCCCCTTATCGTTGTTTTTATCCCGCCGGCATAGCGCCCTAGCTGCGATCCCCATTGCAGAGGGGTCGAGCCTGAACAAGCCAACGGCCAAGGGAGTGACCGCCAAGACAACTTACTTTGACGTCTTACCTCGGCAGCACGCAGGGCAGGCCGGGTCCATCAGGTTTTCGGTGTGTCGAAGCGGAGTATAGCCACGGGTTGCGACATAACAACGCAGAGTAAAAACTGTGTTTGAAAGACCGAAGTGCGATCTCAAAGCCACGGACGGCGCGGCTTTGGAGTACCATGCTGGCCGTCTGATATGCCGTGTCGGCATAACCAGTTCATGAATATGACAATCGCGTCTTAGCTACGCCCGGGGTGCGGCTAAGGTCTTTCTTCACTTTCCAAACCCGTTGTCTTGGAGTTGTCATGAACACCGCTGCACTGCGTGAGCTGATCCGGAATGCCCATCTGCTCGAATCCCGCCATGGGCATCTCGCCCGTCTGATCCAGAGCCAACTGCAAAGCCTGCACCCGAGCATCGCCCTGGCCGGCGAGGACCCCAGCGGTACGCTGACGCGCTTCGTGCATGCCTATATCGAGCAGGTGCCGGATTTCCTCGATGCCGCCAACGCCGTGGCGCGAGCAGCCGGCATCGAGGACCGCATCAAGCCGGTGCTCAAGCTCGCCGAACAGTTCTTCCTCACCCCGCCAGCGCTGCTCGACGGCCACGACGGCCTGGACGCGCTGCTGGACGAGTCCTACCTCGCCCACCGCCTGGTGGAGGAAGTGAACGACCGCTACATCGCCCACTTCAACCAGCCGCTGATCCCGCTGGACACCACCGTGGCCAACCTGGTGGCGCACCAGCTGATCGGCGAGCCCTTCGCCAACCAGCTGGATGAAGCGGTGCACCATGCGGTCAACGGCATGCTCGACGACAGCACCTTCAGCGCCGAATCCGCCATCAGCTACCGCGCCCGCCTCAACGACCCGCAGGTTGTGATGGCCTGGCAGCAGTGGCCGTGCCTGTCGCGGCAGTTCGGCGTCGAGCTGGAGCTGGGCCGCGACTGAGGCTCAGCCTGCGCTCTGCAGCGCGCGCACCCGGCCCTCCACGCGGCGACGCAGGCCGTTGCCTTCCATGGACAGTCGGCAGTCGCTGGCCGCGGCGCTGCGGCCCCAGTCTTCGAGCAACTCCATGCACGCGTGGTCGATGTAGCTCAGGTGCTGCAACGGCACGCGCAGGTGCGTTCCCGGCTTCACCGACTGCAGCGCCTGGGACAGCGCCGGCACCTTGAGGAAGGTCGCTGCGCCCACCAGCCGCAGTTCGGCGCCATTGCCTTCATCGTCGTAGCGCAGATTGATCTTCAGCCGTGCGGCCTTGAATACCAGCTTCAGTACCGTCAGCGCGAAGCCCAGCAGCACGCCGGTCAGCAGGTCGGTGGCGACAATCGCCAGCGCGGTCACCGCATGCACCAGCACCGGCATGCGCCCATAGCGGCCCAGCGAGCGCAGCGCCTTGAGGTCCACCAGCTTGATGCCTGTGTAGACCAGCACACCCGCCAGGCTGGCAATGGGGATCTGCCGCAGCAGCCCGCCCAGCAGCACGACGAAACCCAGCAGCCAAAGCCCGTGGAAGATCGCCGAGGCGCGGCTGCGCGCGCCCGCCTGCACGTTGGCCGAGCTGCGCACGATCACGCCGGTCATTGGCAAAGCGCCAACCAGCCCGCAGAGCATGTTGCCCACGCCCTGGGCGCTCAGCTCGCGGTCCATATCCGATCGAGGGCCGGTGTGCATGCGGTCCACGGCAGCGGCAGAGAGCAGCGTCTCGGCGCTGGCAATGAAGGCGACCACCACGGCGGCCAATAGAATAGTCGGGTCTAGCAGGGCGCCGAGATCGCCGAGGCGCAGCCAGTCGATGGCATCTCCAAGGTTCTGCGGCACGCTCACGCGCAGCACATCGAGTTCCAGGGCGATGCTCGTCAACGTCGCCAGGCTCACGCCGATCAGGGCGCCGGGCAGCATGCGCAGCCGGCCCGGTTTGAAGCGGTCCCACAGCGCCATGCAGGCCATGGTGCCCAGCCCGAGCAGTGCGGCATCGAAGCCGCTCGCCTCGGACAGTAATGCCGTGGGGAAGGCCAGCAGGTTATCCAGCCCGGATGCCTGGGGCTTGAGGTCCAGCATCACGTGAACCTGCGACAGCACGATGAGGATGCCGATGCCGGCGAGCATTCCATAGACCACGGCCGGCGAGGTCACGCGGAACCAGCAGCCCAGGCGCAGCCTTCCCGCCACTAGCTGAAGCGCGCCGGCCAGCAGCAGGATGGGCCCGAGCATGGCCATGCCATGAGCGCGCACCAGCTCGAAGACCAGCACCGCAAGCCCCGCCGCCGGCCCGCTCACCTGCAGCGGCGAGCCGGCGAGAAAGCCGACGACCAGGCCGCCGATGATGCCGGTCACCAGCCCCTTGGCCGGCGGCATGCCCGAGGCGATGGCGATGCCCATGCACAACGGCAGGGCGACGAGAAAAACCACCACGGAAGCGAGCAGATCGCGTGGCAGCACTTGGCGTAGCTGGGAAAATCCGCATGGAACAGAGTGGGGAGCCGACATGGCGCTGTTCTCCTGAGCATTTTTCGGGCGCGCGAAAGCCCACGATGCCGGTCTCGACCGCATCGACACGCGCAATTCAAAGGGACGGCGTACGCGGTGGAAGCGTGCGCCTCAGGCAGGGATCAAGTAGAGAAGGGCGCGGCGTTTGTTCTGGAGGGCCGCCGCGCCCTGGGAGCTCGCTGGTATCAGCAGCTTACTGCGGGGAATAGCGCGGGCGCGGGGTGGCGCTGGGCGTCGGGCCTTCGCCGTCGAGGGCACGGAAGCGGCCTTCCTGGGCGTCGTAGGCCTTGATGGCGCTGGTCTCGATGTCGTACACCCAGCCATGGATGAACAACTGGCCGGACGCCAGGCGCGCGGCCACGGACGGGTGGGTCTTCAGGTGATCCAGCTGGGCGACCACGTTCTCTTCGGTCAGCACACCCAGATGCTCCTGGGTCGCGCAACCGCAGGTCTGCGCGACCACGGTGCGGGCTACTTCGGCGTGGCGCAGCCAGGCTTTTACCGTCGGCATGCCTTCCAGCGTCTGCGGCGCCAGCACTGCTTTCATCGCGCCGCAGTCGGAGTGGCCGCAAACGATGATGTGCTGCACGCCGAGCGCCATGACCGCAAACTCAATGGCGGTGGACACGCCACCGTTCATCTGGCCGTAGGGCGGCACGACGTTGCCGACGTTGCGGGTAACGAACAGGTCGCCCGGCGAGCTCTGGGTGATCAGCTCCGGAACGATGCGCGAATCGGCGCAGGTAATGAACATGGCGCGCGGGTTCTGCGCATGGGCCAGCTTCTTGAACAGCTCTTCCTGTTGCGGGAAGACGTCGTGACGGAACTGGCGGAAACCCTCGACGATATGGCGCAGCGCCTCGTCAGCGGTTTCGTGGGCGTGATCCTCACCGTGCGTTTTGTCGTTCATGTATCAGCCTCGAAGAATGACGAAGAATTTTCCCACGTCAGCCGACGCTCTCCCTGGGGAGAAAAGGCACAGCCGTGGGAAAAAATCTGGCGTGACCGGTAAGTCACTTTGTGCTCAAACCCTAGGCGAAGAAGATTAAACCAAAATTAAAAACCCGCTCTGGAATGAGCTTTTGCATGATGTTTCGGCGACATTCCAAGATGATATCGGCAAGCTATCATGGCATTGCGAGAGTGCGGCGATGCTATTCCGCTTGTCGACATTTCATCGGCTGCAAACTCAGAACAGGCTCATCTGGCTGCGCGGCGGGGCGAACGCCGTGCAGTCCAGGTTGAAGCTGCCGCGCCGGCCCAATCCCAGGCGGCGCATGGCGACCTCAAAGCGTTTGGCCAGCAGGTCGGCGAATGGGCCTTCGCCGCGAAAGCGGTGGCCGAAGCGGCTGTCGTAGATTTCCCCGCCGCGCAACTGGCGGATCAGGCTCATCACGTGGTTCGCGCGCTGCGGGTAGTGCGCCGCCAGCCATTCCTCGAACAGCGGGCCGACCTCGCGCGGCAAGCGCAGCATCATGTAGCTGGCGCTCTGGGCGCCGGCGTCGTGGGCGGCTTCGAGCAAGGCCTCCAGCTCGCGGTCGTTGATCATCGGAATCATCGGCGAACACAGCACGCCGACGGGAATGCCCTGTTCGCGCAGCACGCGGATCGCCCGCAGGCGCGCGGAGGGCGCGGCGGCCCGAGGCTCGAGGACGCGCTTGAGCTCATCGTCCAGCGTGGTGAGGCTGATCATCACGGCGACCAGGTTCTGTCTCGCCAGCTCCGCCAGCAGGTCGAGGTCGCGCAGGATCAACGAGCCCTTGGTGACGATGGTCAGCGGGTGGCGGAAGCGCAGCAACACTTCGAGGATTTGCCGGGTCAGGCGCTGCTGGCGCTCGATGGGCTGGTAGGGATCGGTGTTGGCGCCCAGGTTGATCGGCGCGCAGACGTAGCCCTTGCGGCTCAACTCCTCCTCCAGCACTTCGGCGGCGTTGGTCTTGGCGATCAGCTTCGTCTCGAAATCCAGCCCTGGCGACAGGTCCCAGTACGCATGGCTGGGCCGCGCGTAGCAGTAGATGCAGACGTGCTATGTTATTGGTTCCACTCTCCAAGATTGGTTAAAAAATGACCAAAAAGTGCTTTCCTTATGTTCGTTTCTCATCTACCCGCCAGGAAGATGGATCAACGAGAACACGCCAAAATGAGCTTATAGAGGCGTTTGTGGCCAAGCACGGCTTGGAGGTAGATCGACACCTTGAAGACGCCGGAACGTCTGCTTTTCACGGTAAACACGCTGGTTCCGATGGTGTGCTTGGTCAGTTTCTCAAAGAGGTAAGGAAAGGAGAAATTGAAAAAGGTTCTTATCTACTTATAGAGAACTTTGACCGATTATCACGGGATAAAATCGTTCGTAGTAATAAGATTTTTACTGACCTTTTATTTTCAGGCATCAAGATAGTCATTCTTGATAAGAATAAAATTTATGATGCCGATAATCTTGATTTTGGTGATTGGATTACTGCTCTTGTTGAATTTGAAAGGGCTAACGCAGAAAGTCAGCGTAAAAGTGATTTTTCAAGCAAGGCTTGGAAACTCAATAGAGATAAGATGCACAATGGTGAAATCGTCACTAAAAAAGTTCCTACTTGGTTAAAAGTAGAAAACAACACATTCATCATTGATGAAGTAAAAATAGACAGAATAAGAACACTTTTCAGGCTTTCCCTTTCCAAAGGCTTACAGGAAGCAACCAAAGAATATAATTCACTTTATGGTGAAAAACTTGCTATTCATCAGGCTCAATATCTATTGAGCAATAGAAAGTTAATTGGTGAGCATCAGCCGCAAAAAATTCATTACAACGAAAATGGTCGGCTCATTAGAAAAGATGAAGGAAATCCTATTCCAGACTATTACCCGCAGGTAATAGATGAAGATTTATTCTTAAAGGTTCAATCCGTCATCACATCAAGGAAACCATTTTCAGGTAGATATTCAGCCCAAAGATATAATGTTTTCCGTGATTTAATTTTTTGCCGTTTTTGTGGCGGAACTATTCGCTATATGAATAAAGGCGAAAGAGATTATTTTATCTGTACAAACTCGATGACAGGTAAATGTGGTTTAAAAGGCCAGCAATCAATTCGTGGTAAAAAAGTATTTAGCCGCTTTTTTAAATTCACCAATGGCATCAATATTGGAACTCTATTAGAAGAAAATACCAATGCCGATGAAATCAAAAATGAATTGATGAAATTGGAGAACCAAAAAAACAAAATTTCTAATCGTCTTGATGATTTTAAATCTCAAATCAAAAAGATGGTTATGGAAGGTGAAACCATTCCAGAAACATACAATGAGATTATTGTTGATTTAGAAAATAGCATCATAAAATATGATGCTGAAATTGAAATCAAAAACAAAGAACTCGACAAGATTATTTCTTCATTTAGGTCATTCTATGATTTACAAGGAATTGATATTGAAAAAATCATCTATGACAAATCACAAGAAGCAATTGAAAAACGAGTTCAATATAACAATGAACTAAAAAACATCATCAAGAAAATCCAGATTGATTACTTGAATGATATTTTACATGTAGAGTTTTCCAATGGTGTTAATCGCCACATTCTCAATGATGAATTGGCAAATGAATACAATAAAGATGAAATTGAAAATTCTTGGGCTAGCGTAGTTAAATCTATTGCTCAAAAAACTAATTAACCAGTTTTATTTTCAGTTATCCAAGGCCACTAAATAGTGGCCTTTTTTGTTTCCATTATTTTGTTATCAATTTAAATGGCAGTCCACGCCACTTGAAAACATTAAAATATATGATACAACATTTATATGGCATTCTAATTATATGCGAGCAATAACAATGGAGTGCCACTTCGTGGACTTCCATTGTTGCTCGATTTTCTGCACTTCGTTTAGAAAATATAAAAGCGGAAAGACTGCCAAAATTAAGATAACAATTTAAGGTGATTATATGAGTGATTTATTTCCAGATAAGGAGAAGAAAAAAGCAAACAGAAGTAAAGGTTCTACCATAACAATTAGAACAACAGAAAAGACTGCACTTGCATTCCAAGAATTAAAAATTAAAACCGGCTTAACCTATGAGCAGTTGATTGAAAAAATAATTACAGATGGTTTTGGTTTGATTGTTGAAATTAACAACCCATCACTAAAAGCCACATATGAAAGTTTTGAGAAAAAAATATCTGAGCCATACAACAATCTTAATCAAATAGCCAAGCATCTAAATAGTGGTGAGGTTGTTCCAGAACACCTTTGGAAAACATTAGAGAAAATTGACTTTATGTTTACAACTTTAAATAAATTACTCCGTGACCAAAGTAAATATGTAAGGATAGAAAAGAACATCAACAACAAGGAGTAATATGATAAGAAAAAAAGCCAGCAGCCAAAAAACAAAAAGAGGAATTAAGAGAACAGCCAATTACATTCTTAAAGATAAAGGCTGCTGCCTTTATGAAGCCAGTTTTATTCATAGACCAAACATCATCAAAGACGATTTAGTAAATAGATTATCAAGTGAAATTGATGATGATGTTAATTTTTACAACAACAATAGAAAACAAGGTTCTACCCAGCAAGTAAGAACATATCACGATATAGTAAGTTTTCACACTAATGATGATATGAACCCACAAAAGGCATTACAGATTGCAAAAGAACTTTATGAAAAAACTCATAATCTCAGCAATCGCAAATACTTGATGGCTGTTCATAATGACACAGATGAAATGCACGTCCATATCATTTGGTCAGTTAGAGATAACAACGGAAAGACTTACAAGCAAAAAGATGATTATCGCATCATTGAAATTGAATGCGATAAGTTAGAAGATAAACACAAATTGATTAAGCCAAAAAATAGAAAAGCAACATCTAAAAATAAAAATGACATTGAAAAACTTCCATCTACTAATGAAAGAATGCTTGATGTTAGAGGTATAGTTTCTAATAAGCAGAAAATGAAAGACGCTTTAAAGCCTTATCTTGATAATGCTTCCAGTCCTTCCGACTTTATCAACCAAATAACCGAAAATGGCTTTAATGTCATTCATAATGGGAAATCATCTTTCTCCATTCAACTCGATGACCAAATATTCAAAGCATCAGAACTAAACCTTTCTTACAAGACCTTAAAAGCAAAACTTGGAGAAGATGAAGAGTTTGAAAATACTCTATCCAAAAAACATCAGGTAAAAAAACAAGCCGAAGATTGCTTTTTATTATCCAGTGATACAAAGCCTGATTTTATGAATAGGGTAAACCCTAAATCAGTGTTAAGCACGAAATTCAAATATGAACAACACAATGACAAGGTTGAGTATTTCTATAATACATACAACAGCAAAAAATCTTTTGAATACTATAAAGACCCTTCAAAAGTCTTATTTAATGACACATCAAGACAATCAGCAAAAGCAGGTTTGCAAAGATTGCTTGCTGATTCAAACCCACCAAGCACCTTTACAGTGAGTGGCGGGAACCATTTTAAGAAAAATATATGGCTTGAATTTCAGTTAATGGGATTGGAAGCCAAAGGCTTTACCTTGGAAGGTTATCAACCTAAACCAGCCGATTTAGAAGAATTGAAGAAAATCCAAGAGCAATACGCTTCAATGAATAAAAAGGTTGAGCCTAAACAACCAGAAATGGCCATAGAAGCCCCTAAACCAGTTTTCCCTATACCTACCCAGGAAAAACCTAAACCACTTCAAAAAGCACCAGAGAAGCCACCAGTTGAAGAGGTTGACCCCGTTCGCAAGCAATTTAATGACTTGTTGAGCAGTATAACCCCTGCAATGCTTTGCGTTGCTCATAAAGCCCTTACATGTAAATCTTGTTTTGGTTCTAATTTTGAGAATGCACCAGAGCAAAAGATTGAAGATTTCCGCCGTGTTAATCGTGAATTACCACAATTTAAAGAAGAATTTTCGAAAGAAATTGAAGAGAGAAAAGCCTTTCTTGAAAATCAATTCAGTTTTCAGCGTAGATATAACAACTACCAACAAGAAAAGAGAATTGAAGAAGAAAGAAATAAACCAGTTCAACCAGTTGAAAAACCTATTCAACCTGAACCAGTTAAAAAACAAAATTCAACAGAATTTGGAAATTCCAATTCTTATGAAGAAATGATTAGAAGAATGGAAGAACAAGAGAAATTGAAGAGAGAAGCACAAGCAAGAAATGAACAAGAGAAAGAAAAAAAGCAGAAATCAAGGAAAACAAACAGTTACAGACCTTAATAATAAAAGCCCATCAGGGCTTTTTTAATTACATTCTCCATAGTAGTTCAGCATAATCTTTTCAATACCTAATGATTGAACGCTGCCGCTCACTGCCATTGCATAGTCATCATTAGAAGTGCAGTAAAACCCTTTTGAGTTAGGTAGTTCAATCGTCACCTCACAACCTTCCACATCTGCAAAGCCAACACCCGGAACAAATTGCTTAAAAGTAGTAAATCTATGGGAAACATAATTCACATCTGGATATGTTGAAGATAGAAGCCCAGGAACATTAGATGCTTTGTCATCACACTCTTTTGCCTTATCTACTGGCTCAATTTCAGTTTCACCAGTAAATACTATTGAACCATTAGGTAAGTGTCCACCACCATCTATTTCAAGAGGTATTTGCATTCTAAAACCAGCATTCGCAGAGAATGCTGTAATCATCATTGTTGTTGCTAATATTGCTTTAATTTCATTTCTCATATAGTCCTTATGTTGTTAATTAAAATGGTAATTCTTCATCACAGATAGATAATTCATCAGTATTGCTTTTAGGTTTTTCTGCTACCGTTGGTAAAAAACCTTTTCTTACTTTTTCAAACTCAACCAAATAACCAGTTAATTCTCTCCCTTCCTTGATAGGCTCAACAGATTTCAAGAACTCTATTTTAATTAGTTCTTCGTGAGCTTTCTTTATATACTCATATGTTTTTGTCTTTGTTGAAAAATTGCTTTGCAACCTATCTAATATGTCGGAAATCTTAAATCTAACACTATCAGCGTAGTGATTAGTTAGATAAAACATATATAGAACCCTTGCATAATCCCCTTCAATTTCTTTGAACTTATCGAACTTAAAATTAAAGATTAGGTCAGTGTCGTGTTTGTAAAAATTCTCAAATTCTTTATTGAATGTAATGACTGTATTTTCTTTATCGTTAGCATCTTCAACGATATTATTCAGCAAATGACACTTGTAAGTAATAGAGTCATATCTAAATTCAAGATAAAATTTCATCATATTCTTTAATGATTTTCTTAACTTCTCTATATACACCTTTTTATTGCTTGGGTGGACTTTATGAAATTTCATAAAGTGCTTCATATTTATTGTGAATGTGAGCTTGTCTGACTTCAATTTCTTTTGAAGAATGTAATAGAAAACATCAAAATCGAAATTCACAGACAAAGGTATAAAGTCCATTTCAACATCTTCATAAGAATAAAATTTGTCTATTTTTATAGTTACTCTTTCTTTTTTTGAGTTCTTTACAGATTGAAAAATTGGAAGATGAAGGATTGACTTTGCAAAAGTCATATACTTGTCTTGTGCATAAATACTTTTTGAAGTTTGAAATTGATTAAATATTAAATCCATAGGGCATCCTTTTATTGATTATATACATATATCAAACCATAGATTTTATATAAGTCAATAGAACTACGCGGGGAGTATTCGATTAGCACTATAATGCTACATATTACGCGGGGAGTATTTTACATATAATGCGGGGAGTATTTACATATTACGCGGGGAGTATCTGCATATTACGCGGGGAGTATTGGTTGTATTTTTGGCTTAAAATCAGCATAAATCAGTACCCTTAAATACTCTTAAATACTTTTATTGAATTCGAATGTGTTTTTTTGATTTCAGCAGAGCACGCCCTAACGGGCTAAAACCACTGGAATAAGCGAACAAAGTTCGCAGATTTGAGAAGCGAAGCGAAGCAAATCATAAAACGAAGTTTTTCAGTGCGTTTTGCATAATGGTTATTTACAGATAATTACATATTACGCGGGGAGTATTTAATACAAACCCTAGAAAATCCGGTGCATAGAGCCACCCATATATCTCCTGAAAATATATTTAAAAAGTTCCTCCGACTTTCTTGACATTATATATTTATATGGGAAAATATAAGTAAGAGAATAAGAAAGAGGAATATATGAGTGAAGATAATAGAAAGTTTGATAAGTATATTGGTGAAATAAACGACCTTTTAGTTTCTTATGTCAATAAAGAAACTGCTTATGATGTTTGTAGTGTGTATTTGATTGATGATTATGACGCTTATTTGTCAATCATCGAAAAAGTAAAAGAGATTGAAAGCAAGTATTCATTTGCTAGAAAAATCTCTTTTATTGAAGTGCCTAGTAAAACCTTCGCAAAGATAAACGCAACGAATTTCCCATCATTTAAACTTATTAAGTCAAAGAAGTGCTCTGCTCTTCTTCTTAATAGTTATGTGAGTGAAAACCCTAATCTTGCAGAAATTTTCACAATGGAAAATGTGAGTGCAGGGAAAATCAAATTATATGAGAAGGTTTTCCAAGATTGTCTTTATCTCTCATATAAAGATTATGCGACTAAAGAAACAGTAATAATCAAAAGAAATATTGGAATTGGAACTGTAATTTTCTCCAATAATCATTTTGCTACTGAAAGAAAAGCAACAATGATGAGAATTGATAGAAAAGAAAATCAGCCAAATGTCATCAAATACAGGGATTGGTATTTGTTAGAAATGGACGATGACATTCAACAATTGGTCAATATGGTTGATTGCTGATACTGGTCATTTAGAACGCTTGAACGAGTTCAACCGTCCTAAAAGACCTTGATGGAACCTTTTGCAGAGCATATCCAGCCATGCTCGCAGCCGCGATAGGGATTGATCGAGCGGTCGAAGGGCAGGTCCGGCGACTGATTGCGCGAGATCACCGTCTTCGCCCGCTCGGTGCGGATTTCGGTCACCTGGGGCTTGGGCACTTCGTCGTACCAATCGTTATCCACAGGCACCGAGGTGGTCGGCGCGAAGCGGTTGTGCGGATTGCTGGCGGTGCCCCGGCCGCGGGGTGGGAGGGAAGTGGACATGTGGGAAAGCTCTGAAGAAATACTGTATATGAATACAGTAATCCACGGAGTTTTCCACAGCCAGCAATAACTGCTCGGCGGTCGGCGCTGCTCACTGGACGCGCCGTCTTTGTACGGAAACGGGTTCTTTGCAGGAGCGAGCCTGCTCGCGAACCGCTTGGCTCCCAGGCAGTCGGGAAATTCTGTTCGCGAGCAAGAACTAGGCGTCCCCCTCGCCCCTGCAGGGTTTACATCAGCCGGGTGAACAACCAGTACAACCCCGCCGCCAGGGCGATGGCGGCTGGCAGCGTCAGTACCCAGGCCAGCAGCATGTTGCGGATGGTCGGCCATTGCAGGCCGCTGCCGTTGGCCGCCATGGTCCCCGCCACTCCCGAGGAGAGCACTTGCGTGGTCGACACCGGCAGGCCGAAGCCATCCGCCGCGCCGATGGTGAGCATGGCCACCAGTTGTGCCGAGGCGCCCTGTGCATAAGTCAGCGGGGTCTTGCCGATGCCTTCGCCCACCGTGGTGACGATGCGCCGCCAGCCAACCAGCGTACCCAGCCCCAGCGCCAGGGCGACTGCGACCTTCACCCACACGGGAATGAAGCGGATGGTGCGGTCGGCCTCATGGCGCAGCGCCTGCAGGCTGCTCCAGGTGTCCAGGTCGAAGCGCTGGCCGCTGCGGTCCAGCAGGCGGATGGTTTCCAGGCTCAGGTAGAGGTCGTTGCGCAGGTCCTGCACCTCTTCGACGGGCACCTTGTCCAACTGCCCGTGGCGCTGCAGCCGTGCGCCAATGTCGCCGATCACGCTGCCCAGCGATGGCAGCAGTTCGGGATGCACGACTTCGTCTTTCTGATAGCTCAAGAGGGCCTGGCGCGGGTCCGCCGCAGGCGTGCCGCCGCTGCGGTGCAATTGCTCCTGGCTGGTCTGGAGGAGGGCGAGCAACTGGCGGTATTGCTCCGGTGAATGGGCGCGATCCACCGCGAAGGCCAGGGGAACGGTGGCAATCAGGATCAGCATGATCAGGCCGATGCCCTTCTGCCCGTCGTTGGAGCCGTGGGCGAAAGACACACCGGTACAGGTGAGGATGAGGATCGCGCGAATCCATCGGGGTGGCGGCGTGCGGCCTTCCGGTGCATGGAACAGCGCGCGGTTGCGGATGGTGGAACTCATCACGCGTAGCAGCACGAACGCGGCGAAGAAGCCCACCACCGGCGACAGAAAGAGTGCGTAACCCACTGTCGTCAGCTGCGACCAGGCGTTGCCCGATATGCCGATGTGCCCGGCCATGGCGCCGTGGGCCAGGCCGATGCCGACGATGGAACCGATCAGCGTGTGCGACGAGGACACCGGCAACCCCAGCCACCAGGTGCCGAGGTTCCACAGGATCGAGGCGATCAGCAGGGCGAAGATCATCGCTAACCCGGCGCTGCTATCGACCTTCAGCAGCAGGTCCAGCGGCAGCAGCGAAACGATGGCAAAGGCCACCGCACCGCTGGAAAAGAGCACCCCGAGAAAATTCCACAATCCCGACCAGGCCACCGCGAATCGGGGTGGCAGTGCATTGGTATAGATGACCGTGGCCACCGCGTTGGCCGTGTCGTGGAAGCCGTTGATGAACTCGAAGCCCAGGGCGATCAGCAACGCGACCACCAGTACCAGCACTGACCAGCCAGGCTCCAGGTGGGTGCCGCTGGCGCGGATGTCATGGCCGAGCGCGGCAAAGGTGAAGACCAGCGCGCCGGCCAGCAGCAGGAAGAAGGTCAGGCGCCCCTTGAAGCCATGGGTTTCGCGCAGCACGGGGCTGATCGGGAACTGCGTCAGGCGCGAGGCGCGCATCACCTCCAGCATGCCAAAGCGGTCAAGCACGTGAGGGCTTCCTTCGGGTCGGTGGGGACGTCTGGGTCACGGCGGACTCCTTGCGGCGATGCTCTACAGACTAGCCGGCCGTGACGATCATGGACTGGAAGGCAGAGCGGGATCGACGTTCATGCTATGCCGATGGGGAATCAGGATTCCTTGATGTCGATGCTGGCGACGGGTGTTTCGTCGCGCCGATGCGTTCAATTTCAGCGACGCTGTTCAGCCGCACTGTAGACCTCGCCACGTTCTCGCTTGCCGATGGCGACTACCGAGACCACAACACGCTCGTCTTCGACGCGATAGACCAGGCGATAACCCGCCGAGCGCAATTTTATCTTGTAGTGGTCTGCCAGGCTGTGGAGGGCATCGGCCTGGACGCGAGGCTCCTTCAGGCGCTCGCCCAGCTTTCGTTTGAACTGCTCGCGCACCGCATGACCCAGTTTGTGCCATTCCTTCAGCGCGGCTGGCAGGAACTCCAGTTCATAGCTCATCGAGCGATACCGGGACGCCTTTGTCACCCAACCTCGCACGAGCGATTTCTGCCAGCTCCAGGTCCTCAAGACGTTCGAGGATCGATTCGAACAGTTCGGCCGGCACCATGTAGCCCATCACCTTGTTGTGATTGAGTACCGCCACCGGTTCGCCGCCGGATTCTGCCAGCACAGCGGAAGGATTCTTCTTCAGTTCAGAAACGCTGACGGCGGTGCTGGCAAGCAGGGTCTGCATAAATAGCTCCAAATAATGGATCAATTTTTGGTCATTATAGGACGTGCCGGCAAGCTTGATCTGGCGGAAAAAGAAATGCCCCGGCAAGCCGGGGCATTTTCCATGACTCAGTCGAGCCTTATTCCTGCGGCTTCTTCAGCTTCGGATTAGGGAAGAACTGAACCCCCTGCACCTTCGGGTCCTTGGGCTTTTCCAGCGCGCTGGTGTTGACGCGGGTGGACAGCTCTTTCGGCACCGACTGGCCCTGGGCGTTGAGGGTATCGGCGTAGCCACAGGCCACGCATTCGCGGTGCGGCACACCGTCGACGTCCCACATGACGATCTTGTCCTGCTCGCTGCACGCCGGGCAGACGGCCCCGGCGATGAAGCGTTTCTTCACCTCGCTCATCACGCCGCCTCCTCGGAGAGGCCCGAGTGGCGCAGCAGGGCGTCGATGGACGGTTCGCGGCCGCGGAAGGCGACGAACAGCGCCATCGGCTCCTGGGAGCCGCCCTTGGCCAGGATCGCGTCGCGGAAGGCCGCGCCGGTCGCCGGGTTGAGCACGCCTTCTTCCTCGAAGCGCGAGAAGGCGTCGGCGGACAGCACTTCGGCCCATTTGTAGCTGTAGTAACCGGCGGCGTAACCGCCGGCGAAGATGTGCGCGAAGCTGTTGGCGAAACGGTTGTACGCCGGCGGGCGCATCACCGCGACTTCAGCGCGGATCGCCTCGATCACGTCGAGCACGCTGCGGCCGTCGCCATGGGTGGCGTGCAGCTCGAAGTCGAACAGGGAGAACTCCAGCTGGCGAACCATCATCAGGCCGGACTGGAAGTTCTTCGCGGCGAGCATCTTCTCCAGCAGATCCTGCGGCAGCGGCGCGCCGGTTTCGTAGTGGCCGGAGATTAGCGCCAGGCCTTCGGGCTCCCAGCACCAGTTCTCCATGAACTGGCTCGGCAGCTCCACTGCGTCCCAGGCCACGCCGTTGATGCCAGAGGCGCCGGCGTGCTCGACGCGGGTCAGCAGGTGGTGCAGGCCATGGCCGAACTCGTGGAACAGGGTGGTCACTTCATCGTGGGTCAGCAGCGCAGGCTTGCCGCCGACGGCTGGAGTGAAGTTGCACACCAGGTAGGCCACCGGCGCCTGCAGGTCGCCGCCAGCGGTGCGGCGACGGTCGCGGGCGCCGTCCATCCAGGCGCCGCCACGCTTGTTGGCGCGGGCGTAGAGGTCGAAGTAGAAGCGGCCGACGTGCTGGCCGTTTTCCTCGATCTCGAACAGGCGCACGTCCGGGTGCCAGCGCTCGAAGTCGTTCAGTTCGCGGATCTGGATGCCATAGAGCTTCTGCACGATGGCGAACAGGCCGCCAAGCACCTTGTCGATCGGGAAGTATTCGCGCAGGGCTTCCTGGGACACGCTGTAGCGCGCCTCGCGCAGCTTCTCGCCGAAGTAGCTGGCGTCCCAGCTCGACAGGTTCGGGCAACCCTGCTCGGCGGCGTAGGCCTTGAGCTGCTCCAGGTCCTGGGCGGCGAAGGGCTTGCTGCGCACGGCCAGGTCGCGGAGGAAGTTCAGCACTTGCTCGGGCGTCTCGGCCATCTTGGTGGCCAGGGACAGCTCGGCGAAATTCTTGAAGCCCAGCAGGCGCGACAGCTCCTGGCGCAGGTCGAGGATTTCCTGCATCACCGGGCCATTGTCGTTCTGCCCGGCATTCGGGCCCTGATCGGAGGCGCGGGTGCAGTACGCGGCGTAGACCTCTTCGCGCAGGGCGCGGTCTTCGGCGTAGGTCATCACGGCGAAGTAGCTGGGGAATTCCAGGCTGATCAGCCAGCCGTCGAGTTCCTTGGCCTGCGCGGCAGCCTGCATCTGCGCCTTGGCCGAGTCGGTCAGGCCGGCGAGGGCGGCTTCGTCGGTGACGTGCTTGGTCCAGGCCTGGGTGGCGTCCAGCAACTGGTTGGAGAAGCGGCTGCCCAGCTCGGACAGGCGCGTCTGGATCTCGGCGTAGCGCTGCTGCTCGTCGGCCGGCAGGTCGATACCCGACAGGCGGAAGTCGCGCAGGGCGTGTTCTAGGATGGTCTTCTGGGCGACGTCGTAACCCTTCGACTCGGGGCTTTTGGCGAGCGCCTCGTAGGCCTTGAACAGCTCGGGGTTCTGCCCCAGCTCGGTCCAGTAGGCGGACAGCAGCGGCAGGCAGCCTTCATAGGCGTCGCGCAACTCGGCGCTGTTGCACACCGCGTTGAGGTGGCTGACCGGGCTCCAGGCCTTGCCCAGGCGGTCATGCAGTTCGTCCATGGCCAGCACCAGGCCGGCCCAGGTCGGGGTGCCGTTCTGCTGGGCGAGGATACGCGCGATGGCCGCGCGGTTGTCGGCGAGGATCTGCTCGATGGCCGGCTTCACGTGTTCGGGGCGAATGGACGAGAAGGGCGGCAGGTCGTAGCTCTGCAGAAGAGGATTCGCGCTCACGGTGGCACCTTGGCTGAAGAAACACTCGGCCATCTTAAATACAATCGGGCCTATTCGCAGCCAGAGAGACTCTATCGTGACTATTCGTTCGTATCAGGGCAAAACGCCATCTCTCGGCGAGCGCGTCTTCGTCGACGCCAGCGCCGTGGTCATCGGTGACGTGGAGATCGGCGCCGACAGCTCGGTCTGGCCGCTGGTGGTGATCCGCGGTGACATGCACCGCATCCGCATCGGCGCGCGCACCAGCGTGCAGGACGGCAGCGTGCTGCACATCACCCATGCCGGCCCGTTCAACCCGGACGGCTTCCCGCTGACCATCGGCGACGAAGTGACCATCGGTCACAAGGTGCTGCTGCATGGCTGCACCATCGGCAGCCGCATCCTGGTGGGCATGGGTTCGATCGTGATGGACGGTGCGGTGATCGAGGACGAGGTGATCCTCGGCGCCGGCAGCCTGGTGCCGCCGGGCAAGGTGCTGGAGAGTGGCTTCCTCTATGTCGGCAGCCCGGTGAAGAAGGCCCGTCCGCTGACGGACAAGGAGCGTGCGTTCTTCAGCTATACCGCCGGCAACTACGTGAAGCTGAAGGATCAGCATATTGCCGAGGGGTTTGCCGGCTGACCGCACCTGCGCCCATGTTCTGATCGTGCTCATTCGGTTGGGCGGTTCGCGAGCAGGCTCGCTCCTACAGGACGCCATGCGCTCTTTGTAGGAGCGAGCTTGCTCGCGAACCCCGGCCAAACCGCCAGACGGCCCGCCGCGCCAGACCTCGCACCCTATACTGAGCCAAGGTGACCGGACGCCAGGGCGTGCCCGGCCGAAGTCAGTAGCGGGCGGCGCCGGGGATGCCGCCGAGCCGGCGGGCGGCCATGAACAGTCTGTGCTCTTTCTGCTCCACCGTTTCGCCCTGGCGGCGTGGCGGTGTCGTTGCGCTGCTTCTGCTGGCGCTGGGCGGCTGTGCCCATCACCCCGCCACACCCACCGCTCCGCTCACCGAGGCCACCTGGCGCCAGGTCGATGCCGACATCGGCGCCGCCTCCCTGGCCGCCACCTCCCAGGCCCGCGCCTACGCCGAAGAAGCCATGCAGCAGTGGATGGACCTGGTCTACCAGCGCACCGACGAAAAATTCATTCCCTGGTTCTCCAGCTACTGGACCCAGCAATGGCTCGGCATGAAGGTCGCCTGGTACAAGATGGGCTCCCACGGTGACCTTGACCCCACCGTCGACAAGCTGGCCGTCTACCTGCAGGAGCAGTACCGCAAGCAGGTGCTTGTCCCGGTCGCCAAGCAGGTCGACCCCGACGCGGTAATGGAGAAAGCTACCCGGCACTACGTCGAACTGCTGACCGTCGCGCTGAAGGAAATTCCCCAGCGCCGCGGCATTCCGCAGAAGGCTTTCGATGAACACCTGATGGGGATTCCGGCGATCAGCCTGGGGCCGCCGTCCAGTCGCGATGCCTCGCTCTACGACGTGGTGCACGCCAAGGACATCGGCAAGCTCCCGGCCTTCGCCGCGTTGATGCAGGAAATCCGCACGGCGTCGGGCAAGGCTGGCGCCGGCACCAGGGTCAGCGGCGTGTCGCCGGTCGCCCAGCGCACCAGCGCCAAGCTGGTCAACGAACTGAAGAACCGCAGCATTGTCGGCGTGGTGGCCGGCGCGGCTGGCAAGGTCGCCGGGTCGGTAATCTCCGTCGCCTTCACGCTGTTCAGCATGGCCGGCAACGACCATGCGCGGCCCGAGGTGGAAACCCAGTTGCGCAAGGAGATCAACGCCGCGTTCGACGAACAGTGGCTGGCGCTGATGCGCGACCCGGACGGCGGCGTAATGGCCGGCGTCGATCACCTCGGCGGCCGCGTGCAGGAAAAGCTCGCCGGCCAGCTGGCCCAGCCGGAGGATGAGCCCGAGTCGGATGCCACCGTGCAGACCTACGGCGTCGGTGGTGATCCGCCGGTAAATGTCAGCGGCAGCTTCCGCATACTGCGCCAGGGGAAGGGTTATGCGCCTGACAGCGACCTTCAGGGCGAATGATGGCAAGGGAAGGGTGCGCCTTGCATACTGGGGAACGATTGCAGGTCAGGGAGCTGGTATGACTCCGCCCTATTGCGCAGTTTGCGGCAAGGATTTCCGTGGGGAGTACTTCCACACCGGCAAGGGTGGCGACCTGCTGCGCTTCCGCGACTATGCGCCGCTAGCCGATGGCGCAGTGGGTATGCCCCGCGGCGCTGCGTGGTTCTGCCGGATGCACCTCGAAGACGCACGCACCCTCGATGCTCAGCCACTGGGCGAAGCGATCGAGGTGCTGCGTCGACGCTTCGGTGGCTTTCCGCCTCCGGCCATCGGTCCCATGCCGGACCCCGAGCTCTGGGTTGTATGTGCCGGGAGCAACCTGGCTGCCGTTCTGCGGCTGGTCCGCTCTTCATCTGGCTGGACGCCGGCCCAAGCGCGCGAGCGGCTAATGGCGGGGCCGTTCTGCTTGGCTTCAGGCTGGCCCTGCGAACTGGCCCCGTGGGTCGAGCTTCTCCGACAGGCGGGGGCGAGCGTGGAGATTCGATATCCCTGAATGCCGGGAGGCGCGTTATTCTTCCCGCCCGACTTTCGCGGCCGGACGCTGATCCCATGCATTACCAGAACATCCTCTTCGACCTCGACGGCACCCTCACCGATCCGCGCGAGGGCATCACCCGTTCGATCCAGTACGCCCTCGCCCAACTGGGCATCGACGAGCCTGACCTGCGCCAGCTCGAACACTTCATCGGCCCGCCGTTGCTGCAGTGTTTCATGAGCACCTACGACTTCGACGAGGCGCGCGCCTGGGAGGCGGTGAACCACTACCGCGTGCGCTTCAAGGACACCGGGCTGTACGAGAACAAGGTATTCGACGGCGTTGGCGAGCTGCTGCAACTGCTCGGCGGCCAGGGCCGCACGCTGTACATCTGCACCAGCAAGCCGACCGTGTTCGCGGCGGAAATCGCCCGCCACTTCGACTTCGCCAAACATTTCAAAGTGATCTACGGCAGCGAGCTGGACGGCACGCGCACCAACAAGGTGGAGCTGATCGAGCACCTGCTGGGTATCGAGAAGCTGGACTTGGCGCAAACGCTGATGATCGGCGACCGCAAGCACGACCTGATCGGTGCGCACCGCAATGGCCTGTCCGCGGCCGGTGTCGGCTATGGCTTCGGCAGCCGTGAAGAGCTGATGGCGGAAAGCCCGGCGCACTACTTCGCGAGCATGGACGAGCTGCGCGCGGCGTTTGCCTGATATTCCTGTGCCGGGACTGTTCGCGAGCAAGTTCGCTCCCACGAAGAGCAATTGCTCCCTGTAGGAGCGAGCTTGCTCGCGAACCGACGTGACAGCCCGTACCGTGGTATGCCCCCGTGCGTTCCCAACCAGATTTGCGGCCGGCTCAGCGTGGGGGGGCTGTTGTAGGAGCAACCGTCTTCTCTGGATAGTCCGTCGCTGCGTCTTCCCCCCTCACCCCAACCCTGGCTGCGCGCCCCGCTCCTCAGGGAGAGGCGGCAGTTCGAGCCGGCTGACGCGAAGGTTTCATCCTGCACCGAACGATCCCGTCTCCCCTTGGGAGAGGGCTAGGGTGAGGGGATGGCCCAAGTGCGGAGGTATCTCGTAGGAGCGAATTCATCCGCGATCGATTCCCGGCCGCTCCGAGCAAGCTGGTTGCACATCGCGGACGCAGCCCGCTTACGCTACCGGGTACACCGCGTGGTGCGTCAGCTGCGCAGCCACTCCGCCAGCCGCCCCATCATCTCGTCGCACCTGGCCAACTGCTCCAGGCTGACGAATTCGTCCGGCTTGTGGCCCTGGTCCATGCTGCCCGGGCCGCAGACCACGGTGGGAATGCCGGCCTGGTCGAACAGCCCACCCTCGGTGCCGTAGGCGACGGTGGTGAAGTCGCGCGAACCGCTCAGCAGCGCGATCAGCTCGGCGGCCTGGGCCTGCTGGTCGGTGACCAGGGCGGGATAGGCCGAGAGTTCGCTGAAGCGAATATCCGTCTCGGCCTTCACCGCGCGCATCTTCGGCAGCAGCTCGGTTTCAGCGAAGGTGCGCAGGTCATTGGCGACCTGTTGCGGATCGTCGCTGGGCAGCGCGCGTACTTCGAAATCGAACTGGCATTCGGCGGGCACGATGTTCAGTGCGCGGCCGCCGCTGATCACGCCCGTCTGCACGGTGGAGTAGGGCGGATCGAAGCGTGGATCGTGGCGCTCCGGCGCGGCCAGGCGGGTGCCGATCTCGCCGAGGCGGCCGATCAGCTTCGCCGCATACTCGATGGCGTTCACGCCCTGCGGCGCATAGGCCGAGTGGCACGGTGCACCGTGCACCTGGCAGCGCATGGCGAGCTTGCCCTTGTGGCCGAGCACCGGCTTGAGCTCGGTGGGTTCGCCGATGATGCAGACCATCGGCTTGTGCTCGCGGTGCTCCAGCGCGGCGAGCAGCGAGCGCACGCCGAGGCAGCCGACTTCCTCGTCATAGGAGAACGCCAGGTGTACCGGCAGGCGCAGCGGTTGGGCGAGAAACGCCGGCACCGCCGCCAGCACGCAGGCGATGTAGCCCTTCATGTCCGCGGTGCCGCGCCCGTAGAGGCGGCCGTCGCGCTCGGTCAATTCGAACGGCGGGACCGTCCATGGCTGGCCGTCGGTCGGCACCACGTCGGTGTGGCCGGACAGGCACACGCCGCCGCGGTCCTGCGGACCCAGCGTCGCGTAGAGATTGGCCTTGCCGCCTTCGGCGTCGTGGAACAGCTCGCAGGCGATGCCGAAGCCGGCGAGGTAGTCGCGGATGTAGTGGATCAGCGCCAGGTTGGAATTGCGGCTGACGGTGTCGAAGGCGATCAGGTCGGCAAGGATTTCACGGCTGGAAGGCATGGTTGGGTCCTGCATTGGGGCTTTCATTGTCAATGCGCGGTTTCGGTATTTGGGCGAATACCCTCTCCCCAGCCAGGATCAGGGAGAGGGGCTCTCGCAGGTAAGGCATGGCGTTACTCGTCGCCCGGCACACCGTAGCTCGGCGCCTTGGTCGGGTCGAGGGCGCGCACGAGGTAGTCCTCCAGCTGCGGCTTGTAGGCCACCCAGAGTTTTTCCAGCTCATCGATGGGCGCTTCGTCCGCCCAGTCGACGCGCAGGTCGACGATCGGCCAGACCAGATCGCCGACGACCTTCAGCGCCGCCGAATGCACCGGGCCGGCTTCGCCACCGGCGGCCATCGCCGCCTGCATCGCGGCCAGCAGGCGCTCGGCCAGGCAGCCGTTGGCGCCTTCGAAGGCCTGGGTCATGGCCTCGATCACCACGGTGGACGACAGCAGGTTGCCGGCCGCCACGCAGTTCTCACCCGCCACGGCGTTGTACACGCCCAGCGCCTCGCTGCCGGTGAACAGCGCGACCTTGCCGTGCTGGTCGATCACCGTCACCTGGCGGTACTGGCTGTAGCCGTTGCTGGAGAGCGCCTTGTCCAGCGCCGCGCTTGGTTCGAGGCCGGCTTCGATCTGGTCGAGAATCTGCGGGCCGAGGGCCGGCAGGGTGATGTTCTGCGTCGCCACCGCGCCGACGCCGGCGCGTACCCAGGGGCAGCGGGCGCCCACGGCGATGCTCGAGGAGCTGATGGCGATACCCAGTTGTCCGGTTTCGGCGCAGCGGCCGACGATGGAGAAGGTCATGGTGGCTCCTTGCTTGTTCTAATAGCTAAAACGACAAAGGGCGATGCGGAAAATCCGCATCGCCTGCACGCTTGAAAGCGTCACGAGCGACGGCCAGGCAAGGCGGGGTTGGGCGAGAAAAGCGGAGTTTGCTGTAGCAAATGAGCATTTTCTCGACCGGCCCCAACGCAGCATGGCCTAGCGCAGTAGCTTTCAGTCCGGAATGACGGCGATGACATCGATCTCCATCAGCCACTGCGGCTGACCGAGGGCCGATACCACCAGGCCGGTGGAGATCGGGAACACGCCCTTCAGCCACTTGCCGACTTCCTGGTACACCGGCTCGCGGTAGCGCGGGTCGATGAGGTAGGTAGTGGTCTTGACGATGTGCGACAGGTCGCTGCCGGCTTCTTCCAGCAGTTGCTTGACGTTCTTCATCGCCTGTTCGGCCTGGGCACGCGGGTCACCCAGCCCTACCAGGTTGCCCTCGAAGTCGGTACCGACCTGGCCGCGCACGTACACGGTGTTGCCGGCACGCACGGCCTGGCAGAGGTCGTTGTCCAGGGTCTGGTTCGGGTAGGTGTCCTTGGTGTTGAACATGCGGATGCGAGTATGGGTAGGCATCTCTTACTCCCAGGATGCGGCTTTCTGAACGGAGGAGCCTTCGCGCTGCGAGGCGTCCTGGTATTCGACATAACGGCGTTGGGTGGCGATGTGGCCAGCCACATGCTTGGCGTCGTGCCACACGCCCCAGATGAAGGTGGAGCCGCGACGGGACAGCCACGGCAGGCCGACGAAGTACACGCCCGGCTCGCGGGATACGCCGCGCTGGTGCTTGGGCTTGCCCTTGTCGTCGAAGGCATTCACCTGCAGCCAGTTGAAGTCCACGGCGTAGCCGGTGGCCCAGATGATCGCGGTGATGCCGGCGTCGGCGAGGTCCAGCTCCTGGATCGGATTGCGGATGCACTCGGCGTCTGCGTAGACCTTGCGGGCCTCCGGCTCCAGCGGCAGGTCGAGGCCGTTGCGCTCGATGTAGGCGTCGGCGGCGTCGAGCAGGCCGAGGTAGTTGTCATCGCCGGCCTTCAGGTTGGCCACCAGGTCGTCCTGGAAGCTCACCTTGCCGTCGGCGAAGGCCTTGGTCAGGCCGGTCAGGGTGATGCCCTCGTTGGCCAGGCGACGGAAGTCGATGGTCTCGCCGCCGCGGGCACCGCTCACGGCGATGGTCACGTGCTCGCGGCCCGGCTGCACTTCCTCGGCGTCCCACAGGCCGAGCACGCCCAGCCACCAGACGAAGTCGCGGTTGCGGTAGGAGCGCGGCGGGCGGTCATGGGCGCCCACAGACAGGAAGACCTTCTTGCCAGCGCGGTTCAGCTCGTCGGCGATCTGCACGCCGGAGGAGCCGGCGCCGATCACCAGCACGGCGCCTTCGGGCAGTTGCTGCGGGTTGTAGTACTTGGCCGAGTGGATCTGGTAGAGGCCTTCGTCCTTCGGTGCGATGGCCGGGATCACCGGGCGCTGGAACGGGCCGGTGGCGGAAACGATGCGCAGCGCCTGGAGGGTGCCTTCGGAGGTTTCCACGGTGAAGCCGGGGCGGCCTTCGTTGCGGGTGACCTTCTTCACTTCCACGCCGGTGCGGATCGGCGCGTTGAACTGCTTGGCGTAGGCGACGAAGTAGTCCGCCACCTGCTCCTTGTGCGGGAAGTCATCCGGGCCAACCGGGAATTCCATGTTCGGGAAGCGGTCGTGCCAGGCCGGGCCGTTGGCTACCAGCGAATCCCAGCGGCCGGTGCGCCAGGCTTCGGCGATGCGGCTTTTTTCCAGCACGATGTGCGGCACGCCCTGTTGGGTCAGGTGCTCGCTCATGGCGACGCCGGCTTGTCCGGCGCCAACGACCAGCGTGTCGATTTCCAGGTTATCAAGCGACTTCTTGCCGAAGGCGCCTGGATTCAGGTCGGTCATGGCTTGCTTCCTCAGACTCTGATCACGTTTGTTCTTGTTGCGGCTAGGGAGGAGGTGTTGGCCGCATTCTGTTCAGAGGCTGTGAATAGCGAAATTATGTTTTTTGTAGTCGCAGGCTAGGGAAAAGCTGCACCCACGCAAACCCCGCGGCCCGCGGGCTACAGGGGAGGGGGTATAGGATTTTTGGTGGCTGGGGCGACAAATTGGATAGGCAGGAGGTGCCTTGTGCGTGCCCTGCCTGTTCCGATCAAGTCAAAAACACCCTCACCCCAGCCCTCTCCCAGAGGGAGAGGGAGCCGATCGTGCTGGCGGACACCGTGGATTCATCCTGCGCCGATCAGTCCCCTCTCCCTTCGGGAGAGGGTTAGGGCGAGGGGCCGCAGGCCTGCCGTGCCCCTGAAAGTGTCAGGCTCAGCGGCTCTGCGCCACCGCCTCGAGGAACCGCTCCAGCACCAGGTTCGGCCGGCGGCCCTTGCGGGTCACCACGGTCAGCGGGATGTCGTAGTGGAAGCGCTCCGGGCGCAGCGCGCGCAGGCGGCCCTGGGCGACCCAGTCGGCGGCGTAGTGGTCGGGCAGGTAGCCGATGTAGCTGCCGGTGAGAATCAGGAAGGCCATGCCCTCGCGGTCCGAGGCGGTGGCGCTGCCGGAGAGTTCCTGGTGCCGCTCCTGCGCCTCGGCCGGGATGCGGTAACTCGGCGCCACCGCGTCGCAGGCGTGGATCTCCTGCACGGTGATGCCCGCATCGTCGCGCTCGAACAGCGGGTGCTCCTGGCTGCAGAACAGCAGCGAACGCTCCTCGTATAAAGAGGAGTACTCCAGCCCCGACAGCGGGCTGATGAGCGGTACCACGCCGACATGCAACCGTCCGTCGAGAACTCCCAGCTCGATCTCGTTGGGCGTGGTCATGCCGATATTGATCCGCACACCCGGCCCGCTGGCCTTCAGCGCGCGCAGGGCATGGGTGATGCGCATCTGCGGCAGGGTCACCAGGTTGTTGATGATGCCGATGTTCAGCTCGCCGCGCAGGTGCTGGTGCAGCTCGTTGACCTCGGCGCGGAAGCCCTCCAGCGCCGCCAGCAGCGACTGGGTCGCGCGGTAGACCTCGCGGCCCTCGTCGGTCAGTGCGAAACCCGCCCGGCCGCGCTGGCACAGGCGCATGCCCAGGCGCTTTTCCAGGTCTCCCATGTGCAGGCTGATCGCCGAACGGCTGATGCCCAGCGTGCTCTCGGCGGCCGAGAAGCTGCCGCACTCGACTATGGTTTTGAAGATGCGCAGCAGGCGGATCTCGAAGTCGCTGACCTGGCCCAGGGAAGGCGCCCGTTGTTTCGCCATTTTAGTTTTACCAATCCAAAACTGAACGTAAGAAGAATAAGCTTTAACTCACGTTAAGTCAGGCCCAATCTAGTCCCATCGCACCAGGCCCGCCGCGGCCTGCGCGCCCAACAAGACTGTCTTCGAGGACAAGCTGCATGAACCAGCAAGTGAACGTCACCCCGTCGGTGGCCAGCGAACTGAACCTGAAGGCCCACTGGATGCCCTTCAGCGCCAACCGCAACTTCCATAAAGACCCACGCATCATCGTCGCCGCCGAAGGCAGCTGGCTGGTGGACGACCAGGGCCGCAAGATCTACGACAGCCTGTCGGGCCTGTGGACCTGCGGCGCCGGTCACTCGCGCAAGGAAATCGCCGACGCGGTCGCCAAGCAGCTGACCACCCTCGACTACTCCCCGGCGTTCCAGTACGGCCACCCGCTGTCCTTCAAACTGGCCGAGAAGATCACCCAGCTGACCCCGGCCGGCCTCGACCATGTGTTCTTCACCGGCTCGGGCTCCGAGTGCGCCGACACCTCGATCAAGATGGCCCGTGCCTACTGGCGCCTGAAAGGCCAGGCGCAGAAGACCAAGCTGATCGGCCGCGCCCGTGGCTACCACGGCGTGAACGTCGCCGGCACCGCCCTGGGCGGCATCGGTGGCAACCGCAAGATGTTCGGCCAGCTGATGGACGTCGACCACCTGCCGCACACCCTGCAGCCGGGCATGGCCTTCACCAAGGGCATGGCCGAAACCGGCGGTGTCGAGCTGGCCAACGAACTGCTGAAACTGATCGAACTGCATGACGCCTCCAACATCGCCGCCGTGATCGTCGAGCCGATGTCCGGCTCCGCCGGTGTCCTGGTTCCGCCGAAGGGCTACCTGCAGCGCCTGCGCGAAATCTGCGACCAGCACAACATCCTGCTGATCTTCGATGAAGTGATCACCGCCTTCGGCCGAATGGGCAAGGCCACCGGCGCCGAGTTCTTCGGCGTGAAGCCGGACATCATGAACGTCGCCAAGCAGGTCACCAACGGCGCCATCCCCATGGGCGCGGTGATCGCCAGCAGCGAAATCTACGACACCTTCATGGGTCAGAACCTGCCGGAATACGCCGTCGAGTTCGGCCATGGCTACACCTACTCCGCGCACCCGGTCGCCTGCGCCGCCGGTCTCGCCGCGCTGGACCTGCTGGAAAAAGAGAACCTGATCCAGCAGTCGCTGGAACTGGCTCCGCACTTCGAGAAGGCCCTGCACGGCCTGAAAGGCGCGAAGAACGTCGTCGACATCCGCAACTGCGGCCTGGCCGGCGCCATCCAGATCGGCGCCCGTGACGGCGATGCCATCGTGCGCCCGTTCGAAGCCAGCATGAAGCTGTGGAAAGAAGGCTTCTACGTGCGCTTCGGCGGCGACACCCTGCAGTTCGGCCCGACCTTCAACGCCAAGCCCGAAGACCTGGACCGCCTGTTCAGCGCCGTCGGTGACGCCCTCAACGGGGTGGCGTAAGTGAGCGAACGTCCGAAGGCCGTCCCGACGGTACAGATCGACAACGACAAGGTCCTGGTCACCGAGTGGCGCTTCGCCCCCGGTGCCGAGACCGGCTGGCACCGCCACGGCATGGAATACGTCGTGGTCCCGGTGACCAACGGCGAGCTGCTGCTCGAAACCCCCGAGGGCGAGCGCCGTGCGCCGCTGGTCCTGGGGGCGAGCTACACCCGCCAGATCGGTACCGAGCACAACGTGATCAACCCGTGCGATCACGAAGTGGCGTTCATCGAGATCGAGCTCAAGAGCGACGACCACCCGCACAGCCACTGAGCGCGCGGGCACGCGAGAAGGCATGCCGCGACGAGTCACCTTAGAGTGACTGCCGGCGTGCCTTGCAGCCCACGCTTCATACCGAACAATCCCCTCTCCCTTCAGGGAGAGGGCTAGGGAGAGGGGCTCCTCGCGAGCCCCGCCCCAATACTTTCAGCGAGAAGAGACTTCCCATGACCACCGTCAAGCACCTGATCGGCGGCGAAATGATCGCCGACACCGGCCGCACCGCCGACGTCTTCAACCCGTCCACCGGCGAAGCCATCCGCAAGGTTCCGCTGGCCAGCCGCGAAACCGTGCAGCAGGCCATCGACGCCGCCAAGGCCGCCTTCCCGGCCTGGCGCAACACCCCGCCGGCCAAGCGCGCCCAGGTGCTGTTCCGCTTCAAGCAACTGCTCGAAGCCAACGAAGCGCGCATCAGCCAGCTGATCAGCGAAGAACACGGCAAGACCCTGGAAGACGCCGCCGGTGAACTCAAGCGCGGCATCGAGAACGTCGAATACGCCAGCGCCGCCCCGGAAATCCTCAAGGGCGAATACAGCCGCAACGTCGGCCCGAACATCGACGCCTGGAGCGACTTCCAGCCGATCGGCGTGGTCGCCGGTATCACCCCGTTCAACTTCCCGGCCATGGTGCCGCTGTGGATGTACCCGCTGGCCATCGCCTGCGGCAACACCTTCATCCTCAAGCCGTCCGAGCGTGACCCGAGCTCCACCCTGCTGATCGCCGAACTGTTCGAAGAAGCCGGCCTGCCCAAGGGCGTGCTGAACGTCGTGCACGGCGACAAGACCGCCGTGGACGCGCTGATCGAGGCCCCGGAAGTCAAAGCCCTGAGCTTCGTCGGTTCGACCCCGATCGCCGAGTACATCTATTCCGAAGGCACCAAGCGCGGCAAGCGCGTACAGGCCCTGGGCGGCGCCAAGAACCACGCCGTGCTGATGCCCGACTGTGACCTGGACAACGCCGTCAGCGCCCTGATGGGTGCGGCCTACGGCTCCTGCGGCGAGCGCTGCATGGCCATCTCCGTTGCCGTTTGCGTGGGCGACCAGATCGGCGACGCGCTGGTCGAGAAGATCGTCCCGCAGATCAAGGCCCTGAAAATCGGCGCCGGCACCTCCTGCGGCCTGGACATGGGCCCGCTGGTCACCGGCGCTGCCCAGCAGAAAGTCACCGGCTACATCGATACCGGTGTCGAGCAGGGCGCCCAGCTGCTGGTCGACGGCCGCAACTTCAAGGTGGCCGGTCACGAGAACGGCTTCTTCGTCGGCGGCACCCTGTTCGACAAGGTGACCCCGGACATGACCATCTACCAGGAAGAAATCTTCGGCCCGGTGCTGTGCATCGTGCGCGTGAACAGCCTGGAAGAAGCCATGCAGCTGATCAACGACCACGAATACGGCAACGGCACCTGCATCTTTACCCGTGACGGTGAGGCTGCCCGCCTGTTCTGCGACGAGATCGAAGTCGGCATGGTCGGCGTCAACGTACCGCTGCCGGTACCGGTGGCCTACCACAGCTTCGGCGGCTGGAAGCGTTCGCTGTTCGGCGACCTGCACGCCTACGGCCCGGATGGCGTGCGCTTCTACACCAAGCGCAAGGCCATTACCCAGCGCTGGCCGCAGCGCAAGTCGCACGAAGCGGCGCAGTTCGCCTTCCCCAGCAATGGCTGATGGTGAATAAGCGGTAAGAGAAAGGCCGGTCCAGTGACCGGCCTTTTTCATTTGAGAGGATGCTGGGCAGTCCACTCGCCATTCCGGCGGACGCATTCGTAGGATGGCGTGGAGCGCAGCGATACCCATCATTCCCCTGCGTCGATCTCTCCCATCGAGCTCCCGCCCCAGCCCTTCGCCAGCAGGCCATCGCGCACATATCGATGAAGCGAAGACCATCGCCAGTCCTCTGCGCGTAAGACATGGCCGTGTTTGCAGGGATTGAAATGGATGTAATCCACGTGCCGTGCGAAATCGGCGTCATCGCGAATCCGGTGCTCCCAGTAACGGCGCTGCCAGATGCCGCGTTCAGCGCTTTTGTGGCGGCTGGCGGAAATAGCCTCGCGCTTTGGCATTGCCCGCGAGAACTCGGTCTTGATCAGCCTCCAGCGGAGGGCGTAATCGGCGTCGCCTTCGGGCAGGGTGCAGATGGCATGCAGGTGATCGGGCAGGATGACGATAGCGTCGATCTGCCAGGGATGACGTTGTTGCGTGTAGCGGAAGGCTGCGCGGAGCAGATCGACGTTTTCCACCAGCAAGTGTGAGCGACGATCGGCCAGGGTGAGGGTGAAGAACCAGGTGGCACCCTCTGTTCTGTCGCGGCGGTATGAGGTCATGGTGCGCTCTGTCGGAATTGATGGGTATCGCTGCGCTCCACGCCATCCTACGTTCGAGGTCGCTTGCGGCTTTGCGGGAGCCGGCTGAAACCTTTGTAGGATGGGTGGAGCGTAGCGATACCCATGCTGCGGCTCAGGCGTGATCAAGCATCCGGGGGATTTCTTCCCAGCGCATCCACAGGCCGCCTTGCCAGTTCAGGAGCATGAGGCGGCGGGTGTCCCAGGTGAGATGGACGCGGCGCGGTGCGTCGGTTTCCGGGGTGTGCTGGTCGCGCAGGGTGGGGATCACATCCTGTGACAGCCAATGGTCGAGGGATTCGAGTTCCGGGTGGCCGAAGCGGACGAGGGCTTTGTAGGCGGCGGCTTCGCTGACCAGGATGGTTTCTTCCGTGCTGCCGGTGCGGTAGGTGAGGTGGACTGTCTGGACTTCGTGGGGGAAGAAGCGGTGGTGGAAGCTGTCGGGGTATTGGACGGACAGCAGGCGGGCGATATCGCGGGAGACGAACCAGGCCTGGTTGTCGATTATCAGGCCGCGCAGGAAGCGTTTTTTGCGGGTGAAGAAGGTTGGGGTGTAGGTGTCGTGCATAAGTGGAACTCCTAACGATTAAAGGAGCCGCACCTATGTCGCCAAACATAGGAGGCGGACCGCGCGGGGTTGGCGAACCGGACGTCAGGTCCCGGCAGACCCGGAGGTCTCCCCGCGCGATCCGCCATAAGCGTTGCAGAAATTTCTGCAGGGTGCGCGGGGGCCTACAAAAACATTCGCTGTTTTCGTAAGCACCTGTGGGCGCTATCGCGCCTGACGTCTCTGGGTCGCCAAACCCAGGTCACGGATGTGACAGGGCGAGGATAGGAATGGCAGGTGTGCTCAACAAGAAGCCGTTTCCGGCGTGCGTGTAGGAGCGAGCTTGCTCGCGAACAGCCCAGCACCGGAGTTCCCCGTGTAGCAGCGGACCTTGTCCGCGATCGCGCGGACAGCGCTCCCGCAGGTTGGCTTCTGTGCTTGAGTATTGTTGGCGTGTCGTCCGGATGATCAGCGTCGCTTCGGCATGCGCGTGGGCTTCCTGTTTCGCCCCCTCGGGCGAGTCACTTTCTCAAACGCCAGAAAGTAACCAAAGGTCTTGCCCCTCCATCCGGTTTTTCGCTTAGGCGAAAAATTCCCCCGTTGAAKCGAAGTTTCAGGGGCACGCGCTGACGGGCCATCCCTGGCCCGRCAGCGCTCTCGCGGCATCCATGCCGCTCAACCCCTGAAACTCCGATTCAACGGGGCCTCCTGAAAGGGGCGGTTCGGAGTGCGCGGGTGTTTTTCTGGAAGTCTTTAGGAGCCGGAGCCGGGAGGTAGGGCGAATAACCCGGAACGGGTTATCCGCCAAAACGGCGGATAACGCCGGGGCCGTTATGCGCCCTACGGGAGCTGTTCGTGCCGGCTGACACGGTGGTTTCGCTATGCACCGAACGGTCCCCTCTCCCTCCGGGAGAGGGTTAGGGTGAGGGGTGGCCGAGCCCGGGCGTCATGCGGGGCGCTGGCTATCGGAAATGCGCCGAGAGGGCCGGCGTCGGTCGGGTTCGCGAGCAAGCTCGCTCCTACAAGAGCGGGAGAGCGGGAATCAGCCCAGGTGTTTCTTCAGGTAGATGCGCTGGTGCCCCGGTGGGCAATCTTCGAGCACGCCCATGCGCTCGAAGCCTTGTTTCTCGTAGAAACCGGGAGCCTGGAAGCTGTAGGTGTAGAGGAACAGGCCGACGCAGCCGCGGCGGCGGGCTTCGTCTTCGGCCAGGGCGATGAGCTGGCTGCCCAGGCCGCTGCCGCGCTGGTCGTCCTGCAGCCAGAGGTAGTCGATGTAGAGCCAGCCCATGCCGGATTGGCCGAACATGCCGCCGACCACTTCGCCTTCCGCGTTGCGGGCGTAGAGTTCGAAGTCGTCGTAGGTGTTGCTGCGGCCCATCTGCCCGAGGTTGTAGGCGAGCAGGCCCTTGACCACGACGTCGCGCGCCTGCGGGTCGATGCCGAGGGTGAAGTTGAAGGTGGTTTGCATGGTGCCCTCCGGATTGGCGAAGGCGACCAGTCTAGGGAGATGCCGCCGCCATGGGTAGGCGTCTTTGGTAGCGGCGGGTACGGTGACGCGCAAGCGCAAGGAGCATTGCAGGCGGGGTGTGCTTCTGCATGGGGCCTGATCATGCCGTCCTGGCTTATCGGCGGATAACCCGTGCCGGGTTATCCGCCCTACGCTCAGAGTTCTTCCTGGCGTGAAGTCCGCACCAGCTCGAGCGTGGTGTCGCGGAAGCGCAGGTAGCGGTATGCGCCGTTGTTCGGGCCGTACATCCAGGTTTCCAGTTGCGGGCTGCCGGGGATGAACTTGCCGTCGGGCCCACGGCGGGGTGGAGTGGGTGGGACGATGGCGCGCTTGTCCGGTTGCCCGCACTTGGCGAGGACTTCGTCCATCGGGTCGCCTTCGTTGATCAGGCTGGTGCCGCAGCGCAATGTCCCGGCATGCGCGCCGCTCGCAGCGAGCAGGGCCAGCAGGGGGATCAGCAGGAAGCGCATGGGATTGCTCCGCAGAGATGCTCACGCCCGACTTTAACCGTCAGGCGTGGCGTGTTCGTTGAGCGGGGGCAGTGCAGGGCGACGTTCTCAGCGCGTGGTGCCCACGTTGCGCACATAAAGGTCCTTGCCGCCGCTACCGCCGCCGCGTGCCTGCAGCTCGAAGCGCTTGGGATGGCCCTTGATCAGGTCGCTGAGCTTCTTGAAGCCGTAAAGGCGCGGGTCGAATGCAGGCTGCAGCTTGCCGATGTTCTGCCCCAGGGCGCCCAACTGGACCCAGTCGTCATCGTCGCCGTCGATGTCGTCGAGCACCTTGGCGATGAAGTCCAGCGGGACCTTTTGCGATTTGCGCTTGGCCGCGGGTTTGGGCGCGTCGTTGGCGCTCGGGGCGGCCGTCTTGTCGGTGACGGGCACCGGCTCGACGGGGGCTTCGGGCGTGGCGCGGAGGATTTCGGTGTAGATGAACTTGTCGCAGGCGGAGACGAACGGCTTGGGCGTCTTCTCCTCGCCGAAGCCGTAGACGGTCAGCCCTTCCTCGCGCAGGCGTGCGGCCAGGCGGGTGAAGTCGCTGTCGCTGGAGACCAGGCAGAAGCCGTCGAAGCGGCGGGTGTAGAGCAGGTCCATGGCGTCGATGATCAGCGCGCTGTCGGTGGCGTTCTTGCCGCTGGTGTAGGCGAACTGCTGCATGGGCTGGATGGAGTGGTCCAGCAGTACCTGCTTCCACTTGCCCAGGTTGGGCTTGGTCCAGTCGCCGTAGATGCGCTTGACGCTGGCGACGCCGTACTTGGCGATCTCCTCGAACAACCCCTCGACGATGGCGGCGGGGGCGTTGTCGGCGTCGATCAGGACGGCGAGGTGCGTCTGCTGGCGCGGAGTGGGGGATCTGGTGGCCATGCTGCATCCTTTCCTGTGATTCACACGACCATAGTGCGCCGGGCCGCTCACCACAACCTTGCTGCAAGTCCGGATTTGCGAAAGATGTCATTGCGCCACTATGGTGGCGGGCTTATTCTCCGCCACCGTTCAGGGAGGGACGCGGCGGTGTCATTGGATCGTGAACTGCCTGCGCACCCTATTCGCCATCGAAGGAATGACTATGTTTCGCTTTTTCTGCGTTTCCCTTTTCGCGGTTCTGCTGACCGGCTGCGCCTCTTCGGCGAAGGTCGAGAACATGCAGATCAATGACCAGCAGGCGCACACCCAGAGCTACGACGCCGCACTGCGCGACAACCTCCAGGTTGCTGATGTCGAGGGTGGCAAGAAGACCAACCCGATGTGGACCTCGCAGATCGATGGCGCCGATTTCCGCGCTGCGCTGGAGCAATCCCTGGGCAAGGCCGGCCTGCTCGGCCAAGGCGACAAGGCTGCCTACTCGCTGCGTACCAAGCTGGTCAGCCTCGACCAACCGGTGTTCGGCTTCAACTTCACCGTCACCTCGACCGTCGAGTACAGCCTGGTGGAAAACGCCGGCGGCCGCGTGGTCTGGCAGGAAACCGTGAAGGAGCCCTTCACCGCTGGCGTGGGCGATGCGTTCTACGGCGTGACGCGGCTGCGCCTGGCCAACGAGGGCTCGGCCCGTGCCAACATCAACACCCTGCTGCAACGCCTGGGTGGCCTGAAGCTGGGCGCCGGTCAGGTGTCGCTGCAGAACTGATTGCGCGCCACAAGGAAAAGCCCGGCCATGGCCGGGCTTTTTTCATGGAGCCGCCGTTACGCCGTGGCGAACTCGCACTTGTCGCGCCCGCTGCGCTTGGCGTCCAGCAGCGCGGCGTCGGCGCGGCTGAGGGTCTGGGAGTAGCTCTCGCCCGGATGATGCTCGGCGACGCCGAAGCTGGCGGTGACCGACAGGGCGTTAGTGCCCACGCGCACGGCGAGGCAGCGGATGTCGTTGCGCACGCGCTCGATGATCGCGGCGGCGTCGGTGAGGCGGGTGTCCGGCAGGATCAGCAGGAATTCCTCGCCGCCCCAGCGGCCGCAGAGGTCGTACTGGCGCAGGGCGGACTCCATGGCGCGGCCGATTTCCACCAGCACGCGGTCGCCGACCTCGTGGCCCCAGGTATCGTTGACCTGCTTGAAGCGGTCGACGTCGAGCATGGCCAGCACGTAGGACTCGCCGTGGCGCTGGGCGCGCTCGCTTTCCTCGCGCAGGCGCTCCATCAGCAGGCGCCGGTTGGCGATGCCGGTGAGAGTGTCGTGGGTCGAGGCTTCCTTCAGCGCGACGTTGAGGTCGCGCATCATGTCCTGGTAGCGGTCGGAGATGCGCGCGACCTTTTCCAGCTGGCGCAGCTGCTTGTGGTAGCGCTCGGACAGCGTGCTGTTCTGCTGCCGGGCCATGGACTGGAAGCCGTCGGAAATCCGCGCGATGCGCTCCAGGCGCGCGAGCTGGTCGAGGGACTGCTGGTGCTTCTGGTACAGGGCCTCGCGCAGGGGGTGCCCTTCGTACTGTGGGTCGGCCAGCAGGTCTTCGATCAGCAGGTCCAGCTCGCGCTCGCTAGTCATGGCTCTTACTCGTCGTAGGCTTGGATGACGAACGGGAAGGTACAGTCCTCGCGGAATTCCTCGGCCAGTTCGGCGACGCGCTCGTTGCGTCGGTCGTAGTGCCACGCCACGCGGGTGGTGCGGCCCTGGCCGTGGGCTTCTTCGAGCAGGTCGAAGATGTCCATCATGGCCTTGATCGAGCTGGTGTTGAGGTACAGCAGGCGCAGGTCGAGTTCCAGCGGGCGCTGTTCCTCGGTGAGGAAGCGTTCGACCCACTCGATGACCTGGCCGAACAGCTCATAGGAGTTCTCCGGGTAGGAGTCGCCCTGCATCGCGAGGATGCCGGCCTGCCAGTCGCCGTGGATCTGTGGGGTGGATTGGGTACCGTTGACGTGGAGATCGCTCATATCGGGTCTTCCTGAATTTCGCAGATCAGATCACGGCGCGCAGGCTGAAGAAGGCGCGGCCGTCGGGTTGTTCGGTGAGAGAGGTTTTCAGGGGCGCGCTGGACTTGCGGGCAATGTCCAGCAGGCCCAGGCCGGCGCCGGTGGAGGCTTCAGCGTCGCGCGGGCGGCGCAGCTGCTCCTTGTAGGCGGCCTTGAGCTGGGCCTTGTCCAGCCCGGCGATGGCTTCGATGCTGCGCACCAGGCCCTGGCCGTCGGCCAGCTCCACCAGGTTGCCGGCGGAGACCACGTAGTGGCCTTCGTCGTCGCGGGCAATGGCCACGGTGGCCGAGGCTTCCTGGTCGTTGTAGCCGCGCAGGGAAGCGTAGTGGCGGATGTTCTGGGTCATCTCGATGTAGACGGCGAACACGTCCATCGCTTCGCTGGGGTGTGCCTGCTCGGCCTGCATGTAGTTGCGCAGCGCGTGGCCGATTTCTTCGATCAGGCTGCGCGAGATGGGCCCGTTGAAGCAGAGCAATATGCGTTGCCGGGTGTAGCTTTCGCGCATGGCCAACAGATCTAGCGATTCCATGGAATAACCCCTAGTCGAAGCGGAAAGAAAGAATGGTGATGTCGTCCCGTTGCGGCTGCTCGCCCTGGTACTGGGCGAGGGTAGCGGCGAACACGTCAGCCTGCTCGGCCAGCGGCCTGCGCGCGTGGTTGCGCAGCAGGTCGGCGAAGCGGCTGTTGCCGAAGCCGAAGCCGTGCTCGCCGCCGGCCTGATCGAGGAAGCCGTCGGTGCACAGGTAGTAGGTCCAGCCGGCTTCCATCGGGATTTCCACGTCCTGATAGTCGCCCTGGCGCTTGTCGCCGATGGCGCGGCGCGCGCCCTTGTACTCGCGCACGTCGTTGCCGTCGCTGGCGAACAGGGAAATCTTCGCCCCGGAGAAATGCAGCAGCTTGCGCTGGTGGTCGACTCGTACCAGGCCCGCGTCCATGTTGGTGGCCAGCGAGTTGGTGAACTCTTCCTGGCCGAGCATGCCGCGCATGACGTGGTCGGTCTCGCGCAGGATGGCCGCCGGGTCGTGGCTCTGCACGCTGTCGATGGCGTGGTCGATGGCCGCCAGGGCGAGCATGGTCATCAGCGCGCCGGGCACGCCGTGGCCGGCGCAGTCGACGACGCCGATCAGGCTGTCCATGGGGCCTTCGCGGTAGATGTAGAAGTCGCCACCGACCACGTCGCGCGGCTTCCACAGGACGAAGTGGTGCTCGCCCAGTGACGCCTGCAGCTGGCGGTCGGGGAGGATGGCGCGCTGGATCAGGCTGGCGTAGTCGATGGAGTCGCCGATCTTCTTCTGTGCGGCGGCCATCTCGCGGTTGGCCTTTTCCAGTGCCTGAGTGCGCTGCTGGACCTTGTCTTCCAGCTCCTCGGTGTGCCGGCGGACCTGGTCGGCCATGCTGGCGAAGGCGCTGGACAGCTCGCCGATCTCGTCCGGGCGGGTGCGCGGCAGCGGGCTGTCGTACTGCCCGGCGGCAATCGCCTTGGCCGACTGCTTGAGGCCGCGCAGCGGGCGCAGTACCAGCAGGTCGACGGTGTAGGCGAAGCCGATCAGCAGGATCGCCAGCAACCCGGCGAGGGTGCCCACCAGCGGCCAGATCCAGCGGCTGTCGAGTACCTGGGCGGCGTGCAGGTCGATGGCGCTGAGCACGTGCCAGCGCAGCTGCGGGATGTAGGCGGTGGCGATCAGCTGTTCCTTGCCGTCGATGGTGCCCCACATGGTTTCCACTTCGCCGGGGTTGGCCTCGGCCTGGCGCAGGGTCTGGCGCAGGGCGGTGCGTTCCTGGTCATTGCCCAGCAGGTCGAACACGTGGTGCTTGGCCTGGCCACTGGAGCCGGAGGAATAGGCGATCAGCTTGGTGTCGGGGTGCGCCTGGATGGCGCCGTCCGGGTCGACGATCATCGGCGTCACCCCGGCCTCGCGGCGCGAGATGAACTGGTCGAGGAACTCGGTGAGGTCCAGGCCGCCACCGGCCAGGCCGACCTTCTCGTTGCCGGCGCGCACCACCATGTTGAACCAGACCTTGGTGACCTTCAGCTTGGCGTCGTAGTTGACGTTGATGTTGTAGGTCTCGTCGCGGGCCAGGGTATCGAAGTACCAGCGGTCCTGCGGGTCGGTATCGCTCAGGGTGTAGCGCGGGGAATTGGAGAGTGGCGAGCTGGAGTCGTTGAAGTAGTAATGGCGCGAGGAGTCCACCACGACGAAATAGGAGTAGTTGTGCTGGTCCGCGCGGAAGCCTTCGGCCTCGCGGAAGAACAGCGAGCGGCGCGCCGGATCGTTCTCGGCCAGCAGCCAGTCCTGGGTGACCACGGACTCCGCCAGGCGCCGCGAGAGCGCCAGCTCGCGGATCACCGGTGCGATGATCTTCTGCTGGTTGAGCAGCGTGAAGTTTCTCGCGAAGGCGAGGCCGAAATGCGTGCGGATGTCTTCCATGGCCTTCCAGCCCAGCATGACTGCCGGTACCAGCGCCAGGAGACAGGCGATGAGCAATGCCACCACCGATTTGCCGCGCAACCCCCATCTTGCCGCCATGGCTATCTCGTTTCCCCGTGTCGCCCGCCGTGTGCCGGTCTTTTGGCGAAAGCTCAATTGTGCATTTTGTATACGGGCACAATCAAACCAAATTGATATCGGATCGCCATATATTTGGCGCCGGTCAATTGGCCTGAGTCTAGACCCTGTGTGAAAAGTCGCTCGGCAGTGCGGGGCGATTCCCGCAGAACTAGACGCGATTCCCACTTCCGCTCTGCCGCGCCTGCTGTAGGAGCGAACCGGCTATGCGCTCCAGCGGCAGGACTTCCTTGGCCGCACCCAGCTCCACGGCCTCGCGGGGCATGCCGTAGACGACGCAGGTCGCCTCGTCCTGGGCGACGGTATGGCCGCCGGCCTGGCGGATCGCCTGCAAGCCCCGGGCCCCATCCTTGCCCATGCCGGTGAGCAGCGCGGCGATGAGGTTGCGCCCGGCGCAGCGGGCGAGGGAGTTGAACATCACGTCCACCGCCGGCCTGTGGCCATTCACCGCAGCCTCGCGGTGCAGCCGCACGACGTAGTTGGCGCCGCTGCGCTGCACTTCCATATGGAAATCGCCCGGTGCGACCAGCACGTGGCCGGGGAGGATGCGGTCGCCATCGCGGGCTTCGCGCACGGACAGGCGCGTCTGTCGGTCGAGTCGTTCGGCGTAGGACTTGGTGAAGCCTGGTGGCATGTGCAGGGTCACGACGGTGCCGGGGCAGTCCGGCGGCAAGCCGAGCAGGACTTCCTTGATGGCCTCGGTGCCACCGGTGGAGGCGCCGATGGCAAAAATCTTCTCGGTGCTCAGCAGCGGCGCGCTGCTCGTTGCCGGTGCACCCGCCACGGTGGCGGGGCGCGCGCGGGGCAGCCGGGCGCGGGCGGCGGCCTTGAGCTTGGCGCAGATTTCCTCGGCGTAGGCCTGCATGCCTTCGGCGATGCCCAGGCGCGGCTTGGCGATGAAGTCGATGGCGCCCAGCTCCAGGGCGCGCAGGGTGGCTTCGGAGCCCTTCTCGGTCAGCGAGGAAATCATCAGCACGGGCGTCGGTCGGCCCTTCATCAGCTTGTCGAGGAAGGTCAGGCCGTCCATGCGCGGCATTTCCACGTCCAGGGTGATGACGTCCGGCGAGTGCTGCTTGATCAGGTCGCGGGCGACGAAGGCGTCGGGCGCGGCGCCCACCAGTTGCAGCTCCGGGTCGTTCTGGATGATGTCCTTGAGCAGGCTGCGAATCAGCGCCGAGTCGTCGACGATCAGGACCTTGACGGCCATCGGGCGTCCCTCCGTTCAGAACAGGTCAATGCTCCCGCCGCGCTCCCGACGGGACAGTTGCTGGCAGTACTGCCGCTCGCGCTGCAGCACCGTGTCGTTGGCCAGGGTGCGCAGCTTGCGCACCAGCACCCGACCGCTGCCGGGAAAGAAGTAGACCTTGCGCGGGTGCACGTCGAGCAGATCCTGGGCGAGCAGGGGGATGCCCTCGTTCTCCAGGTACTGCAGGACGAACTCGACGTTGCGCTGGCCGACGTCGGCGCTGAGGTTCTTCAGCACCGAGCCGCCGCCGAACACCTTGGCCTCGAAGTGCCTGCGCTGGGCGCCGCGGCGCATCAGGCCGTTGATCAGCAGGTCCATGGCATGCACGCCGTAGCGTCCGGAGTTGGACATCAGGCCCTGCACGCCGGTATCGCCGGGCAGCATGAAATGGTTCATGCCGCCCAGCCCGCTACTGCGGTCGCGCAGGCAGACCGAGACGCAGGAGCCGAGCACGGTGACCAGCATCAGCGGCTCGGCGGTGACGTAGCACTCACCGGGCAGCAGCTTCACCGCTTCCATGCCGAAGCGCGGGTCGTAGTAGCGATTGGGTTGGTCCAGGGCTGCGCCCATCAATGGCTCCCCACCGCCTGGTAGGTCGTGCGCCCTACCGAACGGACCAGGTGGCTGGCGTGGACGAAGTTTTCCGAGTGCCCGGCGAAGAACAGCCCGCCCGGCCGCAGCAGGCGCACCATGCGTTCGAGCAGGCGGGTCTGGGTCGGCTTGTCGAAATAGATCATCACGTTGCGGCAGAAGATCGCGTCCAGGTTGCCGGGGATACCCCAGTCGCGGTCCAGCAGGTTGATCTGCCGGTAATCGATCATCTGCCGCAGCTCGCGCACCACCCGCGCCTTGCCGGCGTTGCTGCCGGTGCCGCGGAGGAAGAAGCGCTTCTTCTGGGCCGGAGTCAGCGCTTCGAGGCGCTCCAGCGGGTAAATGCCCTGGCGCGCGTGGCCGAGTACGCCGGTGTCGATGTCCGAGGCGATCAGCTCCAGCGGCGGGCTGAAGCTGCCCAGGGCGTCCACCAGGGTCATGGCCATGGAGTAGGGCTCCTCGCCGGTGCTGGAGGCGGTGGACCAGAAGCGCAGCGGCTGGTGGTCGCGCAGTTGCTCGGCGGCGAAGCGGCCCAGGTGGTCGAAATGATGCTTCTCGCGGAAGAAGGCGGTGAGGTTGGTGGTCAGTGCGTTGACGAACTGCTGCCACTCGTCCTCATGGCTTTCCAGGTAGGCGAAGTACTCGGCGAAGCTGCCCAGGCGCAGGCTGCGCAGGCGCCGCGAGAGACGGCTGTAGACCAGTTGCTGCTTGTTCTCCGAGAGGCTGATGCCGGCGTGCTGGTACAAGCGCTCACGCACCTGCTGGAAGTCCCGGCGGGTGTAGTGGAATTCGTGCTCGGGGGCGGGCAGGTGGATGGGCATTGGTTGGTCTCGCAGGTGAGCGGATTGCGTAGGGCGCATAACCTCGAACCGGTTATCCGCCGCGATGGCGGATAACGCCTGTGGCGTTATGCGCCCTACTTCGTGGTATCGGGAAAGTTCTGCGCGGGGACTACCCTCACCCCAGCCCTCTCCCAGAGGGAGAGGGGGCCGTACGTGCCGGCTGATGCCTTGATGTACTCCTGCGCCGATCAGTCCCCTCTCCCTTCGGAGCGGGGCGCGCAGCCAGGGTTAGGGTGAGGGGCTCTTGGCTCCTCCATCAGCGGTCATCGCCTGACCATCCCTGGTCCGCCCGCGGCGGCCGACCCTCCCATTGCTCCGGCCGCCGCCATCCCTCAGCCCCGCCCGATCAGAACTCTTCCCAGTCGTCTTCCTTGCCCTTGGCGCGCACCGCCTTGGCCACGCCGCGGGCGGCGCGCGAGGTGTGCGCAGTCGGTTCGGCGCGGGCCGGGCGGGCAGAGGCCAGCGGCACCACGGTGGCCGCGATGGTCTCCAGCTTGAACACCCCGACCTGCTGGTTGAGCATGCCGGCCTGCTCCTGCAGGGCTTCGGCCGACGCAGCGGCCTCTTCCACCAGGGCAGCGTTCTGCTGGGTCATCTCGTCCATCTGCGACACGGCGCCGTTCACTTCCTCGATGCCGCTGCTCTGCTCGGCAGAGGCGGCGGCGATCTCCGCCATGATGTCGGTGACGCGCTTGATCGCGACCACGATGTCGCTCATGGTCTGGCCGGCCTGGGCGACCAGGGTGTTGCCGCTCTCGACCTTGTCCACCGAGTCGTTGATCAGCGTCTTGATCTCCTTGGCGGCGGCGGCGGAGCGCTGCGCCAGGGTGCGTACTTCACCGGCCACCACGGCGAAGCCACGGCCCTGCTCGCCGGCGCGCGCCGCTTCCACCGCGGCGTTGAGCGCGAGGATGTTGGTCTGGAAGGCGATGCCGTCGATCACGCCGATGATGTCGGCGATCTTGCGCGCCGAATCGTTGATCGCGGACATGGTGCCCACCACCTTCTGCACCACGCTGCCGCCCTCGGTGGCGACTTCCGAGGCGTTCACCGCCAGCGAGTTGGCCTGGCGCGCGTTCTCGGCGTTGAGCTTCACGGTGCTGGTCAGCTCTTCCATGCTCGAGGCGGTTTCTTCCAGGCTGGAGGCCTGCTGCTCGGTGCGGGTGGAGAGCTCGGCGTTGCCGCTCGCGATCTCGCTGGCGGCGGTGTGGATGGTGTCGGCCGCTTCGCGAATCTGCCCGAGCATGCGCGACAGGCTCTGTGCGGTCTCGTTGGCATAGTCCTTCAGCTCGCCGAAGGTGCCCTGGTAGTCGGCGTCGATGCGCTGGGTCAGGTCACCCTGGGCCAGGGCGCCAAGTACGCGGGTAACGTCGCGCAGGCCCTTGTCGGCGGTGTCCACCAGGTTGTTCAGGCCGGTGGCGATCTTCAGGAAGAAGCCCTCCTTGTTCGAGGCCTCGATGCGCTTGCTGAAGTCGCCGGCAACGGCGGCGTCCACCAGTTGCGAGACTTCCTGCTCTGCGCGGAATTCCTCGGTGCGGTCGGTCCACTGCACTGCCGAACCCAGGCGCTCGCCGGCATCGTTGAACACCGGCACCACGTCGAGGGCGAAGCGGCGGCCGCCCAGGTTCAGCTCGGCCTTATGCCGCGCGGTGAGGTGCGCGAGCATGCCGCGCTGGTGCGCCGGGTTCTTGTGGAACATGTCGATGTTGGCGCCCATCAGGCGGCTGGCGTTGAAGTTCGGCAGCTGCTTGCGGATGTCGGCCTCGGCATTGCCGAGCATCTCGGTGACGGTGCGGTTCATGTAGATGATGTCGAGATCGTTGTTGGCGATCATCACGTTGGCCGAGACGTTATCCAGCGCACTCTTGATCCGCGCGTTGTACTCGGCGGCGTCGGCGTTGGCCTTGAGGCTGTCGCGCACGCCGTCGATGGCCTCGGTGATGATGGCTTTCTTGCCCGGCAGGCGGTCCATCTCCACCGAGTAGTCACCCTTGCCGTAGGCGGTCACGGTAGCAACCACCTTCATTTTCACCGCGATGTGCGCGGCGACCAGGTCGTTGATGCCCTTGGCGATGCGCGCCGGGCGGCCGGCGAACTTGTCTACCGGGATCACCTCGTCGATCCAGCCCAGCTCGTGCTGGCGCGTCATCTCCACCAGCCCGGCCTCCAGGGCTTCGGCCTGGGCCAGTTCAGTGCGCTGCTCGCGCAGGCTGCGCTGGACATTGCGCAGCCCGTCGTACAGGCGCTCGTAGCCGGGCGCGGGGGCTTCGCCGATGGCGACGTCGAGGTTGCCGTCCACCAGGCTGTGGAGGATGGCGGTGATGCGGTCGGCGCGTTGCTGCGCCACGGCGTGTGCGTTGAACAGACCCATGTTGTTTGTCCTCGGTCGCGATCAGGCGGCGGTTTCGTCGACCAGCGCCATCTCACGGCTGGTCATGAGTTTTTCGATGTCCACCAGGATGAGCATCCGCTCACCCGCGGTGGCCAGGCCCAGCAGATACTCGGTGTCGAAGCTGGCGGCGAATTCAGGGCGCGGCTTGATCTCCTCGCCGGCCAGGGCGATCACGTCGGAGACCGAATCCACCACCGCGCCGACGATGCGCCGGCCGACGTTGAGGATGATCACCACGGTGAACTGGTCGTAGCTGATGTCGGCCAGGTTGAACTTGATGCGCAGGTCGACGATGGGAACGATGGCGCCGCGCAGGTTGATCACGCCCTTGATGAAGGCGGGGGCGTTGGCGATCGCCGTGACCTGGTCGTAGCCACGGATTTCCTGCACGCGCAGGATGTCGATGGCGTATTCCTCGCGGCCCAGGGTGAAGGTCAGGTACTCCTGCACCGGGCTGCTTGCCGCGCTGGCTTCAGCTGCGCTCATGGGTGGGTTCTCCTTGTGCCGCCAGACGTGGCAGGGCATCGACATCGAGGATCAGGGCGACGCTGCCGTCGCCCATGATGGTGGCGCCGGCGATCCCGTCGATCCGGCGGAAGTTCTGTTCCAGGCTCTTGATCACCACCTGCTGCTGGCCGACCAGTTCGTCCACCTGCAGGGCGAAGCTCTTGCCCTCGGATTCGAGGATCACCACGATCCCCTGCTCCGGCGGCATGGGCTCGGCGCCGATGCGCAGCAACTGGTTGAGGGAGAACAGCGGCAGGTATTCGCCGCGCACGCGGATCACCGTCGACTCCTCGCCGGCCAGCCCGCGCACGTCGTCGGCGCGGGCCTGCAGCGACTCGACGATGTAGGTCAGCGGCACCACGTAGTTGACCTGCTCCACGGCGACGATCAGGCCGTCGAGGATGGCCAGGGTCAGCGGCAGGCGGATGCTCATGCGGGTGCCCATGCCCGGTGCCGAATCGATGTCGATCCGCCCGCCCATGGCCTGGATGTTGCGCCGCACCACGTCCATGCCGACGCCGCGACCGGACAGCTCGGTAACCGCTTCGGCGGTCGAAAAGCCGGGCATGAAGATCAGTTGCCAGACCTCGCCGTCACTCATTCCGTCGTGCACCGGCAGGCCTTTCTCGCGGGCCTTGGCGAGGATGCGCTCGCGCGACAGGCCGCGGCCGTCATCGGAGATTTCCACCACCACACTGCCGCCCTGGTGGCTGGCGGCGAGCTTCACCGAGCCCTGCGCCGGCTTGCCGGCCGCCAGGCGTTTGGCGGGCGTTTCTATGCCGTGGTCGATGCTGTTGCGGACAATGTGGGTGAGCGGGTCGCTGAGCTTTTCGATGACGCTCTTGTCCAGTTCGGTGTGCTCGCCCTGGAGGATCAGTTCGACCTGCTTGCCCAGGCGCGCGGAGGTGTCGTGCACCAGGCGCGGGAAGCGGCTGAAGATGAAGCTGATCGGCAGCATGCGGATCGACATCACCGATTCCTGCAGGTCGCGGGTGTTGTGCTCGAGCTGCGCCAGGGCCTGCTGCAGGCGCTCGAAGTGCGCGGGATCGAGGTCCTCGCTGAGCTGGCTGAGCATGGCCTGGGTGATGACCAGCTCGCCGACCAGGTTGATCAGGCTGTCGATCTTCTCGACGCTGACGCGGATGGAGCTGGATTCGCTGTCAGGGCGCGGCGCGGCGGCTGCCTTCGCCACGGTCGGTGCGGCTTTTGGCGCTTCGCTGGCGGCGGCTGGAGCGGCGGCGGGTGCGCCCGGTGCCTTGTCGAAGATGCCGTAGGGCTCGACGGGGCTGGCGTCCGGCGCGCCGGGGGCGTCGTCGAAGAAACCGAAATCGTCGTCACTGCTGGCGACCGCTGCGCTGGCGCCGGGCATGCCGGGCGCATCGTCGAAGAAGCCGAAGTCCTCTTCGCTGGCGCTGGTCCCTGCCGCGGCAGGAGCGTCTTCGAACAGACCGGAGTGGTTATCGGCAGTTGCCGCAGCCGGTGCTGCCAGCCAGGCGCGCAAGCGCTCCACGGTGGCGGCGACGGGCACGTCCGGATCGGGCACCTGGCTGCGGTGTGCGTCGAGCAGGCGCTGCAATACATCGCGGGCTTCGAGGAATGCGCCGATCATGTCCACGTGCAGGGCAGTCTGCCCGCAACGAATGCGGTCGAGCAGCGTCTCTAGCTCGTGGGTCACGGCGGTCAGGTCGTCGAAGCCGAACATGCCGCTGGAGCCCTTGATCGAGTGCGCCGCGCGGAAGATGCCATTGAGCGTCTCGGCGTCCGGCTGATCGAGGTCAAGCCCGATCAGCAGGAGTTCGAGGGTCGCCAGGTGTTCGTCGGTTTCCTCGAAGAACACCTGGAGGAATTGCTCCATACCGGTAGCCATTCAGGATTCCCCTAGGGCAGGACCTTGCGGGTCACTTCCAGCAGTTTCGGCGGGTCGAACGGCTTGACCAGCCAGCCGGTGGCGCCGGCGCTCTTGCCCTGCTGTTTCATGGCGTCGCTGGATTCGGTGGTGAGCATCAGGATCGGCGTGCTGCGGTAGCCGGCCATGTCGCGCAGGCTGCGGATCAGCGACAGGCCGTCCATGTTCGGCATGTTCTGGTCGGTGAAGACCAGGTTGTAGGTCTTGCGCTGGGCCTTGCCCAGGCCGTCCTTGCCGTCCACGGCCTCGTCCACCTCGTAGCCGGCGGACTTGAGCGTGAAGCTCAGCATCTGCCGGATCGAGGCCGAGTCATCGACGATCAGAATCTGCTTTCCCATTGCGTTGGTTCTCCTCGGATTGCAATGCGTTTGTTGTCGCCAGGCGCACAGAAACTCGCGCCATCCCGGCGCGCGGAAATGGTGTGTGGGGCTCAGCCGATGAGGGCGAGGTTGGCGAGCCAGCGTTCGTTAAAGCGGGCGAAGACGGACTGCAGCATGTCGGGGCTCCTGCTTTGCCTTCAGTTCAGAACAGTTCCACCTCGCCAGCGCTGAGGCTGGTCTGGGCGACCGGATTGCTCAGGGGGCGACCGAGTTCGGCGACTTCGCCGCGCAGGCGCTCGCCCCATTCGCCGGGCTCGCGGCCGTCCAGCGCGCCCAGGCCCCCGGCGAGTGCGCCGAGGCGGGCGCTGTGCTTGCCGACCTGGCCGAGCAGCTGGCTGCTCATGTCCTGGAATTGCAGGGCGGTGACCGCGGCGTTGACGCCGTCGCCCACTTCCAGGGAGATGCGGTCCAGCTCCTGCACCACCTTCACGGTGTGCTGGTTCATGGTGTCGAGGTCGTCGAGCATGTGCTGGATCTTCCTGCGCGAATCCAGGGCGAAGCTCATGTCCTTGTCGGCCAGCTGGCTGATGGCGCCTTCGGCGTCCTTGATCTCGTGGTAGACCACGTCGACGTGTTCGCGGATGGCCTGGGAAAAGTGCGTGGAGCGGGTCGACAGCGCGCGCACCTCGTCGGCCACCACGGCGAATCCGCGGCCGCTTTCGCCGGCGCGGGCGGCCTCGATGGCGGCGTTGAGGGCCAGCAGGTTGGTCTGCTTGGCGATGGCGTCCATGTCCTGGGTGGACTGCAGGATCTCGGCGATCTTGTGGGTCACGCGGTCCATGCGCTCGACCAGTTGCTGCGAGGTGCGGCTGGTTTCCAGGGTGGCTTCGACGAACAGTCCGAGGGTTTCCTGGGTGGCATGGATGAAGCGCTGGAAGTCGATGTCGCCGTCCATGTGGCCGCGGCCGTCGTAGCGTTCGATCAGCGAGTGGGACAGGCCGCGCTGGGTGTCGATGCGATCAGCGAGGGCGTGGAAGCTGTCGGTCAGCTGGCGGATCGCCTGGTGCAGGAGGCTGTCGATCTGGTGGGTATGGCCGTTGAGCTGGGCCAGGTGGCTTTCCACGGCTTCCTGCAGCGGGCGCCACTGAGGCAGCTCGTCGCTGTGCAGCGTGACTGCCTGCGCCTCGGCAGCGGCCTTGCCGGTGCCGCACAGCAGGCTGCTCAGCACCAGGCTGGAGATCCAGCCGATCGGCAGCATCCACCAGAACGGCACGCCGACCGCGCAGAGCACGGCGACCACCGCCCAGGGCAGGGTCTGGATGATGAGGCGCCGCGGCCAATCCTGGCCGGCTTCTTGAACCGCCAGAGGGTCCAACTGTGAATCGCGCATTGAAGTGCACTCCATTGCCGGGCGCCGGTAACCGGGCCAAACGGCTGCTGACAACGTCTTGAGCAGGAATTCGGCCCGGCGATTTAAAACTAGAGTGCCAATGGGTGATGTCAAACTGACGGCATATTCCCGTCGCAAGGGATAGACCCTTGATCTAGAGGGGTTTTCAGTGAATGACCGCTTGTCGCGGCTGTTTGGATGGCGACGGGCGGTAGTGCGCAGCCCTTGTGTGGCGCGGGCTGTAGCGATTTTTCGATGGCAAAACGTGCCCGCGGGAATGGCATCCGGAGCCACGTGATGGTCTTCGGTCAGGAAGCTTGTCGGCAGGCTGGGTAGAGCGGATTACAGGCGAGCCGATATTCGCTCGGGGCTTGCCCTCACCCCAACCCTCTCCCATAGGGAGAGGGGGCAGATTGTGCCGGCTGACGCTGGAGGTTCTCCCTGCACCGAACGGTCCCCTCTCCCGCTTGCGGGAGAGTGTTAGGGTGAGGGGCTCCGCTCGTATGGGCGCGGAAGGTATTTACAGCGTACCGAGCAGCTTGCGCGCCGCCTGGGTGTGGTCGGCGATCAGGCGCTTGAGGTCGAGGCCTTCGACCTCACCGTCGACGACGCGCCAGGTGCCGCCGATCATGATCCGGTCGGCCTTGTCGGCGCCGCACAGCAGCAGCGCGGAGAGCGGGTCGTGGCTGCCGGAGAAGCGCAGTTCGTCGAGCTTGAACAGCGCAAGGTCCGCCTGCTTGCCCACGGCCAGTTCGCCGATGTCGCTGCGGCCGATGAGCTTGGCCGAGCCTTTGGTGGCCCAGCCCAGCGCGCGTTCCGGGGTGATCTGCTCGGCGCCGTAGCGCAGGCGCTGGATGTACAGGGCCTGGCGGGCTTCAAGGATCATGTTGGAGGCGTCGTTGGAGGCCGAGCCGTCCACGCCGATGCCCACCGGCGCGCCGGCGGCTTCCAGCGCCACGGTCGGGCAGATGCCCGAGGCCAGGCGCATGTTCGAGCTGGGGCAGTGGCAGACGCCGGTACCGGCGGCGCCCAGGCGCTGGATTTCCTCATCGTTGAAGTGGATGCCGTGGGCCAGCCAGGTGCGCGGGCCGAGCCAGCCGACGCTGTCCAGGTAATCCACGGTGCGCTGGCCGAAGCGCTGCAGGCAGAAGTCCTCTTCATCCAGGGTTTCGGCGAGGTGGGTGTGCAGGCGCACGTCTTCTCGCTCAGCCAGTTCGGCGCTGGCGCGCATGATTTCCGGGGTGACCGAGAAGGGCGAGCAGGGCGCCAGGGCGATCTGCACCTGGGCGCCTTCGCCGCGCTGGTGGTACTCGCGGATCAGCCGCTGGCTGTCGTCGAGAATGTCTTCGGCGCTCTGCACGGTCTGTTGCGGCGGCAGGCCGCCATCGGCTTCGCCCAGGCTCATGGAGCCACGGGTGAGCATGGCGCGCATGCCCAGTTCCTGGACCACGCCGGCCTGCACGTCGATGGCCTGCTCGAGGCCGTCGGGGAACAGGTAGTGGTGGTCGGCGGCGGTGGTGCAGCCCGAGAGCAGCAGTTCGGCCAGGGCGACCTTGGTGGCCACGCCGAGCTGGTCAGGAGTCAGGCGCGCCCATACCGGGTACAGGGTCTTCAGCCAGGGGAACAGCGGCTGGTTCACCACCGGCGCCCAGGCGCGGGTGAGGGTCTGGTAGAAGTGGTGGTGGGTGTTGATCAGGCCGGGCGTCAGCACGTGCTGGCTGGCGTCGAAGGTCTGCTGGACGGGGGCCGAAGGCTGCCGGCCGGCAGCGACCAGTTCGACGATGCGGCCGTCCTGGACGACGATGCCGCCACGGGCGTCCTGATCATTAGCGGTGAAGATGGCCAGCGGGTTGCGCAGCCAGAGACGCGGGGAAGACATGGATGAATTCTCCAAACGGACGGAGCCGTTCGTTCGAGCCGGCTCCATGGGTTCATGGGAAGCCAGCTCAGTGTTCACCCTGTCTGCTGATCCAGGTTCGCTGACTCTGGAGTCAGGCGTGGGCGCATGGTAACGCCCACGGCGCGACTCGTCACCAGTCGATCGTCGTTCCCTGGTAGTCCAGGTAGAACTGGCCGCCACGGCCGGCGTGGCCTTCGACCTGGTCGGCAAGGCCTTTCACGCTGGTCTGCACGTCCAGCGGCGCGGACTCGCCGCCCATGTCGGTGCGCACCCAGCCCGGATGCAGGTTGAGCACGGTGATGCCGGTTTCGCCCAGTTCGGCGACGAAGCTGCGGGTCAGCGAATTGAGCGCCGCCTTGCTCGCGCGGTACAGCGCCATGCCGCCGGATTCATTGCCGGCGACGCTGCCCAGTTCGGAGGTCATGAAGGCCAGCACGCCGTTGTCGCCGTCCAGGCGTGGCAGCAGGCGTTCGGCCAGGCGCAGCGGGGCGATGGCGTTGACCATGAACAGCTGGCCGACATCGGCGAGATTGGCGTCGATGGCCGACTGGTGCGGCGGACCGTAGATGCCGGCGTTGATGTAGATGAGATCGAAGCGTGTGCCGGCCAGGGTTTCGGCGAGGCGGTCCTGGGAGTGCACGTCGTCCAGCAGGAGTGACTCGACACGCACCGGCAGTGCGGCCAGTTCGCCGGGTTGGTTGGCGTCGCGCACGGTGGCGGTGACGTCCCAGCCGCGGTCCAGCAACTCGCGCACGAGGCCCAGGCCGAGGCCGCGCGAGGCGCCGATGATCAAGGCGGATTTCGGGGTGCTCATGGCAGGCTCCTGTGGCGGGGAAAGGTGCCCAGCATACGCCAGCGCCGCTCAGTCGTCGGCACGCAGGCGATCCAGGCGCAGGCGCTCGCGCGGGTCGGTCAGCCGCCACAGCGACAGGTACACCGCGCCCAGTGCGGCGATGAACCCCGCGCCGGCGAGCAGGAACATCAGCAGGATCTGGTAGCGCGCGGCATCCAGTGGGTCCATGCCGGCGAGGATCTGGCCGGTCATGATGCCCGGCAGGGTGATGATGCCGGCGGCGGCCATCTGGTTCAGCGTGGGAATCAGCCCGGTGTAGAGCGCGCGGCGGATTGGCCCGCTGAGTGCGGTGTGGCGGTCGGCGCCCAGGGCCAGGCGCGCCTCGATGGCCGCGCGCTCGCGGGTGACGTTGGCGAACACCTGGTTCAGCGCCAGGCTGGCGGCGTTCATCGCCGTGCCGAGGATGATGCCCACCAGCGGAATGGCGTGGCGCGCGTCGTACCACGGCGTTGGCCGCAGGCTACCGGCCAGGGCGAACAGGGCGATGCCCAGGGTGGCGATGCCGACCGCGCTGCCGCCGATGCCCAGGTGCCAGAGGCCGGTCAGCTGCCGGCGTTGCCGCGAACCGACCTCGAAGGTCGCCGCGCCAAGCATCACGGCGATTACCAGCGCCGTCAGCCAGGGCGAGGACAGTGCAAACACCTGGCGCAGGAAGAATCCCACCAGCACGAGTTGCACCACCAGGCGCGCGGCGGAGATCAGCAGCGTGCGTTGCAAGCCCAGGCGCAGCGCCCAGGACAGCGCCGCCGCCGCGACGATCAGCAGCCCTGCCAGGGCCAGCTCCGGAACGCTCAATTGCAGCGGCGTCATGGGCGCAGCTCCGTCAGTCCGTCGTGGTCCAGGTGCAGTTGCCGCTCGCCGAGGCGCCGCGCCTGTTCGGCATCGTGGGTCACCACCAGCAGGCCCATGCCCTGCGCCTTGGCCGCCAGCAACAGGCGTTCGACATGCTCGCGATTGTCCGGATCCAGCGCGGCGGTGGGCTCGTCCAGCAGCAGGAAATGCGGGCGTTGCAGCAGGGCGCGCAGCAGGGCCAGGCGCTGCCGTTCGCCGGTGGACAGATGCGCGACCTGCGCCTGCAGCCGCGCCGGGTCGAGATTGAGCTGCGGGAGCAGCCGGCGGGCGCCGTCGAGGTCGCTGAAGTGCGCGGCAACGTCGTCTTCCCACCAGCCGGATTCGGCCGGCACATAGGTCACCCAGCGGCGCCAGACATGGGCCGGCTGGCTCTCGCGGTTCACCCCGCCGAGGCTGACCTCGCCCTGGTTCGGGTCGAGGTCGGCAAGCAGGCGCAGCAGCAGGCTCTTGCCGACCCCCGAAGGGCCGCTGAGCACCGTGCAGTGGCCGGGTTCCAGGTCGAGATCGAATGGCCCGCTGAGGGCTCCGCGCAGAGCGCGCGCGCTCAACGTGCCGGCGGGAAAGGGGGAAGGGCTCATGGGATTGGCTACGCGACCGTGACGCTGGCGAGGATAGCGCAGCGTCGCGCGTCACCGTAGAAACGACAAGGCCCGGCATGCGCCGGGCCTTGTGGATAAAAAGCCCCGGCGAGTGTGCGCCGGGGCCTGGGCAAGGAGCCCAATCAGTCGGTGGTGATCTTCGAGTGCTTCTGGGTGTCCTTCATGGTCACGTAGACCAGCAGCGAGCAGGCGATGCACGCGGTGACGTACCAGTAGAAGCCGCTCTCCATGCCGACGCTCTTGAACCACAGCGCCACGTACTCGGCGGTGCCGCCGAAGATGGACACGGTCAGTGCGTACGGCAGGCCCACGCCCAGGGCGCGGATTTCGGTGGGGAACAGCTCGGCCTTCACCACGGCGTTGATCGAGGTGTAGCCGCTGACGATGACCAGCGCGGCCATGATCAGGAAGAACGCGCCCCACCAGGTGTCGATGGTGTGCAGGGTGCTGAGGATCGGGTAGGTGAACACGGTGCCCAGCACGCCGAAGGCGATCAGGATCGGGCGACGGCCGATCTTGTCCGACAGCGCGCCGACGATGGGCTGCAGCAGCATGAACAGGAACAGTGTGGCCGCCGAGATCATGGTCGAGTCGTTCTTGCTCATGCCCACGGTGTTCACCAGGTACTTCTGCATGTACGTGGTGTAGGTGTAGAAGGCCAGCGTACCGCCCATGGTCAGGCCGACCACGGTCAGGACTTCCTTGGGATGGCGGAACAGGGTGCGGATCAGGCTTTCCTTGGGCTCGTCCTTCTTGGTGCTGAAGGATTCGGTCTCTTCCATGCCGCGACGCAGGAACATGGCTACGACCGCGCACAGCGCGCCGATGAAGAACGGAATACGCCAGCCCCAGCTTTCCAGCTGCTCGACGGTCAGGGTCTGCTGCAGCACGATCAGTACCGCCAGGGCGATGAGCTGGCCGGAGATCAGGGTCACGTACTGGAAGCTGGAGAAGAAGCCGCGCTGCTCCTTGTTGGCCATCTCGCTCAGGTAGGTCGCGGAAGTGCCGTATTCGCCGCCGACCGAGAGGCCCTGCAGCAGGCGCGCGAGCACCAGCAGGATCGGTGCGCCGACGCCGATGGTTTCATAGCTGGGGGTCAGGGCGATGATCAGCGAGCCGAAGCACATCAGCAGGACCGAGGCCAGCAGGGCGGCCTTGCGGCCTTTGCGGTCGGCATAGATGCCCATCAGCCAGCCGCCGATCGGGCGCATCAGGAAGCCCACGGCGAAGATCGCGGCGGTGTTCAGCAACTGGGCGGTCATGTCGCCCTGGGGGAAGAATGCCTTGGCGAAGTACAGCGAGAAGGCGGCGTAGACGTACCAGTCGTACCACTCGACCAGGTTGCCGACCGAGCCACTGAAGATCGACTTGATTCGCTGGGAAGTCGTGCGGGGTGCGGCAGAAGCGGAGACGGCGCTTGCGCTATCCATGGGTGTTCCTCTTGTCGTTGTTGTCGTCAGGCGTGCGGACTACGGGTTACGTCACGCCGGCGCGCCGCGAGGGCGGCGCAGTGCCGAGGGCGATAGCAGGCACCGTGCCAAGGCGCGAAAGCCACGTGGCACTAGGGTTTTATCGATTCATGGGGTGGCGGCGGCAGGCGAAGCGGCGCCGATTGGCGAGGGTGTTGAGCGGAAATCCGCCGATGCATGTACCTGTAGGAGCGAGCTTGCTCGCGAACGAATTTCCGGCGACACCGAGGTTGGGCGATTCGCGAGCAAGCTCGCTCCTACACCAGAGACGGTGGTGCGGGGTTCAGCCAGTCGCGGACGGCGTCCGCACCCACGCGGGGACTGGCTTGGGGTAGGAGCGGACTTCGTCCGCGATCGCCACCCGCTGGCACGGTCACCGCTGGCGGAACAAATCCCCCGGCGTAAAGCCGAACAACCCCTTGAACGAGGCGATATAGGCCGAGGTGGAGTCGTAGCCGCAATCCAGCGCCGCCGCCGTGACGCTGTCGCCCGCCTCCAGCGAGCCGAGGGAGGCGAGCAGACGCTGGCGCTGGCGCCACAGGCGGAAGGTCATGCCGGTCTCACGCTGGAACAGCCGCGACAGGGTTTTCTCCGACGTGCCGATGCGCTGCGCCCAGTCACCCAGGGTGTGGCTGTCGGTGGGGTGGTCGATCAGCGTCTGGCACAACTGCAGCAGCCGTCCCTCCTGCGGCATCGGCAGGGAGAAGGCGACCTCCGGCAGATCGCGCAACTGGTCCAGTAGCACTTCCACCAGCCGCGATTCGGCGCTGTCGCCTTGTGGATAATCCACCGGCAGCTCGCAGAAGCTCTTGATCAGCTCGCGCGCCAGCGGCGTGACCTCCAGTACCCGGCAGCGGTCCGGGGCCCAGCGGCAGGCGTCGTCGCGGATGTACAGGCTGCGCATTTCCGCCTGGGTCGAGGTCACCACCTCATGGTCGAGGAAGGCCGGAATCCAGATGGCCCGCTGCGGCGGGGCGAAGAAGCTGCCCTCGGCGGTGTGTACGCCCAGTACGCCGGTGATGGCATAGGACAGCTGCACCCACGCGTGGTGGTGCCGGCTGGTCCAGGAGCCTGCGCGTAGCCGCTCGGCCCGCGCGTAGACCGGCCGCGGCAGGCGGTCGAGCACTGGAATCAGGCGTTGCAGCTCGGGGGGTTGTCCCTTCATCGGTACATCTTCGGAAAGTGTCGCTGATGGCCAAAGTCTGGCAGGCCTGCCCTGGAGCCTCAAGCGTGGCCCTTGGCAGTGCCGGGAAACCGCTGTGCCCATGGTCTCCGGCAGCGCCGCAAAGCGCGACCGCCCGGCGGCCCGAGTCAACCTGACAGGTGTAGTCACCGCCCTTGTCTGGCATCATCCGCGCCCGGAAAAACGCGTGGTGTATTCCGACGGCTGTTGGGTAGATTTCCCACAAGGGAGTTGTATACACAATTTGTGTTGATTCGTTTCAACACAGGTTTGTCATGTATCCAATCTTCCGGATGGCGGTTGCCATTCCTGTGCTTCCCGATGGCGCGATGCCCTTCAATCAGGCGAAGTTGTCCTGTGAGTCAAGAAATGGCCCGGCCCGTGCACCCGCGTCTTCTCTGCCAAAGGAGCGGATCCCGAGGGGTTCGTCATAAAAATGGAACATCTGGTCAGGATTGGCTCCAATCTTGCTTTTCCTCGCCAGGCCTGACCGACCGGACAGGTTCCACCGACAATTAAAAAACGCAACACGACTGCACTGATTAGGAGCAACGCATGACTCGCACTCTCGCATCCCTGCTGCTCGCCGGCGGGCTGCTCGCGGCCGGGCAGGCCATGGCTGGCGGTGAAGACCTGACCCCGGCTCCGGCATCCAATGACGGCCCGCTGATCTGGCACAACGAAAGCCTGACCTACCTGTGGGGCAAGAACTTCAAGGTAGACCCGCCGATCCAGCAGACCTTCACCTTCGAGAGCGCGAGCGCCTGGACCTGGGGTGACATCTGGTTCTTCGTCGACCAGATCAACTACAACGGCAAGGAAAGCGCCACCAACGGCAAGAACACCTACTACGGTGAGTTCAGCCCGCGCCTGTCGTTCGGCAAGATCACCGGCACCGACCTGTCCTTCGGCCCGATCAAGGACGTGCTCCTGGCCAGCACCTACGAGTTCGGCGAAGGCGACGTCGAGTCCTATCTGCTCGGCCCGGGCTTCGACCTGGCGCTGCCGGGCTTCGATTACTTCCAGCTGAACTTCTACTACCGCAAGCCCGACGGCAACCGTGTGCCGTCCGGCGCCTGGCAGATCACCCCGGCCTGGGCCATCACCATCCCGGTGGGCAACTCCGACATCCTGTTCGACGGTTTCATGGACTGGGTCGTGAACAACAAGAGCGCCAGCTCCAGCGAGCGCAATCAGTCGGACTACCACGCCAACCTGCACTTCAACCCGCAGGTGAAGTACGACCTGGGCAAGGCCATGGGTTACGAGGCCAAGCACCTGTACGTCGGTATCGAGTACGACTACTGGTCCGACAAGTACGGCATCAAGGACTCGCAGTTCTTCACCACCGACCAGAACACCGTCAGCGCACTGGTCAAGTACCACTTCTGATGTTCCGACTGACCCCGCCGCCTGGCGGGGTCGGTCTTTCTGGGGCGCTTACATCGGTTTCGTGCGCTGCATTCCAATGTCTGCAAATTTTTCGGAAATGGCCGACGCTTAATCCGGCTAGCGACCAATTGGTCGCGCCTCCGCCAGCCTCTAGCTTTGCATCTCTTTCGCTTCACCTAGGAGATGTGAGCCATGAAGAAATTGTTGATCGCGACCATTGTTGCGAGCATGTGCACCCCCGTGCTGGCTGCGCCGCTCGGACACGAGAGCATTCAACCCACTGAGGTCCACGATAGGACTCATGCGGGAGGCTTCTATCAGGATGTAGTAACGCGTGCAGAGCCTGTAGCACCAGAGGAGCCGGAGCGGGAAGAAAAGGCTGTGGTCGCCGCGGGTGAGTGCCAACCCCTCTGGGGTGGCGGCACGAAGGATGACCAGGACGTCGCTCGCCAGGATGAACAGGACTCCAGGGAGCGTGGGGTGGCTGCCGCCACCGTACCCGATGGTTGTGCCGGCCTGGGCCTCGCCCGTCCGCTTTACGGTGAGCTGTCTGTAGGCGCTGCCGTTGGCATTGGCGCGGCGATCGTCGCGGTCGGCGCTGCCGTTGGCAACCACGGCGGTGGTGGCCACCACGGCTCGTCCGGTACCACCGGCACTACCCGGTAACGTCGACGCCCCTCGGTCTACGCCGAGGGCGTTGTCTCCGGAAGGCTGGAGCCGGTTGCCGCGCAGGTGCCGGTTCCCAGCTTTTTCCTTGCTTTTGCTTGAATCCCGCTACCCGCCTGGGTTATCCATGCAGCGCCACCGCTCAATGCACGGATATCCCGCATGACCCTCCAGGTACCCGCCCATACCGCGCCCAACGGCGAGAAGCCCGCTGGCCGCATTCGCCAGAAGAACGAGGAAGCCATCCTCGCCGCCGCCGAGGAGGAGTTCGCCCGCCACGGCTTCAAGGGCACCAGCATGAACACCATCGCCCAGCGCGTCGGCCTGCCCAAGGCCAACCTGCATTACTACTTCAGCAACAAGCTGGGGCTGTATGTGGCGGTGCTGAGCAACATCCTCGAGCTGTGGGACAGCACCTTCAACCACCTCACGGTGGATGATGATCCAGCGGTTGCGCTGGCGACCTACATCCGCGCCAAGATGGAGTTCTCCCGCCGCTACCCGCAGGCCTCGCGGGTGTTCGCCATGGAGATCATCAGTGGTGGCGAATGCCTCTCCGAACACTTCAGCCAGGACTACCGCACCTGGTTCGCTGGCCGCGCCGCGGTGTTCCAGGCCTGGATCGAGGCCGGCAAGATGGACGCCGTAGACCCGGTGAACCTGATCTTCCTGATCTGGAGCAGCACCCAGCACTACGCCGACTTCGCCACCCAGATCGGTTTCGTCACCGGTCGCAAGCGCATGTCCAGGCAGGATTTCAGCGACGCCAGCGACAACCTCATCCGCATCATCCTCAAGGGTTGCGGGCTGACGCCGCCGTCGACCTCCGCATGAGTTTCACCCTGGCCGGCCTCGCCCGCTACGAAGAAGACATCCGCAAGAGCCGCTTCCAGTGCGTGGCCGCACCGATTGCCAGCGAGGCCGAGGCCCAGGCCTTCCTCGCCGCGCACCGGGACGCCAGCGCCGGGCACAACTGCTGGGCGTGGAAGCTGGGCAACCAGTACCGCTTCAGCGACGACGGTGAGCCCGGCGGCACCGCCGGCCGGCCCATGCTGGTGGCCATCGAGGGGCAGGACATGGACCGCGTAGTTGTCGTGGTCAGCCGCTGGTTCGGCGGCATCAAGCTCGGTACCGGCGGCCTGGCCCGCGCCTATGGGGGCTGCGCAGCGAAATGCCTGCAGGACGCCGAGCGGATCGAACTGGTGCCCAGCAGGCGAGTGGCCTTCGATTGCACCTTTGCCGAGCACGCGCTGTTCAAGGCGCGAATCCTTGCGCTCGGTGCCAGCATCGAGGGCGAATCCTTCGGTGGCGAGGGCGTGCAGGTGACGGCGGTCCTGCCGACCACGCAGATCGAGCCGTTGCAGAAGCTGCTCGGCGACCTCAGCCGCGGTCGCATCCAGGCGCGCTTGCTGGACGCCTGATTCTTCTCCCCAATCCCCGTGGAACCACCTGTGGATAACCTGTGGCTGGTCGGCTCCTGCCTACGTCGTCCGGAGGCTGCAGGGCATCGCTCATTTTCTGAGCAATTCGTTGCCAGCCTGTTGAGCAAAATATGAACAAGCTGTGGGAAAGTTGTGGATGAATTGCGCCGGGAACGCCGCTTGGGATCACTCCTGACCATTCGGTAAATTATTCACTGGATTGATGCAGGGCTTGCGGGGCCTGGGCCCGGGCTTTTGGCTGGATGGGCGGACGGCACCCGACAGGTTGGGGGCAAGTCTCTGGACAATCTGTGGGCAACATGTGGGCAAGGTGTCTCGTCTTTGAGACATGTCGTGCGCTGATCGGTCGTCATCCACCGCCAGCCATGGCGGAAAGCCTGCCGCTTCGCTTTGAAAATCTGTGGGTAACTCTGGGGAAAAGGCGCCGGCATATTGCCGGCGCCAGCGTCTTCAAAGACGGAACTGCGCCATCTGCCGCGTCAGGTCGTCGGCCAGGGTGCGCAGCTCGCGGCATTGCTCGCGGCCATGCTGCACTTCGCGGGTGGTGGCGTGGGCGAGATCGGCGATGCCCTGCACGTTGCGATTGATCTCTTCGGTCACCGCCGACTGCTCCTCGGTGGCCGTGGCGACCTGGTGGTTGATGTCGCTGATGCGCTCCACCTGGTCGGCGATGGCGCCCAGGGAAGCGCCGGCCTGTTCGCTGGCCGCCAGGCTCTGCCCGGTGGTCTGCTGGCTGGATTGCATCGAGCGCACTGCGGCCTCCGCGCCGCCCTTCAGGCGCTGGATGATCGTGAGGATTTCGTCGGTGGAGCCCTGGGTTCGGCTGGCCAGCGTGCGTACCTCATCGGCGACCACGGCGAAGCCACGGCCCAGTTCGCCGGCGCGCGCCGCCTCGATGGCGGCGTTGAGGGCAAGCAGGTTGGTCTGCTCGGAGACGCCGCGGATCACTGCCAGCACCTGGTCGATGCTCGCCACCTGCCCGGCCAGTTCGCCTACCGCGCCGGCCGCCTCGCCGATCTCCCCGGACATGCGCTGGCCGACCTGCAGCGAGCCGCCGACCACGCGCCGCGCTTCGCCGGCTTCGTCGCGCGCCTGCTGCGATGCGCTGGCCGCCTGCTCGGCGTTGCGGGCGATTTCCTGCACCGTGCTGCCCATCTCGTTCACTGCCGTGGCGACCATGTCGGTCATTTCCTGCTGGCGGCCGGCACGGTCGGCGGTGTTGTCCACCACCTGCGCCACTTCGCCGACGGTGCGCAGCAGTTGCTGGCTGGTGCCGAGCACGGCACTGATCAGCGCGCGCTGGCCTTCGAGGAAGCGGTTGAAGCCGCGCGCCAGGTCGCCCAGTTCGTCCGCGCGGCTGTCGTCCAGGCGGCGGGTGAGATCACCGCCGCCACCGCCGATCTCCAGCAGCGCACTGGTCACCTGGCGGATCGGCCTGGCGAGGCTGCGCGCCATGAGTACCACCAGCGCCAGGCAGAGCAGGGCGACCACTGCTCCGGCGAGGCCGGAGAAGGCCAGCGCCTCGCGGGCGTCGGCATAGATTTCCGCCTCCGGCACTTCGCTCACCAGGGTCCAGCCCAGGTCATGCAGCGGCAGGCTGGCGGCGAGGTAGGCCTCGCCGTTGCGTTCGAAGCGAGCGCTGTGGAAACCCTGCTGGCCGAGCAGTGCGCTCGCCGCGCCGGGCCCGATCAGGTCGCCCAGGCTGCGCCCTTTGGGCAGCGTGGCGTCGGGATGAATCTGCACCTGGCCGTCGTTCTTCACCAGGTACACGCGCCCGGATTGGCCGAAGCGGAAGTCGCTGATCAGCGTCGACAGTTCGCGCATCTCCAGGCCCAGGCCGGCGATGCCGAGCAGCTTGCCGTCGCGCTCCACACGCTGGTCGATGAACAGCGCCAGTTCGCCGGTGCTGCCGTCGGTGTCGATGTTCCACATGCGCGGCTTGCCGCTGTCGATGAACTGGAAGTACCAGCTGTCCTTCGGCTCGCTGCGGCTCAGCGTGCGTTCCTTGCCCTTGTCGCTGTAGTAGGCGCCGCTGGTGTTGGAGGTGATCAGCGCGGAGAAGGCCTTCTGCGAGGCGCGGATGCCGCCCAGGTAGCGGGTGAACTCGGCCAGTTGCGCGGGGCTTTCGCCGGCGGCCAGCCAGTCCTGCACCAGGGTGTTGTCGGCGATGCCGGCCGCTGCGGTGATGGGGCCGGTGAGGCGCTTCTCGAAGTCATTGGCAATCGCCTGGATGCTCGCGGGCAGCGCCTGTTCGAGCAGGTAGCGCTCGCTGAGGCGGTTGACCAGCACGGCATACAGGCCGAGGACGATGAGCAGGCTGATGAGCAGGGCGGCGCCCATGCTGAGGATGAGCTGGGTCTGGATACTTCGCAGGCGCATTTTCTTGTTTTCCTCCGAACGCACAACGAAACGCCCGCCGGGCGGCGGGCGAAGAGACGGGGTCGTTGAGTGTATCGGCGGTAGCGGGAAAAACTGTTGTCCCACTGGTCAGGTTTTTGCGCCCGCTGGCGTGTCATTGCACGCATCTTCGCTACACAGCGCGGCCCATTCCACGCCGTCACGCGTCTGCCGGGCGGGGGCGTCCTGGTGATAGCGGGCGATGACCTGGGCGGCGACCGAGATGGCCACTTCCAGCGGGCGCTTGCCGGGTACTTCGGAGAGGCCGATGGGGCAATGCATCTGCTCGATCACCTGCTGTGGATAACCATGCTGCTCCAGCCTCATCTGGAAGCGCCGCGCCTTGGTGCGCGAGCCGATCATGCCGAGAAAGCCGGCGTCGCCGCGCTTGAGGACGGCTTCGGCAATGGCGTAGTCCAGCGGATGGTTGTGGGTCATGACCAGGAAGTAACTGCCCGGTGGCGCTTCGTGCACGGCGTCTTCCGGCTCTTCCAGCAGGCGCATGCGCACGCCCTCGGGGACGGACTGGGGAAACTCCGCCGCGCGGCTGTCCACCCATTCCAGGCGCAACGGCAAACCTGCCAGCAGCGGCGCGAGGGCGCGGCCGACGTGCCCCGCACCGAACAGCACCACCTGTGGCCCACGCGCGGCAAAACACTCGAACAGCAGGCTGGCGCGCCCGCCACAGCACTGGCCCAGCCGCGCGCCGAGGGGGAAGTGTTCCAGCGCCTGGCGATCCTTGCCGGCCAGCAGCAACTGGCGGGCGTGCTCGATGGCAGCGAACTCCAGGTGACCGCCGCCGATGGTGTCGAAGATTTCCCCGGCGGTGACCAGCATCTTGCTGCCGGACTCGCGGGGCGTGGAGCCCTGCACGCCGACCACGGTGATCAGCACGTAGCCCTCGGCGCTGTCGCGCAGGCGGGCGATGGCGTCCATCCAGGTTCGGGTCATGCTCCGTTCTCCTGGCGCATCGCCTCGCAGGCCCAGAGCACCCGCTCCGGTGTCGCCGGCGTATCCAGGTCGGGGCTCAGGCGGTAATCCGCGAGGCTGGCGATGGCATCGCGCAGTGCCGACCACACCGAGATCGCCAGCATGAACGGCGGCTCGCCCACGGCCTTGGACAGGTACACGCTGTCCTCCTCGTTGGGGCGCTCGAACAGTGCCACGCGGAAGTCTTCTGGCGTGTCGCTCACCGCTGGGATCTTGTAGGTCGCCGGCCCCACCGTGAGCAGCTTGCCCGCGTCATCCCAGCGCAGCTCCTCGGTGGTCAGCCAGCCCATGCCCTGGATGAAGCCGCCCTCGATCTGGCCGATGTCGATGGCCGGGTTAACGCTGCGGCCGACGTCATGGAGGATGTCCACGCGCAGTACGCGGTACTCGCCGGTCAGCGTGTCCACTTCCACCTCGGACACCGCCGCGCCGTAAGCGAAGTAGAAGAACGGATGGCCCTGGCCCTTCTCGCGGTCGTAGAAGATTTTCGGCGTGCGGTAGAAACCGGTGGCGGAAAGCTGGATGCGCGCGAAGTAGGCAGCCTGGATGGCCTCGACGAAGTCGAGGTGCCGGGTTCCCACCGTTATGCCGCCGTGTTCGAAACGTACTTCCTGCGGCTTCACCTCGTCGCGTTCGGCAAGGAAGTCGACCAGCCGTTTCTTCAGCGTACGCGCCGCATCGCGGGCGGCCATGCCGTTCAGGTCGGTGCCGCTGGAGGCGGCAGTGGGCGAGGTGTTCGGCACCTTGTCAGTGCGCGTGGCGGTGATCACCACGCGCTCCAGCGGCACCTGGAATTCCTCGGCGACGATCTGCGCGACCTTGGTGTTCAGGCCCTGGCCCATCTCGGTGCCGCCGTGGTTCAGATGGATGCTGCCGTCGGTGTAGAGGTGGATCAGCGCGCCGGCCTGGTTCAGGTGCTGCGCGGTGAAGGAGATGCCGAATTTCACTGGTGTCAGGGCGAGGCCTTTCTTCAGCACTGGGCTCCGCGCGTTGAAGTCATGGATCGCCGAGCGGCGCGCGGCGTAGTCACTGCTCGTTTCCAGGCGCGCGATCAGCTCGCCCAGCAGGTTGTGCTCGACCTTCTGGTGGTAGGGCGTCAGCTCGCGCCCCATTCCGCCGTAGAGGTTGAGTTTGCGCACGTCGAGCGGGTCCTTGCCCACCGCGCGGGCGATGTCGTCCATGGCGCGCTCGATGACCATCATCCCCTGCGGCCCGCCGAAGCCGCGAAAGGCGGTGTGCGAGACGATGTTGGTGAAGCTGCGGTAGCCGGAGATGGCCACGTCGGGGATGAAGTAGGCGTTGTCGGCGTGGAACATCGCGCGGTCGACGATGGCGTCGGAGAGGTCCGGCGAATGGCCGCAGTCGCCCACCACTTCCAGTTGCGCGGCGAGCAACCGGCCCTCATCGTCGAAGCCGACGCGGTAGCGGTTGTGGAAGGGGTGGCGCTTGCCGGTCAGGCGCATGTCGTCGGCGCGTGGCAGGCGCAGCTTCACGGCTTGCCCGGTCTTGCGTGCGAGCAGCGCAGCGAGGCAGGCGAAGGGCGCGGCCTGGGTTTCCTTGCCGCCGAAACCGCCGCCCATGCGGCGCACTTCCACGGTGACCTTGGCCAACGGGATCGCCAGCACTTCGGCCACCAGTTTCTGTACTTCGCTGGGGTGCTGGCTGGACGTGTGCACCAGCATGCCGCCGTCGTCGCCGGGCAGCGCCAGCGAAGCCTGGCCTTCGAGGTAGAAATGCTCCTGGCCGCCGATGAACTGGCGGGCTTCCAGCAGGTGCGGGGCTTTCTCCAGCGCCGTTTGCGCATCGCCCCGGCGCATGTGGTGCGGCGGGCGTACGAAGCGTTCCTCGGCCTTTGCCTTGAGCGGATCGATCAGCGGGTCTTCCGGCGCGTATCCGACCTTCGCCAGGCGTACCGCCCGGCGTGCCTGGATCAGGCTGTGCGCCGCGACGGCGAACAGTGCCTGCCCGTGGTACTTCACCCGCTCGCCGGCCAGCAACGGGTCGCCGGGGAACACCGGGCCGATATCGGTGTGGCCGGGCACGTCGTCCAGGGTCAGCACGGCCACTACGCCGGGGGCGCTTCGCACCGCGTCGAGGTCGAGGGAAAGAACGGCGCCGCAGGCGATTTCCGTGATACCGACGGCGGCGTGCAGCAGGTCGCGCGGCTCTTTCAGGTCGTCCACGTAGCGCGCGGTGCCGCTGACGTGCAGCGCTGCGCTGTCGTGTTCACGGGGCTTGCCCGCGCTGTGGATGGCGATCGCGACGCCATTGCTGGCCAGCGGTGGCAGGCTACGCATGGCGCACCTCCGCGGCATTGTCGGACAATTCCAGTAGTGCGCGCTGCAGCAGGTTCTGCGCCACCTTCAGGCGATAGGCGGCGCTGGCGCGCAGGTCGTCGATGGGCTGGAAATCCTCCGGGATCGCGGCCTGCGCCGCAGCGATGGCCGCCGCGTCGAATGACTTGCCGCGCAGCGCCGCTTCAGTCCGCAGGCCGCGCAGGGGCGTGGCCGCCATACCGCCGCAGGCGAGGCGCACGTCGGTGACGATGGCGTTGTCATCGAGGTCCAGTCGCAGCGCCATGCACACGGCGGAAATGTCGTCGTCGCGGCGTTTGGACACCTTGTCGACACGGAACCGCTGGTGGCTGCCCAGACGCGGGATCAGCACCGCTTCGATGTACTCGCCGGGCTGCAGGACGGTCTTGCGATAGCCGGTGAAGAATCCATCGACAGGGACCTCGCGCACGGCTCCCGACTGGCGCAGGCGCAACGTCGCATCCAGGGCCAGCAATACCGGTGGCATGTCGCCGATGGGCGAGGCGTTGGCGATGTTGCCGCCCAGGGTGCCGCGCTGGCGGATCTGCAGGGAGCCGAGGCGTTCCAGCAAGGCGATCACGCCGGGGAATTCGTCCAGTGCAGCGAGGCAGTCGGCATAGGGGCGCGCGGCACCGATCAGCAGGTGGTCGGCATGGCGTTCCAGGCGTTGCAGCTCGTCGACGCGGTCGAGGTGGATCAGCGCCGGGAAGGCTTTAAGGTTCTGCGTCGCTTCAAGCGCCAGGTCAGTGCCGCCGGCGATCAGCCGCGCCTGCGGGTGACGCTGAAGCAAGTCGTCCAATTCGTCCAGCGAACCGGGCAACCAGGCCTGCGCCGAGCCTTCGCAAAGGGCACCGGCTGTGGAGATGTCCCGCAGGCGGGCGACCGTCAGGGTACTGTTCTGCTCGAAGCTGTCCAGGCACGGCTGCCCGGCGATCTGCGCGGCAGCATCGAGGATCGGCCGGTAGCCGGTGCAGCGGCACAGGTTGCCCGAAAGTGCCGTCAGCGCCGTCTCGCGGTTATGTGGCGGGGGTGAATGGCGCCAGGCGAACAGCGACATGACGATGCCGGGTGTGCAGAAGCCGCACTGCGAGCCGTGGCAATCGACCATGGCCTGTTGAACCGAGTGCAGCGCGCCGGGTTCGCCCAGGTGCTCAACGGTCAGCACCTGGCGTCCGTGGACCGCCCCCAGCAACGTGATGCAGGCGTTCACCGCACGGTAGCGCAGGGCTTCGCCCTCGGGCTCGGCGAGCACCACGGTGCAGGCGCCGCAGTCGCCCGAGGCGCAGCCCTCCTTGGTGCCGGTGCGGGCGCGGTAGATGCGCAGGTAGTCGAGCAGGCTGGTCTCGGGCGCGAATCCGTCGGCCTGGACTGCTTCTTCGCCGAGCAGGAACTGGATCATCGGGAGTCCTCGTCGTCATGCGTGCGGCGTGCCGCTTCGCGAAGGCTGACCGGAACGGGCGAGAACCCTGCGTTAGCGGCCCACGCAAACAAGCATAGGCGCGCGGGCGGGCAGGGCAAAAAAGCAGGGGCTGGCAAGGTAGGGCGAGGCACCGTACGTCGCGTTTGCCGTTGCCCTGGAGCGGCTTTCGCGCCAAGGTGTGAAGACCGGCGCCAGCCGCCGGACTCAGGGGGGAGGGCTTGAGGCCGCCAGGCAGAGCCCTTGAAGCGGGTATTCAGGTGTAGGATCCCGCGGTTCGCTTGATAGGAAACTTCTTCCTTTTATAGCTACCCTCATAGAAATACTCAATATTCCTAATGCCCTAAATCAATGGGCCTTTTTTGTCATCAGACGATAATCTTCTACCTGTCGAATTTCTAACGATCGACCCACTCGATTAAACGACAACTCTCTACGAGGAATTGCCTAATGAACCTGATCAACACCCAAGTCCAACCGTTCAAGGTCAACGCTTTCCACAATGGCAAGTTCATCGAAGTCACCGAGCAGTCCCTGAAGGGCAAGTGGTCGGTACTGATCTTCATGCCGGCAGCCTTCACCTTCAACTGCCCGACCGAGATCGAAGACGCCGCCAACAACTACGCTGCGTTCCGTGACGCTGGTACCGAGGTTTACATCGTGACCACCGACACCCACTTCTCCCACAAGGTGTGGCACGAAACCTCCCCGGCTGTTGGCAAGGCTCAGTTCCCGCTGATCGGCGACCCGACCCACCAGCTGACCAACGCTTTCGGCGTGCACATCCCGGAAGAAGGCCTGGCCCTGCGCGGCACCTTCGTGATCAACCCGGAAGGCGTGATCAAGACCGTCGAAATCCACTCCAACGAGATCGCTCGTGACGTCGGCGAGACCCTGCGCAAGCTGAAAGCTGCCCAGTACACCGCCGCTCACCCGGGCGAAGTCTGCCCGGCCAAGTGGAAAGAAGGCGAGAAGACCCTGGCTCCTTCCCTGGACCTGGTCGGCAAGATCTAAGAACGGCCGGGAAGCGGTTGCGCGGCAGCTCCTGCCGCGCAACCACCGGGCGCCCGCCCACAGCGCTTCCCCCACCGTTTTGCAGTACCCCGAGGATGCCTACCGGCATCCTCCCTGCCTAAAGCCAAAAGCGTGCGTAGGGTGGGCCAGAAGGCTCGCCGGGGAACCCCTTTGCTCAAATTCCGAGGATCTGGATCATGTTGGACGCCACTCTTAAAACCCAGTTGAAGGCCTACCTGGAAAAGGTTCAGCAGCCGTTCGAGATCGTCGCTTCCCTCGATGACAGCGACAAATCCCGCGAACTGAGCGAACTGCTGCACGACATCGTCGGCCTGACCGACAAGATCACCCTGCGAGAAGATGGCAGCGATGCCCGCAAGCCGTCGTTCTCGCTGAACCGCCCGGGGGCGAACATCGGCCTGACTTTCGCCGGTATCCCCATGGGCCACGAATTCACTTCCCTGGTGCTGGCGCTGCTGCAGGTCGGCGGCCACCCGTCCAAGCTCGAGGCCGATGTGATCGAGCAGGTCAAGGGTGTGCAGGGCAAGTTCGAGTTCGAAACCTACTTCTCGCTGTCCTGCCAGAACTGCCCGGACGTGGTGCAGGCGCTGAACCTGATGGCCGTGCTCAACCCGAACATCCGCCACGTCGCCATCGACGGCGCGCTGTTCCAGGATGAAGTCGAGCAGCGCCAGATCATGTCGGTGCCGAGCATCTACCTGAACGGCGAAGTGTTCAGCCAGGGCCGCATGGGCGTGGAAGAAATCCTCGCCAAGATCGACACCGGCGCCGCTGCCCGCGAAGCCGAGAAGCTGTCGGCCAAGGAAGAGTTCGACGTACTGGTCGTCGGCGGTGGCCCGGCCGGCGCTGCGGCTGCCATCTACGCCGCCCGCAAGGGCATCCGCACCGGCGTTGCCGCCGAGCGTTTCGGCGGCCAGGTGCTGGACACCATGGCCATCGAGAACTTTATCTCGGTGACCGAGACCGAAGGTCCGAAACTGGCTCGCCAGCTCGAAGAGCACGTCAAGCACTACGAAGTCGACATCATGAACCTGCAGCGCGCCAGCGCGCTGATTCCAGCCAAGAGCGTCGGCGGCCTGCACGAAGTGCAGTTCGAGGGCGGCGGCAGCCTGAAGGCCAAGTCCGTGATCCTGGCCACCGGCGCCCGCTGGCGTGAAATGGGCGTGCCGGGCGAGAAGGAGTACAAGGCCAAGGGCGTGTGCTTCTGCCCGCACTGCGACGGCCCGCTGTTCAAGGGCAAGCGCGTGGCGGTGATCGGCGGCGGCAACTCCGGCGTCGAAGCGGCCATCGACCTGGCCGGTATCGTGTCCCACGTGACCCTGCTGGAGTTCGACAGCAAGCTGCGCGCCGATGCCGTGCTGCAGCGCAAGCTGTTCAGCCTGCCGAACGTGGACGTGATCACCAGCGCGCTGACCAGCGAAGTGAAAGGCGATGGCCAGAAGGTCACCGGCCTGGTCTACAAGGACCGCAACTCGGAAGAGTTCAAGTCCATCGAGCTGGAAGGCATCTTCGTGCAGATCGGCCTGCTGCCCAACAGCGAATGGCTCAAGGGCACCATCGAGCTGAGCCCGCGTGGCGAGATCATCGTCGATGCCCGTGGTGAAACCTCGCTGCCCGGCATCTTCGCCGCCGGCGACGTGACCACCGTACCGTACAAGCAGATCGTGATCGCGGTCGGCGAAGGCGCCAAGGCGTCGCTTTCCGCCTTCGATCACCTGATCCGCTCCTCCGCGCCAGCCTGATGACCTCGCGCTAGAGAAAGAAACGCCCGGCTCACGAGAGTGAGTCGGGCGTTTTCTTTTGTGCGGCAAAAGCATTCGCGAGCAAGGACTAGGCGTCCCCCTCGGTCCTACGAAGTGCGAGCCCACCATGAGCCTGTAGGAGCGAGCTTGCTCGCGAACATGGCCCGCACCAGAGCCTTCAGAGAATCGGCGACACCAGCCGCGCCACCCGCATCCCCAGTTGCTGCAGCCGGTGCACGCGCCTGCGGTCGTCCAGGGTCATCTCCACCGACTGGGCGAAGTCCTCTTCCAGCATGGCTTCCACGTCGCGGGCGAAGCCTTCGTCGACGGTGATCACCATGATCTCGAAATTCAGGCGGAACGAGCGGTTGTCCAGGTTGGCGCTGCCCACCGCGGCGCTGTCGTGGTCGATCAGCACCACCTTCTGGTGCAGGAACCCTGGCTGGTAGCGGAATACCCGCACGCCAGCACGCACGGCCTCCAGCGCATAAAGGCTGGAGGCGGCGTATACCGTCTTGTGGTCCGGCCGCGAGGGCAACAGGATTCGTACGTCCACGCCGCGCAGCACCGCCAGGCGCAAGGCAGCAGCGACGGCTTCGTCCGGGACGAAGTAGGGCGTGGTGATCCACACCCGCTCAACCGCCGCGTTGATCGATTCGACGAAGAACAGCGAGCAGGTTTCCTGGGTGTCCGCCGGGCCACTGGGAACGACCTGGCAAAGCATCCCGGCGTCGTCGTAGCCATCGGGCAGGATCAGTGTCGGCAGGGTATGGGTGGCCCAGAACCAGTCCTCGGCGAAACACTCCTGCAGGCACGCTACCGCCGGCCCGCGCAGCTCGATGTGAGTGTCGCGCCAGGGCGCCAGCGGCGGCTTCTCGCCCAGGTACTCGACACCGACGTTGTGCCCGCCGACGAAGCCGCGCAGGCCATCGACGACCACTATCTTGCGATGGTTGCGGAAGTTCACCTGGAAGCGATTGATCATCCCGCTGCCGGTGCTGAACGCATGCACCTGCACGCCGCCCTGGCGCAGCTTGTCGATGTAACGGCGCGGCAGCGAGTGGCTGCCAATGCCGTCGTACAGCAGGAACACGTCGACGCCATTCGCCGCGCGCTCCAGCAGCAGCTGCGCCAGGCGCTGGCCGAGGGCGTCGTCGCGGATGATGAAGAACTGCACCAGCACGACCTTCTTCGCCGCCGAGATGGCTTCGAACATCGCATCGAAGGACGCCTTGCCGTTCACCAGCAGGCGCACCTCGTTGTTCGCCAGCGTCGGCATGCGCGCCAGCCCGACCATCGCCTTGAGCGCCTTGTAGCCATCGTACTGGCGGGCGGCGAGGGCCTCTTCCACCCAGGGGCGCCAGTCCAGTTCGGCGGCGGCCACGTGCATCTCCTCGTTGGCTTGCCGGCGCGCGCCGATGTAGGCGTCGAAGCGGCTGCGGCCGAAGACCAGGTAGGGCACCAGGGTCAGCAGCGGCATGAATACCAGCGAGGTCGCCCAGGCAATGGCGCCCTGCGCGGTGCGCACGCTGAGCACGGCATGGACCGCAGCGATGATCCCGAGTAGCTGGACCACCACCAGGAAGTGGGCGATGTAGGCAGAGTAATGCATGGGCGCGCGATCGGTTCCTTGTGGTCGGCGATTGGGCTGAGCTTAGCTGGCTGCCGGATACTGCGGCCAACGGTGGATGGGGCCGCGCCAATGTTCGTAGGCCTTGCCCAGGCGCAACACCTCGACGTCGGCGAAGCGCGGGCCGACGATCTGCAGGCCGATGGGCATGCCTTCGGCAGTGAAGCCGCAGTTGATTGAGAGTGCCGGTTGCTCGGACATGTTCCATGGCACGGTAAAGCCGATGTGCTCGAAGGGCTGCGCCGGGTCGTTGGTGGGTGAGGCCCACTCGGCGGGGAAGGCGGCGACCTGGTTGGTCGGCGAGAGCAGGAAGTCGATCTCGTGGAATTGCTCGGCGGCCCGGCGGCGCATCTCGAACGTCTGGTTGAAGCCGCGTACTGCTTCGGCACCGCTCACCGCCGCGCCGCCCTCGGCCCACTGGAAGATGTAGGGCAGCACCTTGGCCTGGCGGTCCGCCGGCAGGTTCTCCAGCTCGGCCCACAGGCGCGCGCGCCAGAACCTGTCCAGGCCCTCGAGCAGCTCGCGGTCGAGGATCGGCCGAACCTCGATGATTTCCGCGCCGGCCTCGGCGAACTGTCTTGCGGCGGCTTCCACCGCAGCGCACACCTCGGGCTCGGGGCGCAGGCCGCAGCCGGGGTCCAGCTGCAGGCCGATGCGCAGGCCGCGCACCTCGGCGTAGTCGATGTGCCAGTCGAGATCGGCTGGCGGCAGGGCCGTGGCGTCGCGCCAGTCGGGGCGTGCCAGGTGCTTCATCATCAGCGCCGCGTCGTCCAGCGTGCGGGTCATGGGGCCGGCGCAGCGCCCTGTGAAGTAGGGATCGATGGGGATGCGCCCCAGGCTCGGCTTGAAGCCGACCAGCCCGCACCAGCCCGCCGGCAGGCGCACCGAGCCGCCAATGTCGGTGCCGATGTGCAGCGGCCCGTAGCCGGCCGCGGCCGCCGAGGCTGCACCGGCGCTGGAGCCGCCCGGATTCATGCGCAGGTCCCAGGGGTTGCGGGCCAGCTTGTGGAAGCTGGAAAGCCCGGAGGAGAGCATGCCGAAGTCCGGCACCGTGGTCTTGCCCAGCAGGATGGCGCCGGCCTCGTTCATCCGCGCGGCGGGCGGGGCGTTCCCGGTCGCCGGTTGCAGGAGGGTGGCGGCGCTGCCCTGCGGAATCGGGTCGCCGGTGGTGGCGATCAGTTCCTTGATGGTCACCGGTACGCCGTCCAGCTCGCCGCAGGGCGCGCAGCGGATCCAGCGCGCCTCGGAGCGCCGTGCCTGCTCGATCGCTCGCTGCGGGTCGAAGGCATAGAGGGCGCAGAGCTGCGGTTCCCAGCGTTCGATATGGGCGATCAGATGGTCGAGGTACTCGACCGGGGAAAGCTGGTGCGAGCGGTAGAGGGCAAGCAGTTCGACGGCGGACAGATCGTGCAACGGTGGCATGGCGGTCTCCGGCGGGGGCTGTGCCTCACCCTAACCGAATCCGCGCGCCGAGGGGATGGGGTGCGGCACTCATGCCGCACCCGCTTGCGTGGCTCAGGCGCGCTGACGCGACTGCTGGTCGATCAGGTACTGCAGGCGATACAGATGACGGTAGCCCGCTTCCCAGGCGCCGTGGCCGGATTTCACGTTGATGTGCCCGGCGGAAGGCAGGATCACGGTTTCGGCGCCCCAGGTGCGACCCAGCGCCATGGCGCGCTGCGGGCTGCAGGCGGCGTCGTTGTCCGAGCCCACCAGCACCGTCGGGAACGGCAGCGTCTGGGCGGCAATGGGGGCAAAGTTGCGCAGCGCGTCGTGGCAGGTTTCCCGTTCCACATCCGCTGGCGCAACCAGCAGGGCGCCGGATACCCGGGCCAGCGCGCGGCGGTCGGCGCGGGCCGCCCAGGTGGCGACGGTGACGCAGCCCAGGCTGTGGGCGATCAGCACCACGCGGCCGGGCTCGCGGCGGATTTCGCGGTCGAGTTCGGCGACCCAGTCGGCACGTTGCGGGGTGATCCAGTCCTGCTGCTGCACCCGCGCGGAGTTCGGCAGGGCGCGCTGCCAGTGGCTCTGCCAATGGGCGTCGTCGGATCCGTGCCAGCCCGGCACGATCAGGTAGCGGATGCGGTCGTTGCGCATGGAGCGGCCCTCTCGAATCGTCATGAGAAGGCATTCTAGGGAGGGTTTTAATATTCGTTAAGGAATAAGAAATTCTTTGCTTATGCAGTATTTAAGCTAAACGAATGGCTATAAGCGGTTATTCCTGCGCCCGGCGCAACGGGCAGCAGCGCGCCAGGATGCCTTCCAGATTGAGGTCGGGCATGGCGTATTCACGCAGTGCGCGGGCGGTCTGCTCGACGTAGTCGCGGGTGGTGCCGAAGTGGCCCTGGGCGCTGGCCAGCACGTGCTCGACGATGTTGTCGGGCAGGGAGCCAGCGTAGCTGGGCAGGTGGCGTTCGAGGACGAAGCCCAGGGCGCGCACGCGCGTGCCGTCGTCGAGGCGGCAGTTGAGCCATTCCGGGCGATAGGAGGCGTAGGGCATCTCCCTTTCCCAGAGCGCGTAGAGGTTGGCGTCGAGGTGATCTTCCGGCAGGCGGAAGGCGAAGCCTGAGCAGGAGCCGCCGCGATCCAGGCCGAGTACCAGGCCGGGTGCTTCCGGGGTGCCGCGGTGGGTCAGGGACCACAGGTAGAGCCCGCGATGATAGCCGTGCACCCGCGCGCGGCGAGCTTCGGCCACCGGGAACTCCGGGCGCCAGATCAGCGAGCCGTAGGCGAACAGCCACACCGGGCCGGCGCCATGTTCGCTCATGGTGATATCGAGCGAGGCGCGCAGCTGTTGTGGTGTGAAGCGTTCCGGCACCCCCAGTGTCGGCGGATAAAACGGGCCTTCCGAAGCGGGAGACGATGTCATGCGGTACCCCTCAGGTCTCCGAACTGTCTTCAACTTAGTGGAAGAGCGGCGGCCACGGAAGGGCCTGAAAGGCATAGGTTTATTGCCGAGGCGGGGATGACGACGAACGGCGGAGGCGAGGCTGTGGATGTTAGCGCCAAAGCCCGTCTCCCTTAAGGGAGAGGGAGCCGATTGGCGTTGCCGGGAGGTACGGGGTTCCGCTTGATGCCATTCAGTCCCCTCTCCCTGCGGAGCGGGGCGCGCAGCCAGGGTTAGGGAGAGGGTGCTACCGGCGGCTCGGCCCCTGGGAATCGCGAATAAAAAAAGGCCGCTCACCCCTGCCTGAGTATTGGGAGAGCGGCCTTGAAGCTCGGTACGTTGTGGAGGTCCCTTTCTACACCCGCTCTGTTTCAGGTGTCTTACAGGTGCCTCAGCGCGCGGTAATGACCGCCAGTTTGGTAATCCCGGCCTTCTCGATGGAGGCCATGGCCTTGGCCACCTGGCCGTAGTTCACGGTTTCGTCGGCCTGCAGTTGCACGCGGACTTCGGCGTCCTTGGCCTTGGCCGCCGCCAGATTGCTTTGCAGCAGGTCCGGCTGGATCTCGTCCTTGTTGATGAACCACTTGCCGGCGCCGTCGATGCTCACCACCAGCGGGTCCTTCTGCTCCGGCGGGGCGACCGCCTCGGTCTTGGGCAGGTTGATCGGGATGGCGTTGGTCAGCAGTGGCGCGGTGACGATGAACACCACCAGCAGCACCAGCATCACGTCCACCAGCGGGGTGACGTTGATCTCGGAGAGAACCTCGTCGCTGTCCTGGGTCGAGAAGGCCATGTCAGCTCGCCTCCTTCACGCTGGCGCCGGCAGCCGGCTTGCGTGCAGCGGTGGGCAGGGCGACGACGCGGAAGGCGCTCTTCTGCGCGAGGCTGTAGAAGTCGTGGGCGAAGTCGTCGAGGTCAGCCGCAGTGAGCTTCAGGCGACGGAGGAAGTAGTTGTAGACCAGCACCGCCGGCACGGCGACGGCGATACCCACGCCGGTGGCGATCAGCGCGCTGCCGATGGGGCCGGCGACGGTTTCCAGGCTGGCCGAGCCGGCCGCACTGATGCCCTTGAGCGCTTCCATGATGCCCCAAACGGTGCCGAACAGGCCGATGAAGGGCGAGGTGGAGCCGATCGAGGCGAGCACGGCAAGGCCCGACTCCAGGGAGCGGCGCTCGCGCTGGATCTGCTGGCGCAGGGCGCGCTCAAGGCGGTCCTGGTGGTTGATCGACTGGGCCAGGTCCGGCTGGCCGTTGTCCTGTACCTGGATGGCGGCAAAGCCCGCCTGGGCCACACGGGCGCCGGCGCCGGGCTTGCCGGCGGCCTGGTCACCGGCGGATTCGAGGCTGGTGGCGCTCCAGAACTGCTTCTGGAAGCGCTTGTCCTGGGACTTCTGGCGGGTGAACTGGACGCCTTTCACCAGGGCCAGCGCCCAGGTGACGACGGAGAAGCCGACCAGCAGCCAGATGACTGCGCCTTCGACGGATTCCAGGGGGTTCAGGGGCAGACTCATGGGTGTTCTCCTTCCGCGATTCTTGTGCGGCTGATCTGGGCAAGTGGAATCAATGCAATTTGAAGTCGATGGGTACGCTGACCCAGCCGTCCTGGGCCACATCACCGCGCTTGGCGGGGACGAAGCTCCAGCGTTTCACTGCGCGCACCGCGGCATCGTCCAGGGCGTCGCGGCCGCTGCTCTTCTGCACCTGGATCTCGCTCGGGCTACCGCTGGCAAGCACGTGCACACGCAGCAGCACGGTGCCTTCCCAACCGCGACGCTGGGCCAGGGGCGGGTATTCCGGCGCCGGGTTCTTCAGGTAACCGGCGCTGGCCGAGGGCGGCGTCAGCGGGGCCGGAGCCGGCGCTGGCGGAGCAGGTGGCGCCGGTTGCGGCGGCGGAGTTTCAGCCTTGGGCGGTGCCGGTTGCTCGACCGGCTTGGGAACGGGCTTGGGAACCGGTTTCGGCTTGGGTTTGGGGATCGGCTTGGGCGGCGGCGGTTTCACCGCGTTTTCGTCCACCACCGGGGGTGGCGGCTCCTGCACCACTGGCTCGGGGATCGGCTCGGGCGGTGGTGGCTCAACTACCGGCGGTGTCGGCGCGGTGAATTCGATGGTCATCGGCGGCACCTGTGGCGGTACCTCCGGCAGCTTGGGCGTAGGCTGCTGGCTCAGCCAGTAGATCACCGCGCCGTGCAATGTCAGGGCGAACAGGCCGAGCAGCACGCCTTCGCGGCGGCTCAGCGCGCGGGCTTTCGCCGGCACGTGGCGGCCCAGCTCCAGCGCGTGGCGCAGCGGGCGGCCGAGATCGACCAGGTCGCCGCCGGGCACGTGGCGCAGGAACGCATCCGGCGCGAGGGCATGCTGGGGTTGAGCCATGAACGATCTCCTTGCAGGTCTGCGCGGCTCTGCGTCGCGCTTGAAACGGACCTGCATGATTGGTGGAGCGTCTTAGCTCTTGAAGTGATTATTTTCGTTATTGAAATAACTTTCTGAACTATATGGTTTTGCTGGGTCGCTGCAGGCCGCGCCATTCGCGCCTTTGAGCGAAATCGAAAAAAACCGATGCCTTTGCGGCATGGAAAATATGCAGGGAAGGTTGGCGAAAATTTGTCCAGAAGCGCCGAAATAGACGGTTGCCTGTAGGAGCGAGCTTGCTCGCGAACGGGATTTTCAGGCCGCTCCGGAGCTGGGCGGGTTCGCGAGCAAGCTCGCTCCTACCAAAAACCAAAAACCAAAAACCAAAAGCCGAAAACGAAAAAGCCCGGTCATTCGACCGGGCTTTTCAGCGGGTGAAGCTGCGTCGGCGATCAGAACGCCGGAACGACGGCACCCTTGTACTTCTCGAGGATGAACTGCTTCACCTCGGGGCTGTGCAGGGCGGCGGCCAGCTTCTGCATGGCGGCGCTGTCCTTGTTGTCCGGGCGGGCAACCAGGATGTTCACATAGGGCGAGTCGGCGCCTTCGATGGCCAGCGCGTCCTTGGTGGGGTTCAGCTTGGCTTCCAGGGCGTAGTTGGTGTTGATCAGGGCGAGGTCGACCTGGGTCAGCACGCGCGGCAGGGTGGCCGCTTCCAGCTCACGCACCTTGATGTTCTTCGGGTTCTCGACGATGTCTTTCGGGGTCGCGGTGATGGACTTGTTGTCCTTGAGCTTGATCACGCCGGCCTTGTCCAGCAGCAGCAGGGCGCGGCCGCCGTTGGTAGCGTCGTTGGGGATCACCACGGTAGCGCCCGAGGGCAGCTCTTCGAGCTTCTTGAACTTGGTGGAGTAAGCGCCCAGCGGCTCGATGTGCACGCCGGTGACGGCGATCAGGCTGGTGCCCTTGGTCTTGTTGAACTCATCCAGGTACGGCTGGTGCTGGAAGAAGTTGGCGTCCAGGCGCTTCTCGGCGACCTGGGTGTTGGGCTGCACGTAGTCGGTGAACTCCTTCACCTTCAGTTCCACCCCTTCCTTGGCCAGGATGGGTTTGACGAAATTGAGGATCTCGGCGTGCGGCACCGGGGTGGCGGCGACGGTCAGGCTGTCGGCAGCCTGGGCCAGCGGGGCGGCGATCACGGCGGCGGCAGCGAACGCGGCGAACAGTTTCTTCATGGTTGGCTCCTTGGCGGCCCGCATCCGGCGGGCCTTGTGGTTATTTGCGGGAATAGTGGACCACCAGCTTGTCGCCGACGGTCTGCAGGATCTGGACGAGTACCACCAGCATCACCACGGTGAGCAGCATCACGTCGTCCTGGAAGCGTTGGTAGCCGTAGCGGATCGCCAGGTCGCCGAGGCCGCCGGCGCCAACCACACCGGCCATCGCGGTGTAGGACACCAGGGTGATGGCGGTGACCGTGATGGCGGCGATGATGCCCGGGCGGGCTTCGGGCAGCAGGGCGTTCCAGATGATCTGCCGGGTGCTGGCGCCCATTGCCTGGGTGGCTTCGATGATGCCCTTGTCCACCTCGCGCAGGGCGGTTTCCACCAGGCGCGCGAAGAACGGCGTGGCACCCACCACCAGCGGCGGGATGGCCCCGGCGACGCCCAGCGAGGTGCCGACCAGGATCACCGTGAGCGGGATCAGCACGATCAGCAGGATGATGAACGGCAGCGAGCGCAGCACGTTGACGATGAACGCCAGCACGCCGTAGATGCCGCGGTTGGCGAACATCTGCTTGGGCCCGGTGAGGAACAGCAGCACGCCTAGGGGCAGGCCGAGGATGACGGTGAACAGCAGCGAGCCTCCGAGCATCCAGAAGGTGTCGAGGCTGGCCTGGAGAATTTCAGACCAATCGATGTTTACAAAAAAATCGCTCATGCGCGCAGCACCTCCACATGGACTTCGGCGGCGTTCAACTGCGTCATCGCGGCCTCAATGTCACCGCCCACCAGGGACAGGGTGAGCTGGCCGTAAGGCTGGTCCTTGATGCGGTCGATGCGCCCCGCGAGGATGCTGTAGTCGACGCCGGTCTGGCGCGCGACGGTGCCCAGCAGCGGCGCGTAGGTCGCCTCGCCACGGAAGGTCAGGCGCAGGATGCGGCCCGGCACGTGGGCGAAGTCATCGTGCTGCTCGTTCTCGTCCACACGCTCGGCCTCGAAGACGAAGCGGCGGGTGGTTTCGTGCTGCGGGTGGAGGAAGACGTCGGCGACGTCGCCCTGCTCAACGATGCGCCCGGCATCCATGACGGCGACCTGGTCGCAGACCCGGCGGATCACGTCCATCTCGTGGGTGATCAGGACGATGGTCAGCTTCAGCTCGCGGTTGATCTCCGCCAGCAGTTGCAGGACCTGGCCGGTGGTCTGCGGGTCGAGGGCACTGGTGGCCTCGTCGCAGAGCAGGATGGTCGGCCGGCAGGCCAGGGCGCGGGCGATGCCGACGCGCTGCTTCTGGCCGCCGGACAGCTGTGCCGGGTACTTGCGGGCGTGGTCCTGGAGGCCGACGCGCTCGAGCAGTTCGTCCACCCGCGCGGTGATCTCGGCGGCGCTGAAGGTGCCGGCGAGCTTCATCGGCATGGCGATGTTGTCGGCGACGGTCTTGGAGGCCAGCAGGTTGAAGTGCTGGAAGATCATCCCGACGCGCTGGCGGAAGCGGCGCAGGCCGTCGGCGTCCAGGGCGGTGATGTCTTCGCCGTCGATGACGATGCGCCCGCCGCTGGGTTCTTCCAGGCGGTTGATCAGGCGCAGCAGGGTACTTTTACCGGCGCCGGAATGGCCGATCAGGCCGAAGACCTGGCCGCCTTCGATGGACAGGCGGGTCGGCTGCAGGGCCGGGATATCGCGTCCGGCGACGCGATAGGTCTTGTGGACGTCGTGGAATTCGATCACGTAGCGAACCTTGTGGGTACGGGGAGGCGCTGCCCGTTGCCGGAGCCGTTGGATGAACGAGTGCTGGCAACGAGCGTAGGCGGTCAGCCAAAACCGCGCATTTTAACCTGCTTTTTTATGGCTGATTAATCTTTGTTCAACTAACTACGGAACAAAAGGGAATAACCGGCGCCGCGAGCGGGCGCCTTGGGCTTACGGGGTGCAGGTCGGCTGGGCAGCCGGCGCCACGGGAGTGGCGGGCTTCTGCAGGCCGCTCACATCGGCGGCGACGCCGGGGGCGCGGGGCATCAGCGAGCGGGCGCGGGTCAGGGCGGTGGTGGCGCCGTTGACGTCGCCCTTGGCCAGGGCCTCGCGGCTGCGCTCCAGGTAGGCGTCGGCCAGGCGCTTGCGGCGCTCCGCGAGCTGGGTGGCGTCTTCCTGCTCGGAACCCAGCGCGAGCTGCGCGGATTCCAGACGGCCGGCGGCCAGTTCGGTCTCGAAGGCGCTGCTGCTGGTTGGGGTGGTCGCGGTGCTCTGGCAGGCCGCCAGGGCAAGCGCCATGGCCATCAGCGCGAACAGGCGGATGACGAACGACTTCATGCGTCAGGGTCTCTTTTGATCAAAAAATCGCCAAATTCTACACCGTCCGGCGCGGCAGGACAAAGCTCAGCAGGAACAGGGCTGCCGCGCTGACCACGATGGAGGGGCCGGCAGGAGTGTCCTTGAACCAGGACAGCGAGAGGCCGGCGCACACTGCCACCAGGCCGATCAGGCTGGCGCCGAAGGCCATCTGTTCAGGGCTGCGCGCGTGCCGTTGGGCAGCGGCGGCGGGAATGATCAGCAACGAAGTGATCAGCAGCACGCCGACGATCTTCATGGCCACGGCGATGACGATGGCGATCAACAGCATCAGCGCCAGGCGGATGGCGGTCACCGGCAAACCTTCGACCCGCGCCAGTTCTTCGTGCACGGTGATCGCCAGCAGCGGCCGCCACAGCCAACAGATCAGCCCTAGCACCAGGGCGCTGCCGGCGACTATCCACAAGAGGTCGGTCTGGCTGACGGCGAGCAGGTCGCCGAACAGGTAGGCCATCAGGTCGACGCGCACTTCCTTCATGAAGCTCAGCGTCACCAGGCCCAGCGACAGCGTGCTGTGGGCGAGGATGCCCAGCAGGGTGTCGGCGGCCAGCGGCTGGCGCTGCTGCAGGGTGACCAGCAGCACGGCGAGCAGCACGCAGCCGACAGTCACTGCCAGGGTCGGGCTGACGTCCAGCAGGAAGCCGAGGGCGACGCCCAGCAGGGCGGCGTGGGACAGGGTATCGCCGAAATAGGCCATGCGTCGCCAGACGACGAACGAACCCAGGGGGCCGGCGACCACCGCCAGGGCCAGCCCGGCGAGGAGGGCGTTGAGCAGGAAATCAGCCATGGTTGCAGTCGGGGCCGTGCTGGTGGACCGGAGTGAAGCGCGTGCCGGCGGGGAAGGCGGGTTTCACCACCTCGCCGTGCAGGTCGTGGGAATGGTCGTGGTGGTGGTGATAGACCGCCAGGCTGCGGGCATCCTGGCCGAACAGCTCGACGAAGGCCGGGTCGCCGCTGACCTGTTCCGGATGCCCGGAGCAGCAGACGTGGCGGTTCAGGCAGACCACCTTGTCGGTGGCGCTCATCACCAGGTGCAGGTCGTGGGAGACCATCAGCACGCCGCAGCCGAGGCGGTCGCGCAGGCGGCCGATCAGGCGATAGAGCTCGGCCTGCCCGGCGACGTCGACGCCCTGTACGGGTTCGTCGAGTACCAGCAGTTCCGGCTTGCGCAGCAGGGCGCGGGCCAGCAGCACGCGCTGCAGCTCGCCGCCGGAAACGCTCTGCAGCGGCTTGTCGATCACGTGCGCCGCGCCGACTTCCTTCAGCGCGTCGAGCGCCTGGGTGCGCTGCACACCGGGCACCAGGCGGAGGAAGCGGAAGACGGTGAGCGGCAGGGTCGGGTCGACGTGGAGTTTCTGCGGCATATAGCCGATGGACAGCTTCGGTGCGCGCCAGACGCTGCCGGTGTCGGGCTTGAGCAGGCCGAGTACGCTGCGCACCAGTGTCGTCTTGCCAGCGCCGTTGGGGCCGATCAGGGTGACGATCTCGCCGGGAGCAATGGTCAGGTCGACGTTCTGCAGCACCGCTTGGCCGGCGTAACTGACGCCGACGCCTTGCAGGCGGATCAGGGCGTCGCTCATCACGCCTCCCGCTGGCCGGGGGCGCAGGCGCCGCAGAGGCCGACGATTTCGACGGTCTGGGTTTCCACGGCGAAGCCGACGCCTTTGGCCCCGGCGACAATCGCCTCGCTGATAGCCGGTTGTTCCAGCTCGATGGCGGTGTGGCAGGCGCGGCAGATCAGGAACTGGCCTTCGTGGGCGTGTTCTGGGTGGGCGCAGCCGATGAAGGCGTTGAGCGAGGCGATGCGGTGCACCAGGCCGTTTTCCAGGAGGAAGTCCAGCGCGCGGTAGACCGTCGGCGGCGCCGCCTTGCGGCCGTCTTCCTCACTCAGCACGGCGAGGATGTCATAGGCGCCCAGCGGCTTGTGGCTCGCCCAGACCAGTTCCAGCACGCGCCGGCGCAGCTCGGTCAGGCGCACGCCCTGGCGCGCGCACAGCGCGTCGGCGTCGGCCAGGGCGCTGGCCACGCAGTTGGCGTGGTCGTGCGGGCGGCAGGCGAGGGGAGTCTTCGGGGCGATCTTGTACATGCGCGGCGACGCTCGGATTCAGAGACGTTATTATATTACTCTTTCATGTCTCCCCTGTGTGAGTGCCGCCGTGTCCTTCCGTCCCGTCGCCCTGCTGACCGCCTGCTGCGCGCTGCTGCTCAGCCTCCCCGTGCGTGCCGAGGTCAGCGTGCTGACCAGCATCAAGCCGCTGCAACTGATCGCCGCCGCCATCCAGGACGGTGAAGGGACGCCGGACGTGCTGTTGCCGCCGGGCGCCTCGCCGCATAGCTACTCATTGCGCCCGTCGGACATCCGCCGCGTGCGCGATGCGCAGCTGTTCTACTGGGTCGGCCCGGACCTGGAGAACTTCCTGCCCAAGGTGCTGGACAGCCGCAAGGGCCCGAGCGTGGCGCTGCAGGACCAGGCCGGCATGCACCTGCGCAAGTTCGCCGACTTCAGCGAGTCCAACCACCCGGACCATGACGATCACGATCATGACGACCTTGGCCATGATCACGACCACCGTCCCGGCATGATCGACGCCCACCTCTGGCTGCTGCCGGCCAACGCCCAGGTGATCGCCGCGCGCATGGCCGAGGACCTGGCCATCGCCGACCCGACCAACGCGAGCCGCTATCAGGCCAACCTGAAGGCCTTCGACGAGCGCATGGAGACGCTCAATACGCGCCTGAAACAGCGCATCGATCCGCTCAAGGGCAAGCCGTTCTTCGTCTTCCACGAGGCCTTCGACTACTTCGAGGAGGCCTACGGCCTGCGGCACGCCGGGGTGTTCGCGGTTTCCGCCGATGTGCAGCCGGGCGCCCGCCACGTCGCGGCCATGCGCACGCAACTGCAGAAGGCCGGCCCGTCCTGCATCTTCAGCGAACCGCCGATCCGCCCGCGCCTGGCTGACACCCTGAGCCAGGGCCTGCCGGTGCGGTTGGCTGAGCTGGATGACCTGGGCGTGAGTGTGAAGGTGGATGCGCAGGGGTACGAGAATCTGCTGGGCAACCTGGCGGATGAATTTGCGGGGTGCCTGGAGAAGCTCTGAGTCGGGCTACTGCCGTAGCTTCCCTGATCGTAGGGCGAATAACGCCTCGGGCGTTATCCGCCGCTGGGCTTCGGATGGCGGATAAAGCGTTCCGCTTTATGCGCCCTACGATACTGTCCGGAGCCCCCTGAACCCGACCCGAGCGTGGGAGCGGCCTTCGTCCGCGATAGGTCCGCCACGCGCCGGGAAATATCGCGGACGGAATCCGCTCCTACGACAGTCATCGTCGCGCCTGATCGTCGCACTATTCCTGCCTGAAATTTCCCTCCCGATGGGCGGCCCATGCCCCGCCAATCGTCGCCTTCGTGCATCTTTTTCAGCGTCTTCCGATCAACCGTCTATCGTGTGTAATGGTGCGAGTCAGGCACAAGATATTGATGCCGGTCAGTCTTCTGTGTCTACATATTGGGTCTACTCGCGCTTCTTTGCGCCCTGCCACCCAACCGACAGGAGGTTATTTCTCGGATGGCCAAGACCGATGCGCGCCCCCGTGGCGCCGACCAAGGAGTTCTCGCCCTGCAACCTGCCTCGCAGGATATCTGGGACAGCAAGTACCGCCTCAAGCACAAGAGCGGGAAACCCATCGACGGCAGCGTCGACGAGACCTGGCAGCGGGTCGCCCGTGCCCTGGCCGACGTCGAGGCGAACAAGGCACTGCGCGAGCACTGGTACGAGCGTTTCCTCTGGGCATTGCGCAACGGCGCGATCCCGGCCGGGCGGATCATCTCCAACGCCGGCGCCCAGGGGCACAAGCCGGCCACCTCGACCATCAACTGCACCGTGTCCGGAATCATCCGCGACTCCATGGACGACATCCTGGAGAAGGTCCACGAGGCCGGGCTGACGCTGAAGGCCGGCTGCGGCATCGGCTACGAATTCAGCACCCTGCGCCCGCGTGGCGCCTACGTTTCCGGTGCCGGCGCGCACACCAGCGGGCCGCTGTCGTTCATGGATATCTACGACAAGATGTGCTTCACCGTCAGCTCCGCCGGCGGCCGCCGCGGCGCGCAGATGGGCACCTTCGACGTCAGCCATCCGGACGTACGCGAGTTCATCCGCGCCAAGCGCGAAGACGGCCGCCTGCGCCAGTTCAACCTCAGCCTGCTGATCACCGACGGCTTCATGGCGGCGGTGGAGAACGACGAGGACTGGCCGCTTATCTTCCCGATTCACGAGAAGGAGCGCGACGAGGTCGACCTCAAGGACCCGGACGAAGTCGTCTGGCGCGACTGGCCGGTGCACGACAACTACCTGATCGGCGACGACGGCCGCGTGGCGTGCAAGGTCTACGGCCGGGTCAAGGCGCGGCACCTGTGGGACATGATCATGGTGTCTACCTACGACTACGCCGAGCCCGGCTTCATCCTCATCGACCGGGTCAACGAGATGAACAACAACTGGTGGTGCGAGGCGATCCGCGCCACCAACCCGTGCGGCGAGCAGCCGCTGCCGCCCTACGGCTCCTGCCTGCTGGGCTCGGTGAACCTGACCACCTTCGTAGTCGATGCCTTTGGCGGCAACGCACGCTTCGACTGGGAGCGCTACCGCGAAGTTGTCCGGGTGTTCACCCGCATGCTCGACAACGTGGTGGAGATCAACGGCCTGCCGCTGGAACAGCAACGTGCGGAAATCCTCGGCAAGCGTCGCCACGGCATGGGCTTCCTCGGCCTGGGCTCGGCGCTGACCCTGCTCAAGCTGCGCTACGGCAGCCCGGAAGCCTGTGTGTTCACCGAGGAAGTGGCGCGCGAGATGGCCCTGGTGGGCTGGGAAGTGGCGCTGGAGTTGTCCCGCGAGAAAGGCCCGGCGCCGGCGCTGGTCAAGGAATACGAAGTCACTGCCGAGATGCTGCGCAAGCGGCCGGAAATGAAGGCCGATGGCCTCAAGGTCGGTGACAAGGTCGCGGGGCGCGTCCTGCATGCCAAGTATTCGCGCTACATGCAGCGTGTCGCTGAGCATGCGCCGCAACTGATCGAGGAGCTGGCCGAGCACGGTGCGCGCTTCACTCACCACAGCTCCATCGCGCCCACCGGCACCATCAGCCTGAGCCTGGCCAACAATGCCTCCAATGGCATCGAGCCGAGCTTTGCGCACCATTACTCGCGCAATGTGATCCGCCCGGGTCGCAAGACCAAGGAGAAGATCTCGGTCTTCAGCTACGAATTGCTGGCCTACCGCGACCAGGTGGACCACCACGCTGTACCGGGCGCGGAGGAGGAGAAGCACCGCCTGCCGGAGTACTTCATCACCGCCGATGACATCACCCCGCAACAGCACGTGGACATCCAGGCCGCCGCGCAGAAGTGGATCGACTCGTCGATCTCCAAGACCGCCAACGTCCCCACCGACTATCCGTTCGAAGACTTCAAGGACATCTACCTCTACGCCTGGCGCCAGGGCCTGAAGGGCTGCACCACCTTCCGCTTCAACCCGGCGGCCTTCCAGGGCGTGCTGGTCAAGGAGTCGGACCTGGAGAAGACGGTGTACCGTTTCGAGCTGGAAGATGGCAGCGTGGTGGAACTCAAGGGCAATGAGGAAGTGGAGTACGACGGCGAGATCCATACCGCCGCCAACCTCTTCGATGCCCTGAAAGAAGGCTATTACGGCAAGTACTGATGCCCCTGGAGAATGCTATGAGCGTCAAGATCAACCAGAAGATCAAAGGCTTCCAGGTGGTGGACGTGGCCGAGGAAAAGGCCCGCGTGGAAGCCGCCGCGGCCGCCGCCGTAGTGAAGATGGATGAAACCCTGCAGCGGCCGGAATTGCTGGTAGGCGCGACCTACAAGATCAAGTCGCCGCTGTTCGAGCACGCGCTGTACGTGACCATCAACGACGTGGTGCTCAACCCTGATACCCCGTACGAGCAGCGTCGGCCCTTCGAGATCTTCATCAACTCGAAGAACATGGACCACTTCCAGTGGATCGTTGCACTCACCCGGATCATGTCCGCGGTGTTCCGCAAGGGCGGCGACTGCACCTTCCTGGTGGAGGAGATGAAGGCGGTGTTCGACCCGCGCGGCGGCTACCTCAAGCGCGGCGGCATCTATATGCCGTCGATCGTCGCCGAGATCGGCGCCGTAGTGGAGCGCCACCTGGTCGCTATCGGCCTGATGGAAGGCGCGCAGATGGACGAGGAGCAGCGCCTCTACCTCGCCGAAAAGCGTGCTGCCTACGAGGCTGCCCAGGGCACCAACAAGGCTGAACCCGGCGAAGGCTTCCCCGCCGGCGCGCAGTTGTGCGGCAAGTGCAACACCATGGCGGTGGTGCAGATGGATGGCTGTGCCACCTGCCTGAACTGCGGGCATTCGAAGTGTGGGTGAGCCGGAGCGACGCGACGTATACGTCGCGCCGGCGAACGCTTGGCCATGGATGGCCAGGCTGGGGCTGACCTTGAGTAGAGGATCAACGGCAGGGATGTCCGCTCCGGTTCAGATCTTCACTCCCGCATTACACCGGCCTGCTCTTTTGTAGGAGCGAGCTTGCTCGCGAACAGGCCCCGCAGCGGAGCTGGTTCGCGAGCAAGCTCGCTCCTACGAAGAGCCGTCGGAGCGTTTACAGCGCAAACGGCAAATGAATACCTACTGTCTGCCGCTGCGCCAGTCGGCGCTCGAACTCCTGCGGATCGTGGATCAGCACATCCTGCCCCGCAAACGCCTCGGCCGCGATCAGCCGCGACAGCCAGAAGCGCACGCACGCCACCCGCAGCATCTCCGGCCACAGCTCGGCTTCCAGCGCGGTAAACGGCCGCTTGGTCGCATAAGCCGCCAGCAGGGCGCGGGCGCGCGGACCATCGAGGGAGCCGTCGTCGTTGGAGCACCAGTCGTTCACGGTGATCGCCAGGTCGTAGAGCATCCAGCCGGAGCTGGCGTTATAGAAGTCGATCACCCCCGCCAGGTGCGGGCCATCGAACAGCACGTTGTCGCGGAACAGGTCGGCGTGCAGGTTGGCGCGTGGCAGTGCCGGTTGTTCGGCAAGCAGGCGGGCAATCTCTTCGAGTGCATCGCCCAACAGCGTGGCCGCAGCACCGGAGAGGTGCGACTGCATTGCCTCGCCCTCGTGCAGCATCCAGCTCAGGCCACGATCGCTGGGGCGCTCGATGATCCGCTCGCGGGTCGCCAGGTGCAGGCGCGCCAGCAGGTCGCCGACTTCCTGGCAGTGATGGTTGTTCGGCGAGCGCTCGTGGCGGCCGGCAAGGCGCGGTTGCAGCAGCGCCGGTTTGCCTTCGAGCTGGCGCAGGGCTTCGCCGTCCTTCGTGCGCAGTGCATAGGGCACCGGCAGGTCGGCTTCGTGCAGCACGTCGAGCAGTTCGATGAAGAACGGCATCTCCTGCACCGGGCCGCGCTCCACCAGGGTCAGGACGAATTCGCCCTGTTCCAGGCTGACGAAGAAGTTGCTGTTCTCCGATCCTTCCGCGATTCCACGAAAGTCGCGCAGGCGGCCGAGGCCGTAAGGGGCGAGGAAGTCTTCGAGAACCGGACGTTCCAGAGGCGTGAATACCGACATGCTCAATCCTCTGGAGCGTCGTGGTGGGAAGGGTTTACCAGCTGAAGATCTGCCACTGCGGAATCAGCTTGTCGGGCTGGTCCGAGCGGATGAAGTTGCCGTCGCTGCCGTCCTGGCGCACCAGGAAGTACGGCTTGCCGTGCTTGGGCACGACCTTGATGGCGTAGAGGAAGCCGTTCACACGGTATTCCTGGATGGTCTTGTCGCCCTCCTGGCGGATGGTCACATCCGGTTCCGGCGTCGGGGCGTCGTCCGCCGCCATGACGGAAGTCGCGCCAAGACCCAGTAGAGCGGCGAGCAACAGGCGGTTCAACGTACGCATGATAACCTTGTCCCTTTGTCGAATTGGCTACGGACATTTTAGCCCGAGCCCTTCTGAAAAGGTTGATTCCCCTCATGAGCCAAGCACCCCTCGTCCTCGTGGACGGCTCGTCCTACCTGTATCGCGCCTTCCATGCCCTGCCGCCGCTGATGACCTCCACCGGCATGCCCACGGGAGCGGTGAAGGGCGTGCTGAACATGCTCAAGAGCCTGCGCAAGCAGTACCCGGACAGCCCCTTTGCGGTGGTCTTCGATGCCAAGGGCGGGACCTTCCGCGACGAGATGTTCGCCGAGTACAAGGCCAACCGCCCGTCGATGCCGGACGACCTGCGCGTGCAGGTGGAGCCGCTGCACGCCACCGTGCGCGCCCTCGGCCTGCCACTGCTCTGTGTGGAGGGTGTGGAAGCGGATGACGTGATCGGCACCTTGGCCCGACAGAGCGCGGCCGGAGGCCGGGCGGTGGTGATCTCCACCGGTGACAAGGACATGGCACAGCTGGTCGACGGGCACATTACGCTGGTCAACACCATGACCGGTAGCACGCTCGACGTGGATGGCGTGAAGGAGAAATTCGGTGTCGGTCCTGAGCTGATCATCGATTACCTGGCGCTGATGGGCGACAAGGTCGACAACATTCCGGGCGTGCCCGGTGTCGGCGAAAAGACCGCCCTCGGCCTGCTCACCGGCGTAGGTGGCGGCCTGGATGTGCTCTACGCCAGCCTGAACAAGGTGCCCGAGCTGCCGATCCGCGGCGCCAAGGGCCTGCCGGCCAAGCTCGAAGAGCACAAGGACATGGCCTACCTGTCCTACAAGCTCGCGACCATCAAGTGCGATGTCGAACTGAACATCGAGATCGATGCTCTGCACCCCGGCAAGCCGGACCGCGAGGCGCTGACCGAGCTGTACCGTACCCTGGAATTCAAGACCGGGCTGGATGACCTGCAGCGCCAGGCGGCCAAGGCCGGAACTTCCCAGCTGGCGCTGGAAGAGGCCCCGGCTGCAGAGGCGGAGAAGCGTTACGAGATCGTCCTGGAGCAGAGCCAGTTCGATGCCTGGCTGAAGAAGCTGGAAGCCGCCGACCTGATCGCTTTCGACACCGAGACCACCAGCCTCGACCCGCAGCAGGCGCAGGTGGTGGGTGTGTCCTTCGCGGTCACGGAGGGTGAAGCCGCCTACGTACCGCTGGCGCACAGCTACATGGGCGTGCCGGCGCAACTGGACCGCGACGCTGTGCTCAAGGCCCTCAAGCCGCTGCTGGAGGACCCGAAGAAGCGCAAGGTCGGCCAGCACGCCAAGTACGACATGAACGTCCTGGCCAACGCCTCGACGCCCATCGCCGTGCAGGGCATCGCCTACGACACCATGCTCGAATCCTACGTGCTGGACTCCACCGCGACCCGCCACGACATGGACAGCCTGGCGCTGAAGTACCTCGGCCACAGCACCATCCGTTTCGAGGACATCGCCGGCAAGGGCGCCAAGCAGCTGACCTTCGACCAGATCGCCCTGGAACAGGCCGGCCCCTACGCCGCGGAAGACGCCGACGTCACCCTGCGCCTGCACCAGACCCTGTGGCAGAAGCTGGAGGCCATCCCCTCGCTGGCCAAGGTCCTGACCGAGATCGAGATGCCGCTGGTGCCGGTGCTGGCGCGTATCGAGCGCAACGGTGCGTTGGTCGATGCCAACCTGCTGGGCAAGCAGAGCGTCGAGCTGGGCGAGAAGATGGTCGAGCTGCAGCGCCAGTCCTTCGACCTGGCAGGCGAAGAGTTCAACCTCGGCTCGCCCAAGCAGCTGGGCGCCATCCTTTATGAAAAACTGGGCCTGCCGGTGCTGTCGAAGACCGCCACCGGCCAGCCGTCCACCGCCGAGAACGTCCTCGCGGAATTGGCCGAGCAGGATTACGAGCTGCCCAAGGTGATCATGCAGTACCGCTCCCTGAGCAAGCTCAAGAGCACCTACACCGACAAGCTGCCGGACCAGATCAACCCGCGCACCGGGCGCATCCACACCAGCTACCACCAAGCGGTGGCGGCCACCGGCCGGCTGTCCTCCAGCGACCCGAACCTGCAGAACATCCCGATCCGTACCGCGGAAGGCCGGCGCATCCGCCAGGCTTTCGTCGCGCCCAAGGGCTACAAACTGCTGGCGGCGGACTATTCGCAGATCGAACTGCGCATCATGGCCCACCTGGCCAAGGACGAGGGCCTGCTGGACGCCTTCCGCCACGACCGCGACGTGCACCGCGCCACCGCCGCCGAAGTCTTCGGCGTGCCGCTGGATGACGTGACCTCCGATCAGCGCCGCAGCGCCAAGGCGATCAACTTCGGCCTGATCTACGGCATGAGCGCCTTCGGCCTGGCCAAGCAGATCGGCGTCGAGCGCAAGGAAGCCCAGGCCTACATCGACCGCTATTTCGCTCGCTATCCGGGCGTGCTGGCCTATATGGAGCGTACCCGCGCCCAGGCCGCCGAGCAGGGCTTCGTCGAAACCCTGTTCGGCCGTCGCCTGTACCTGCCGGAAATCGCCTCGAAGAACGGCGCCATGCGCAAGGCGGCCGAGCGCACTGCGATCAACGCGCCGATGCAGGGCACGGCGGCGGACATCATGAAGCGCGCCATGGTGGCTGTGGATAACTGGCTGCAGGAAAGCGCCATCGATGCCCGCGTCATCCTCCAGGTACACGACGAACTGGTGCTGGAAGTGCGCGAGGACCTGATCGATCAGGTTCGTGATGGCATTCGGCCGCTTATGAGTGGTGCGGCGGAACTGGACGTACCGCTGGTCGTCGAAGCGGGTGTGGGAGCGAACTGGGACGAGGCCCACTGATCGGCTGGACGAGCGGTCGGAAGGCCCGCCAGCCGGGCTTTCCGGCTCGATTTTCCGAGCGCTTTCGGGGCTGTCAGAAAAAATCTTTTGTGACCTGCTGAACTTTCCCACAAGGAGCCGAGTCAGAACTCGTGAATGGCTGGTGAAGCCCTTCGATGCTCCTTTGCAGTGTTTAGTGTTGGCAGATTACTGGACCCCGCCCTAGCGGTCCGGACTTAAACCCCGAACTTCCCCCTCCCCATACGAAGCTCGGGGTTTTTTTTGCCTGCGATTTGGCCTCAGGCCTCCTCGCCGGCCTCCTCTTCTTCCTCATCCAGCAGCCCCAGCCAGCCGGCCAGGACCAGTTGCGCCTCTTCCACGCCCTGGCGCTTGGGCGCCGAGAACAGCTGCAGGGTGGCGACATCGCCCCAGCCGTCGAGGATTTCCTTGCGGGTCTTGAGCAGTGCGTTCTTCGCCGCGCCGTAGGCCAGCTTGTCGGCCTTGGTCAGCAGCACGTGGATCGGCAACTGGCTGGCCTGGGCCCAGTCGAGCATCAGGCGGTCGAAATCGGTCAGCGGATGACGGATATCCATCATCAGCACCACACCGGCTAGCGCATTGCGGCTGGAGAGATAAGCTTCCAGGTGCTGCTGCCAGTGCAACTTCAGCGGAATCGGCACCTTGGCGTAGCCATAGCCGGGCAGGTCGACCAGGCGGCGCTCGTCATCCAGGCGGAAGAAGTTCAGCAACTGGGTGCGGCCGGGGGTCTTGGAAGTGCGCGCCAGGTTCGCGTGGGTCAGCGCATTCAACGCGCTGGACTTGCCCGCGTTGGAGCGGCCGGCGAAGGCGACTTCCAGGCCGGAGTCTTCCGGGCACTGGTTCACCTTGGCGGCGGAAATGAGGAAAGTGGCCTGTTGGCAGAGGCCGAGAATCGGGTTTTTCGTAGCGTTATTCGAGGACATGGGTAACTTCGCGGCGGGTGCGACGCGGTGTCGCGGGGGGCGGTTTCGTTTCCGTTTGGGCATCTGAAGTATATAATGCCGCGGATTTTGTGTGCGCTTTATCCCCCAGGGTCGAGCCACACGGGAACGTTGGAGTCCGCGCAATCAAGAACGCGGATGTTCCCTGCGATGAGGATAATCATGAAGAAACTGCTGTTCGCAGCCATCGTTGCCGCGCTGGCGTCCAGCGCCCTGGCGGCCCAGGATCCGGAAGCCGTTTTCAACAGAGCCTGTGGCGCCTGCCACAATGGTCAGTTGCCAATGGCGCCGAAGAAGGGCGACGCCACCGCTTGGAAGCCGCGCCTGGACAAGGGCATGGACACGCTGGTGCAACATGTGACCAACGGTTTCAACGCGATGCCGCCTCGCGGCCTGTGCACCGACTGCAGCGCCGAGGATTACCAGACAATTATCCAGTGGATGTCGAAGTAACTTCTCAGGCCTTACTCTTTCACCCTTAGCCGTTATTGGATTAGCTGATGAACAAATTGATCGTGAGTCTGCTGTTGACCCTGGGTCTTGTCGGTGTGGCGCACGCCGCTGGCGATGCCAAGGCCGGTCAGGCGAAAGCTGCTGTCTGTGGTGCCTGCCACGGTGCCGATGGCAACAGCATGGCGCCCAACTTCCCGAAACTGGCCGGGCAGGGTGAGCGTTACCTGCTCAAGCAGATGCACGACATCAAGGACGGCAAGCGCACCGTGCTGGAAATGACCGGCCTGCTGACCAACCTCAGCGACGAGGACCTGGCCGACATCGCCGCCTACTTCTCCAGCCAGAACGGCAGCGTTGGCGCCGCCGATCCCAAGCTCGTCGCCCAGGGTGAAGCCCTGTTCCGCGGCGGCAAGCTCGCCGAAGGCATGCCGGCCTGCACCGGTTGCCACAACCCGGCTGGCCAGGGCAATGCCGAAGCCGGCTTCCCGCACCTGGGTGGCCAGCACGCGGCCTACACCGCCAAGCAGCTGACCGCCTTCCGCGAAGGCGAGCGCACCAACGACGGCGACGCCATGATCATGCGCAGCATCGCCGCCAAGCTGTCCAACAAGGACATCGCTGCGATCTCCAGCTACATCGAAGGCCTGCACTAAGCAGCCGTCCGGCCCCAACGCCGGATCGAAAAACTGCTTCGAAAAAAAGGGTGGCCTCGGCCACCCTTTTTTGCATCCGCCCCCACTACAATGCTGGAACCGTGTCTGGCCCCTCCGGTCAAACCGCTTCATCCCGCCGCGCTGCAGCGTGGCGGTTCCGCTCAGCCAAGGAGTGAACCATGCGTAACCTGATTTTCACCGCCGCTCTTGCCTTCGCCGGCCTGTTCGCCGTCAACGCGAACGCCGCCGACTTCGAAGCGGGCAAGAACTACACCGAGCTGAACCAGGCCGTCCCGGTCTCCCAGCCCGGCAAGATCGAGGTGGTGGAGCTGTTCTGGTACGGCTGCCCGCACTGCTATGCGTTCGAACCGACCATCAACCCGTGGGTCGAGAAGCTGCCGGCCGACGTTCATTTCGTGCGTATCCCGGCCATGTTCGGCGGCCTGTGGAACATCCACGGCCAACTGTTCCTGACCCTGGAATCCATGGGTGTGGAGAAGAAGGTGCACCACGCCATCTTCGAGAAGCTGCACAACAACCCCAAAGCCCTGACCACTCCGGAAGAAATGGCTGACTTCGTCGCCGAGCAGGGCGTGGACAAGGACAAGTTCCTCAGCACCTACAACTCGTTCGCCATCAAGGGCCAGATCGAGAAAGCCAAGAAACTGGCAATGGCCTATCAGATCAGCGGCGTGCCGACCATGGTGGTCAATGGCAAATACCGCTTCGACATCGGCTCGGCCGGTGGCCCGGACGAGGCGCTGCAGCTGGCTGACCAGCTGATCGCCAAGGAACGCGCCAGCGCTAAGGCCGCCCAGTAAGGGCCGATGACGATGCTGCGCCGGCGGACTCGTGAGCGTGTCGCGGGAGCCTGCGTCCCTCGGGTGAATACGGCCCAGGGGACCTCCGCCGGCCTGCCCGACGACGGCCGGCTGCGCCTGCTCAGCTTCAACATCCAGGTGGGCATCAGTACCGAAAGGTACCGTCACTACCTGACCCGCGGCTGGCAGCACCTGCTGCCCGCCGCCGGCCGCGCTACCAACCTGCAGCGCATCGGCGAACTGCTCTCCGACTACGACGTAGTCGCCCTGCAGGAAGCCGACGGCGGCAGCATCCGTTCCGGCAACATCAACCAGGTCGAGCACCTGGCACAGCTCGGTGCCTTCCCCTACTGGTACCAGCAGCTCAACCGCAATCTCGGGCGCATCGCCCAGCACAGCAACGGCCTGCTCAGCCGCCTGCAGCCCACTGCGCTGGAAGACCACCCGCTGCCCGGCCCGCCCGGCCGCGGCGCGATCCTCATGCGTTTCGGCGAAGGCAAGGACGCGCTGGCCGTGGTGATGATGCACCTGGCCCTCGGCGCGCGGACCCGCACCCGCCAGCTCGCCTATATCCGCGAGCTGCTGCAGGACTACCGCCATCACGTGCTGATGGGCGACATGAACACCCATGCCACCGACCTGCTGGAAAGCTCGCCATTGCGCGACCTCCAGCTCATCGCCCCGCAGGTCGAGGCCACCTTCCCCAGCTGGCGCCCGCAGCGCTGCCTGGACCACATCCTGCTCAGTTCCGAGCTGGCGCTGGAACGCGTCAGTGTCCTCCCGCACCCGATTTCCGACCACCTGCCCGTGGCTGTGGAAATCCGCCTGCCGGATGCCCTGCGTTCGTCCTCGTCGCTCGCCTTGCGCGGCGAGGACCCTGAATGAGTCGCGACGACGACCAGCGCTGGAAACAGAAATACCTGGATAACCTCGAACAGCAGGAGAAGCTCGAGCGCCGTTGGGATGCTCGCCTCGACCTGCTGCGTCGCGGCCTGGTGCGCAGCAGCCTGGCGGCCGAAGGCAGCGACAAGGCGGTGGACGCCTGCATGAAGGAGCTGCGCGAAGTGCTACGCCGCGACGACATGGACGCCGGCCTGTCGCGCCTGATCCCGCAGCTGGAAAAGGCCGTGCTCGACTCCGAGCAGCGCCGCCAGCAGCGCATCGAGCAGAATGTCGCTGCGCTCAGCCAGCTGTCGCAGCAACTGCTGTCCCTGGAAATGCCGGGTGACGTGCGCAAGCCGCTCAAGCGCCTGTCCAAGGACATTCCCAGCCGTGGCAGTTCCTCCCGCGAGCTTCCCGCGCTGCTGGGCGAACTGAGTCGTCTGCAGCGCCAGGTGCTGGATCATTTCGGCAACGGTGGCGGGGAGCAGCGCCCCGGTTTCCTGCAGCGGCTGTTCGGCAGCCGTGACGGTGATGAGGTAGATGAGCCGAATTCGGCACCCAGCACACCGGCCGCCCCGGCAGACAGAACGCCGGTGACGGAAGCGGGGGTGGATCTTCCATCGCCCAGCGAAATTCCATCTGCATCTGCATCTGCATCTGCATCTGCATCTGCATCTGCACCTGCACCTTCTGCCGAGGCAGCCGGCGCTGCAACGGTGATCGAGCACGTTGTGGCGCCAGTCGAGGTGGCCACACGGGCGGTAGCGCCGGAGCCTGCTGCCGCGCCTTCGCCGGTCGTGCGATCGGAGCCTGTCGCCGCTGCGCAGGTCATCGACAGGCCGATTACAGCAGAGTCAGTCAGCCACGATGATTCCAGCCTGCTCGACAGCCTGCCGGTACCGCCGGGGTTGTTCGGCACGCCCGAAGACGCGCGCGAGGCCAATGACCCCTACGCCTTGCCGCCTCGTCCGGAGCCCGGCTACAGCGCGGTGGCGCCGCATATCGAGGCGAGCCTGCTACGCCTGCTGGACGAGATGCACCTGCCGGCCGCCCAGCAGGTCCAGGCCGAGGCGCTGCGTTCGCGGATCCACGGCAGCCTCAACTGGTACGAACTGGTGCCGGTGCTGGATGACCTGGGCGTCCTCGTACTCTCGCTCAACGACAGCGGCCAGCACGAGTTCGAAGGCTACCTGCACCAGCTCAACGAACGCCTGGGTGCTTTCCTCGACGGCCTGCAGGCCGTCCAGGAGAACCACAGCGGCTCCAGCTCCAGCGCCCGCGACCTGGACGACAGCCTGCGCGAGCAGGTCAGCGGGCTGCAGGAAAGCGTGCTGGAGGCCACTGACCTGGAGGGTCTCAAGCGCCATGTCGAGTCACGCCTGCAAGGCCTGGTCGGCACCATGGACCGCTTCCGCGAGGAGCGCGAGGTCCGTGAGCGCGAAGTAAGCGAGCGCATCCAGTCACTGGTGACTCGCGTCGCCAGCATGGAAGAGGAGGCCCGCACCTTCCAGGCGAACATCGAGGACCAGCGCCAAAAGGCCATGACCGACGCCCTGACCGGCCTGCCCAACCGCGCCGCGCTCACCGAGCGGTTGGACCTGGAAGTGGCGCGCTGGCAGCGCTACGGCGGCGACCTGCTGCTGGCGGTGCTGGACGTCGACCATTTCAAGCGGATCAACGACGACTTCGGCCACCTCGCCGGCGACAAGGTGCTGAAGATCATCGCCAACGAACTGGCCAAGCGCGTGCGCAAGACCGACTTCATCGCCCGCTTCGGCGGTGAGGAGTTCGTCGTGCTGCTGCCCGCCACGCCGCTGGAAGGCGGACAGCAGCTGCTCGACGTGCTGCGCGGCGCCATCGAAGCCTGCCCGTTCCACTTCAAGGGGGAACGGTTGAGCATCACCTGCTCGGCGGGCCTCACGGCCTTCCGCGAAGGCGAGCGCGCCGAAACGGTATTCGAGCGAGCCGACCAGGCGCTGTACCGTGCCAAGCGCGGCGGGCGTAACCGTCTCGAAGTCGACTGAGCACACTGCGTTTCCTGCAGGAGCGAGCTTGCTCGCGAGCCCCGGCACCGCCGGTGAGTATCGCGAACGGGGCTCGCTCCTACAGAAGATCGCTTCCGTTCGTGCCAGAAATTCTTGACGAACGAAACAACATAGGTTTTGATTCGCACACTTATCTTTCGAATCGAAACTTAATCGTTCATGTCGAAACGCAATACGCCCCAACGCCGCCACGACATCCTGGCGCTGCTCGCCGACCAGGGCGAGGTCAGCGTGGACGATCTCGCGCGCCGCTTCGCCACCTCCGAGGTGACCATCCGCAAGGACCTGGCCGCCCTGGAAGGCAACGGCCTGCTGCTGCGCCGCTACGGCGGCGCGGTACCGATGCCCCATGAGCTGATCGCCGAGCCGAGCCAGCCGCTGTCGCGCTACAAGCAGGCCATCGGCCGGGCGGCGGCCGCCTGCATCCGCGAGCACGCGCGGATCATCATCGACAGTGGCAGCACGACTGCCGCGCTGATCCCGGAACTGGGCCGCAAGCCCGGCCTGGTGGTGATGACCAACTCCCTGAGCGTGGCCAATGCCCTGCGCGAGCTGGAGCGCGAACCGGTGCTGCTGATGACCGGCGGCACCTGGGATCCGCACTCGGAGTCATTCCAGGGCCAGGTGGCCGAACAGGTGTTGCGCTCCTACGATTTCGATCAGCTGTTCATTGGCGCTACCGGCCTGGATATCGAGCGCGGCACCACGACCTTCAACGAACTGCTGGGCCTGAGCCGGGTCATGGCCGAGGTCGCCCGCGAGGTCATCGTCATGGCCGAGGCCGACAAGCTGGGCCGGCGTATTCCCAACCTGGAGCTGCCCTGGAGCAGCGTCCAGACCCTGATTACCGACGAACGCCTGAGCGATGAAGCGTTCGAACTGATCCAGGCGCGCGGCGTGAAAGTGATCCGCGCGCGCTGCGAAGACTAAGGAGACCAAACCATGTGTGGAATCGTAGGCGCCATCGCCGAGCGCAATATCACCCCGATCCTCGTCGAAGGCCTCAAGCGCCTGGAATACCGTGGCTACGACAGCGCCGGTGTGGCGGTGATCCAGGCTGACGGTGCGCTGGACCGCCGCCGTCGCGCAGGCAAGGTTTCCAGCCTTGAGCAGGCCCTCGAAGAGCAGCCGCTGCTCGGTCGTTTGGGGATCGCCCACGTTCGCTGGGCCACCCACGGCGCGCCGACCGAGGCCAACGCCCACCCGCACTTCTCCCGTGGTGAAGTGGCCGTGGTGCACAACGGCATCATCGAGAACTTCGAGCCCCTGCGCGAAATGCTCAAGGCGCGTGGCTACGAGTTCACCTCGCAGACCGACACCGAGGTCATCGCCCACCTGCTGCACCTGCGCCTGGGCGAGCTGGGCGACCTGACCGTCGCGCTCAAGGCCGTCGTCAAGGAATTGCACGGCGCCTACGGCCTGGCGGTGATCAGCAGCAAGCAGCCCGACCGTATCCTGGCCGCCCGCAGCGGCAGCCCGCTGGTGGTTGGCCTGGGCCATGGCGAGAACTTCCTCGCCTCCGACCAGCTGGCGCTGCGCCAGGTGACCGACCGCTTCATCTACCTGGAAGAAGGCGACATCGCCGAGATTCGTCGCGACGGCCTGCAGCTGTGGGACGTCAACGGCAACCCGGTGCAGCGCGAGGAAGTGCGCTACCACGAGGGCGCCGAGGCGGCCGACAAGGGCGGCTACCGCCACTTCATGCTCAAGGAAATCCACGAGCAGCCGGCTGTGGTGCAGCGCACCCTGGAAGGTCGCCTGGGCAGCGGGCAGGTGCTGGTGGACAACTTCGGCCCGCAGGCCCGCGAGCTGCTGGCCAAAGTACGCACCGTGCAGATCGTCGCCTGCGGCACCAGCTACCACGCCGGTATGGTCGCCCGTTACTGGCTGGAAAGCCTGACCGGCATCCCCTGCCAGGTCGAAGTGGCCAGCGAGTTCCGCTACCGCAAGGTCGCGGTGCACCCGGATTCCCTGTTCGTCACCATCTCCCAGTCCGGCGAAACCGCCGACACCCTGGCCGCGCTGCGCTACGCCAAGGAGCTGGGCTTCCTGTCCAGCCTGGCTATCTGCAACGTCGCCACCAGCTCGCTGGTGCGCGAGTCGGACATGACCCTGCTGACCAACGCCGGGCCGGAAATCGGTGTGGCCTCCACCAAGGCCTTCACTACCCAACTGGTCGCCCTGTTGCTGCTGACCCTCGGTATCGGGCAGGTACAAAAGCGCCTGAGCGACGGCGTTGAAGCCGAACTGGTGAACGAGCTGCGCCGCCTGCCGACCCACCTGGAAGAAGCCCTGTCCATGGACAAGGTGGTGGAGAAGATCAGCGAGCTGTTCGCCGAGAAGCACCACACCCTGTTCCTCGGTCGTGGCGCCCAGTACCCGGTGGCGATGGAAGGCGCACTGAAGCTCAAGGAGATCTCCTACATCCACGCAGAGGCCTACCCGGCCGGCGAGCTGAAGCACGGCCCCCTGGCTCTGGTGGACGCCGACATGCCGGTGGTGACCGTGGCGCCGAACAACGAGTTGCTGGAGAAGCTCAAGTCCAACCTGCAGGAAGTGCGCGCCCGCGGCGGCGAGCTGGTGGTCTTTGCCGAAGGCGGCAGTGGCATCAGCGACGGCGAGGGCACCCACGTGGTGGGCATGCCGGCAATCCACGACTGCCTGGCGCCGATTCTCTACACCGTGCCGCTGCAGCTGCTGTCCTACTACGTCGCCGTGCTCAAGGGCACCGACGTCGACCAGCCGCGCAACCTGGCCAAATCCGTGACGGTGGAATAAGCGCGCAGGCGCCAGGAGAAAGGTCCCTTCGGGGGCCTTTTTTCGTTTCGGGGTGCTGGAATTCGAAAGGGGGGTGCGAGGGGACGATCAACATTCCCCCGGTGCCTGCACGTCCGGGGGTGTGGACGGGGCACCGAGGCCAGGCGGCTTGAGCCGCTACACGAGGGGAATGGAAATCGACCTTGTCTTGTGGACAAGGTCGGGCTCCGGCCCTGCGAGGGGTACCTGACAAGTCTCCCGCAGGGTGGGGAGCGGGCCAACGATAGAAGCTGGCTACTGGCCGGTCAATCGGAAACGACAAACGCGCGTTCGTGAGTGTCCGATATTCGAACCAAAAGGCCCGGTCCAGGCCGCGGATTTCGTTAGCCGGCTATCGGAAGCGTCTATACTGTTTCTGATTGTGTCAGTGAAAAATGCCTGGCGGCAATTCGCTGGCAAGGGCGGCGAGGGAGTTCCGTCCTCACGTCCGGGATGCAGTTAAACCGACAAGAGAATCCCCATGAACGCACCTGCCGCACCGCAGTATTCCGCCCATGAGCGCCGCTCGCGCATCCTCGCCATCGTCGGCGCCTCGTCGGGCAACCTGGTGGAGTGGTTCGACTTCTACGTCTACGCCTTCACCGCCCTGTACTTCGCCCACGCCTTCTTCCCCTCGGACGATCCGACGGTGCAGTTGCTCAACACCGCGGGGGTGTTCGCCGCGGGCTTCCTGATGCGCCCCATCGGCGGCTGGCTGTTCGGCCGCATCGCCGACAAGAAGGGCCGCAAGACCGCGATGATGATCTCGGTGCTGATGATGTGCGGCGGCTCGCTGGCCATCGCGGTGATGCCGACCTACGCCACCATTGGCGTCGCGGCGCCGGCGCTGCTGTTGCTCGCGCGGCTGTTCCAGGGGCTGTCGGTGGGCGGCGAGTACGGCACCAGCGCGACCTACATGAGCGAAGTGGCACTCAAGGGGCAGCGCGGCTTCTTCGCCTCCTTCCAGTACGTCACCCTGATCGGCGGCCAGTTGCTGGCCGTGCTGGTGGTGGTGATCCTGCAGCAGTTGCTGACCACCGATGAGCTGAAGGAGTGGGGCTGGCGAATTCCCTTCGTGGTCGGCGCGATCACCGCGGTGATCGCCTTCTATCTGCGCCGCTCGCTGAGTGAAACGGCCAAGGAGTCCAACCTCAATCGCAAGGAGTCGGGCACGCTCACCGAGCTGTTCACTCACCACAAGCGCGCCTTCTTCACTGTGCTCGGCTTCACGGCCGGCGGCTCGCTGATCTTCTACACCTTCACCACCTACATGCAGAAATACCTGGTGAACACCGCCGGGATGGACGCCAAGGTGGCCAGCGGCGTGATGACCTTCGCGCTGTTCTGCTACATGTGCATGCAGCCGCTGTTCGGTGCGCTGTCCGACCGTATCGGCCGCAAGACCTCGATGCTCTGGTTCGGCGCCCTGGGCATGCTCTGCACCTGGCCGATCCTTGCCGCGCTGAAGACCGTCAACAGTCCCTACGCGGCGTTCGGCCTGATCATCCTGGCGATGGCCATCGTCAGCCTGTACACCTCGATCAGCGGCCTGATCAAGGCGGAGATGTTCCCGCCGCAGATCCGCGCCCTGGGCGTGGGCCTGTCCTACGCGGTGGGCAACGCGATCTTCGGTGGCTCCGCCGAGTACGCTGCGCTGGGACTGAAGAGCATCGGCATGGAGGACGTGTTCTACATCTATGTCTCGGTCATGTGCGGCGTGGCGCTGCTGGTCTGCCTGCTGCTGCCGGACCTGCGCAAGGTCAGCTACCTCAACGACGAGGACTGACCCCGCGCCATTCGCTAATCGTTGCTCCGGCCGCGCAGTGCGTGGTCGGGCAGCGACAGGGCGATCAACAGGGCCAGGGCGCCGAACCCGGCGTTGATCAGGAACAGGTGCCCGAACACCCCATCCAGCGCCAGGCGCTGCGCTTCATGGCCTTCGCCGCTCAGGCTGGCCAGCAGGGCGCTGGCCGACAGGCCATGGCCGGCGTCGCCTGCCAGCGGTTGCAGCATCGCCAGCAGCAGGGCCGACATCAGTGCGATCCCCACCGCCCCGCCCAGCGAGCGGAACAGCGTGATGTTGCTGGTCGCCACACCTAGGTGCTTCATTTCCACTGCGCTCTGCGCCGCCACCAGGCTGGTGGGGAATTGCGTGCCGGCGGCAATGCCGGTGAGCAGCATGCAGACCCCTGAAAGGAAGTATGCGCTCGGCGGCGTCAGCGCCAGGCCGGCAATCGCCAGTGGCATCAGCAGCGCGCCGCCGACGATCTGCGGTTTGTAGCGGCCGATGATCGCCGTGAGACGGCCGCAGCAGTACGCGCCGATCGGCACACCCATGGCCAGCGGCAGCAGGTGCAGCGCGGCGCTGTCGGCGCCCGCGCCGGTCACCGACTGAAAGCGCAGCGGCACCAGCACTGACAGCGAGATGACCTGGAAGCTGGCAAAGAAGCTGATCAGCCAACTCAGCGTGGCGGCGCGAATACCGAACAGGTGCATCGGTACCAGTGGCTCCGGTGCGCGGCGTTCCTGCACGACGAACAGCGCGATCAGCACCACTGCGGCGGCGAACAGCGCGAGCATCTGCGGGTCGTTCCAGCGTGCACCCTGGCCGACCTCGGTGATCGCCAGCAGCAGGCTGCCCAGGCCGGCGATCATCAGCATCGTGCCGAGGTAGTCGATGACCGGCTTGCGCCCCGGCACCGGCAGGCCGCGCAGGGTCTGGCGGGATACCGCGAGGGCGACCAGGCCCACCGGCAGGTTGATCAGGAACACCCAGCGCCATGACAGGTATTCGGTGAGCAGCCCACCCAGCACCGGGCCGGCGATGCTCGCCACCGCGTACATGCTGCTGAAGTAGCCCTGGTAGCGGCCGCGTTCGCGGGGCGGGACGATGTCGCCGATGATCGCCTGGCTCACCGACATCATGCCGCCGGCGCCGATGCCTTGCAGGACCCGGGCGATCACCAACTGCTCCATGCTCTGGGCGGCGCCGCAGAGCAGCGAGGCGAAGGTGAACAGGGCGATGGCGAAGAGCATCAGCACGCGGCGGCCGTAGAGGTCGCCGAGCTTGCCGTAGATCGGCATGGAGATGGTCATCGCCACCATGTAGCCGGAGATGACCCAGGCCAGCAGGTCGAAGTCGCCGAAGCCGGCGGAGATCGCCGGCAGGGACACGGCGACGATGGTCTGGTCGAGCGCACCGAGGAAGATCGCCAGCATCAGCCCCACCAGCACGGTGCGGACCGTCGGACGCGGCTCGGAAAAGGTAGTCAAGACAGCCCCCTTCACTTCAGAGGATCTCCGGCCGGGAGGCGGGCGGAGGGACCACAGTGTAGTGCAATGCAGCGGCAATCTGTCACGGCGCCGTCATCGTTGCGGTGCAGTAAAGGCTCTATCTCGGCGCTGGCAACGATGCTTCCCGGATCGGCTGCTACGCTTGCGTAGCGAACTATTCTTCCATTGCAGCCTGCGGATTTTCCGGGAACGCAAACCTTCGGAACGGGCTCCAATACAAAGGAAACGGCACGTCCCGCGGTGGTCGGCGCCACGATAGTTTTTATGCGGGCCAGGCCATAGGGGAAGACTATGGGTGTGCTGGTCTATAGTTTTCCAGCCCTGTGACCAGGAGGTATGCATGAACGCCAACCTGCCCTCTGAGTTGCTGTCCCTGCAGTTGCCGCTGCGCATCCGCATCGGCGAGGCCCAGGCATTCGACCTTGGGCCTGATCCGCAGGTGACGCTCGTCGTTCGCGATCCGACCCTGCTGACCGAGATCACCCATCCCAGCCTCGATCTCCTCGGTCGTGCCTACGTCGAGAAGCGCATGGACATCGAGGGGCCGATCGGTGAAGTGATCGCCACTGCCGATGCCCTGAGCAGCGCGCTGGGTGACGACGACGGGGATGCCGACTACGTGCGCGAAAGCCACGACAAGGCCACCGACGCCGAGGCCATCCATTACCACTACGACCTGTCCAATGCGTTCTACCAGCTCTGGCTCGACCCGGAGATGGTCTACTCCTGCGCCTACTACGAGACCGGTACCGAGGACCTGGCCACGGCCCAGTTGGCCAAGCTGCGCCACCTGTGCCGCAAGCTGCGGCTGAAGCCTGGCGAGAAGCTGCTCGATGTCGGCTGCGGCTGGGGCGGGCTGGCGCGCCTGGCGGCGCGAGAATTTGGCGCACAGGTGCATGGCATCACCCTCAGCGAGGAGCAGCTCAAGCTCGGCCGCGAGCGGGTCAAGGCCGAGGGCCTGGAAGACAAGGTGACGCTGGAACTGCTGGATTACCGCGACCTGCCGCGCGATGGCCGTTACGACAAGGTGGTGAGCGTCGGCATGTTCGAACACGTCGGCCACGCCAACCTCGGGCTCTACTTCCAGCAGCTGTATGACGCGGTGCGGCCAGGCGGGCTGGTGATGAACCACGGCATCACGTCCAGCAATACCGATGGCCGTCCGGTGGGGCGCGGCGCCGGGGATTTCATCGACCGCTACGTGTTCCCCCATGGTGAGCTGCCGCACCTGTCACTGGCCGTCGCGCGCATGAGCGAGGCGGGACTGGAAGTGGTCGACGTCGAAGGCCTGCGCCTGCACTACGCGCGCACCCTGGACTTCTGGAGCGCCAACCTCGAAGCGAAGCTGGCCGAGGCGGCGAAACTGGTGCCCGACCAGGCCCTGCGCATCTGGCGCCTGTACCTGGCCGGTTGCGCCTATGGCTTCAAGAAGGGCTGGATCAACCTGCACCAGATTCTCGCCAGCAAGCCCTACGCGGACGGCGGCCAGGAGGTGCCCTGGAGCCGGCGCGACATCTACTCCTGAGTCTTTTCTGCCCCTGCATCGGGCCCGCTTCGGCGGGCTCGATGCGTTTCTGGCGCGGGGCAAAAAGCTTGCATCGAGGAGCACGGGGCGCTAAACCCCCTGTCCCCACTGACTCTTTGGTAGATGAATCATGGTGAACTTCTTCCCGGACCTGTCCCTCGTTGAATTGTCGCCCGCACAGGCGCCCTGGTCGTTGCTGCTCAAGGCTGACCCCAGTCGCGAACAGATCGAGAGCTACCTGCACGACTCCCGCCTGCTGGCGCTGAACGAGGCAGACTCTGTGCGCGGCGTCCTCACGCTGACGCCGCGCGAACCCGGCGTCGCCGAGATCACCAGCCTCGCGGTGGAAGATGAATGGCAGGAGCGTGGCCTGGGCCGTCGCCTGCTGCTGGCCGCCATCGAGCAGGCGCGCGATGCCGGGCTGCAGCGCCTGACCATTGCCACCGGCAACTCCAGCCTGGCGCAGCTCGGCCTGTACCAGCGGGTCGGCTTCCGCATCGTCGGTATCGATCCGGATTACTTCGTGCGGCATTACCCCGAGCCGATCTTCGAAAGCGGCATCCAGTGCCGCGACCAGATTCGCCTGGCGCTGGACCTCGCCGCCTAGTCGCGTTCCCAGCGACTCACTGCCACCGCATCGTGGGCGTGCAGGCTTTCCGCATGCACCACGCGCACCTCGAAGCCCGACACCTCTTCGCGCTGCACCAGTGCCCGGTGCAGCCGGCGTGCGGCGTCCTCGCAGAACATCAGGTTCTGCCCGTTGGCCAGGGCGAAGGCCTGCTCGTCGGCGCGTTTCACCGCCGTCTGCACGGCGGTGCCGAGGGCGTCTTCGGCGTGGTCGATCAGCTCGCTGAAAGCGAATGCCGTCGCGGCTGGGGCGAGTCGCAGGTGCAGCCGCGCCTCGCTGCGCTGGCTGTGCGGCGTGGCGACTATGCCCTGCGGGCTGCCGAGCCAGGCACGCACCTCGCTGGCTTTCAGCAGGCGGCCGGCGAAGTCGCTGTCGAAACGTTCCTGGATCAGTTGGCGCGCCAGCGCCGCCGAGCAGGGGCACGTCGAGGAGTAGGGCAGGGCCAGGCGCAATTCCAGTTGCAGCGCATCGTCTTCCAGTTGCGCGTGGATCTCGCAGGGATAGCGTTTCCAGCCGCTCAGCGGGCTGACCAGCGCCGAGCGCTGCAGCATCAGGTCGAAACGCAATAGCAGGTTTGCGCGTCGGGAAAGCTGCGCGTGGCTGCGCAGGAACTGCCTGAGCAGGTCACGTAGCAGCATCGGCGAAAGCTCTGTTTCCGCCAGCGCTTCCAGCGCCAGGTACAGACGCGACATATGGATGCCGCGCGCGTCGGCTTCGTCGAGGCTGACACCAGCGTCGGCGTATGCGGCGACGCGCTCGCCGGCGATACGCAGTGGCACGGCGATGCCCTGCATGCCGACCCAGTCGAGCGGGATGGGCAGGCGGGTGGATTGGCAGGCGATGTCGGGAAGCGGGATGGTCATGGGCGGGTCACGGCTGGCAATTGTTATAATATAACGTATTTGCTTCCCGGCGATCCCGCAATGGGTTCTTCAGCGCTCCTGCTGCTTGCAGCCGCTCACGCGCCCGCAGGTCAGCCGGGCGCTGTCGCCTGATGAGCTGCTGAAGCGGCTGACGTTGGTCCAGCCGATGCCGCGACTGGTGCCCACCCACACCTGGCCGTCGCTGGCCACGCCGCTGAAGAAGGTCAGGCTGCCGTAGCGCGTGCCGGTCTGCGCCCAGCGCCGGCCGCTGCTGGCCTCGAAGCCGCGCAGGTAGGTGTCGTGGCCCTGGGTGGCGACGCTGTAGAGATTCCCCGAACCGTCCATGCAGGCCAGCACCGAAGCCGACCAGGCGCAGCGCGCCGGCTCCTCGCCGGGAAAAGGCAGTGGCGCGGAACCGCTGGCGTGGGCGAAGGGGGCGAACAGGCAGAGCAGCAGGGTGCGGCGCAGCATCGAAGGTCTCGGCGGGCGGGTGGAGCGGAACATCGGTATCGCACGTCGTCGGACGGTTGTCGATTCCCGATTGCGGGCAATGCATTGTTATAATATAACATAAAAGATCACTCCCCTCCGGAGACGGTCATGACCGAACAGGAACTGCTTGCCCAGCCCGGCGAGGCCTACATGAGCGAGGCGCAACAGGGCTATTTCCGCGCGCTGCTGCTGGACCAGCGTGACGAGTTGCAGGGGCGCATCGACGAGGAATTCCAGGCGCTGCAGGACACCGAGCGGGCCAGTGACGAAGCCGATGTCGCCAGCCGCGAGGAGGCGCGCCAGTGGCAACTGCGCCTGCTGGAGCGCGAGAAGAAGCTGCTCGACAAGATCGACCAGGCGCTGGAGCGCCTGGCCCGGGGCGACTACGGCTGGTGCGAGGAAACCGGCGAACCGATCGGCCTGCGCCGCCTGTTGCTGCGCCCCACCGCCTCGTTGTGCATCGAGGCCAAGGAGCGCCAGGAACGGCGCGAACTGCACGTCCGCGAAGCCTGATTTCCCTGGAGCCCCACCGTGATGAATGCGCCACTTCCCGTAACCGTGCTGTCCGGCTTCCTTGGCGCCGGCAAGAGTACGCTGCTCAACCACGTCCTGAAGAACCGCGAGAATCTCAAGGTCGCGGTCATCGTCAACGACATGAGCGAAATCAACATCGACGGCCGCGAGGTGCAGCGCGACGTCAGCCTCAACCGCGGCCAGGAACGCCTGGTGGAGATGAGCAACGGCTGCATCTGCTGCACCTTGCGCGAGGACCTGCTGGAAGAGGTCAGCCGCCTCGCTGGCGAAGGCCGCTTCGACTACCTGCTGATCGAGTCCACCGGTATTTCCGAGCCACTGCCGGTGGCGGAAACTTTCACCTTCCGCGACGAGCAGGGCCGCAGCCTGTCGGACCTGGCGCGGCTGGACACGCTGGTCACGGTGGTCGACGGGTTGAACTTCCTCGCCGACTACCAGGGCGCCGACAGCCTCGCCGAGCGTGGCGAAACCCTCGGCGAGGACGACGAGCGCTCGCTCAGCGACCTGCTGGTGGAACAGGTGGAGTTCGCCGATGTGATCCTGGTGAGCAAGATCGACCTGATCGGCAGCGCCGAGCGCGACGAGCTGCTGGCGATCCTGCGCAGGCTCAATCCCGACGCCGATATCCAGCCCATGGTGATGGGCCAGGTACCGCTGGCGCGCATCCTCGACACCGGCCGCTTCGACTTCCAGCGCGCCGAGCGAGCGCCGGGCTGGCTCAAGGAGTTGCGCGGCGAGCACCTGCCGGAGACGGAAGCCTACGGCATTTCCTCCAGCGTCTATCGGGCGCGCAGGCCCTTCCACCCGCAGCGCTTTCATGACTTTCTCGCCCGGCCCTGGAGCAACGGCCGGTTGTTGCGCTCCAAGGGCTTCTTCTGGCTCGCCAGCCGCTACCGCGAGGCGGGCAGCTGGTCCCAGGCCGGCGGCCTGATGCGCCACGGCCTGGCCGGACGCTGGTGGCGCTTCGTCCCGCGCGAACATTGGCCGCAGGACACCACCGAGCTGCAGGGCGTGCTGCGCCACTGGCGCGAGGACAGCGGCGATTGCCGCCAGGAGCTGGTATTCATCGGGCAGAACCTGGACTTCCAGCAGCTGTTCGGCGAACTGGATCACTGCCTGCTGGATGACGAGGAAATGGCTGCCGGCACCACCGCCTGGAAGCGCCTGCCCGATCCCTTCGAACCCTGGGAGGCCGGCGCCTGATGCTCGCCCTCGAAACTCCGACCTGGCCGCGGCAGGTGCTTGGCGACGATCCGCAGGTGCTCGCCGAGGTGCTCAAGGAAGACGTCAATCTGGCCGTCTGGCAACGCACGCTGTACCCGGAAATCAGCACTTTTGCCGGTTGGCTGAGCGCCCAGCCGCTGGACCTGACGCAGAGCCTGGAGGTGGTCGAGGAGCGCGTCGGACTGGGCGACCTGCTGCGCCAGTACGCCCTGCTTGATGGCTGCACGCTGTTTCGCAGCGACCTGCAATGGCTGGCCGAAGCCTTCGCCTGCCTGACCGGCGCGCAGCGTATCGGCCTGCGCCTGCGCAGCCTGGACAAGGCCATGTGCCCGCGCTTCCACGTCGATCACGTACCGCTGCGGTTGGTCACCACCTATGCGGGGCCCGCCAGCCAGTGGCTGGAGGAGTGGGCCATGGCCCGCGCGCGGCTGGGCGACGCGGCGGCCGAACCGGCCAGCCGGGCGGAGATCCGCCAGATGGCGGCGGGTGACGTAGGCCTGTTCAAGGGTGAGAAATGGGCCGGCAATCTTGGCTCCGGCATCATCCACCGCTCGCCGTTGCCGGCACCGGGCGAGCGCCGCCTGCTGCTCACGCTCGACTGGCTGGGTTGAGGTTTCGCCCGGGCAAAAAAATAGGCCGCCCGGGGAGAGCGGCCCAATTCACCAAGATCATGTCCGGCGTGGGGCGCCGGGAGGGTGTGAGGTACCCGGGGACAGTAGGCCCGAAGCGTGTGACAGGGCGATGACCGTTACTGGGGTTTGCGCCAGTGGCCGTTGCTCTGCTGCTCGCAGAACGGCTGGAGAATGCGCGCATCGCTGGCCACGCCGTAGTAGTGGATGTCCTGGCGATAGGGCACGCCCTGGGTCTGGGCGTTCTCGCAGACGCCGAAGGCGCCGCTGGGGCAGTTTTCGGCGTAGGTCACCTCGACCTTCTGGTCCTTCAGCTGCGGTTGGCAGAAACCCTCGCGGAAGAGTTTTTCCGGGATGGTGCGGTTCTGCTGGCAGACCTTCACGTCGACCTGCTTGCCCTGGGTATGCACCACGCAGGCCTCGCCGTAGGCGAGCAGGGGCAGGCAGGCGAGAGCAAAAGGCAGCAACAGGCGCATGATCGATCCGGGGTGGCGAGGGGAAGCCGCGACTCTAGCGCTTTTCCCGGCGAGCGTCAGGCGGCACCATGGGCGAATGTTGAAGCAGATCCCGACTCATCTCATCGCCGGCCCCCTCGGGGCAGGCAAGACCAGCCTGCTGCAGTCCCTGCTGGCGCAACGTCCCGCAGGCGAAAGCTGGGCGGTGCTGGTCAACGAATTCGGCCAGGTGGGGCTCGACGCCGCGCTGCTGTCCCGCGACGAGGACGGCATCGCCCTGGGCGAGGTCGCCGGTGGCTGCCTGTGTTGCGTGAATGGCGCGCCGTTTCAGGTCGGCCTTGGCCGGCTGCTGCGCAAGGCGCGGCCGCAGCGACTGTTCATCGAGCCGTCCGGCCTTGGCCATCCCGCGCAACTGCTGGCGCAGCTGCGTGCGGCGCCCTGGCAGGGCGTACTGGCCGTGCAGCCGATGGTGATGGTGCTCGATGCTGCCGCACTGGCGGTCGGCCAGCCCCTGCCCGAAGCGCAGCAGCAGGCGCTGGGCGAGGCGGCGCTACTGGTGATGAACAAGTCAGAAGCCCTGGATGGCGCGGCGCGTGCGGCTCTGGCTGCGCACCTGCCGGACGTGCCGTTGTGCTGGACGATCCAGGGGCGCCTGTCGCTGGGCGAGCTGCCAACGACGCCAACTGAACCGGCGGGCGCTGATTTGCCGCAGGGCGCTTCTGCCGGTGAACCGGCGATGCTGTTGCTCCGTGAAACGCCGTTGCGCCAGGTACGCCTCGAGGACGGTCGACAGTCGGTCGGCTGGCGCTTCCATCGAGACTGGCGCTTCCGCACGGCTGAACTGGACGCTTGGCTGGCCGGGGTTCCCGGCCTGCTGCGGGCCAAGGCCGTGTTGCACGGCGAAGGTGCCTGGCTGGCCTGCAACCGTACCGTCGGTCCGGCACCCTGGACGCCCAGTGCCTGGCGCAAGGACAGCCGGATAGAGCTGATCCTGGCTGCCGAGCTCGATCCGCAGGCCTTGCAGGACGGCCTTTTACGCTGCGCCATCGCACCGATCTGACAGATAAGGTTGCCCTCGAGTAACTAGTGAATGATAATAATTATCAGCAGATACTGCTTCGTGAACTCTTCCCGCAGGCTTTCTCATGTCGTTACCCCAACCGCGCAAGGCGGCGGACGCCAGTCCAGCCGTAGACGCTGAGGAACAGCTGTTCACTTCCGCCACGGCGGATGACGGCGCCCATTTGCCCAGCGTGAACGCCCAGCGCGTCAATGAGGCCACCCTGCGACTCGTCAGTTGTGCCGGCCCCCGCCGCGACGAGGAAGTGGTTCCCGAAGAGGTCCTGATTCCCTACGCGGCGCCGGTCGAAGGCGTGGAAGACGGCGAGCAGCCGCCCCCCCCCGGTGGCTGGTGGAAGTCCTCGGGTCTGGCGATTGCCATGCATGTGGCCATCGTCGCCGCGCTGGTCTGGGTGATGCCGACCCCGGCCGAACTGAATCTGGGCGCCGGCGAGATGCCCAAGGCCATGCAGGTGAGTGTCGTCACCCTGCCACCCAAGCCGGAAGTGCAGCAGCCACCTGCTGCCGCGCCGACTCCGCCGCCGCCGGAGCCCGAACCGCCCAAGCCCATCGAGCCGCCCAAGCCGGTGGAAAAGCCCAAGCCCAAGCCGGTCGAGAAGGCCGTGCCCAAGGTGTCGCCCAAGCCCAAGCCGAAACCCAAGCCCGAGCCGGACCCCGAGCCCGCCGAGGAAGCCGCCGCGCCGCCGACCCCGGCTGCACCGCCGCCGCCTGCCGCGCCGACTGTCGGCCAGTTCACCCAGGGTGCCCAGGCCGCACCGACCGGTTCGCAGGGCCCCGCCGGCCTGCCCACCGGTAGCCTGAACGATAGCGACATCAAGCCGCTGCGCATGGACCCGCCGGTCTACCCGCGCATGGCGCTGAACCGTGGCATCGAAGGTCGGGTGAAGGTGCTGTTCACCATCACCAGCGATGGCCGCATCGCCGATATCCAGGTGCTGGAATCCTCGCCGCCGCGCATGTTCGACAACGCCGTGCGCGACGCCATGGACAAGTGGCGCTTCGAGCCCCGCGTCAGCGGCGGCCGGATCGTTGCCCGCCAGGCGACCAAGGTGTTCTTCTTCAAGCTCGAAGGGCGTCGCTGACAGCCATTGCGAGCCAAACGAAAAACGCGCCCGAGGGCGCGTTTTTCGTTTCCGGCGGTTGGCTCTTGGTAGGAGCGAGCTTGCTCGAGAACCGCTTACGCAGCGGAGTCGCCGGAGAATCCGTTCGCGAGCAAGCTCGCTCCTACTGATAACCTGGCAGCTCCTTGCGCAGCAGCTCCAGTGCCTCTCGTGCCCCGCCCACGGCGATCTTCGCCGGCACGCCGAGCATCAGGTTCAGCGGCAGGCCGAAGCCCTCGATCTGGTTGCCGTCGCGATCGCGGTCCAGCTGGTCGCCCTTCCATTCGCAAGGCAGGCGCTCGGTGCAGCTGCCGCCTTCATCGATGTAGCCGAACAGCGGCTTGCCCAGCGCGGCGGCGTAGCCCAGTTCGAAGGCGGTGCCGCTGTCCGGTTCGGCGCCGCGGAACGGGTTGAGATTGGCCAGCACCACGTCGGCCTGGCGGATCAGCTCGAGGTTGGCCTGGTAGATCCAGCGCGCCTGCTCCACCGGCTCGACGATGCCTTCGGGCACCGAGTGGTCCAGGGGATACAGCCCCTGCACGCCGAACTCGGCGCACAGCGCCTTGAGCCGCTCGCCCTGCTCGAAGGCGTCGGGGAGAAACACGTCGGGGCCGGCGAGGTACAGCTTGAGCATGTTCAGAGTCCCATGAACGACAGCATCAGGAAGGTGGCGAACAGCACGAAGTGGGTCATGCCCTCGATGGCGTTGGTCTTGCCATCATGCAGGTTGTAGCCGGCGACCATCAGGGTGATGAACATCATGCCGGTCTGCAGCGGGGTCATCGCCATCTGGATCGGCTGGCCCTTGAAGAGAGCCAGGGCTTCGATCACCGGTACGGTCAGGATCACGGTCGACAGCGACGCGCCCAGGGCGATATTGACCACCGGCTGCATGCGGTTGGCCATGGCGGCGCGCAGGGCGGTGAGGATTTCCGGGCTGGCGGAGATTGCCGCTACCAGCAGCGCCGGCACGATAGGCGGTACGCCGCTGCCTTCCAGGCCGACGTCCAGGGCCTTGGACATCACCTCCGCCAGCGCACCGATCAGCACCACGCCGACTACCAGCAGCGCCATGGACTGCTTGCTGTTGCCGGCCGCCTCGTGGCCTTCGCCGTGCTCGCCATGGGTAGCGTAGTTGTAGCTGAAGAAGTAGCTGTGCTGGCCGGTCTGCATGCGCAGGAACAGCGCGTAGAGCATGACCATGCAGCCGATGGTGAAGAACGAGTAGAGCTTCCACTGCTCGGCCGGGATCAGCTCCGGCACCACCATGGAGATGCCCACGGCGGTGAGGATCATGGTTACGTAGGTCTTGCCCGAGTCGTCGTTGTACGACTGCTCGCCGTGCTTCAACCCGCCGAGCAGCGCGGCCAGGCCAAGGATGCCGTTCATGTCGAGCATCACCGCGGCGTAGATGGTGTCGCGGGCCAGGGTCGGCGAGTGGTTGTGATTCATCATGATCGCCAGGATCACCACCTCCACCAGCACCGCCGCCAGGGTGAGGATCATGGTGCCGTAGGGTTCGCCGACCTTCTCCGCGAGGATCTCGGCGTGGTGCGCCACGCGCAGCGAAACGCCGATGATCACCGCCAGCAGCGCAGTCGCGGCGATCCCCGCGAGCATCTTGCCGCCACCCAGCAGGCTGTGCTCCAGCGGGTAGACCGCAATCGCCACCAGCAGGGCGAGGAGGAGGAATTTTTCTTCTTTGAGCGCGCGCAGCATCGAGAGGATGTCCATTCCGTAAGAGAGCGAGAGCGCCATCTTAGGCAATGGGTCGGTGGCGCACCAGCGACCTGCTGATCGTCGTGGCCGGCTCGCTCGCTCAGTGGGGCAGGTCGGCGCGCTCGACGAATTGTTTCTGCGCCGCCAGGACCTGGTCGGGCAATACGTGCAATGCCTTGTACGCGTCGTCGAGCTCCTTCACGAGGGCCGCCTTCCTGGCCTTGTCGCCGGTTTCCGCGTAGCGCTCGAGGTGCTGGTAGTAGCCGATCTGCAGTTCGTAGTAGCGCGACAGGCTGCTGGCGAAGTGGCTGGCATCCTTCCCGTGATGCAGTTGCTGCACCTGGGTGAGGTCGTGTTCGAGCTCGGCGATGTGGCTGGCTGCGCTTTCCACCGGTCGCGTCGCGGTGACGGCATGGCCGGAATCGAAATCGCCCTTGATCAGTCGTTTCCTGTCCCGGTCGATCCGCTGCACGTTATGCAGGAAAGCGGGGGTCACCACCTCGTTGTACCGGAAGTCGGAGGCGGAGGAGGAGTCGCAGGCGGCCAGGGCAAAAGGCAGCAGGACCAGCAGGGTCTTGTTCATGGGTCGGGCCGTAGCGGGGGGAATGCTGCGATTCTAGAAAGGAGAACGGTCGGAAGATTTCGCGGATATCTGTCTTTTGCGTCAGAATTATCTCTGTCCACGCAGGCTGGGGCCTTTGGCCCCGCTGCCAATTGCTTGCCGGATCAGCCTGTGTGCCAATGTTGGCGCCTGATCTACCCATAACGAGACCTCACCCATGTACGACTGGCTCAATGCCCTGCCCAAGGCGGAACTGCACCTGCACCTGGAGGGTTCGCTGGAGCCCGAGCTGCTGTTCGCCCTGGCCGAGCGCAACAAGGTCGCCCTGCCCTGGGGCGACGTCGAGAGCCTGCGCAAGGCCTATGCGTTCAACAACCTGCAGGAGTTCCTCGACCTCTACTACGCCGGCGCCGATGTGCTGCGCACCGAGCAGGACTTCTATGACCTGACCTGGGCGTACCTGCAGAAGTGCCAGTTGCAGAACGTCATCCACGTCGAGCCGTTCTTCGATCCGCAGACCCATACCGACCGTGGCGTACCCTTCGAGGTGGTGCTGCGCGGCATCCAGGGCGCGCTCAAGGATGGCGAGAAGCAACTGGGCATCAGCCATGGCCTGATCCTCAGCTTCCTGCGTCACCTGTCCGAGGAAGAGGCGTTCAAGACCCTCGACCAGGCCATGCCGTTCCGCGATGCGTTCATCGCCGTCGGCCTGGACAGCTCCGAAGTCGGCCACCCGCCGAGCAAGTTCCAGCGTGTGTTCGACCGCGCCCGCAGCGAAGGCTTCCTGACCGTGGCCCACGCCGGCGAAGAAGGCCCGCCGGAGTACATCTGGGAAGCCCTGGACCTGCTCAAGATCGAGCGTATCGACCACGGCGTGCGCGCCATCGAGGACGAACGCCTGATGCAGCGCATCATCGACGAGCAGATCCCGCTGACCGTCTGCCCGCTGTCCAACACCAAGCTCTGTGTGTTCGACCACATGCGCGAGCACAACATCCTCGACATGCTCGAACGCGGCGTGAAGGTGACGGTGAACTCGGACGACCCGGCCTACTTCGGCGGCTACGTCACCGAGAACTTCCAGGCCCTGCATGAGCACCTGGGGATGACCCAGGAACAGGCGCAGCGCCTGGCGCAGAACAGCCTGGATGCGCGGCTGGTGAAGTAAGGGGTGAGGATCAGCGTCCGCGCTGGCCTTCAGCGCCCTCTCCCTAGCCCTCTCCCTTGAGGGAGAGGGGACCGACCGTGCCGGATTCCAAGGCATCGCTCCCTTTAACTTCCGTTGAAACCACCGGAAAACTTTCGGCGCCAAAACCTCTGAGCGCGCCGAACAGCCCCCTCTCCCTTTGGAGCGGGGCACGCAGCCAGGGGTGGGGAGAGGGATCGCCCAGCACGGAATCTCCCCGGAAATCCCCCGTCCCGATCCGTCCCCTCATCTGGCGCCCGCGACCTTTCACGCCGGGCCTGCTAACCCTATAAGTGCGCCTCCCACTTCTTCGCGAGGAAGCACCACATGAACAGGATCGTCGCCATCACCGGCGGCTTCGGCCATCTGGGTAGCGTGGTCGGCCAGGCGTTTGCCGATGCCGGCTGGCAGGTCGCGCTGCTCGACCGTGCCGTCGGGCCGCGTTATCCACAGGCCGGGGCGCTGTCCATCGGCGGTATCGACCTCACCGATCCTGCCGCCGCCCGCGCGGCGCTGGAGCAGGTCAACGAGCATTTCGGCGGCCTCGATGCGCTGATCAACGTGGCCGGCGGCTTCCACTGGGAAACCCTGGCCGACGGCGACGTCGACACCTGGGACCTGATGTACCGCATCAACCTGCGCACCGCCGTGGTCTCCAGCCAGGCCGCGCTTGGCCACCTGAAGGCGCGTGGGCGCGGACGCATCCTCAATATCGCCGCCGCAGCGGCCAACCGCGCGGCGTTGGGCATGGGCGCCTACGCGGCGTCCAAGGCCGGCGTCATGCGCCTGACCGAAGCGCTGGCGGAAGAACTGAAGGACGCGCGAATCACCGTCAACGCGCTGATGCCGAGCATCATCGACACCCCGCAGAACCGAGCCGACATGCCCGATGCCGAGTTCGACCGCTGGGTGCGGCCGGAGCAACTGGCGGCAACCCTGCTGTTCCTCGCCTCCGAAGACGCCGCGGCGATCACCGGCGCATGCATTCCGGTGACTGGGCGGGTCTAGCGGGTGGCACTCTATCGACCGTAGGGCGCATAACCCGGAACGGGCTATGCGCCCTACATCTCAGGCTTCGACCGCACCCACGCTGCGCAGAAACGCCGCCAGGCACGGGTTGTCGTTGTGCGGGCTCCACGCTGCGCCGTACTCCACCTGCGGCGAAGCCGCGATGGCGCGGAAGGCCACGCCGGGCAGTTGCATGCGCCGCATCGAGTCGGGCACCAGGGACACGCCCAGCCCCTCGGCCACCAGGTTGACGATGGTCTGCTGCAGGTGCGTTTCCATGCGCACTGACGGGGCGAATCCATGCTGGCGACAGCAGTCCATCACCGACTCGTGCAGCGCCGGCGCCGTGGCGGGCGGGAAGGTGATGAAAGGCTCGCCGGCGAGCTTCGCCACGTCCAGTTCGGTTGATTGCGCCAGTGGATGATCCGCCGGCAGCACCGCGCACAGGGGCTCGCGCTGCAGCGTGCGGTAGAGCCGCTGGCCCGGCTCGCGTTCGGGGAAGGTCAGGGCGACGTCCACTTCGCCGTTGTCCAGCGCCGGGCCGAGGTCGCGTGGCAGGACCTCGTTGAGTACCAGTTTCACTTCCGGGTGGCCATCGGCAAAGGTCTTCAGCAGGCGCGGCAGCAGCGTCCAGGCAGCGAGCATGGTGAAGCCGATGCGCAGCTCGCCGCGCTCCCCGCGCGCCGTGGCACGGGCGGCGCGCACGGCGAGATCCAGGCCGGAGAGCAGGGCGCGGGCGTGCTGCTGGAAATCGCGGCCGGCGGCGGTCAGCTCCACCGAGCGGGAATGCCGGGCGAACAGCGGCGTGCCCAGCTCTTCCTCCAGCGCGGCAATCTGCCGGCTCAGCGGCGGCTGGGTAATGTGCAGCGCCTCGGCGGCACGGCCGAAGTGCAGGTGCTCGGCGAGGGCGAGGAAATAGCGCAATTGGCGGAAGTCGATCATCGATACGGAAAGGGTATGGATGGGCACCCTAGTAAGCATTGGACGGTATCAATTGGCAACCCTATGCTCGCCTGCCGCTCCCGTTCTCCAGGTTCCCTGCCATGCACACCGTGTTCGCCGTCGTCCTGCCGATCTTCGCGCTGATCCTGGTCGGCTGGCTGTGCCGGCGCAGCAACCGCCTCGGCCCGCAGGCGGCGTCGGAGGTGAACAAGCTGGTGGTCTGGCTGTGCCTGCCGGCACTGCTGTTCAAGGTCACCGCCACCGCGACCTGGGCGGAAATCTGGCAGCCGGGGTTCCTTGCCGCCTTTACCGCCGGTTGCCTGCTGGTGTTCTTCGCCACGCTGGCCTGGCGCCTGCTGCAGGGCCGGCCGTTGCCGGCGGCGAGCATCGACGGGCTCAGCGCGTCCTACGCCAACACCGGCTACATGGGCATCCCGCTGTGCCTGCTGGTGTTCGGCCAGGATGGCCTGGAGCCGGCGCTGATCGCCTCGTTGCTGGTGGTCTGCGTGCTGTTTGCCATCTCGGTGGTGTGCATCGAGGTCGGCCTGCAGGGGGAGAAGCACATCGGCCGCGCCGTGTGGGTGGTGACCAAGGCGCTGGGCAAGAACCCGCTGGTGGTGTCACCCATTATCGGCGGCCTGTGGGCAGTGACCGGCATCGGTCTTCCAGCGCCGCTGCTGCATTTCCTCGACATGCTCGCCGCCGCGACGACGCCCTGTGCTCTGGTATCGCTCGGCTTGTTTCTGGCGCAGAAGCAGGAAGTGCGAGGCGAGCAGGTCGGCGCCTGGCCGCTGGTGGCGATCAAGCTGATCGGCCAGCCGTTGCTCACCGGCTTCCTCGCCTACAAGGTCTTCGACCTGCCGCCGCTGTGGGCCGATTCGGCGCTGCTGCTCAGCGCGCTGCCCACCGGCACCGGGCCGTTCATGCTCGCCGAGTACTACCAGCGCGAGGCGGCGGTGGTGTCGCGGAGCATCCTGCTGTCCACCCTGGGTTCGCTGGTGACCCTGTCGTTGTGCCTGCTGTGGATCGCCCGCTAGGCCCCGCTTCAAATCGTTCAGGAAAGATTGAACGTAGGATGGGTGGAGCAGAGCGATACCCATCGATTCGGCGCGCGGGCAGCATGGGTATCGCTTCGCTCCACCCATCCTACAAAAGTCGTTCCGCCGGGAATAAAAAAACGGACCAACCCTCGGCAGAAGGCGGTCCGTTGCGCAAACGCAGGGGAGCGTCACCCGGGAAAGGTGGCGCTCCAGACGCAGCCCCTCAGGCGTATGGCCCGAATTGCGTCAACGTTGCGATCAAGCCGGTTCGGTCAGCGCGCCCGCAGCGCGCACGGATGGTTGGCGGCGGGAAATCCGGTGGGCGTCGCCCGCTGGCGCAGTGCCCTTGTCGTAGGGCTTGGCCAGCAGCATGTAGAGCAGGCCGGCGCCGAGCACGATCACCGTGGTGAGGATCATCGAGTAGTTCATGTACCAGGGCGCGTCCGGGGTGCGCGGCCAGACCATGTTGGTGATCGCCGCCACGCCATAGATCAGCGCCGCGACGTTCACCGGCACGCCCCATTTGCCCAGGGTGAACTGGCCACCCGGTGCCCAACCCTTGGCGCGGGCGATCAGCGCGGCGACGACGATCAACTGGAACGCGATGTAGATGCCGATCGCGGCGAAGCCGACGATGGTGGCCACTGCATCGGCCATGAACAGACCCAGGCAGACGATGGCTGCCGGCATCACGCCCGCCACCATCAGCGCGACCGCCGGTACGTGGTTGCTGTTGAGCTTCGACAGGGCCTTGCTGCCGACGATCATCTCGTCGCGGGCATAGGCGAACAGCAGGCGGCTGGCGGCGGCCTGCAGGCTCAGCACGCAGGAGACGAACGACACCATCACCACCGCCATCACCAGCTTCGAACCCACCGGGCCGAAGGCGTTGGCGAGGATGGTGGTCACCGGATCGGTGTCTTCGCCGTTGATCACGCGCTGGATATCCGGCACCGAGAGGATCAGCGCCAGGCAGGCGAACATCGCCGCCGCACCACCGATGTAGATGGTCATGCGCATGGTCTTGGGGATCATCTTGCCGGGGTTCGGGGTCTCCTCGGCGACGTCACCGCAGGCTTCGAAGCCGTAGTACTGGAACAGGCCCGCCAGCGATGCGGCGAGGAAGGCCGGCCAGTAGCTGCCGTCGACCTTGATGTCGAAGGTGTTGAACAGCACGCTGAAGTCGTTGTGGCGTTCGAAGATCAGCAGGTAGCCGCCCACCAGCAGTGCACCGCCCAGCTCGCAGATGAAGCCGAACATGGCGACGCGGGCGAGCAGCTTGGTGCCGGACAGGTTGAGCACGGTGGACAGGGCGATCAGGCCCAGGGCGATGCCGATGGCGGCGTTGCCGTGCATGTCGAAACCGAGCAAGGCGGCCATGTACGGGCTGGCGCCCACGGCGATGCCGGCAATGGAGGTACACAGCGCCCAGGCATACACCCAGCCGACCATCCACGCCCAGCGCTTGCCCACCAGGCGACGGGCCCAGGGGTAGACGCCCCCGGAGATGGGGAATTGCGAGACCACTTCGCAGAACACCAGGCACACCAGCAACTGGCCCAGGCCGATCAGCAGGTAGGTCCAGAACATCGGCGGACCACCAGCGGCCAGGCACAGGCCGAACAGGGTGTAGACGCCGACCACCGGCGACAGGTAGGTGAAGCCCAGGGAGAAGTTCTCCCACAGGCCCATGCTGCGTTCGAAGTTGGAGCTGTAGCCGAGGGCAGCGAGCTGCTCGGCGTCTTGATCGGTAACGCCAGCGGCACGCTTGGCAGGGGACCCACTCATCGTTGTTTCCTCTCAGGGGTTGATGGGCAGAAGGCATTCGTCCGGCGGGCCTCACGACGCCCGCCGGTTCCCTTTTCGGGTTGGTTTTTTATGTGTGCGAAGCGACGATCACTGGCCGTCGTCGTACTTCGAGAGCCACTCCACGGCCTGCTGGTGGTAGCGGGTGAAGCCCTTGTAGTCGACGAGCTGCTGGTCGAGGGACTTGAGCACGCGGTGCATGCGCTTGGCCCACGCCGGGTTGGTGGTGATATCTTCCAGGCTCAGCAGGTAGGTGCGGATCGGGAACACGATGGCGTTGCTGCGCGGCAGACGGTGCAGCGGTTGCAGTTCGATGCGCAAGTAGACCTTCTGACCGGCGTTCTCGGCGGTCACCGTGGTGCGGTCCGGCGCCCACTCGGGCAGGGACTCGGCGGAGACGTCCAGGCGCGGGTTGACGGTCAGCGACCAGTTCAGGCGGCGCACCGGGTGGCCGTTGCGCAGGCGCAGGAGGAACTTCAGCGCGCGGTCGAGCATGCCGGTTTCCTTCACCAGCGGCACCGGGCCGTGGAACTCGTGCCAGGCCATGCCCAGGTTGAAGCGCAGCGAGTAGTCGGCGCGCTGGGTGGCGATGCCCGCGCCCCAGTACAGGGTGCCGTCGCGTTCTTCCTGCAATACCCAGTCGCCCTGGGCCTGGCGGGTGACGTACTCCATCGGCTCGTAGGGCAGGGTCGCCGGATCACCGAAGGTGAAGGTGTCGTCGATGTTCAGCAGCTTGTTGGTCCAGTGCCAGCGGGTGCCGTCCTTCTCCAGGGAGAAGTACTCCGGGTAGTCCTTGGCATAGGCCTCCATGATCAGCTCGAGCAGGTCCCACTGCGCCTCCATCATGTGCGGCGCGGAGACGTAGTGCATGCCCGGGTCCTTCTCCAGGGTGATCGCGCGGTCACGGCATTCGCTGATGTAGTGCTCGTCGATGTCGAACACCGCGCGGAAGGCGTCGTTGCCCACCGAGACGTGCGGCTCCAGGTTCATCGAGTACATGTACTCGTCGTCCGGGAAGGGCCAGGGCGCGCGGTCGATGCAGGCCTGGCTGTTCGCGTAGGTGTAGTCGTCGCGGTAGGTTTCGTCGGGGCGGAATTGGATGGTCATGGTCGTTCTCCGGCTCAGCAGTCGATGACCAGCCGCGAGCACTTGGCACGCGACACACAGGGCATGATTTTCTTGTTGGCGGCCTTGTCCTCGTCGGACAGCCAGTCGTCGGTGTGGAGGATTTCGCCATCCAGTTCGAGGACGTTGGTCTCGCACATGCCGCAGGCGCCGCCGCGGCACAGGTACGGGATGTCGTGGCCGGCGGCCTCGGCGGCCTCCAGCAGGCTCTGGTCGGGCGACACTTGGATGCGCGCGCCGCTGCGCGCCAGGGTGACCTGGAACGCCTCGCCGACGCTGCCCTGTTCGAGGAAGCGCTCGTAGTGGATGTGGCTGTCGGTCCAGCCGTGGGCATGGGCGGCATCGATGGTCGCCTGGATCATGCCCTCGGGGCCGCAGACGTAGACGTCGCTGCCCAGCGGCCGGTCGGCCAGCACCGCCGAAATGTCCAGGCGCTCGCCTCGCTCGTCGCGGTACAGGCGCACGGCATCGCCGTATTCCTGCAGCAGTTCTTCACCCAGGCGCGCATGGGCGTCGCCGCGCACCGCCAGGTGCACTTCGAAGGGCGTGCCGCGCAGGCGCAGCTCGGCCAGTTGCGAGCACACCGGGGTGATGCCTACGCCGCCGGCGATGAACAGGTGCAGGCGCGCGTGCTTGCTCAGCGGGAACAGGTTCACCGGGCGGAGGATTTCCAGCTCGTCGCCTTCCTGCACCACGTCATGCATGTGCTTCGAGCCGCCACGGCCTTCTTCCACGCGGCGCACGGCGATCTGGTAGGCGCTGGCGTCGTACGGCGAACTCATCAGCGAGTAGGCGTTGCGGTAGGTGCCGGCCGCGTGGGGCATCAGCACCACGACGTTGCTGCCGCCGGAGAATGGGGTCAGGTGCGCGCCGTCGGTGGAGGCCAGGGTGAAGCGCTTGATCTCCGGGGTCACCTGCTCGATACGGGTGACGCGGACATTCAGGGTTCCGTTGGACTGGCTCATGTGTCGAGCTCCTCGGCTTCCGGCAGCTCACCGGGGACTTCGGCGTCAGCCTTCACGGCCTGGAAGGCGGCGAGGCGGCGGGAGTAGTGGTCGCGGACCACCAGGGTGCGGGCGCAGTGCGGGCAGTCGAAGACGCGCTGGGTGACGTTCTCGGTGTAGCCGTCGCAGTGCACGCACCAGACGCGACGGACGAAGGAGCCGGCGTGCTCGCGCAGCACTTCGTCCTTGTTCAGGTTGATCGCGTCGGCGGCCTGCATGGCGGTGCCGATGAAGCTCTCGGAGCCGGCCAGGTACAGACGGGTACCCATGCGCGACTGGCCCAGCAGGGCGTGCAGGTCATCGACCAGCGCGCGGTTGCTCGGGTAGATCGAAAGCTCGACGTCAGTGATGTCGCGCAGTGCGGCGAGGTGATCCTGGCCGGAGAAGGATTCGCTGGAATACAGCACGCGGATGGGCGCGGTGCGCGGCATTTCGGCGAGCAGACGGAGCATGGCGCTGCCGCCGCTGCCCTGGCCGGCGATGATGTGGTGGTTGCCGCCGGCGAGCGGGCGCAACTGGTCGTAGACCGGCCGGCTCTTGATACCTGTGATGAGCATTATTCTTGTGCCTCCAGAACTGCCGGCTCTCTCGGTCAGGAGTGCCAGCGCGATTCGAGGACCCGCGCACGGTCACGGGTCGAAGGAGACAGGGCACAGACTGTGCCAAATAGTTAAGTAATTGAAATTTAAAGGAAAAGTAAAAATACGAGATCAGAGGTGTAAGCAGAAATGACAACGGCTGTAGGCAGGGATGCAGCGGTGGATTGTCGCAGGGGCATTTGTGCTGGATGCGTAAAAGCCGCGTGACCGGGTAGTCCCGCGGATGCATGGATGGTGGGCTTTTGCAGGAGAGAAGGGAGCGCTTAGTCCTTGTTCGCGAACCTTGTCGTACCTCGGTGCCTGCGGCTGCCCTCACCCCAGCCCTCTCCCAGAGGGAGAGGGGGCCGTCTGGAGCGCTCTGAAAGCTGGGGGTAGCCGGCGAGCTCGTTAGGTGACGCTCGCGCCGATCAGTCCCCTCTCCCTCTGGGAGAGGGTTAGGGTGAGGGGCTTTGGGACAAGGCGCGCTATGTCAGGCGGCGCTCAGTCGTCGCGCTGCAACTTGCGGATCAGCGTGCCGACGTCGATGCCCAGGTGGATCGCCGCCTTGCGCTTGCTGCCGCACAGGCGCACCGCGCGCAGGATCACCTGGCGTTCGTAGCGCTGCACCTGGGCCTTGAGCGGCTGGTCGTCGATGGCCGCAGCCGGTTCGTCGAGCGCGACGGGGCTGCCGGCTGGCGGCGCGCCGAGCAGTTCCGGCGGCAGGTGCAGTTCATCGGCGACATCGTCGGCCAGTACGGCAAGGCGTTCGAAGATGTTCACCAGCTCACGGATGTTGCCGGGGTAGTCATAGCCCAGCAGGCGTTCGCGGCATGCCGAGGACAACCGCAGCGGCGGCTGGCGGTCGCGGTTGATCCGCGCCAGGAGGATGTCCATCAGCACCGGCAGGTCGTCGCGGTGGGCGCGCAGCGGCGGGATTTCCACCGGCAGCACGGCCAGGCGGTAGTAGAGGTCGGCGCGGAATTCGCCGGCCGCGACCTGGGCGCGCAGGTCCTTGTTGGTGGCGGCGATCACCTGCACCTGGACCTGTTTCGACAGCGGTGAACCTACCGGCTGGATGGTACCGTCTTCCAGGAACTTGAGCAGCTTGGCCTGTACCTGCAGCGGGATCTCGCCGATCTCGTCGAGGAACAGCGTGCCGCCCGAGGCGCTCTCGATATAGCCGCGCTTGCCCGACTGCAATGCGCCGGTGAAGGCGCCGCGCTCGTAGCCGAACATTTCCGACTCGAACAGGGTTTCCGGGATGCTCGCGCAGTTCACGTCGATGAAGGGCCGGTCGCCCCAGCCGGCAGCGCGGTGGATGTGCCGGGCGATGGCGGTCTTGCCGACGCCGGGCTCGCCGAGCAGCAGCAGGCGCGCGCGGCGGCGGAAGGCGCGCACGCCCATGTCGGCGATGGAGGAGAGCAGCGGCGACATGTGCAGCGCGTTGTCCTGCGGGTCGCCCAGGCCCTGCAGGTCGGTGGTGGAGGCGCGCCCGGAAGGGCTGCGCAGGCTGCCGGCGGTGCCCGGCTCGTATTCGCGCTGGATCAGCAGGTTGTAAGGCTTCTCGTAGGCACCGGTGGGCACGGCCTGGGCGCGGGTGAGGAACACCCGGCCATCGCGGGAACGGGTCAGTGCACTCTTGCCGCCACGGCGCAGAGCCTGCTGGAAATCGTCGAACTGCAGCGCCGAGCGCTGGAAGAAGTCCACGTCGGGCAGGCCCAGCACATCGACGCGGGTAACGCGGTTGACCCGCTCCGCCGCGAGGTTGATGAAGCGCACCCGCGAGTCACCGTCGCAGACGATCAGCGCCTCGCTGAAGCTGTCGAGCAGGGCATGCAGCGCCGGCGTCTCCAGCAGCGCGGAGAGCATCTCTCCGGACGCGCTGACCGAGGAGCGCATGCCCATCCGTAGCGGCGCGAAGAAGCCTTCTTCGCTCATGCTTCTTTGCTCATGGATGTAGCTCCGTCGCCTTGTTCGCCAAGCGCAGCACGAAGACGCGCCAGGCCACGCCCTCGCGGATGAGGATGCGCGAGCAGTGGCTGTTGAAGGACTGGTAGTTGCCGAACTGGTCCGGCAGGTCGAGCACCTGCCAGGTGCGTTCGGGCAGTGGCATGCGGTTCAGTGTCGAGGCCAGGCCGGCGGCGCGGGTGATGCCGAAGGTCTGCTCGAAGGCCGCGTTGCGCCATTGCGGCTGGGCCGCTTCGTCGATCACCAGCACCGCGTCGGGCACCGCGTCGAACACCCGGCGCAGTGCTTCGATACGCTGCTCGGCGTCGTGCTGCATGCGCAGCTCCTGGCTGACGTCGCGCAGGCTGCCCCACATGCGCAGCAGGCGGCCGTTGTGGATGCTGGCGCGCACGTCGTTCTCCACGTAGGCCGGCGAGCCGTCATGACGGCGGTCCACCGACAGCGCGCCATCGACGTGGAATTCCGCCTCGATCAGGCGCCGCACGAACTCCTCGTTGGCCGGGCTGCGCGGCCAGTACAGGCGCACCGGCTGTTCGCTGAAATCGACGTCGGCGGGCATCTCGTAGATGTTGGCCATGGCGCGGTTGCACATGCGCCAGTAGGAGCGGTTCTCGAACACCTGGCGGACGATCTCGTCCGGTGTCTCGCGCACATCCACCGACTCGGCGAACTCGATGCACCAGTAGGCCACCCGCGCGCTGAAGAGCATCTGGCTCATCACTTCATTGGCGCTCTGCAGCTCGCCCAGGCGGCGACTGACCGGCCCCAGCGGCATCTTCACCAGGTGCAGGCGCGCCGGCTCGCCGTCGCGCCATTGCAGCACGCCGCTGGCGAGCACCGGCAGCAGGCCGCCGCTGTGGCGGATCAGGGTCAACTCGAGGTCCTGCACGCGTTCATCGGCCGGCGGGTTGGCAAACAGCTGCATCAGCGCGTTCAGCGAGTCGGCGGTGTAGATCAGTTCGGCACCCTGGCCGTCCAGCGAGCCCGGCGGGTACCCGAGCTGGTCGGTCTGCTCGGCGGAGACTTCGATGAAGCGTCCCTGGGACGTCAGGCTGTCGGACAGCAACAGGCCTCTGTCCAGCAGCAGTTTTAGCGGGTCCATTTCTCCCTCCAAGGCAGATCTCCAATGCAGATTCCCAACACGACGGTGCGGCCACTCGGCGGCCCGCAGGGAGAGCAAGGCATGTTGCATGCCAGCCTGAAACGCCCGTGCGCCGCGGGGGGGGCTGAAGGGGTGTGTGCAAAATCGCAGCACTCCATGCAAGCGTGCAGCACACGTCTGCAGAATATCCGTTGCATTGCTGCAGCGGCGCGCGCGGCGATGGAAGGCGAGAGGGATCTGCCGCAAATACTGGCCAGTTGATAGCTTTTGAGTTCGTTTGAGCGACTGGCGCTGCTAGGATGCGCGCGTTTTTCTTCCCCGTCCGTCCCAGAGCCCGTTCCCTACAAGAGGCCAGCATGCGCAAGCACCGTCGATTGACCTTCCGCCACATCGGCCAGATCAACGTGACCAACCGCCTGAGCGGCGATTCCATGGGGACGGTCCTCGATGTCTCGATGGGCGGGTTGCGGCTGGTGACGGAGGAACCGCTGGCGCCGGGCAGCTGCTACGATATGCGCCTGGAGATTCCGGTACGTGAGGATCACACCCGTTCGGTGGATATCACGGCGATCTGCCAGTGGTCGAAGAAGGATGCCAAGAACGCGCGCTTCGAGCAGGGGTTCAAGCTGGATCGGCCGAGTGCGGCGTTTACCGAGCTGGTGACGTCGATGTCGGTGAGCTTCAACCGCAGCCTGTTGGGGCGGGCGCGGTTGTCGTGATGGATCTTCGGGAGGGGTAGATCGGCGCTCGGGCGGGCCCTCACCCCAGCCCTCTCCCAGGAGGAGAGGGGGCCGATCGGTGTGTTGTGGCTATTCAGGAGTCAGTCGGCGAGCGTGGAAATATCAGCCCGCTCCAGACAGTTCCCTCTCCCATTGGGAGAGGGGAAGACCCCGCGCCGAACGCTCAGAAAAGCACCCGCTCCGCCAGACCCCATCACCCCAGCGTCCCCAATATCTGTACCCCCACCCGCTCCGGAATCTCGTTCTGCGACAGCACGTGCAGCCCTGGGCTGAACACCCGCGCATAACGCGCCAGCAGCGGCCGCAGTTGCGGCATCACGGTGAGGATTGGCGGGTGGCCTTCCTTGCGCAGTTTTTCCTTTACCACCGGCATGCTGTGCTGCAGCTGGTTGAGCAGGCTGGGTTCCACCGGGATGTTGTCCAGGCTCACCGGGCCGGCCTGCTGGGCGATGCTCAGGGCGCCGAGCAGGGTGTTCTCCAGGGCGTTCTCCAGGACGAACACGGTCAGCTCCGGGCGGTCGCCGGCGATCGACGAAACGATGCTGCGGCGCAGCGCGTAGCGTACGTCGGAGGCCAGCAGCACCGGGTCCTTGGTGGTCTCACTGCCTTCGAGCAGGGCGCTGGCGATGGTGACGATGTCCTTGAGCGGCACTTCCTCCTGCAGCAGCTGGCGGAACACCCGGTGCTGCTGCGAATAGGTCAGCTGCGCCTTCAGCGATTCGGCGAGCTTGGGCGCCTGCAGGGTCAGGCGCTGCATCAGGTGTTCGACGTCGTCATGCTTGAAGATGTCCGGCAGGTGCTCGCGCACCACCTTGTTCAGGTGCGTGGCGACCACGCTGGCGCAGTCGATCACCTGGTAGCCCAGGTTCAGCGCGCGGGACTTGTCGGCCGGCAGAATCCACACCACCTGCATGCGGTACGCCGGGTCGACGCCGAGGATGCCGTCGATCTCGCCGTACAGCTCCGGCGAGGGAATCGCCATCAGCCGGTCGGCGTGGATTTCTGCACCGTCGATGCGCTCGCCGTTGATGTGGATGGCGTACTGCGAGGCCTTCAGGCGCAGGCTGTCGCGAATCTGCACTTCCGGGAGGAGGAAGCCGAGGTTCTCCGAGAGCGTCTGGCGCACACCGCGAATCCGCTGCGGCAGCGGCGCGCCGCTGGCCTCGTTGACCAGGCTGACCAGCTTGTAGCCCAGCGAGATCGACAGCCGCTCCACCAGCGGGATGTCCTCCCAGGCCAGTTGCTGCGCCTTTTCCTGGTCCATCGCGTGCGTCAGCGCCTGGGTCTGCTCCAGCGTCTGCGCCTCGATGGGCGGGCCGGCCAGCGACAGCCGCCAGGCGATGAAGGCCACCAGTGCAGCGAAGGCGAAGAAGGCGGTGTGCGGCATGCCCGGCACCAGGCCGAGCACCACGAGGATGCCGGCGACGGTGTACAGCAGCGACGGCGAGGCGAGCATCTGCCGGCGCACCAGGCTGGTGATTTCCGCGGACTCGTTGACCCGCGTGACGATGATCGCCGCGGCGGTGGACAGCAGCAGCGCCGGGATCTGCGCTACCAGGCCGTCGCCGATGGTCAGCAGGGCGTAGCGCTGGAAGGCTGCGCCGGCGGGCAGGTCGTAGACGAAGACGCCGATGGCCAGGCCGCCGAACAGGTTGATCAGCAGGATCAGGATGCCGGCGATGGCGTCGCCACGGACGAACTTCGAGGCGCCGTCCATCGCGCCGTAGAAGTCGGCTTCCTTGGCCACTTCCGAGCGGCGGCGCTTGGCTTCGTTCTGGTCGATCAGGCCGGCATTGAGGTCGGCGTCGATGGCCATCTGCTTGCCGGGCAGGGCATCCAGGGTGAAGCGCGCGGTGACCTCGGAGATGCGCTCGCCGCCCTTGGTGATGACCATGAAGTTGATGATCATCAGGATCACGAAGACGATCAGGCCGACGATGAAGTTGCCGCCGATCACCACGTGGCCGAAGGCCTCGATCACCTTGCCCGCCGCGCCCGTGCCGGTGTGGCCGTCGAGCAGTACCACGCGGGTGGAGGCGACGTTCAGGGTCAGGCGCAGCAGCGTGGTAACCAGGATCACCGTGGGCAGCAGCGAGAAGTCCAGCGGGCTCTTCGACGACACGCTGACCAGCAGCACCAGGATGGCGACCACTATGTTGAAGGTGAACAGGGCGTCCAGCACCAGCGGCGGCAGCGGCAGGATGATCATCGAGAGGATCGACAGGATGATCAGCGGGATGCCGATGCGGCCGCTCTGGAAGGTCGGCAATAGTGACTGCAGTAGGCGCATGGTCAGACTCTGTTCAGCAGTTCTTCGGGAATGGGGACATTGCGAATCAGCTCCGGCCGTTCACGGCGACCGGAGCGCCAGGCCTTGAGCTGGAGGATGTAGGTCAGGACGTGGGCGACGGCCTTGTACAGCTGCGCCGGGATCTGCTGGTTCACCTGGGTGGTGGCGTAGATCGCACGGGCCAGCGGCGGCAGTTCGAGCACTTCCAGGTCGTGGGCCTTGGCCATCTTGCGGATGTACAGCGCGGTCTCGTCGAGGCCCTTGGCGACCACGTAGGGCGCCTGGGCCTTCTTCGGGTCATAGCGCAGCGCCACGGCGAAGTGCACCGGGTTGACGATCACCACGTCGGCGGTCTTGATCGTCTTGCTGATCTGCCGGTGCACCAGCTGGCGCTGCAACTGGCGGATGCGCGCCTTCACTTCCGGGCGGCCTTCCTGGTTCTTGTGCTCTTCCTTGCGCTCCTGCTTGGTCATGCGCAGCTTCTTCTTGAAGAAGAAGTACTGGATCGGGATGTCGATGACCGAGAACAGGATGAACACCACCAGCAGTGACAGCGTGATGTCGTAGAAGGTGCTGAAAGCCGTGGCGATGGCACTGCGTACGTCGCCGCGTTGCAAGGCAAGCAGGCCGGGCAGGGCGCCGTTGAGCTGGTAGAGGGCGACGGCGATCAGCACGGCGATCTTCAGCAGCGACTTGGCCAGCTCCGTCCAGTTCTGCAGCGAGAAGATGCGCCCGAGCCCGGTAATGGGGTTGAGCTTGGACAGCTTGGGCATGAAGTTCTTGCTGGAGAAGATCCAGCCGCCGGGGATCATCGAGAACAGCACCACCAGCAGCGGTGTGACCAGCAGCGGCAGCAGCGTGGTGATGAACAGCACCAGGTGGTGGCCGAGCACCAGCGGCAGGTCGTCGAGGCCGATCTCGCTGTTCCTCAGGTCGATGAACGACAGCGCGAAGCCCTGCTTCAGGCCGTCGTAGAAATACTCCACGCAGAACTTCAGGGCGATCAGCGTGGCCAGCAGCGAGAGCGTGGTGGAGAGGTCCTTGGAGCGGCTGACCTGGCCGTCCTCGCGGCTCTTCCTGAGCTTCTGCTGGGAGGCCTCTTCGGTCTTTTCCTGGGCGCTGTGCTGCTCAGCCATGGCGCCCCTCGCGGAAGATCACGCCGATGGCGTCGAGCAACTGGCGGGTGAGCTTGAGGTAGTTCTCGGGGATGTCCGGCAGGGTCAGCCAGATGCACGCAAGGCCCGCCAGGATCGCCATGGGAAAGCCCAGGGAGAACAGGTTCAGTGCCGGCGAGATGCGGTTCAGCAGGCCGAAGCAGAACTGCACCAGGGTCATGCAGAACACCACCGGCAGGGTGATCAGCACGGCGGCGGCGAACACCCAGGCCAGGCTGCCGGCCACCGACTCCAGCCCCAGGTAATGCAGGCCGCTGCCCACCGGCCAATAGATGAAGCTCTGGTAGAGGATGCTCACCACCAGCAGGTGGCCATCGATGGAGAGGAACAGGAACACCAGCAGGATGAAGTACAGCTGGTAGAGGATCGAGGACGACGACACGCCGTTCATGGGGTCGTTGTACACCGCCATGCTCAGGCCGAGCTGGGTGGAAATCACGTCGCCCACCAGGGTGAACACGGTGAACACCAGCATCAGCGCCAGGCCCAGCATCAGGCCGAAGGCGATCTGCTCCAGCGTCACCAGCAGGCCCTGGGCGGACAGCGGGTCGATGGCCGGCGGGCGCGGCAGCGCGGCACCGAGGGCGACGGTCAGCGCCAGGCCGAGGAGAATGCGCAGGCGCATGGGGATCGCCTTGTGGCTGAAGATCGGCGCCAGGGCGAACACCGACATGATCCGGCAGAAGGGCCACCACCAGGCCTGCAGGAGTTGCAGGGTGTCGAACGCCTGCAGGATGGATGCACCTTGCTGCATGGCATCAGCCGACCAGGCGGCCTGCCTGGTGGAACGACTCGATGAACAGTTCGGAGAGGGTGCGCAGGATCCAGTGCCCGGCGAACACCAGCATCCCCAGGGTGATCAGCAGGCGCGGCAGGAAGCTGAGCATCTGTTCGTTGATCTGCGTGGCGGCCTGGAAAATGCTGACCAGCAGGCCGCCGATCAGGCTCGGCACGATCAGCACGCAGACGATCAGCGCGGTGATGTGCACGGCATTGGAAACGATATCGACGGCGCTTTCCGGGGTGAGCATGGCGTTCTCCGAAAGGCCGCTAGAACGGCTGCACGCTGCTGGTCAGCGTGCCCATCATCAGGGCCCAGCCGTCCACCAGCACAAAGATCATCAGCTTGAACGGCAGCGAGATCATCATTGGCGAGAGCATCATCATGCCCATCGCCATCAGCACGCTCGCCACCACCAGGTCGATCACCAGGAACGGGATGAAGATCATGAAGCCCAGCTGGAACGCGGTCTTCAGCTCGCTGAGCACGAAGGACGGCAACAGCAGGGAAAAGTCCAGGTCCTCCAGTTTCTCCGGCAGGGTTTCGCCGGCCAGCGAGACCATGGTTTCCAGCGAGGTGCGGTTGGTCTGCGCGAGCATGAAGCGGCTCAGTGTCTGCTTGGCGCGACCGAGGCCGTCTTCCAGGCTGATCTGGTCGGCCTCGAAGGGCTGGTAGGCATTGGCGTAGATGTCCTGCCACACCGGGCGCATCACCAGCAGCGTCATGATCAGGGCGATGCCCACCAGCACGTTGTTCGGCGGGCTCTGCTGCAGGCCGATGGCCTGGCGGAGGATCGCCAGCACGATGACGAAGCGGGTGAAGCAGGTCATCAGCATGAGCATCGCCGGGAGGAAGCCCAGCAGCGTCATGACGATGAGGATCTGCAGCTTGACGCTGAAGGCCTGGCCGTCCGCCGTGTCGTGCAGGTTGAACAACGTGACCTCGCCGCCGGCTGCCTGCGCGTAGAGCGGGCAGAGCGCGGCGATGAGCAGGCCCAGCGTGGCCAGCGATCTGCCTGTCAGAGAACGGCGCCGCATCATCACGCAGTCAGGGCGTCGAGGCTGGCGCCGCACAGTTCCAGTACGCGCAGGCCATAGTTGCCGTTCATCACCACCACTTCGGCCTTGGCGAACAGCGCGCCGTTGACCTTAACGTCCAGCGGCTCGCCGGCGAGCTTGTCGAGGATGATCACGCTGTTGGCGTCCACATCCATCAGCTCCTTCAGGGAAATCTCCACCGAGGCGACTTCCAGGGTGACGTTCACCGGAATCTTGCCGAAGAAGCTCAGGTCCTGCTGCGGCAGCGAAGCGCGCACGGGCTCGGCGGGAATATCGACGGCATCCTGGGTCAGGTCGAGGTCGCCATCGTTGATCAGCGACTCGAACTCGGAGTCGGAGAGAGAACCGGTCATGGGTTTTTCACGCTTTCCAGGGAGGAGAGGAAGAGGGTGCCGTCGTCTTCGAAGATGGCGCCGCGGAACAGCTTCTGCTGGTTCACGCGGACCTCGACGCGGTCCAGCGGGTGGATCGTCAGCACATCGCCAGGCTCCAGGCCGAGCACTTGCGAGAGCGGCATCCTGGCGGCGGCGACCACGCAATCCAGGCGTAGCGGCAGGTGCTTGATGTGCTCGACCGGGTTGCCGGTCACTCGCGGCGGTGGCGGGCCGGCGAGGCGGCGGGTCAGTTCGTCCGCCAGCGGATTGTCCAGGTAGAGGTAGAGCGAGGAGCGTTCGCCGGTCAGGTGGCTGACGTAGCTGAACTCGGCCACGTACTCCCACTGCACCTCTTCGTAGGTGGGGTCGATCTGCTGCAGCCGGCCCACCGACTCGCCCATCAGCAGGGCGCGGCCGAACAGGTCGACCACGTCCAGGCCGAGGCGGTCGAGCATGCGTTGCTCGGAGCTGCTGATCGGCGGCGTGTCGCGATTGGCGACCAGGGTGCCGCCGTAGTAACACTCGATGACTTCGGTCAGCAGGGCGCGGTCCATGGCGAAACCGAACTTGCCCAGGGGCGAATCGAAGAGGCATTCCAGTTCACGAGGAAGTTCCTCGTGAATGCGCAGGTTATCCAGTTCGAGATTGATTCGATAATGCCGCAGGAAATAATCGCTGATGATCCGCGGATACTTTCCGGAGATCTCTTTGATGTGCTGCGGAATCTTGTGATAATGCCGGCCGAGTTTCTGCGGTTTCAGTCGGATCAGACTGTCGGCGGGCACGCCATGGTGGACTTTTGATTTGCCAGTCATGCTCAGCGTCGTACTTCCAGGTTCGATCTGCCATCTGCCCAAGGACACGGGAAGTGTCGTGACCGCCGGGGTCGGCTGATCGTTGCTCGCGGCATGCTCTGTCTGTCAGGGGCCTGAAATTGCTGCATCACAGGCTGCTGACGTGGCGCAATGATAGCGATCTGAGGTCGCCCGATTAAATCAATAGATATCAAATGCTGTTTTTGACGGAACTTTTTGTCTATTGATCTTAATTAATCGGCGGAAAGCTATGGCGTAGTGCTGGCACTTGTTAGTGTGGGTGGGTTAGTTACAGATTGCAGTAACTTCATGTGTGACGAAGTTGTTGCAATGCCACCCGTGAGATAGCCATTTCGTTAAAAGGTTTCGCAGTCGCCGAGCATTTGATCGGCAGACGCTGGCGATTGACCAATGAAAGGTTTTTCGAACGCACTAGCGAATGGAAAGTTGCGGTGAACAGTGTAAGCCAGTCGATCGATCAATTATGTGAAACGCTGCTCGTAGAGCGGCCGGCGCAGAAAAAAGTTGCGATCATCGGGCCGTCCTCGGACGCCGCTCACGCCCTCCTTTTGCAGACGCTGCTGGCCGAAGGCTGCCGTGTCGAACGCTTCTCCGGCTTCGCCGAACTGGCCCGTGCGCGCAGCGACGCTGCGCTGCTGTTCATCCTCGCCGGTGCCTTCCCCGCTCCCGACCTCTATGCGCAGGTCGGCGCGCTGCTCAGCGATGGCCGCGAGCGCGACGTGGTGCCCATCGTCGGTTATGAAGAGCAGGACAAGGCCGCCACCCTGCTCGACCTCGGTTGCGTCGACTACCTGCTGTCACCCTTTGGCGCCGGCCAGCTGGCCGCGCTGCTGCGCCGCCAGGAAGCCTCCAGCGCCGCCCAGGAACTGTTCGTCTCGCGCTCCCAGGCCGGCCGCCGCCTGCTGGCGATGGCGCAACGCGTAGCGCAGACCCGCGCGCCGATCCTGATCACCGGCGAGACCGGCACCGGCAAGGAACTGCTGGCCCGCTACATCCACGGCATCGCCAGCCCGGACGCGCCCTTCATCGCAGTGAACTGCGCGGCGATCCCCGAGGCGATGCTCGAATCCATCCTCTTCGGCCACGAACGCGGCGCCTTCACTGGCGCGGTAAATGCCCAGCCGGGCAAGTTCGAACTGGCCAACGGCGGCACCCTGCTGCTGGACGAGATCGGCGAACTGCCGCTGGCCCTGCAGGCCAAGCTGCTGCGGGTACTGCAGGAGCAGCGCGTGGAGCGCCTGGGCGGGCGCCGCGAGATCGAGCTGGACGTGCGCATCATCGCCGCCACCAACCGCGACCTGCAGGCCGAGGTCAACGAAGGGCGCTTCCGCGCCGACCTGATGTTCCGCCTCGACGTGTTGCCGCTGCACATATCGCCCCTGCGCGAGCGCAAGGAAGATGTGCTGCCGCTGGCGCGGCGCTTCATCCGCCAGTACGCCCCGCAGGACGCCGAGCACGACCTGCTCACCGAGTCCGCCAGCCGCGCGCTCTTGCAGCACGACTGGCCGGGCAACGTGCGCGAGCTGGAGAACACCCTGCAACGCGCCCTGGTGCTGCGCAACGGCCTGTTCATCCAGCCCCGCGACCTCGGCCTGGCCGCGCCGGAAGCGCCCATGGCCACCGTTGCCGCGGTGATCCCGCTGGCGGCCGAGGGCGGCCGCGCCGCGCTGCGCGCCAGCGGCAAGCTCGCCGAGTACCAGCACGTGATCGACACCATCCGCCGTTTCGGCGGGCACAAGACCAAGGCCGCCGAGAGCCTGGGCATGACCACCCGCGCACTGCGCTACCGGCTCAACGCGATGCGTGAGCAGGGCGTGCAGGTGCACTTCTGATTTCGTCTTCCGGGGGAGACCTTCCATGAGTTCGATCATGCAGGTGCAGCAGGACATGCTGGACCGGATGAACCGCTACGCCGACCTGGCCAGCGGGCCGGCCGTGCGTCCCGCCGCGCAGTTCGCCGGCAACGCGCCGGTACAGGGCATCGGCGCCAGCTTCGAGCAGGCACTGCGCTCGGTGGATGCCGAGCAGCACCAGTCCAGCGCCGCCATGGCCGCGGTGGACAGCGGCCGGAGCGACGACCTGGTCGGCGCCATGATCCAGAGTCAGAAGGCCAGCGTGTCGTTCTCCGCGCTGCTGCAGGTGCGCAACAAGCTCACCGGCGCCTTCGACGAAATCATCCGCATGCCGCTGTAAGGACTGACAGTGCTGCAGAAACTCAAAGGGCGCCTGCCGCTCGACAAACTCAAGCTCGACCCGCGCCTGGGGCTGCTCGGCATTGCCCTGGGCGCCGCGCTGCTGGCCGCCGCCGTGGTCTTCTACCTGTGGCGCGACCAGGGGGCCTATCGCCCGCTGTACGGCGCCGGCGAAGCCTACCCGGCCGCCGACGTGATGCAGGTGCTCGACGCAGAAGCCTTCGACTATCGCCTGCACCCGCAGAGCGGCCAGGTGCTGGTGCGCGAGGAAGACCTGGCCCGCGCACGCATGCTGCTGGCGGCCAAGGGCGTGAAGGTATCGGTGCCGGCCGGCTACGAGCTGTTCGACAAGGACGAGCCGCTGGGCACCAGCCATTTCCTCCAGGATGTGCGCCTCAAGCGCAGCCTGGAAGGCGAGCTGGCGCGGACCATCATGGGCCTGAAGGGCATCGAGCAGGCGCGTGTGCACGTCGCCCGCGAGGACAGCAATTCCTTCGTCGTGGGCCGTCGCGATCCGGCCAAGGCCTCGGTGCTGCTGCAACTCGCGCCCGGCCAGCGGCTGAGCCCGGAGCAGGTCGGCGCCATCGTCAACCTGGTGGCCGGCAGCGTGCCGCAGCTCAAGCCCGAAGACGTCAGCGTGGTGGACCAGAACGGCGTGCTGCTGTCGCGCGGCATCAATGGCGCCGGCGGCCCGTCGCAGAACTGGCAGGCGGTGGACGAGTACCAGCGCAAGGCGGTGGGCAATGTCGAGGAAGTGCTGGCGCCGGTGCTGGGCCTGGGCAATTACCGTATCAGCGTCTCCGCCGACATCGACTTCAGCCAGAAGGAAGAAACCCTGCAGGCCTACGGCGAGGCGCCGCGCTTGCGCAGTGAATCGCTGCGCAACGAGACCACCCTCGACCAGTTGGCCCTCGGCGTACCCGGCTCGCTGAGCAACCGCCCGCCGGAGCCGCCGCCGCAGGCGCAGCAGGGCCAGGCGCAGAACGCCAACGCCCCGGCCGGCAACGGCAAGACCGCCAGCACCGACAACAAGGCCGCGACCTCGACCCGCAACGAGACCACCCGGCAGAACGATTTCGACCAGAGCGTCACCCACATCAAGTACCCGGCCTTTGCCCTGCGCCAGCAGAGCGTGGCGGTGGTGATCAATGCTTCCACCGCGCCCGAAGGTGGCTGGACCGACAAGGCCCGCGCCGACCTGGAAGCCATGGTGAAGAGCGCAGTGGGCTTCAACGCCCAGCGCGGCGATCTGATCACCGTCAGCGTGTTCCCGTTCGCCGCCACCGCGGTGGAAGAGTCCTCGGCGAGCTGGTGGGAAAGCAGCGCCCTGCAATCCCTGGTGCGCTACACCGTGCTCGGCCTGATCGCGCTGCTGTTCCTGCTCTTCGGCGTGCGCCCGGCAGTACGCAGCCTGACCCAGCGCGCCCAGCCGGCAGCTACCGCAGCTTTGCCCGAGGGTGCCGGCGACTATCCGCTGGCCCTGGATGCCGAGCGGCGCCTGGCGCTTTCCAACGAAACCGTCGGCGGCCTCAACGTCCTCGGCGAGCTGAACCCGCTCTCGGAGATCCGCCTGCCGGCGCCGGGGTCGGGGCTGGAACACCAGATCGAGCATCTGCAGATGCTGGCGAAGAACGACCCGGAACGGGTCTCGGAAGTGATCAAGCACTGGATTGGCCGCAATGACCGACACGAGCCTGCCTGAAGAACCGAAAAAGCGCGGCCCGCAGATGCGCGCCGTGAGCTCGCTGGAACAGGCGGCGATCCTCATGCTGAGCATGGGTGACGAAGCCTCCGCGGGCATCCTGCGCAATTTCAGCCGCGAGGAGATCGTCAGCATCAGCCAGGCGATGGCGCGGCTGTCCAACGTCAAGCAGAACACCGTCTCCGACGTCATCGGGCGCTTCTTCGACGACTACAAGCTGCAGTCCAGCATCAAGGGCGCGTCGCGCTCCTACCTCGCCGGCATGCTCGGCAAGGCGCTGGGCAGCGACATCACGCGCAACCTGCTGGACAGCATCTACGGCGAGGAAATCCGCGCCAAGATGGCGCGCATGGAGTGGATCGACCCCAAGCAGTTCGCCGCGCTGATCGCCAAGGAACACGCGCAGATGCAGGCGGTGTTCCTCGCCTTCCTGCCGCCGGGCATGGCCACCGACGTGCTCGAGGCGATGCCCGCCGAACGCCAGGACGAACTGCTGTTCCGCATCGCCAACCTCAGCGAAGTGAACAGCGACGTCATCGCCGAGCTGGAACAACTGATCGACCGCAGCCTGCGCGTGCTCTCCACCCAGGGTTCGCAAGTGCGCGGGGTCAAGCAGGCGGCGGACATCATGAACCGCTTCAAGGGCGACCGGAACCAGATGTTCGAGCTGCTGCGCGCCCACAACGACAGCCTGGTCGGCAGGATCGAGGATGAGATGTACGACTTCTTCATCCTCTCCCGCCAGAACCAGGAAGTGCTGCAGACCCTGCTGGAAGTCATTCCGCTGGACGAGTGGGTGGTCGCGTTGAAAGGCGCCGAACCCGAGCTGGTGCGCGCCATCCAGGGCGCCATGCCGAAGCGCCAGATGCAGCAGATGGAGTCGATCAATCGCCGTCAGGGCCCGGTGCCGCTGAGCCGCGTGGAGCAGGTGCGCAAGGAGATCATGGGCGTTGTGCGCGATCTCGCCGCCGAGGGCGACCTGCAGGTGCAGCTGTTCCGCGAGCAGACGGTGGAGTAACCGCGCATGGCGATCAAAGTCATCAAGGCCGACAGCCGCGCCTGGCGCCCGTACCGCTTCCCGCCGCGCTGCGCGACCGCCAGCGCCGACAACCACGGCTGGGACAGCGACCCGGCCGCGCGCCAGCGCGCCATCTCCGAAGGCTTCCAGGAAGGCCTGGAGAAGGGCTACCAGGACGGCGTCGGCGAAGGCCGCGAGGCAGGCTTGCGCGAAGGCTTCGAAGCCGGTCGCCAGGATGGCCTGCGCAAGGGCCGCGAGGAAGGTCGTGCCGCTGGCCGGCAAGTGTTCGACGAAGCCAGTGCGCCATTGCAGGCCGCCGTCGCTGCCTTCACCGACTATCACCAGGCCTTCCAGCACGCGCGGCAGAAAGAGCTGCTGGAGCTGGTGCAGAAAGTCGCCAGGCAGGTCATTCGCGTCGAACTCACGCTCAATCCCACGCAGTTGCTGACACTGGCCGAGGAAGCGCTGGCCGCCATGCCGGGCGAGCAGGGCGAGGTGCAGATCCTGCTCAACCCGGAAGAGTGCGCGCGCATCCGCGAGCTGAACCCCGAGCGCGCCGCCAAGTGGCGCCTGGTGCCGGACGAGCGCCTGGCGCTGGGCGAGTGCCGTGTGGTCACCGCCCAGGCGGAAGCCGATATCGGTTGCCAGCAGCGCCTGGACAGTTGCATGGAAGCGCTGAGCGCGCACCTGCAGGACGAAGACTGACGTGGCCCTGGGCGACGGCTTCAAGCTCGAAGAAGCGCTGCGCTCGCTGGATTCGGTCCAGCTGGCGCGGGTCAGCGGTCGCCTGGTGCGCGTCTCCGGCCTGCTGCTGGAAAGCCTCGGCTGCCGGCGCATGACCGGCCAGCGCTGCTACGTGGAAGTCGCCGACGGCGAGCGCCTGGAGGCGCAGGTGGTCGGCTTCAACCGTGACATCACCTACCTCATGCCCTTCAAGAAGCCCGTCGGCCTGACCTCCGGCTCGCGGGTCTTCCCGGCGCCGGACGAAGCCGTGCTGCATATCGATCATTCCTGGCTGGGGCGCGTGGTCAACGGCCTCGGCGAACCGCTGGACGGCCTCGGCAAGCTCGCCGGCCGTCATCCCCTGCCCACCGAGCTGCCGCAGGTGAACCCGCTGCGCCGGCGCCCGGTGTCGGAGCCACTGGACGTTGGCGTGCGCGCCATCAACGGTCTGCTGACCCTGGGCAAGGGCCAGCGCGTCGGCCTGTTCGCCGGCAGCGGCGTGGGCAAGAGCGTGCTGCTGGGGATGATCACCCGGCAGACCAAGGCCGATGTGGTGGTGGTCGGGCTGATCGGCGAACGCGGCCGCGAGGTGCAGGAGTTCATCCTGCACTCCCTCGGCCCGGAAGGCTTGCAGAAGGCCGTGGTGGTGGTGGCGCCGGCCAACGAATCACCGCTGATGCGCCTGAAGGCCACCGAGTTGTGCCACAGCATCGCCGCCTACTTCCGCGACCAGGGCAAGGACGTGCTGCTGCTGGTGGACTCGCTGACCCGCTACGCCATGGCCCAGCGCGAGATCGCCCTGGCCCTGGGCGAACCGCCGGCGACCAAGGGCTATCCGCCGTCGGTATTCGGCATGCTCCCGGAACTGGTGGAGAGCGCCGGCAACGGCGAAGGCGAGACGGGCAGCCTGAGCGCCATCTACACCGTGCTGGCGGAGGGCGACGACCACCAGGACCCGATCGTCGACTGCGCCCGCGCCATCCTCGACGGGCATATCGTGCTCTCGCGGCGCCTGGCGGATGTCGGGCATTACCCGGCCATCGACATCGGTGCCTCGGTCAGCCGCTGCATGAGCCAGGTGGCGGACCCGGTGCATCTCTCTGCAGCGCGCCAGTTCAAGGAATTCAGTGGCACCTACGAGCGCATCAAGGAGCTGATCCCGCTGGGCGGCTACACGCCGGGCATGGACGTGAAGACCGACCGCGCGGTGCAGCTGGCGCCGATGCTGGAGCGCTACCTGAGGCAGGAAACGGCGGACGGCGCCGAGCTCGGCAACAGCGTCGCCACCCTGCAAAGCATCGTCGGTAGCCGCTGATGAAGGCGCAGATCGACATGCTCGGGCGCCTCGCCGACGTGCGTGGCGGCAAGGTCCGCGAGTTGCTGGGCCGGGTGAATTACCAGCAGACGCTGTGCCAGCGCTACCGCAACAACATCACCGGGCTCGACCGCCTGTGCGGCTTCAGTGTCGCCACCAGCACGCCGTTGCAGCGGCACAACCAGCAACAGTACAAGGTGACGCTGCACAAGATGCTGCAGTTGCAGCGCCGCGAGCTGGAGGTCGCCGAGCAGGCCCTGGCGCGCATCCAGGCCGAGTTGCTGGCCGCGATGCGCAGCGAGAAGGTGCTGACCCAGGTGATCGAGGCCAAGGTCGGCCAGTGGCAGGCGCAGCTTGCGCAGCAGGAACAGAAAATCCAGGATGGCCTCGCCGCGCAGTCCTGGTGGCGGGCGCGGGCGTGAAGGGAATGGCGGATAACGCGTTCCGCGTTATGCGCCCTACGCCGGAACCTTCGATCCGTAGGGCGAATAACCGCTTGCGGTTATCCGCCGTCCGTTTGGCGAACTCGAAACACGGCATTTAAGTTTTCCTCCGGGGCGGTCGCCCTCTGAGGGAAAGCCCAAAAATATTCGGATACCGACCATGGAAATCACCCGGCAACTGACCAGCATCGCGCTGGCCACCAGCGAGTCCGCCAAGAGCGCGCGCAGCGAGCGTGTCGCGCCGGTGGCGGAGACCAGCGCGAGCGCGCCGGTCAACGATTCGCTGCGCCTGGACGAAATGCAGGAAACCCTGCGTGCCATGCCGGACGTGGACCAGAGCCGCGTCGCCGAAATCCGCCGCGCACTGATGAATGGCGAGCTGCAGAACGACACCAGCGTGCTCGCCACCAGCATCCTCTCCTACCATCGCGGCAGCGACGCATGACCCAGCGCGCGCGGTTGCTGCAGGTGATCGAGCAGGACATCCAGCAGGATGGCCGCGATTGCCTGGCGCTGCGCGAGCGCCTGCAGGAGCTGTATCGCCACCTGCTGGCGCGGGACAGTGTGCAGATCGAAGCGCTGAATCCCGATATCCAGGCGCTGCTCGATGCCGTCGCCGGCCGTGCGCAGCGCCGTAGCCGCGTGCTGCGCGCCTTCCAGCTGCCGATGGACGCTGAAGGCATGCGTACGCTGCTGTCCAACTACCAGCCGCCGCGCCGCGAGGAGCTCCAGCAGGAGTGGCAGCAGCTGGGCCAGCTCACCGCCCAGTGCAAGCGCCTCAACGAGCGCAACGGCAAGCTGCTGGCGATGCATCACGACATCCTCAGCCAACTGATGGGCGATCCGCGCGAGCAGCCGGTGTATTCGCGGCAGTTGTACTGACCGCTCCTACGCGACTTCCTGTGCCTCTGTGCAGCGCACAAAGCCCCTCACCCTAGCCCTCTTCCGCAAGCGGGAGAGGGGACCGTACGGCATCAAGCGGAACTCCGTGCCTCTCGGCCACGCCGATCGGCGCCCTCTCCCTTCAGGGAGAGGGCGGGGGAGAGGGCAGCCCCCGCGCAGGATTCCCTCGAAAAACAACCTGCCGAAATGGCTTAACGAATCCCTCCCCACGGTCGCCCTTCCTCTGCATCAGGGCGCGCGCCCGGTAGGCGGAAATGCCGCTTCCCGCTGCGCGCCAAACCACGCCGGGCGGAAGTTCGCCTTCTCCCCGGAAAGCCCGCAAAGCCTTGAACGGCGGGCCTTACGGCATTGGCATCGTAATTGCTCCTGACCTTATGCAGAGGGGGCACAAAGAGGTGGATTCAGATGGCGACCATAGATTCCGATTACGTCAAAAGCATGGCTCAGCAGCTGGCCACGTACGAAGTGCAGAATGGCCTGAACAAGGCTGATCGCAACAAGTCGTCGTACCAGTCCCAGCTGACCGCGGTGACTTCCCTGGAGTCGGCGCTCAAGACCTTCTCCTCGGCAGTGAAGAGCCTGCAGGGCGTGACCGGCAGCAACACCAGCATGCTGGTCAACAGCGCCACCACCAGCAAGGACGGCTACCTGACCGCCAAGGTGGACAAGAACGCCGTGCCCGGCAGCTACGACTTCTTCGTCGAGCAGCTCGCCACCAGCCACCAGCTGTCGTTCTCCGGCCTGCAGGCCGGTGACATCGACACCCAGGGCACCCTGACCCTCAGCCAGAACGGCAAGTCGTTCGACATCGACCTGAGCAAGATCGACACCGACGGCGACGGTGCCAACTCGCTGGACGAACTGGCCGCCGCAATCAACAAGGCCACCGACAACACCGGCGTCAAGGCTACCCTGGTGCGCAGCAACGGCCAGGTCTCGCTGGTGCTGGGCGCGGAGAAGTCCGGCGCGGCGAATGCCATCAGCCTGTCGCTGAGCGGCACCGACAGCGCCAACAGCGCTTTCGAGAACGCCATCGGCAACCCGCAGGAACTGTCCAAGGCCCAGGACGCCCGCGTCCGCCTGGGTGGCGAGAACGGCATGCTGCTGACCAACGCCAGCAACACCTTCGACAACATCATCGATGGTGTCAGCGCGACCTTCACCCAGGCGCAGAAATCCGGCGAACAGCCGATCCGCCTGACCGTCGCCCAGGACCAGAGCGAAACCAAGAAGAAGGTGCAGACCTTCATCGACGCCTTCAACGCCCTGGCCAGCACCATCGACAGCCTGACCGCCGCCGGCGACCAGAACGGTAACGCCCGCGGCGCCCTGGCTGGCGACTCCAGCGTGCGTGCCATCGAGAACGCGCTGAACCAGATGGTCCGTACCAGCTTCGGCGGCGCCAACCTGATCACCCTGGGCATCAGCGCCGACCGCAGCGGCAAGCTGACCCTCGACGCCACTCGTTTCGAGAAAGCCATCGCCAGCGAACCCGAGGCCCTGGACAAGCTGTTCATGGGCAAGGGCAACCTGCTCGACAGCCTGGACAAGGGTGTCGCCGTCTACACCAACAGCACCAATGGCGTCATGAAGAACCGCAAGGACGCCCTGAACAACAGCCTGCGCCGCGTCAACGATGACTACGACAACCTGCAGAAGCAGTACGACACCTACTACGCGCGCTACCTCAAGCAATACACCTCGATGATGCAGACCATGCAGTCGATGGACCAGACCAGCGGGATGTTCGGATGACCGCCTACGGCATGAACGAAAGCTACGACAGCTACCGGATGATCGACCTGGAATCCAAGGCCGCCTCGTCCTCGCCCTACGAACTGGTGCTGGTGCTGTTCGACGGCCTGCTCGACGAACTGGCCCGCGCCCGCGGGCATATCGAGCACAAGCGCTACCAGCAGAAGGGCCGCTCCCTGGAGAAGTGCCTGAACATCCTCAACGGCCTCAACGGCGCACTCGACTACGAGAACGGCGGCGAGACCGTGCAGGGCCTGGCGCGCCTGTATGACTACTGCATCTATCGGCTCTCCGACGTCAGTGTGTCGCTGGAAGTCGCCGGGATCGATGAGGTCGTGCGCCTGCTGGGCATCCTGCGTGAAGGCTGGGAGGGCGTGAGTGCCGCCCGTGGATGATCGCCGGCGCCTGCTCGAGCTATACGAACGGCTCGGCGCGGCGCTGCAGCGCAAGGACTGGAAAGCCATGGGGCAGGTCGACCTGGCGATCCGCGCGCAACTGGTGGCGATGTCATCGCAGACCGGGCTGGCCGCCGACGTGCTGCTGGCCAAGAAGCACCTGAAACGTCTGCACGAGCAGGCGTCGCAGGCTTGTGCCGAAGAGTGCGAGCGCCTGCGCCGCCTGCTGCTCTCGCACCTGGAATACGCCGAGGGTCGCTCGGCGTACATGCAGGTGGATACGTACCAGGAGGGTCGATAGACCGTGATCCAGTTGCCGACCCAATCACTGCCGACCACCGACCGCGCGGCACGCCCGGTGGCCGAGGCGCGTTCGCAGGACTCGCGCCGCGACGGCGGCGACACTGCTGCTGTGGCGGGATTCCGCGCGCAGCCGCCGGCACAGACGAATGCCGGCGAGCGAACCATCAGCGTGCAGTCGTTCCTCGCCCAGTTCGATACCGCGCAGGCCGAGGAACCGGTGCAGCAAGCCAAGGCTGCGCTGCCGCCGGAGGCGTTGCCCGTTGATACCCGCGACGACGATACGCAGGGCCGGGCAAGCGAAGAAGCATCGCCCTCCGGCGCGGAAAACTGGCTCGCCGGCATGCTTGGCCAGGCTGGGCTGGTGGTGCAGGCACGGGATAACCCGACGGCCCGGACCCATGCCCAGGTGGCCGGTTTCGCCACCCAGGCCGTGGATGGCCAGGCGCAGCCGGCGCCCGCCGCAGTGAAGCCCGAAGACGTGCTGCTGCCGCCCGCCGACCTGCCCGAAGCGCCGGCCGCACCCACGCAGCCGGCACCGCGCGAGGCGACCCAGAGCCAGGCGCAGACGTTGCTGCAACAGCACCTGGCTGCTGCCGCACAGACCCAGGAATCCGCCGTACCGACGTTGCCCGCCGGCGCGCTCGACGCGCGTCTTCCGGCGACCGACAGCAGCACGCCGGCCTCGTCTACTGCACCGGCGTCGCCGCTGTTCGACAAGCCGCTGCACCTCAAGGGGAGCAACGAGGCCCACTGGGGCGAGCAGATGGTCAGCGCCCTGCGCGACAACGTCGAGCTGCAACTCGGCCAGCGCGTGCAGAACGCCACGATCCGCCTTGATCCGCCGGAGCTGGGCGCCATGGAAATCCTCGTGCGCCATGAGGCCGGGCAGCTCAACGTGCAGATTTCCGCGTCCAACGGCGACGTTGTGCGCCTGCTGCAGAACACCAGTGAGCGCCTGCGCCAGGAGCTGGTCGGGCAGAACTTCCTGCAGGTCAACGTGCAGGTTTCGTCCGATTCGCAGTCCGGCCAGCAGGGCCAGCAGAACCGCCAGCGCTTTGCCGAAGAACCGCTCACGGTCGCCGCCAACCCGCGTGATGCGCAGGCGGGCGAGCGCTCCGCGCCGCGTGGCGACAGCGATGTACTGATTACCGTGTAGGCCGCCCGCGGCCCGCACCCCCACAGGATTTTTCGAGAAACCCCATGTCCACGCCGCGTCTCGTTCTACTGATGCTCATCGTGAATATCGCCGTCGTGCTGGGCGGCGTGTTCGTCAATTACAAGATGATCAAGTCCGCCAGCCTCGCCCCGGCCGCCGCCGCTTCCGACAAGGAGGCAGCCAAGGAAGATGCAACGGAGGAAGAGCAGGAGAGCGCCGAATACCTCTTCGTGCCGGTGGAGAAGATCATCGTCAGCTCCCGCGGCGAAGACCGCGAGCACTACTTCGTGATCGACCTGGTGCTGCAGGCCAAGGCCGAGCAGGAGCGCAAGAAGCTGGAGAGCGTCGCGCCCATGGTGCGTAGCTCGGTGGTCGCCAACCTGACGCCGGAGAAGTTCGAAGTGCTGCGCGCCATGCCCATCGGCGAGGTGCAGACGCGCCTGGAGAAGGCCGTGATCGACGACTTCGCTGCGCGCAAGGTGGTGGTGCCCTTCGAGCACGTGCTGCTCAGCAAGATGATCGTCCAGTAGGCCGCCATGCACGCCCTTCGCGATCCTGTTCACGGCTATGCCAGTGGCGTCGGCGGTTACGACAGCCCCGAAGGCGGCCATGCGCGCCTGTCGCCGGCGGCGGAGCAGCGCTGGATGATGCAGTACCTGCCGCTGGTGCGGCGCATCGTCAGCCAGCTGTCGCTGCAGGCCAACCAGGTGCTGGACCGCGAGGACATGGAGCAGATCGGCCTGATGGGCCTGCTCGAAGGCCTGCGTCGCTACGGCGAGCCGGACGAGCAGTTCGGCCGCTTCGCCGCGCTGCGCATCCGCGGCGCCATTCTCGACGAACTGCGCCGCCAGGACTGGCGCCCACGCCAGGTACGGCAGCAGGCGCACAAGGTGCGCGATGCGATCCGCGCGCTGGCGCGCCAACTCGGCCGCGTGCCCAGCGACGAGGAAGTGCTGGCCGCCACCGGCCTAGACGAGGCGGGCTACCAGGATTACCTGCGCGCCGAATCCTCCGAGGCCATCGAGAGCTTCGACGCGTTGCTGCAGAGCGGCCATGACGGCGTGCAGGCCAGCGGTGATGCGCTGGAAGAGCGCGTGCTCAAGGAACGCCTGCTGGCCCAGGCGCTGGAGCGCCTGAATGAGCGCGAGCGGCTGATCCTCAATCTGTATTACCAGCACGAACTGAACCTCAAGGAAATCGCCCTGGTGCTGGAGCTGACCGATGCGCGCATCTGCCAGCTGATGAAGCAGGCGATCGGCAAGTGCAGCCGTTTCCTCAACACCCCCGACACTCCCTGAAGAATCCCAAACCATGCAGAAAATCATCGGCGCCCTGATCATCATCGCCTGCGTGCTCGGCGGCTACGCCATGGCCCACGGCGAATTGCGCGCGCTCTGGCAGCCGGCGGAGATGATCATCATCCTCGGCGCGGGCCTGGGCACCCTGGTCGTCGCCAACCCCCGCGAAGTGCTGCTGGAGATGTGCTCGCAGATCAAGGGCGTGTTCGTCTTCAAGCGCCGCGGCGAGGAATTCCAGCGCCAGCTGCTGATGCTGCTTTACGAGCTGCTGGAGATGGTCGACGTCGGCGGCCTGAAGGTGCTCGATGCGCACATCGAGGAGCCGGACCAGAGCGAGCTGTTCGCCCGCTACCCGCTGATCCTCCAGGAAAAGAACCTGATGGCGTTCATCGCCGACAACTTCCGCCTGATGGCCATGGGCAAGATCAGCGCCCACGAGCTGGAAGGTTTCCTCGAACAGGAACTGGACGCCATGGAGCACGCCCTGCTGCAGCCGTCCAAGTCGCTGCACAAGGTCGGCGAGGCGATGCCTGGCTTCGGCATTCTCGCGGCGATCCTGGGGATCATCATCACCATGGGCAACATCGGCGGCTCGGTGGCCGAGATCGGCGCCCACGTGGCCGCCGCACTGGTGGGCACGTTCTTCGGCATCTTCGTCTGCTACTGCCTGATGGACCCGCTGTCCAACGCCATGGCGCAGCGGGTGAAGACCGAGCTCTCGGCGCTTGAATGCGTGCGCACCACCCTGGTCGCCCACGTCGCCGGCAAGCCCACGCTGCTGGCGGTGGACGCCGGCCGCAAGCTGATCGAGCAGGACGTCAAGCCGGCCTTCAAGCAGCTGGAGACCTGGGTCACCCGCTTCGAGGAAGAGCGGGACGCAGCATGAAGAAACGTGCCGACAAGCACAGCGAAGTCATCATCAAGCGCCGCAGCAAGAAGGGCCACGATGACGAGCACGGCGGCGCCTGGAAGGTCGCCTTTGCCGACTTCACCCTGGCGATGATGGCGCTGTTCATGGTGCTGTGGATCGTCCACCCGCAGACCGAGCCGCAACCGGTGGCGGTGGGCGACCAGGATGCCAACCCGGTGGTGGATGGCGGTGCCGGCGTGTTCGATGGCGCCAGCCGCACGCCCGTCGAGCTCGACGGCATGCCGCAACCGATCAAGACGCCGGAGAAACCGGCGCCGCAACTCGCCCTGGACGCCGGCAAGCAGGGCAAGGCCGGCGAGCAGGCGAAGGACGCCAGCACGCAGCAGGATGGCCGCCAGTACGACAGCAACGAGGACCTGCGCGAGCTGGCCGAGCTGATCCGAGAGGTGTCCGGCAAGGTCGATGCGCTGGCCAACATCGAGGTGACGGTGGTGCCGCAGGGGCTGCGCATCCTGATCAAGGACGACCAGCAGCGCTTCATGTTCGCCCGTGGCCAGGCGACCCTCGATCCGCATTTCCAGACGCTGCTCGGTGCGCTGTCCGGCGTGCTGTCCAAGGTGCAGAACAAACTGATCCTCAGCGGCCACACCGATGCGGTGCAGTACCGCCGGCCCGATGGCTACAACAACTGGAACCTCTCCGGCGACCGCGCCCTGCGCGCGCGCAACGTGATGGTCGACAGCGGCCTGCCTGCCGCGCATGTGCTGCAGGTGGCGGCCCAGGCCGACGTCATGCCACTACGTCCGGAGGACCCGGAGAGCGGCGCGAACCGGCGCATCGAGATCCTCCTGCTGACCCACAGGGCCGAGAGCCTCTACCGGGAAATCTTCGGCGAGAGCTACGCGCAGGTGCATTACTCGGCCTCCGGCGCGAAGCTGGTTGAGCCGCGGCCAGCGCAACCGGAGAAGACCGAGGCGCCGGCTTCTGCGGCCGTCGAGGCGTCGACACCTGCGGCAGCGGCCAAGCCGGCGTTGCAGTTGTGAGCGGGTCAGCGATCGCGCGGGTGGCGCGGACAGAACACCTGGCGCGTTTCCACGCCGTAGAGGCATTCGCCCAGGGGTTCGAGGGTGATGCGTGCGCCGCGCTGGCGCCCGTAGAGCAGGTTGAAGATCAGTTCGCTGTCCAGGCCGCTGTCGGCCTGCAGGTTGCTGATGCTGTTCTCTTCCACCTGCAACTGGTAGCGCCCGCCCAGGTCGCTGCCGACGTTGCCCGAGACCTCGAGGATGTTGGCGTCCTGCTGGATCATCGAGTAGAAGCGCCCTTCGTGGAACATGGTGGTCTGGGCGATTTCCAGCACCTTGCCATTGCCCAGCAGCACCTGCCCGGAGGACGCGTAGCGGCCGTCGATGGCCGAGGTGCTGCGCGCGTGCTTCCACAGCATGCCCAGCGCCAGCGCCAGGCAGGCGACGCCGAACAGCGAGATCACCAGGCAGCGGCGGGCCACGCCGGCCTGGCGGCGTAGGTTCAGTTCAGGCACTTGCGCAGCTGCTCCTGGGGAATCCGGGCGACCTGGCTCTCGTGGATCAGCAACCAGTTGGAGTTGCCTTCGGGTTGCACGCAGACCAGTTCGTAGAAGCCCGAGGTCATGTGCAGCATGAGGCCGATGGGGCGGGTGGCGAGGTCGGCCAGTTGGTGCGCCAGCGGCCGGGTGTTGCGGATCAGGCGTTGCAGGTCCTGTTCGTTGTCTTCGACGTAGGTGATCTGCAGCGAGCCCAGGTTCTGTTCGGTGGTGAGGACCGGGCTGCGCAACTGGGTGTAGTAGAAGGCGCCGCAGAGGACCAGCAGGCCGAGGATGCAGAGGCTGGCCGCGGCGAATTTCAGGCGCCGCAGATTCGGCGTTCGCGGGGCGGCTGCGGGGCTCTGCAGTGGAATCACTTCCGGTGTGGCATCGGCCACTTCCGCTTCCGGCTCGCTCGCCGGGTCCACCAGGTACTGCGGGTTGAACATGTAGCCGCGGCGCGGCAGCGTCTGGATGATCTGCCGCTGCTTCTCGTCCGCCAGCACCTGGCGCAGGGTGTAGATCTGCTGGTTGAGGCTGCCCTGGCCGACGACGCGGTCGGACCAGGCGTGGGTCAGCAGTTCGTCGCGGGCGACCACGTCTCCGGGGCTTTGCAACAGGCGTTCGAGTACCCGGCTGCCGGAGAAACCCAGGTCGATACGCTCCACCTGGCCGTCACGGTCGAGGTCGAGTTGATAGAGCGCGGGATAGAACTGCGCGACGCAATCGGAACGGCCAGTCCGGAGCTTCAGGCAGGCGATCGGCCGGCTGTCCGGTAGCGGTGAAGTGAGTGTGTTCATCGAGCCCTTGCCAGCCGCTCCCTTGACGGTCGCGGGGAAACTCCATTTGTCCATGGAGGCAGAGGCATTATTTTGACGTCAGAAAAATGTTGGTGCAAGTTCTGAATTTTGCACACTCGTGCTTGCAATTTTCACACAAGCCTTGAAACCACTGGCGCAGACGGGTTGCGCCGCGACCGCAAGTCGTAACACCGCTTGTCAGCGTACCCGCAGACAGCAGAACGCCCCGCCGAGGCGGGGCGCTGCAGAATCAGGGCGCGCGAGGCGGGTGCCTCGCGCTGGCCGGGCCTTAGCCCAGCAGGCCCATGATCATGCTGGGCATCTGGCCAGCTTGCTTGAGCATGGAGATGCCGGACTGCATGAGCATGGAGTTCTTGCTCATGTTGGCGCTTTCGACGGCGAAGTCGGCGTCCATGATGCGGCCCTTGGACAGGTCGGTGTTGTCCTTCATGTTGGCCAGGTTGTTGGAGGTGTGCTGCAGGCGGTTGATGTTCGCACCGAACTGCGCGCGCAGGGCGCCGATGGCGTCCAGGGCATCGTTGGCCTTGTCGATGGAGCCGTTGGCGCCAGTGATGGTTTCCAGCTCGGTACCGTCGGCGCTGGTGGCCTGGAACTGAGTGGTCAGTGCGCCGAAGGCATCGGTCACGGCCTTGAGCTGGGTGGTGACGTCGACGGTCAGGGTCTCGGCCTTGTCCGAACCGATCTGGAAGGTCACGCCGCCGGTGGTGCCGAACTTGCCGCTGGCGCCATCGACGCCGAACAGCGCGTCACCACCGAACTTGGTGTTGGCGATGATGTTCTTCAGTTCCTTGCCCAGCTCGTTGAACTCGGCGGACAGCGCCTTGCCGTCGTCGGTGGAGTTGGTGCCGTTGGCGGCCTGGGTGGCCAGGTCCTTCATGCGCTGGGTGATGTCGGTCAGCTCGCTGAAGGAACCGTCGGCGGTCTGCATCAGGGAGATGGCGTCGCTGGTGTTGCGCATGGCCACGTCCATGCCGCGGGACTGGGCGTTCAGGCGGGTGGCGATCTGCAGGCCGGCGGCGTCGTCGGCAGCGGAGTTGATTCGCAGGCCGGTGCCCAGGCGCTGCTGGTTGGTGGCCAGCAGGTTGTTGGTCTTGCCCAGGTTGCTCTGGGTGATCAGGGAGGAGTAGTTGGTTTGAATCGACAAGGCCATGGTGGACTTCCTGTATGAGCTGAATGAAGCCGGCGTTGTGCCTGCTGAAGGGGTAAGGCGACAGCTCGCGGGGAAGGATTAAGGGCGCCGGAAAAATTTTTGGCGCGGGGATTCCGACGGTGCCGGCAGTCGCGCCGCCGGCATCGACGTGCACGGTCATGTGTCCTTTTGCCTGGGATCGTTCATCTATCTTCTTGAGACATGTCTGACAGCCCCGACGCCGAGGTGCAGCTAAGCTCCCCAGGTCCACAAGGCTGTGGATAGTTCGTGTGAACCGCTCAGTGCGAACCCCGAGAAAGGAACCTCATGATCTCCGTCTACCAGCTCAAGTCCCGTTTCCAGAACCTGCTCCGCCCCCAGGTCACCCGTCTCCACGAGCGCGGCGTTACCGCCAACCAGGTGACGCTGGCCGCCTGCGGCCTGTCGCTGCTGGTGGCGCTCAGCGTCGCGCTGCTCGCCAGCCACGCCTGGATATTCCTGCTGATCCCCCTGTGGATGTTCCTGCGCATGGCGCTCAACGCCATGGACGGCATGCTCGCCCGCGAGTTCGGCCAGCAGTCGAAGCTGGGCGCCTACCTCAACGAACTGACCGATGTGATCGCCGACAGCGCGCTGTACCTGCCGTTCGCCCTGCTGCCGGGCGTGACCCCGGCGTTGGTGGTGCTGGTGGTGGTGCTGGCGATGATCAGCGAATACGCCGGGGTGCTGGGCGTGATGGTCGGTGCCTCGCGGCGTTATGACGGGCCGATGGGCAAGAGCGACCGCGCACTGTGCTTCGGCGTCTTCGGTGCAGGCGTGGCCAGTGGACTGCTGCCGCTGTCCTGGCTCGACCCGCTGCTGGTGCTGCTGGCGCTGTTGCTGGTGCTGACTATCGTCAACCGGGTGCGCCAGGGGCTGGCTGAACAGAAGGAACAACAGGCCGGCTGAACAAGGGCCTGTCGTGTCAGGAAGGGGACAGGACTGTCCCGCAAGCCATCGAAACAGAGGAAGTTATGCGCGAGTCTTCGAATCACCATTTCATCACCCACGACGGCGTCGAGCTGTTCTATCGCCACTGGCCGGCGGTGCCCGCCAACGATGAGCCGCGCCGCGCGGTCGTGCTGTTCCACCGGGGCCACGAACACTCCGGCCGCATCGGCCACCTGGCCGACGAGCTCGACCTGCCCGGCTTCGATGTTTTCGCCTGGGACGCCCGCGGCCACGGCCAGTCGCCGGGAGCGCGGGGCGATAGTCCAAGCTTCGGCACCAGCGTTCGCGATGTACAAACCTTCGTCGAGCACATCGCTGCCACCCACGGCATCGCCATCAGCGACATGGCCGTCGTGGCGCAAAGTGTCGGCGCGGTGGTCGCGTCCACCTGGGTCCACGACTACGCCCCGCCGATCCGCAGCCTGGTGCTCGCTTCGCCGGCGTTCAAGGTCAAGCTCTACGTGCCCCTCGCCCGGCCGGGCCTGAAGCTGGCTAGGGCGTGGCGCGGCAACTTCTTCGTCAACAGCTACGTGAAGGCGAAATTCCTCACCCACGATCCCGAGCGCATCGCCTCCTATGACAGCGACCCGCTGATCGCCAAGGCGATCTCGGTGAACGTGCTGCTGGGTCTCTACGAAGCGGCTGATCGCGTGGTCGCCGACGCCCAGGCGATCCAGGTGCCTACCCAGCTGCTGATCTCCGGTTCGGACTTCGTGGTGCACCGCAAACCGCAGCAACGTTTCTTCGACAACCTCGGCACGGCGCGCAAGGAACTGCACATCCTGCCCGGTTTCTTCCATGACACCCTCGGCGAGCTGAACCGCGAGCAGGCGGTGACCCGTGCCCGGCGCTTCATTCTCGAATGCTTTGCCCGCGCGCCGGAGCGCCCGGACCTGCGCGACGCCGATCGCTTCGGCTACACCTGCGCCGAAGCAGAAGCCCTGGCCACCCCACTACCCAGCTGGTCGATCCGCGACCTCTACTGGCGCGCGACCCGCGCCAACATGCGCCTCGGCCGGTTGCTGTCGGACGGCATCAACCTCGGTTTCCAGACCGGCTTCGATTCCGGCAGCACGCTGGATTACGTCTACCGCAACCAGCCCGCCGGCGCGGGGCCCGTGGGGCGGATGATCGACCGCACCTACCTGGAGTCCGCCGGCTGGCGTGGCATCCGCCAGCGCAAGGTGCACATCGAGGAACTGCTGCGCCTGGCCATGGCCAGCCTGCGCGAGCAGGGCCGCGAGGTGCGCATCCTCGATATCGCCGCGGGCCACGGGCGCTACATTCTCGAAGCGCTGCAGGGCGTCGAGCCGATGCCGGAAAGCGTGCTGCTGCGCGACTACAGCGAACTGAACGTGCGCGAAGGCTCTGCGCTGATCGAGCGCCTGGGGTTGAAGGAGCGTGCGCGCTTCGTCCAGGGCGATGCCTTCGATGGCGCTGACCTGGCCGCTGTAGAGCCGAAGCCGAGCCTGGCGGTGGTGTCCGGTCTCTACGAGCTGTTCGCCGACAACGCCATGGTCAGCGGCTCGCTGGCCGGCCTCGGCGCAGCGGTGGAAGAGGGTGGTTACCTGATCTACACCGGCCAGCCCTGGCACCCGCAGCTGGAGCTGATCGCCCGCGCCCTGACCAGCCACCGCGCCGGGCAGGCCTGGGTGATGCGCCGCCGCACGCAACTGGAGATGGACCAACTGGTCGAGGCGGCGGGCTTCCGCAAGCTGGCCCAGCGCATCGACGAGGACGGCATCTTCACCGTTTCGCTGGCGCGCCGGGAGCGCCGTTGATGGGTGCAGCAATCCCGCCGCGCGAGCCCGGCGTGTTTCGCCGAGCGGTGATCTGGCTGCTGTGCCTCGCGCCGTTCTTCTTCGCCAGCTACGGCTTCGCCAACTGGGTGACGGGGCAGCGCGAGACGGTCGGCGTGCTGGTGTTCGACTGGGAACGCGGCATGCCGCTGTGGCCGTGGACGATCATTCCGTACTGGTCGATCGACCTGCTCTACGGCTTGTCCTTCCTGCTGCCACGCACCCGCCGCGAACTGGACAGCCACGGCTTGCGGCTGCTCACGGCGCAGGTGATCGCGGTCAGCTGTTTCCTGCTGTTCCCGCTGCGCTTCAGCTTCGAGCGCCCGGCGCTGGACGGCCTGTTCGGCTGGCTGTTTGACGTGCTGATGGGCTTCGACAAGCCGTTCAACCAGGCGCCCTCGCTGCATATCGCGTTGCTGGTGGTGCTCTGGGCGGCCTACGGGCGCTACGCCAACGGGGTCTGGCGCTGGCTGCATGGCTGGTTCGCGCTGATCGGGCTGTCGGTACTGACCACCTGGCAGCACCACTTCATCGATGTGCCGACGGGTGCCCTGGCCGGTTTCTTCTGCCTCTGGCTGTGGCCGCGGGAAGGGCGTTCGCCGCTGGCCGCCTGGACGCTGAGCACCGATCCGCGGCGACTTCGACTAGCCGTCTTCTACGCCATCGGCGCGGCGCTTTGCGGGATGCTGGCCCTGAGCGGAGGCGGCATCTGGCTCTGGTTGTGCTGGCCGGCGGTATCGCTGGCGCTGGTTGCGCTGTGCTACCTGGGCATTGGCGCGGAGGGCTTCCAGAAGCGCGCGGAGGGCCGGCACTCGCTGGCTGCCTGTTGGCTGCTGGCGCCTTATCGGCTGGCCGCCTGGATCAACTCCCGCGCGTGGACGCGCCAGCACCCGCAGCCCGATGAGGTACTGCCCGGGCTCTGGCTGGGTCGCCTGCCCGGCGCGGCGGAGCGCAAGGCGCGGCCCGAGCTGGGAGTGCTCGACCTGTGCGCAGAGCTTCCCTGCACTGCGCATGGCGATCGTTACGCGAGCCTGCCGCTGCTCGACCTGATTGCGCCCAGCGTCGATCAGTGCCGACTGGGCGCCGCCTTGATCGACGAACTTCGCGCGCGTGGCCCGTTGCTGGTCTGCTGCGCCCTGGGTTATTCGCGCAGTGCGACGGTCCTGGCCGCGTGGCTGCTGTTATCCGGCCAGGCGGCCACGGTCGAGGACGCGGTGGGGCTGATTCGCCGCGCGCGTCCACACATCGTGCTCAAGGTCGAACAACTGGCGGTGCTGGCGCAGGTCGCCGGGCAGCCGCAACTATCACGGGAGGTGAGTCATGTCGGTTGATCCGGGCCTGATCCTGGTGGCCAGCCTGCTGCGCCGCGGCAGCAGTCTCAATGGGTTGTCTTCGGCGCTGACGGTGCTCGCGCTGGCGCTGGGTTTCTATGGCGCGCTGATGGCCAGCGCCACGCTGGCGTTCAGCCTGAGCATGGCGCTGCTGGTGCTGCTCGGCCTGGTGCAGAAGTTCTACGCCATGCGTGTGGCGCTGGACGCCGATCTGTTCGAGGCCATGGCCAACGCCGGAGAGGCGCTGCCGGAGAAAACCCGGCAACTGGACGATGCCCTGGCCACCTATGTCGGTGTACCCGCGGAAATGTCCGGTCGCACCTGGAGCGAGCGCAGCCGTGGCGCACTGAAACTCCTGCGTCGGCAGGTGATGCTGTGTGCGGTGCAGTGGCTCGTTGCGCTGCTGTGCCTGCTCGCCCTGACTTTCCAATTCTGAGGAACGCCCCCGCAATGCTGGAACGACTGTTCGCCTACGCCATCATCGCCGGTGCCCGCGCGGTGACCGGCCTGCGCAGCCTGTGGATCGGCACCACGCCGATCCCGGCGCAGCGCATCTACTACGCCAACCACAGCAGCCACGGCGACTTCGTGCTGCTCTGGGCCTCGCTGCCGCCCGAACTGCGCGCGCGTACGCGCCCGGTCGCCGGGATGGACTATTGGGGCAAGGGCGGCCTGCGTGGCTTCATCATCAACAGCGTGTTCCACGGCGTGCTGATCGACCGCACGCGCGGCGCAGAAGGCGGCAATCCGCTGGAGCCGGTGGAGCAGGCGCTGGCCGACGGCGATTCGCTGATCCTCTTCCCCGAGGGCACGCGCAACCTCGACGAGGAGGTGCGCCTGTTGCCCTTCAAGAGCGGTATCTATCACCTGTCCAAAGCGCATCCGCAGGTCGAACTGGTGCCGGTATGGCTGGACAACCTCAGCCGCGTGATGCCCAAGGGCCGCGCACTGCCGCTGCCACTGCTGTGCACCCTGAGCTTCGGTGCGCCGCTGGCGGTGCAGGAGGGCGAGGCCAAGGAAGCCTTCCTCGAGCGCGCCCGCGAGGCGCTGCTGAAACTCGCCGCGCCGGAGGGTCGCTGAGATGAACCAGACCTGGCTGCTGTTCGCCGGTATCGGCGGCATCCTCGTTCTCGCCTCGTTGGTCGGCGCGGTGCTGCGCTGGCGCGCGCCGGCGGGACCGCACGCGGTGATCGACAACCTCAACGCGCGGATCAATGCCTGGTGGGTGATGGTCGCGGTGATCGGCTGCGCCTTCGCCCTCGGTTACTGGGCGGTGATACTGCTGTTCTATGGCGTGTCGTTCTACGCCCTGCGCGAGTTCCTTACGCTGATGCCGACCCGGCGCAGCGATTATCCAGCGCTGGTGGCGGCCTTCTACTTCGTGCTGCCGATGCAGTACCTGCTGATCGGCATCCAGTGGTACGGACTGTTCTCCATCTTCATTCCGGTCTACGTGTTCCTGCTGCTGCCGATCCTCGCTTCACTGGGCGGCGACTCCAAGCACTTCCTCGAACGCGCCTCGAAGGTGCAGTGGGCCTTGATGCTGGCGGTGTTCTGCATCTCCTACGTGCCGGCGCTGCTGACCCTGAACATCGAGGGCTACGAGGGCCGCAACCTGCTGCTGATCGCCTTCCTGGTGATCGTCGTGCAGTTGTCGGACGTGCTGCAGTACGTTTGCGGCAAGCTCTTCGGCAAGCGCAAGATCGCCCCCAACCTGTCGCCGTCCAAGACCCTGGAAGGCTTCGTCGGAGGCGTGGCGCTGGCCACGCTGATCGGTGGCGCGCTGTGGTGGATCACCCCGTTCGCCTTCTGGCAGGCGTTGCTGATCGCACTGATGATCAACATCCTCGGCTTCTTCGGCGGCCTGGTGATGTCGGCGATCAAGCGCGACCGCGGGGTGAAGGACTGGGGCCACATGATCGAAGGCCACGGCGGCATGCTCGACCGCCTGGATTCGGTGTGCTTCGCCGCGCCGGTGTTCTTCCACTTCGTGCGGTATTGGTGGACCTGAGGCGGTTTCTGTAGCGGCGGGCTCCGTCCGCGATGAGCAATCTGCCGTGCGGTTCGCGAGCAAGCTCGCTCCTACGAAGAGCACGCTGGAGCGACCGGCTTACTGTAGGAGCGAGCTTGCTCGCGAACGATCGCCGCACGGGCTCCACCCATCCTGCGTAAAGTGGTCCGCAGCACTCAGAAGATGCTGCTCACCTCTCCCGAGGCCAGTACCTTCGCGTCGATGACCTTCTGGCTGCGCAGGTTCTTCACCCGGATCACCTCGTCCTGCTTGCCGTTGGCCAGCGCCTCGCCGGCGGCGCTGGCCTGGATGCCGTCCTGGCTGGCGACGATCTTCACCTGCTGACCGCGGCGCACCAGCAGCGCGCCGTCGAGCAGCGCCGGGCTCAGCGGCTGGTCGGCGCGGATGCGCCGGCGAGCGGTCTTGCCGGTGACCTCATCGATGCGGGTGAAGTAGCCCCGCGCGCTCTTGCCGATCTCCAGCGGTGCCAGTTTCAGCTGCCCTGGCTCCAGCGTCTGGCCGCGCTCGATCTCGCCGCTGGCGACCACGGCCGGCAGGAACACCGCGGGCTGGCTGGTGAAGTAGACCGGCCAGCCGGGCTGCCCCACGCAATTGGCCTCCAGCCGGCGCCGGGCGGTGGCCGAGGCGGGTGCTTCGCTCTCGCGCAATTGCGGCTCGCTTGGGCAGGCCGACAGCTTGGCCAGGCTGTTGGGCAGGTTGTTGGCGACCCTGAAGGTCATGCCCTTCCAGCCCTGTTTTTTCGCTTCGCTCTTCAGTTCGCTGGCGATCAGTCGCTGTGCGGCGGCGTCGAGTTGCGCGCGGGCATCCTGCGCTTGCGCAAGAGCGGGAAGGAGGACGAGGAAGCAGGCGGAAAGCGCTTTTCCGCATACCCCGGTGTGGCGCGCGAAAAGCGGAAACGACGCGTTGCGCTCGCGTTTTTTGGTTTCAATAAACGCCTTGTAAATCAACGACATGAAGCGACCTTCAGGGGTCGGCATGCTTTGTGCTGAATGGCCACGCACGCCGAACGATGAGAATGGGTTGCGGGAATGAGTATACGGTTTGACGAGACCCTGGGTCTCCACGAGAGAGCCCTCTCGCTGCACATGCAGCGCAGCGAAATCCTGGCCTCCAACCTGGCCAACGAAGACACCCCCGGCTTCAAGGCGCGGGACATCGATTTCGCTGCCGAGATGCAGCGCCAGGGCAACCCGTCGGCATTGCTGGCCAGCGCAGGCCCGCAATCGATGGAGCTGAAGTACCGCATTCCCAACCAGCCTTCCCAGGACGGCAACAGCGTCGAGCTGGCCACCGAGCAGGCGGAGTTCTCGCGCAACGCGATGGATTTCCAGACCAGCCTGACCTTCCTGACCATGAAATTCCGCGGCCTCAAGCAGGCCATCGAGGGACGCTGACGCCATGGCATTCGATTCCATCTACCGCATCGCCGGCTCATCGATGAACGCGCAGACCGTGCGCCTGAACACCGTGGCCAGCAACCTGGCCAACGCCGACTCCGCGGCCGCCAGGCCCGACGACGTGTACCAGGCGCGCAAGCCGATGTTCGCCGCCGTCTACGACAACGACCAGCTCACCCGCAGCGCCGGCATGGGCGGCGCCCACGTACAGGTGCTCGACGTGGTCACCTCCGGCCGCGCCCCGCAGCGCCGCTACGAGCCGGGCAGCCCGCTGGCCGACGCCACCGGCTACGTCTACTACCCCGACGTCAACGAGATCGAAGAGATGACCGACATGATGTCCGCCACCCGCAGCTTCGAGACCGGTGTGGAAGTGCTCAACCGGGTGAAGAGCATGCAATCCAGCCTGCTGAAACTGGGAGACGCCTGATGAGCACGGTGAACAACGACACCAGCGGTACCAGCACCAACGGCACGTCGTCCGGCACGCCCAAGCAGGCGGTGAATCTCGGCGAGATGGGCGATATGGAGAACAGCTTCATCACCCTGCTGGTCGCCCAGGTGCAGTACCAGGACCCGACCAAGCCGGTGGACAGCACCGAGTTCATCAACCAGTACTCGGCCATGGCGCAGGTGAAGAGCATGCAGAACATGACCACCCTGCAGCAGAACAACCTGGTGCTGATGGACAACCTGCAGACCCTCACCGCCGCCGGCCTGGTCGGCCAGGAAGTGAAGGTCAGCGCCGACAGCCTGCAACTGGACGGCGACAAGGTCAGCGGGCAGATCAACCTGGAACACGCCTCGGCCACCACCGTGCTGCAGCTCACCGATGCCAACGGCGTGCGCACCGACATCACCCTCGGCCCGCAGGAGCCGGGCGCCGTGCCCTTCACCGTGGACCCCGAAGCGCTCGGCCTGAAGCCGGGCAAATACAGCCTCGCAGTGAAGACCGAGAGCGGCGAGACGCCCGGTATCGAAGTGTCCGGGTTGGTCCATAACGTCCGCGTCAGCGCCGACGGCCCGGTCCTGGAAGTCGCGGGCGCCGGTTCCGTGCCGTTCTACAAGATCGTCGAATTCAGTCAGGGCCAGGCCGCCTGAGCGCCTGTTCCCCCCACTTAGGATGAGCTAACGCCATGAGCTTCAACATCGCCCTGACCGGCCTGAACGCGGTGACCCAGCAACTGGACACCATCAGCAACAACATCGCCAACTCCGGCACCGTCGGCTTCAAGTCCTCGCGCACCGAGTTCGGCAGCGTCTACGCCGACACCAAGGGCATGGGCGTGGAAGTCACCGGCACCACCCAGAGCATCAGCCAGGGCGGCTCGCTGGTGTCGACCAACCGCAACCTCGACCTGGCCATCTCCGGCGGTGGCTTCTTCGTCGTCAAGAGCGGCAACGGCGACACCCAGTACACCCGCGCCGGGGTGTTCAGCCAGGACAACGCCAACTACCTGATTAACGCCACCGGCCAGCGCCTGCAGGGCTACCCGACCGACGCGGCCGGCAACCTGCTGGTGGGTACCGTCTCCGACCTGCAGGTGAAGACCGCCAACCTGCCGGCCAAGGCCACCGACAAGCTGGAGTTCGTCGCCAACCTCGACTCCAACGAGAAGGTGCCGACCGTCGCGCCGTTCGACCCGCAGAACGTGGCGACCTACAACTCCACCTACACCAGCAAGATCTACGACTCGCAGGGCAAGGAACACACCCTGACCCAGTACTTCGTGCTGACCGGCAGCAACACCTGGGACGCGCACTACGCAGTGGATGGCAATGCCGTCGGCGCCACTCAGTCGCTGACCTTCGCCCCGGACGGCTCGCTGTCCACGCCGATTGCCGCGGTACCGGTGAGCTTCAACCTGCCGGGCGTCAACCCGATGAACATCGCCCTCGACTACACCGGCACCAGCCAGTACGGCTCGGACTTCGTCGTCACCACCAACCGCACCACCGGCTATGCCGCGGGCGAGCAGACCGGCATCGCGGTGGAGAACGACGGCAAGGTCTACGTCAACTACAGCAACGGCCAGCGCATGCTGCAGGGCCAGGTCGCGTTGGCCAACTTCGTCAACAGCGGCGGCCTGCAGAACCAGAGCGGCACCGCCTGGACCGAGACCTCCGCCTCCGGCGCCCCGCTGATCGGCGTGCCCGGCATCGGCCAGTTCGGCTCGCTCTCGGCCGGCAACCTGGAAGGCTCCAACGTCGACATCACCCAGCAACTGGTGGGCCTGATGGAAGGCCAGCGCAACTACCAGGCGAACACCAAGGTGATGACCACCGACAAGGAACTCACCCAAGTGCTCTTCTCGGCCATTTAAGGAAATCCCATGGATCGTCTCGGCTACACCGCGATGACGGCGGCCAGCCGCAGCATGTCTGCGCTGGACATCCGCGCCAACAACCTGGCCAACGTCAACACCCCCGGCTTCCGTGCCGACCTGGAGCACGCCACCGCCGTGGACGTGAGCGGCGCCGGCTACGACAGCCGCCACCTGGCGCGCATCGAGAGCAGCGGCGTCGACATGAGCGCCGGCACCCTGATGGCCACCGGGCGTGACCTCGACGTCGCCATCCAGGGCCAGGGCCTGCTCGCCGTGCAGAGCGGCAACGGCGAGGCGTACACGCGCCAGGGCAACCTGGAGATCGACGCCGACCGCCAGCTGATGATCAACGGCCGCGCCGTGCTCGGCGAGGGCGGCCCGATCACCCTGCCGGAGTACGACGCCATCGCCATTGGTAGCGACGGCACCATCTCGGTGATGCCGCGCGGCGATTTCATGATGACCGACGTCGACCGCCTCAAATTGGTGGACGCACCGGCCGCGTCGCTGGTGAAGAACGCCCAGGGCCTGCTGGTCAGCAAGGACGGCCAGAACGTCGCTGCCAGCGACGACGTGCGCCTGGTCTCCGGACACCTGGAGCAGAGCAACGTCTCGGCCATCGACCAGCTGGTGGGCACCATGAGCCTGAACCGGCGCTTCGAGACCCAGGTGAAGATGATGAAGGCCGCCTCGGATCTCGCCGAGGCCGGCGACCGCATGATCCGTGGCGGCTAACGCGCGGCGCGCAGACAGGAGCACAACATGAGTTCGGCACTTTGGGTCAGCAAGACCGGCCTGGCGGCACAGGACACCGCAATGTCCACCGTGGCCAACAACCTGGCCAACGTCAACACCGTCGGCTTCAAGAGCGACCGCGCGGTGTTCGAGGACCTGTTCTACCAGGTGCAGCTGCAACCCGGCGCCCAGGCTGACCAGGTCAACACCGTGCCGTCCGGCATCCAGCTGGGCAGCGGCGTGCGCGTCGTCGGCACGCAGAAGGTGTTCACCGAAGGCAGCATGCAGACCACCGGGCAACCGATGGACCTGGCCATCGTCGGCAGCGGCTTCTTCCAGGTCGAGGCGCCCAACGGCGACACCTACTACACCGAGAACGGCCAGCTGCAGCTGAACAACGAAGGCATGGTGGTCAACGCCCAGGGCCTGCCGCTGACGCCGAATATCGAAGTGCCGGCCGGCGCCAGCCGCTTCACCGTCGGCAGCGACGGCATCGTCACCGCCATCCTTCCCGGCGAGACGCTGCCCACCGAACTGGGCCAGATCACCCTCGTCAGCTTTACCAACCCGGCCGGTCTGGAAGCCCTCGGTGGCAACCTCTACAAGGAAACCGCCGCCAGCGGCGAGCCGCAGGAAGGCACGCCGGGCGAGGAAGGCCTGGGCACGCTCAAGCAGGGCGTACTGGAAGGCTCCAACGTGCAGGTGGTGGAAGCGATGGTGAACATGATCGCCATCCAGCGCGCCTACGAGGCCAACGCCAAGGTGCTCGACGCCGCGTCGGGCATGCAGCAGTTCCTCAACCAGACGGTCTGACCATGACGCGCCTTGCCCTGCTGCTCGCCCTGGCGCTGCTCGCCGGCTGCCAGAGCTTCAACGAGATGCTGCCGGACGAGGATTCCTCGCTCTACCAGCCGCCGGAGCTGGACTACAGCCTGCCGCCCACCACCAGCGGCGGGCTGTTCCGCTCCGGCTACGGCGGTTCGCTGCTGCGCGACAAGCGCGCCATCGGCGTCGGCGACATCGTCACCGTGGTACTCAGCGAGTCCACCCAGTCGAGCAAGAGCGCGGGCACCAGCTTCGGCAAGAAATCCAGCCTGGACGTACCGGTGCCGACCATCCTGACCAAGGAGTACGGCGGCCTGGAAACCTCCGCCACGGCCAACCGCGATTTCAATGGCTCGGCGAAAAGCTCGCAGCAGAACACCCTCACCGGCTCTATTGCGGTGACCGTGCACAAGGTGCTGCCGGGCGGCGTGCTGCTGGTGAAGGGCGAGAAATCGCTGCGCCTGAACCAGGGCGACGAGTTCATCCGCCTCACCGGTCTGGTGCGCCTGGACGACATCAACCGCGCCAACCAGGTGTCCTCGCAGAACGTCGCCAACGCCAAGATTTCCTACGCCGGGCGCGGCGTGCTCAACGACAGCAACTCGGCCGGCTGGCTGACGCGCTTCTTCACCCATCCGCTGTTCCCGATGTAAGCAGGCGAGCCCTCCATGCGTAGAAATCTTTCCCGCCTGATGGCGCTGCTCTGCCTGTTCTGGCAGGCCGAGGCGCTGGCGATCCCGCTGCTCGACCTGGTCGACATCGAAGGCGTGCGCGAGAACCAGCTGATCGGCTACGGCCTGGTGGTCGGCCTGGACGGCACCGGCGACAAGAACCAGGTGAAGTTCACCAACCAGTCGGTCGCCAACATGCTCAAGCAGTTCGGCGTGAACCTGCCGCCGAACGTCGACCCGAAACTGAAGAACGTCGCCGCCGTGAGCGTCACCGCCAGCGTGCCACCGTCCTACAGCGCCGGGCAGACCATCGACGTCACCGTGTCCTCGCTGGGCGACGCCAAGAGCCTGCGCGGCGGCCTGCTGCTGATGACGCCGCTGCAGGGTGTCGATGGCGAAGTCTATGCGCTGGCCCAGGGCAATCTCGTGGTCGGCGGCCTGCATGCGCAGGGGCAGAGCGGCTCCAGCGTGTCGATCAACAGCGCCAACAGCGGCCTGATCCCCAATGGCGCGACCATCGAGCGGATGATTCCCAGCGACTTTACCCAGCGCCCGGACGTGATGCTCAACGTGCGCAAGCCCAGCTTCCAGACTGCCACCCAGGTGATGAATGCGGTGAACGAGCGCTTCGGCTCCGGCACCGCCACTGCGCTGGACGGCACCAGGGTGTCGGTGCGTGCGCCGGTCAGTAGCGCCCAGCGCACCAGCTTCATGGCCATGCTCGAAGGCATGGAGGTGCAGGAAGGCCGCACCCGGCCCAAGGTCGTCTTCAACAGCCGCACCGGCACCGTGGTGGTTGGCCAGGGCGTGCGCGTGAAGGCCGCCGCGGTGGCCCACGGCACGCTCACCGTGACCATCAGCGAGAACCCCCAGGTCAGCCAGCCGGGGCCCTTCTCCAACGGCACCACGGCGGTCACGCCGCAGTCGGACGTGTCGGTCAGCCAGGACAAGAAGCCGATGTTCAAGTGGCCTGAAGGTACCAGCCTGGAAAGCATCATCAATACGGTGAACAGCCTGGGCGCGACCCCGGACGACGTGATGAGCATCCTCCAGGCGCTGGAGCAGGCCGGCGCGCTGAACGCCGAGCTGGTGGTCATCTGATGAGCATCACCTCGCTCAACCGTCCCATCGTGCCGACCGGCCAACCCGGCGAGTCGCCCGAGGCGATCCGCCGCGAGCAGTTGCAGGCGGCCTCCGAGCAGTTCGAGGCGATGTTCCTGCAACAGATCCTCAAGCAGATGCGCAAGGCCGGCGACGTGCTCTCCGCCGGCAGCCCGCTGCGCAGCCGCGACCTCGATACGATGCGCGACTTCTACGACGAAGCGCTGGCCGAGCACCTGGCCTCGCGCAAGCAGACCGGCATCGCCGACCTGCTGGTGCGCCAGCTTTCCGCCGAGCCGACCGATAGCGCCGAGCCCGTCGCGCTTGCCGATGGCGGCGAGGCGCTGCGCCGGCCTTCGGTGTCCAGCCGCAACCCGCTGGTGGATACCTGGCAGCGCAGGGTGGACCGCCTCGCCCACGCCTGGCAGCAGGGCAGCGCCGGTTTCCGCACGCTGGTGGACAGCGTGATCGGCCAGGAGTCCGGCGGCGACGCTGCCGCCGTCTCGCCCAAGGGCGCGCGCGGCCTGATGCAGCTGATGCCCGATACCGCCCGCGAAGTCGCCGGCGAACTCGGCCTGCCCTACGACGAGCAGCGCCTGACCAGCGACCCCGCCTACAACAAGGCGCTGGGCAGCGCCTACCTGGGCAAGATGCTCGACCGCTACGACGGCCAGCATGTGCTCGCCCTGGCCGCCTACAACGCCGGCCCCGGCAAGGTGGACGAGTGGCTGAAGAACAATGGCGACCCGCGCAGCGGGCAGATCGGCATGGCCGACTGGGTGCGCAGCATTCCTTACGACGAAACCCGCGACTACACCCTCGGCGTACTCCGCCGTGTGCGTGAGGCCCAGGCGCCGGCGCGGATCCCCGGCAGCGGCCTGTCGCCGGAGAGCGGCCTGAAGCACGCGCCGCAGGAAGGATTTAAGCGCCACGCCGATTCCGTCGCCTATCAGGGGCAACAGCCTGAATTTGTTTCCCGGCCGGCCTCGGCAGCGTTCGCCCAGCCGATCCGCATCGAGTCGAAGGAGAGTGCGTCTTGAGTATGTTGAGCCAGATCGGCTACAGCGGCCTGCGTGCGGCGCAGATTGCCCTGGCCACCTCCGGGCAGAACGTGGCCAACGCCAACACCCCCGGCTTCAGCCGGCTGAGCCCGATCCTTGCCTCGCTGGCCGGTGAAGGCGGCCTGAACGTCGGCGGCGGCGTGGTGGTGACCAGCATCCGCCGCATGGCCAACGATTTCCAGAACCAGCAGTTGTGGCGCGCCACCACCGAGCAGAGCTACTACGACAGCGGCCAGCAGTACCTGTCCGCGCTGGAAGGGCTGATGGGCGGCGAGGGTTCGAGCATCAGCGTCGGCCTCGACAACTTCTTCGCCGCGCTCAGCGAGGCTACCGCCACGCCCGGCTCGGTTGCCCTGCGCCAGCAGATCATCAACGAGACCAAGAACCTCGCCCAGCGCTTCAACGGCCTGTCCGGCAACATCGATAGCCAGCTGCGCGCCCTGCAGGAACAGCGTGGCGCCATGGTCGGGGAGATCAACGGGCTGACCGCCAACCTGGCGGCGCTGAACAAGCAGATCGTCGAGGTCGGCTCCTCCGGCGGCGACACCACCGCGCTGCGCGACCACCGCGAGAGCCTGGTGGCGGACCTGTCCAAATACGCCTCTATTCGCGTCAACGAAGTGGCCGACGGCTCGCTCACCGTGTCGCTCGCCAATGGCCAGCCGCTGGTGGCCGGCAACTCCGCCGGCCAGTTGGCGATCAGCCGCACCGCCAGCGGCGAGCAGGAAATCGCCCTGACCTTCGCCGGCACCAGTTTCCCGCTGGCCCAGGACGGCATGGGCGGCTCACTCGGCGCCTTGTACGACACCGAGTACGACTCGCTGCGCCCGAACCAGACTGCCCTGCACGAGATGGCCGGCCAGTTCGCGCAGATGGTCAACGACACCCTGGCGGGCGGCTTCGACCTCGATGGCAACGCCGGCCAGGCGCTGCTGACCTACAACGCCGGCAGCACCACGGCGATGCTCTCGCTCAACGATCTCAAGCCCGAGCAGCTGGCGCTGTCCGACACCGCTGGCGAGTCCGGCAACAACGTCAACCTGCTCAAGCTGCTCGACCTCAAGGGCCAGAACATCACCCTCTCCGGCAGCCAGGTGACGCTCAACGATGCCTTCGCCGGGCTGCTCGGCAAGGTCGCCAGTGCCAGCCGGCAGAACCAGGCCGACCAGAAGACCGCCACCACCGTGGCGGCCCAGGCGCAAGCCAGCCGCGATAGCGTCAGCGCGGTCAGCCTGGATGAAGAGGCGGTCAACCTGATCACCTACCAGCAGGCCTACCAGGCCAACATGAAAGTCATCAGCACCGCCAAGGAGCTGTTCGACTCGATGCTCGCGGCCTTTTAAGGGCCATTGCGAAGGAAAGCAGAATGCGCATTACCAACGCACAGATCACCGCGCTGATGGGCGGCTCGATGAACAGCAACTCGGCAGCCCTGGGCAAGCTGATGCAGCAGATGTCCAGCGGCCAGCGCATCCTCCAGCCGTCCGACGACCCCATCGCCAGCGTGCGCATGCTGCGCATCCAGCGCGAGGAAGCGAGCCTGGCGCAGTACCGCACCAACATCGGCAACGTCTCGGGCAACCTGTCGACCCAGGAAACCAACCTGCAGGCCACCTCCGACGCGATGCTCAACGTGCGCGACCTGCTGCTCTGGGCGGCCAACGGCTCCAACACCGGCGGCGACCTCAACGCCATGGCCGGCGAGCTGGAGAATATCGAGAAGACCATCGTCAGCTTCGTCAACGTGCGCGACGAAGAGGGCCGCTACCTGTTCTCCGGCACGCTCAGCGACACCGCCGCCGCGACCTACGAACCGCTGACCGACAGCTACGTCGCCACCGGCAACGACAAGTCGTGCCAGGCCGCCGTGGCCAACGGCGTACAGGTGGAAGAGAACGTCACCGCGCTGGGGGTGTTCGGTAGCAACATGGACTTCCTCAACCAGCTGCACGCCACGGTGAAGATGCTCAAGGACCCGGCGCTGGATGTCACCGACCCGGCGGTGCACGCGCAGATCACCGCGACCATCGACAGCCTCGACAGCGCCCACGATGGTGTGCTCGGCGCCATCACCGAGCTGGGCGGACGGCAGAACACCCTGACCATGCTCAACTCGAGCAACGAGGAAGTCTCGCTGGTGAACCAGAAGATCAACGGCGAGCTGTCGCAGCTGGACTACGCCGGCGCCAGCATCGACCTGAACACCTACCAGCTCGCGCTGCAGGCCACGCAGAAGACCTACCTGAAGCTCAACGACCTGTCGCTGTTCAGCCGCCTGTAAGTTTCTTCGTAGGGGCTCCGCACGGAGGTCTGGACGCCAATCGGCGGATCGCCCCTACTTTTTATCCCGCCTCCGCCCGGCCCTTGCGTCGGGCGGAGGCACATCGGTGCAGAGGTCACCATGAAGGTCATCAAACAACTGCCGGCCGCCGCCGTCTTCGACCCTAGCGCCCGCCGTGACGTCATCCTGCCGGCCGCCGGCGAGCGGCAGAGTGCCCTGCGCAAGGGCGAGGACAAGGGTGAGAACGCCGCGCAGATGGCGCGCGGTGCGCAGAAGAGCGGCAGCTTCAACCTGCAGCTCAACCAGCAGTTGTCGTCCATGCAGTCCGCCGACAGCTACCTGGGCGACCTGCAGGACCGCCTCGGCGGCCTCAAGCTCAACCTCAGCCGCGAACTCAGCGCGCCGCAATCCCAGGACCGCGAAGTCGTGCGCCAGGCTACCCGGCAGGTCAACGAGCTGCTGGAGCAGCGCGCCCAGCGCTCGGACGGCAGCCTCGACGCCAACTTCCGCCTGCGCCTCAACGAACCGGTGCGCAGCCGTTTCAGCCTGGAGGGGCTGGAGTCGGTGGACGCGATCCAGCGTTCCGGCAAGGAAACCCTGCTGTTCAGTGCTGGCCGCCAACTCGCCGAACCGGCGGCGGTGGTCCTGGACGATGGCATGAGCACGGAACAGGTGCTGCGCCGCTTCAACGCGACACTGGGCCAGGCCGGCATCCGCGCCGAACTCGATAGCGACGGCGCGCTGAAATTCTCCGCACCCGAGGCCGACTGGCAACAGCTCAAGGGCCAGTTGGCGGTGCAGGGCGAGGGCAAGCTGTTCGCCAAGGGCAAGAACACCCGGCTGAAAAGCCAGGAAGAAGGGCTGCTGGCATTCCCCACGGAGATCAGGACCGATGCCTTCCGTGAGCAGCGCCAGTTGCTCGATTCGGTGGTCTCGGCGCTGGATCGCATCGGCGGCCTGCGCGATCAACTTCGCCACCGTCAGGACGATATCCGCGACTTCCTCGACCGCCATGCCAGCGAGGATGAGCGCGAGTGGGCGCACACCTTCGCCGCCTCGATGCTCGACCGCATGGGCCGCAGCGCGACGCATTACAGCGCAGCGGCGCAGACGGTGGTGGCGCAGGCGAATCTCAGCCGCTTTGCGGTAGTCAGCCTGCTGGCGTGATTCGCGTGGGGCTTTCGTAGGGCGGATAACGCGCCAGCGTTATCCGTCGCGAACATGCCGGCGGATAACCTGTTCCAGGTTATGCGCCCTACGATCCTGATACGCCGGCGCAAGAGCTTGCTCGCGAACCGCACGGCACCCTCTTCAAGACAACAAAAAAGGCGGAGCCCAGCTCCGCCTTTTTAGTCCCGAGCGCCAGCAATCACGCCAGCTTCAGCAGGCCCATGCCCAGCACCAGCATCGCCAGGCCGACCCAACCGCGCCACACCAGGCGCTGGCCGAACAGGGCCCAGCCCATGGCAACGGTGGCGAGGATGCCGAAGCCGCCCCAGATGGCGTAGGCCACCGACAGTTCGATGCCGCGTACCGCCTGCGACAGCGCGGTGAACGCGCCCAGCACACAGAGGATCGAGGCCACGCCGATGGCGCGTTTGCGGAAGCCCTCGGAGTACTTCAGCAGCAGGTTGGCGATCACTTCCAGGACGATGGCCAGGCCCAGCCAGGCCATCGGAATCAGGTCATGGTTCAGCATGTCACCACCTCAAGGTTCTTCTCTCGCGGGGTGGTGCGGGTGCCGGATTTCACCAGCAGGATACCGGCGATCATCACGGCCAGGCCCAGGGCCTTGTCCAGGCTCAGGTGCTCGCCGAGGAAGAAGGCGCTGACCAGGGTGATCAGTACGATGCCGATGCCTTCCCACAGGGCGTAGGCCACGCCGACCGGCACATGCTTGATGGCCAGCGACAGGAAGTAGTACGACAGGCCGATCATCACGTACATCAGCAGCAGACCCGCGACCGGGTACAGCGCATGAGTGAATTTCATCGAGGTGGTGCCAACGACTTCAAAGCCGATGGCGGCAAACAGATAGATCCAGGAACGCATGGTGGAGCCCTCCCACGGGCAGCCGCGCGCAGTCTCGCTAAGAGCATCTTTGCGGCGGTTTCGGTTCGGGTTTCGTGGCGCCGACTCGGGCGGCAATCACCTATGAGTGTTCGCCGCACTTGGCACCACCAACAGGTAGCAGCCGAAGGGAGGAGCTAGAGGTCGCCGGTCCAGTGGCGCTCGCGCGACACCAGGCGGGAAGTGGGGAGAGGTAGAGCCTTGATGTTCAACATAATGAACATATTGTGCCAAATTTCAGGTCGCCTGGCAAATCGACGGCCTCTATTCCGCGGTGAAACGCCCATATTCCGGCATTTCAAAAGCCTGCTGGAAGCAGCGCGCCGTCAGGGTTGTGCAATATTTTGTTCACCTTGTTTTGCCTGCGACAGCACGCCACAGTCATGACCTGCGCCAGGCCGTTTTCCGCTCCGGCCTGTTAGCATCCAGCATCGATATCCCGTCGGAGACTGTGATGATCGCCCTGCGAGAAGCCTGGAAGGCCGGACTCTTTGGCCGCGAACACTGGACGCGCAACCTGGTGGCCGGCGTCATCGTCGGGGTGGTCGCGCTGCCGCTGGCGATGGCGTTCGCGATTGCCAGCGGCGTGAAGCCGGAGCAGGGCATCTATACGGCGATCTTCGCCGGCGCCCTGGTCTCGCTGCTGGGCGGCAGCCGGGTGCAGATCGCCGGGCCGACCGGCGCCTTCATCGTCATTCTCGCCGGGGTCACCGCCAAGTACGGCGTCGACGGCCTGCAGATCGCCACGCTGATGGCCGGTGCGATCCTCGTGCTGCTGGGCGTCAGTCGCCTGGGCAGCATCATCCGCTTCATCCCTGCACCGGTGATCGTCGGCTTCACCGCCGGTATCGGGGTGATCATCTGGGTCGGCCAATGGAAGGATTTCTTCGGCTTGCCTGCGGTGACCGGCGAGCACTTCCACCAGAAGCTCTGGCACCTGATCCAGGCCCTGCCGCAACTGCACCTCGCGACGACCCTGCTGGCGCTGCTGAGCCTGGCTCTGGTGCTGTTCACCCCGCGCATCGCTGCGTTGCGCCGGGTGCCCGGCCCGCTGGTGGCGATGGTGGTGGTGACGGCGATCCAGTCACTGTTCCATTTCGACGGCGTGGCCACCATCGGCAGCGCCTTCGGCGGCATTCCCCAGGGCTTGCCCAGCTTCAGCCTGCCGGAAGTGACGCTGCCGCGCGTGCTCGAGCTGATCGGCCCGGCTTTCGCCATCGCCATGCTCGGTGCCATCGAATCGCTGCTCTCGGCGGTGGTCGCCGACGGCATGGCCGGCACCCGCCATGACTCCAACCAGGAGCTGATCGGCCAGGGCATCGCCAACCTCGTTACCCCGCTGTTCGGCGGCATCGCCGCCACCGGCGCCATCGCGCGCACCGCGACCAACATCCGCAACGGCGGCAACAGCCCGCTGGCCGGGATCACCCATGCGGCCACGCTGGTGCTGATCCTGTTGTTTCTCGCGCCGCTGGCCTCGAACATCCCGCTCTGCGCGCTGGCGGCGATCCTCTTCGTGGTGGCCTGGAACATGAGCGAGGCACGGCACTTCCTGTTCATGCTCAAGCGCGCCCCGCGCGCGGACGTGGCGATCCTGCTGGTGACCTTCCTGCTCACGGTGTTCAGCGACCTGGTGATCGCGGTGAACATCGGCGTGATCCTCGCCATGCTGCACTTCCTGCGGCGCATGGCTTCCTCGGTGGAAGTGCACGCCGACGATGGCCCCGAGCTGGACGTGGAGCTGCGCGGCCGTGGCCTTGGCGACCTGCCGCCGGGGGTGCTGGTGTACAGCATCGAGGGGCCGCTGTTCTTCGGTGCGGCAGAGACCTTCGAGCGCGCGCTGGCAAAGACCCATACTGACCCGAAGGTGCTGATCATCCGACTGCGCCACGTGCCGTTCATGGACATCACCGGCCTGCAGACCCTGCAGGAAGTGATCGAGCAACTGCAGCGCCGTGGCATCGAAGTGCGCCTGTGCGAAGCCAATGCGCGGGTGCTGGGCAAGCTGCGCAAGGCCGGGGTGCTGGAGGAGATCGGGGCGGGGTATCACCCCGATTTCCCGGCGGCGCTTTCCGCTGCCAGCTCGGAGGTCGCCGGCGAAACACGGACGTAGGATGGGTGGAGCTTGCGATACCCATCGCCATCGGTGGGGCTAATCGATGGGTATCGCTGCGCTCCACGCCATCCTACGTTGACGCATCTCCTGATGCTCGGTGATTGCGTAGGGCGCATAACGCCCCAGGCGTTATGCGCCCTACTCGATCATCAGCCGTGCATCAGTTCGGCCAGCAACTCTTCCTTCAACTTCGTCAGCACCGGCTCCCCGCGCTCGCGCGGATGCGGCAGGTCGACCCGCACCTCATGGCGAATCCGCCCCGGCCGCGCGTCCATCACTACCACCCGGTCGCCCAGGTACAGCGCTTCCTCCACATCATGAGTGACCATGATCATGGTGCTGCGCTGCTGCACCCAGATGCGTTGCAGTTCGTGTTGCAGGCGCACGCGGGTGAGGGCGTCGAGGGCGCCGAAGGGTTCGTCCAGCAACAGGACCTTGGGCTGGGTGATCAGCGCGCGGGCGATGGCCGCGCGTTGCGCCATGCCGCCGGAGAGCTGGTGCGGATAGGCCTGCTCGAAGCCGGTCAGGCCGACCAGCTCCAGGTGCTCGGCGACCCGCTCGCGCTTTTCGGCGCGGCTGAGCTTCTGGTTCTTCAGCGCCAGGGCGACGTTGTCTTCCACGGTTTTCCAGGGGAACAGGCGGTGGTCCTGGAACACGATGCCGCGTTCCAGGCTGGTGCCGGTCACGGTCTGCCCGTCGAGCAGGATGCGCCCGCTGTAATCGTTTTCGAGGCCGACGATCAGCCGCAGCAGCGAAGATTTTCCGCAGCCGCTGGCGCCGACGATGCTGACGAATTCGCCGGGGCGTACGTCGAGGGAGATGTTCTCCAGCACCGGCAGGCTGCGGCCATCGATGGAATAGGCCTTGCTCAGGCCCTGGATGGCCAGCGCGCCCGATTGCGCCTGCTGGGCGGGAAGGATGGCGGGGTCGAGGATCGCGTTCATGATCGAGGCACTCATGGCAATAGGGTCAGCGCAGGTTGCGCCAGCGCAGCAGGTGGCGGCTGAGGCGGGCGAACAGCTGGTTCATGGCGTAGCCGAGCAGGCCGATGCTGAGCACGCCGATCACCACGATCTCCATGCGCGAGCCGGTCTCGGCGTTCATCATCAGGTTGCCCAGGCCCATGCCGGTGGAGAGGAACAGCTCGCAGCCCACCGAGCTGACCCAGGCGAAGGCCAGCGCATGCAGTACGCCGTTGCTCAGGCTGGGCAGCGCGCCGGGCAACAGCACTTCGCGGAACTGCTGCCAGGGGCCGAAGGCATACAGGCGGCCGACTTCGCGGTAGCGCTTTTCCACGTCGCGGAAGCCCTCGAAGGCGTTCAGCGTCATCGGGTAGAAGGCGGCGAGGCTGACGATCAGCACCTTGGACGGCTCGCCGCTGCCGAACCACAGGGCGATCAGCGGGATCAGGCCGAGGATCGGCACCTGGCGGATCGTGTGGTACAGCGGTGCGAACAGCCGCTCCACGGGGCGCGACAAGGCCATGCCGGCGCCCAGCGCGAAGCCGGCGAGCACGCCGATCAACAGGCCGAGGCAGGTGCGTTGCAGGCTGGCGGCGACACTCAGCCACAGCTCGCCGGTGCGGATCAGCTCGACAAAACCGCCGCCGATGCGCTCCAGCGGCACGAAGGCGTAAGCAGCGCTGGCGCCCTGTTGCGACTGCCAGTGCCAGGCGGCGATCAGCAGCGCCGGCAGCACCAGCCCGCGCAGGCTCTTGAGAAGTCGGGTCATGGCGTCGGTCTCCAGCGCAGCAGGCGCTTCTCCAGCAGGCGGAAGGCGAAGTCGAGGACGAAGCTGATGGCCCCGGTGACGATCACCCCGACCATCACGATGTCGATGCGCAGCATCTGCCGGCTCAGCTCGATCATCTGCCCCAGGCCGCTGTCGGCGGCGAGCAGCTCGGCGGCCACCAGCACCATCCAGGCACGGCTCAGGCTGATGCGCAGGCCGGTGACGATGGGCGGCGCGGCGGCCGGGAAGGCAACGTCGCGCAGCAGGCTCCACAGCGGCAGGCGGTACACGCTGGCGACCTCGAAGTAGCCGCGCGGGATGCCCTTCACCCCCTCGCTGGCGGCCAGCGCCACGGGGAAGAAGGCGGCCTTGGTGACGATCAGGATCTTGAAGGTTTCTTCCACGCCGAAGAACAGGATGAACATCGGGATCAGCGCGATCGACGGCACCTGGCGCAGCGTGTGGAACAACGGCGCGCAGTAGGCTTCAACGGTCTTCGACAGCGCCATGGCGGTGCCGAAGACCAGGCCGCCCAGCGCGCCGATGCTGAAGCCGATGGCCAGGCGCGACAGGCTGTTGACCACGTGCTCGCGCAGCTCGCCGCTGGCCAGCAGGTCCTTGAAGCTGGCCCAGACTTCCGCCGGCGGCACCAGCAGTTGCGGCGGGAACCAGCCGGCGCGCGCGGCGATGAACCAGGCCAGCAGCAGGAGCAGCGGCGAGACAAACCAGCTCAGGCGATCCAGGGTACGCGTGGCCATTCAGCCCTCCTGGCCGAGCAGCGGCTGGGTGGTTTGCCGGCGCAGCTTGCGTTGCCAGCAGAACAGCGTAGCCAGCAGCACCAGGGGAATCCAGCAGAGGAACAGGTTGCCCAGCCCGACGAAGTGGCTGATCGCCCCGCCCAGCAGCGCGCCGGAAAAGCTGCCGGACATCGAGGCGAGGTTGAACAGGCCGGAAATCTTGCTCTTGTCCATGGCGTGCTCGCCGAGTTGGGCCATGTTCACCAGGTGGATGAGCGCCGCCGCTGCGCTGAGCAGCACGCCGCCCAGGGCCAGCAGCCAGTAGTTGTGCGCGCTGCCGAGCAGCAGCAGGGCGAGCAGTGCCGCACTGAGGCTGCCGATGTAGGCAAGGCGCCGGCCGCTGCGCTCGATCAGGTAGCCGAAGCCGAACAGGCCGAGCACCGAGGCCAGGCCCTGGATCATCACCAGGCTCACGGCCTGGCCTTGCGAGAGACCGGCGACGTCCATCGCCAGCAGCAGGATGAAGGTGCCGAACAGCGCGCTGGTGGCGGCGCTGAGCAGTTCGATCAGGCAGCTCTCGGCGATCTCGACGTTGGCCAGCATGTTGCCGACCTGTTGCAGCAGTCCGCCGGTGGCGGCCGCGACGGGCACATCCTCGCTGGGTGCCTCGCCTTCCCAGAAACCGAGGCTGTAGAAGGCCATCAGGCCGAAGCACAGGCCGATGGCGGCGAAGCCCCAGGTGAAGCTCGCCGCGCCGCTCAGCCAGTTGCCCAGCAACGGGCCGAGCAGGCCCATGCCCAGGGTCAGCGAGCCGCGGTACCAGCCGGCCTTGTCATTGCCGATGCGCTTGAGCTGGCGCAGGAATGCGCTGTTCATGGCGACGATGCGGAACGGGATGCACAGGCCGATCAGCAGCCGCGCGAAGGCCAGCCACAGCCAGCCGCCGAACAGCGGAATGGCCAGGTTCAGCAGCATCGGCCCGAGGCTGGCGAGGAAGTACACCCGGCGCGCGCCGAAGCGGGCGATGACGAAGCCGGCGGGCAGGGTGAGGATCACCATGCCGAGGGCTTCCATCGCCGAGATGATGCCGATCTGCATGGCATTGGCGCCGATGCTGATGGCGTAGAGCGTGGTGACGATCTTCGCCATGCCGATGGTGGCCCCGCTGAAGGCCGCCAGCAGCATGAAGTTGAGCAGGAAGGCGCCGGGCCTTTCGCGCGGCGCGTCAGATGGCGACATCGACTTTCCCCAGCAGCGCTCCCAGTGGGCGCGGGTCGATCCAGTCTTCCACCGAGAAGTCGCGGGCGATGAATTGCCAGCGCTGGAGGAACGCCGTGAGATCACGCAGCGCGTTGATCGAGCGCTCGGCCAGGTTGGTCTGCAGGCGCAGGTGGGCATCGTCACCGTAGGCACTGGCCACCCAGAATTCGCTGGTGTTCAGTTCGCGGGCGAGGAAGCGCCGGGTCTCTTCGGGGTGTGCCCAGGCCCATTGCTCGGCGCGCAGCACGCTGTCGAGCACCAGCACGGCGGCGTCGAAATGCTCGTCCAGCAACTGCTGGTCGACGGTCAGGGTGCGTGGTGTACCTATGTTCGCGCGCACCAGCGGCTCGGGGTGCGAGCCGACATCCATCACCACGTGCAGGCCGAATTCGTGGGCCAGTTGCAGGCCATGGGCGCCCTTGAGGAAGATCGCGTCGATGTCGCCGCGCAGCAGGCCGATCAGCTCGTTGTTGCGCTGCACCACGCGGTTGCCCTTGAGCGCTACCTGGGCGCCGAACACATGGCGTACCGGGTCGTCGCTGAAGGTGCCGCCGTAGGGGTAGTCCACCAGCTCGACGTCGCGCACTTCCAGGCCTTCCAGGCGCAGGGCGTTTTCCAGGCCGCGCAGCGATTGGGCGCGGGTGAAGTCGATCTGCACGTTGGCCCACTTCGGCAGGCCGAAGCGCCGGTGGCGTAGGTCGCGAATGCTGCGCACGCCGCTGTCCGGCGCGCTGACGATCAGTTGCACCTCGTCGCTCCACGACAGCCCGATCACCCGCGTGCGCGCGCCGCTGGCGCGAGCCCAGATCGACGGGATGTTGCCGCCGTGGCGCACGGAATAGGGCAGGTGATGGTCGAAGTGCGCCTCGCGCACCTCGCGTTCGGAGGACTCGCGCAGCGACTGGATGCGCGTGCCGAAGGGGCGGAAGGCCTGCGCCAGGCGCCCGGATTCGACGGCGATGCCGAGGCCCGTTGGGACGGGGCTGTGGGTGTACCAGAGGGTTTCCAGCGGTGTGCTCATGGGTGTCCGTCGGGGGATGAAAGCCCCCGCGCCGGCGCGCGGGGGCTCAGGTCGGGAAACAGAGGGAATCGCCCTCGTGACGTTGGTCAGCCGGCCTTTTGCGCGAGGCGGCTGCGCAGGGTTTCCAGCGGGCGCGGGTCGATCCACTCGCGCACGTCGAAGCGCGCCGGGACGAAGTTCCAGCGGTGCAGGAAGTCGGTGAAATCCTGCAGGGCGAGAATCGAGCCTTCGTCCAGGTTGGTACGCAGGCGCAGGTGGGCGTCCTCGCCGTAGGCGGTGGCGACCCAGAACTCGCTGCTGTTGGTTTCACGCGCCAGGTAGCGGCGGGTGTCGTCCGGGTGCTGGTGTGCCCAGTCCTCGGCGCGCAGTACCGAGGCGAGGATCGCGGTGGCGGCGTCGGGGTGCTGCTCCAGCAGGTTGAGGTCGACGCTCAGGGTGCGCGGCGTGCCGTTGTTGGCGCGGATCAGCGGCTCCGGGTGCGCGCCGGTGTCGATCACCGTGTGCAGGCCGAACTGCTGCGCCAGCTGCACGGCGTGAGCACCCTTGAGGAAGATCGCGTCCACTTCGCCGCGCAGCAGGCCGACCAGTTCCGGGTTCTGGCTGCGTCGGCGGCTGCCGCCGTGGCCGGTGATGCCGACGATGTTGCCCGGCGCTTCATCGCTGAAGGTGCCCTTCAGGCCGAAGTCCACCAGCTCCAGGTCGCGCACTTCCAGGCCTTCCAGGCGCAGGGCGTTTTCCAGGCCGCGGATGGCCTGGGCGCGGGTGAAGTCGATCTGCGCGCCGCTCCAGTCCGGCAGGCCGAAGCGCCGGCCCTTGAGGTCGCGCACGCTGCGGATACCGCTCTCGGCGGTGGTCAGGATCAGTTGCGCTTCATCGGCCCAGGACAGGCCGATCACACGGGTCTCGCGGCCGCTGGCGCGGGCCCAGATGGCCGGGATGTTGCCGCCGTGGCGTACCGAGTTCTGCAGCGTGTGGTCGAAGTGCGACTCGCGCACCGCCTGGTCGGCGGACTCGCGCAGCGACTGGATCTTCGTGCCCTGCTCGGCGAGGGACTCTTCCAGCCAGCCTTTCTGCACGGCGATGCCAAGGCCGGTGGGAACCGGGCAACGGGTGTACCAGAGGGTATCGAGGGGACGGGACATGTGCAGCTCCTTGTGGGTCAGGCGCGGGCCTTGAGTTCGTGGACGTCGGCGCGTTTGCCCTGCACCAGCGGCAGCACTTCCTGGCCGATGCGCAGGGCTTCTTCCAGGTGCGGATTGCCGGCGAGGATGAAGGTGGAGAAACCGGCGTCGCGGTATTCGGCGAGACGCTCGGCGACGTTCTCGTGGCTGCCCACCAGGCCGATGGTCGGGCCGGGCTTGGCCTTGCCGAAGCCGGCCCAGAGGTTGGGGCCGAGGATCAGGTCGTCGAAGCGCTCGACGTTCTGGTGGTAGGCGGTCTGCCGTGCGGCGCCGACGGAATCCGAGCCGGTGGCGAAGTTCTTGATGAAGGCGCTGGTGCGCGCATCGATGCGTTCGTACTGGCGGCGCAGCTCGCTCCAGGCGGCCTCTTCGGTCTCGCGGGCGAACAGGTCGATGCGGATGCCGAAGCGGATTTCACGGCCCTGCTTGTCGGCCAGCTCGCGCACGCGTTCCAGGTGCGGCTTGAGCTTGTCGATGGGTTCGGCCCAGTTCAGGTAGACGTCGGCGTGCTTCGCCGCGACGTCCAGTGCCGGGTCGGAGAAACCGGAGAAGTACACGCCCGGTTTGCGCACGTTGCGCAGCGCGATGGGCAGCGAGCCGTTCTCCAGTTGGTAGATATCGCCCTGGTAGGAGAACTGCTCGTTCTTCCACAGGCCGTCGATGATGTCGAGGAACTCGCCGGTGCGCTGGTAGCGCTTGTCGTGCTCGAGGAAGTCGCCGTTGGCGCGCTGGCTGGCGGGGTTGCCGCCGGTGATGATGTTCCACTCCAGGCGGTCGCGGGACAGGTGCTGGAGGATCGCTGCCTGCTGTGCGGCGTAGGCCGGCAGCGTCCAGGCGGCCTGGAAGGCGATGAGGAACTTGATCCGCCGGGTCTCGCGGGCCAGCGCGGCGGCGGCGATCCACGGCTCCGGCCCGGTGGGCAGCAGCGCACCTTCGAAGCCGGCGATCTCGGCGGCCTTGGCGACCTGGGCGATGTAGTCGATGTAGGTGAAACCGTCCGGTTCGCCGTTGGGCAGGCGGCCCGGGGCGATGTTGCCGGGGCGCTCGATGTGGCTGCCACGGTTGTTCTTGTCCGAGGCGAGATAGGGACCGTCGCTGCCCAGCGGCAGTCGCCAGAAGAATTCGGTGCTCATGGCCTTGCTCCTTTACGTTGCAGGGGCAGCGTCGTGCTGCTCGTGCAAGGTGTTGAGCAAGGGCTGTGCCCAAAGGCTGCAGGCCAGGCTGTGCGCGGCTTTCAGGGCTGTGTGCTGTTGCGGCAACAGGGCGTTTGTCTGTACAGCAGCAGTGGGTCAGCAGAGGATGCTGGGCGGGCAGCAATTTTGCCCTCTCAGCCAGGCGTGGCATCCCTCTGTTAGCTTGATTGTTTTCTAACCTATTGATTAGTATTGATATTTTTTAGTGGCACAAGTCCTGCTCAGTCACTGGAACACCGCGACGCGGTTCATCCATCCCCGACTGCCAGGAGGCACTCCATGTCCACCCTCGATCCGCAACTCGCCAGCCAGCTCGAACAGGTCCGCCGCGACTTCGCCAAGGCCTTCCGCGTGCTCAAGGAGAGCCGCACCCTCACCGCCACCAATACCTACCAGGCCTATGTGCGCGTGCCGGACAGCGACCAGGTGATCGCCGTCCATGCGCCCAACCCCTGGGCGGACGACCAGGAAATCCGCGCAGTGATCTCCACCTGGGACGGCGAGGTGATCCTCGACGAAAGCATCGCCGGAGCGACTCCGCTCAGTGGCCGTGGTGCTGGTGGCAACGGCAAGCGCTATGCGGCGATCTTCCAGGCACGCCCGGAAATCAACGTGGTGATCCACGTCCACACGCCGTACCTCGGCGGCTGGGCCAGCGCCCACCGCGTGCTGCCGATCCGCTACGCCGCCTCCCAGCGCGTGACCCTGGCCCGCGAGCTGCCGATCTACATCGACCGCCGCCAGCCGGAGCCGCTGTTCATCCTCGACCGCATTGCCGAGAACCCGCACACCCCGGCCATCCTCGAAGCCAACGGCGGCGCGACCTTCTGGGGCGAGGACCTGATCAAGGCGTCCAAGCTGATCCTGCTGATCGAGGAAGGCGCCTACTTCCAGGGCCTCGCCGAAGGCCTCGGCGGCTCCCAGGAATTTGGCCCCGGCGTGCTGGAACAGCAGTGGAAGATGACCGGCCTCTGGGAGCAGGGCCAGAAGCTGCTGGGCGCAGCGGCCTGAGTTTTCGCCTGAACTGAAAAAGCCCTCTTGCGAGGGCTTTTTCATGGCTGTGAATCGGTGGCTTTTCGTAGGAGCGAGGGGGACGCCCAGTTCTTGCTCGCGATCCGAGCCCGCCGCGGGGTTTGTTCGCGCGCAAGCTCGCTCCTACACACCCGTACTCAACCGCCGGTGCGCCTCCGAGCTGCGCGTTCGAAAACACCCTCCGCCCACTGGTTCAGGCTCTTGCCGGACGCCTTGGCCGCAATCGCGGCGGCGGCGTGAACTTCCGGACGGATGCGCAGCATGATCTTGCCGGACGCCGGCTTCTCCGGTTCCACACCGCGCTCCGCGCAGTCGGCCAGGTAATCCTCGACGGCATCCTGGAAGGCAGCATGCAGCCCACCAACGCTGTCGGCATGGAAGCTGATGATGTCGTTCACGCCCAGCAGGCGGCCGACGAAGAGGTCATCACGATCATCGAATTCAATACGGGCGATGTAGCCCTTGTAGGTCATGCGGCTCATGCTTCCACTCCGGCCCGACGCAGGAATTCCCGGGCTTCCTCGACCTGGTAACGCTTGGCCTCCTTGCCTGGATGCGGGCGATGGCAGCGCCAGGTCTGGCCATGCAGAACCAATTTCACCCGTGACCCTTCACGCTCATCCACGGTGCCGCTCAGATGCAGAACCAGAGCTTCGATGTCGGTAAAGACTATCGATGCACTGGTTGGCGTGCGGAAGATCATGGCGAGGGTTTTACGGTGGCGGTTCTGTATCCATAAATGCTATCGCCATATGATAGCACTCTGCGGTTGCCATTTCCTCGGGATGGGCCAGCCGCGTCGGATGCTTTGTAGGAGCGAGGGAGACGCCCAGTTCTTGCTTTCGATCCGAGCCCGCCGCGGGGGTTGTTCGCGAGCAAGCTCGCTCCTACACACACTCACACTCGAGGCTTTCCGGCGTGCCTTTGTAGGATGGCGTGGAGCGAAGCGATACCCATCGTGTTTAGCCCGGCCATGGCTGGTGGGTATCGCAAGCTCCACCCATCCTACGGAAAGCGCGAGAGGAAGCGTCCTGTCGATGTCGACTCGGTCAGGCGGCTACCGGCGGTTCCGCCGCGCGCCAGCGCAGCCCCAGTGGCAACAGGAACAGCGGCAGCAGGCTGGCGACGATCAGCACGGCGAAGAACGGCAGGCGCGAGGGCAGGCTGAACAGCGGGAACAGCAGCACCGGGCCGAGGAACATCGACAGGTACAGCGCCTGCTCGGCCACGCCGCCGGCGCCCATCACGTCGCCGCCACGGCTCATGCGCGGGATGCTGGTGAACACCCAGGCGACGACGAAGCTGCCAACGAAGCCCTGGATGATCTTCGCCACGATGGCGGTGGATGCCGCGATGCCGGGGATGAACACCAGCACCTCCAGCACCACCCCGATCAACGCGCCGCCGACCACGGCCAGCGGGCCGAAGAAGCGCAGGTTGAGCACGAAGCCGGCGAGCAGCCCGGCCAGCACGCTGGAGAGGATGCCGATGGTGGAGATCACGCCGATGGTCGACGGCGCAACGCCCAGGCTGTGGATGAAGTAGTCCGGGGTGATGGTCACCAGGCCCAGCGCCACGGTCAGCGGTGCGCCCACGGCCAGCGCCAGGCGCAGCACGGACGGGTCGGCGTAGAGGCGGAAGGTCTGGCGCAGGGAGTGGCGCTCGCTGCGGGTCGCCAGGTTCACCGATGGCAGCAGCGGCGTCGCCAGCAGCAGGACCAGCAGCACCAGCGCGTGGCCGCTGAAGGCGTTGCGCCATTCGCCATGCTGGCCGCCGACATAAGGTGCCACGGCGAAGATGGCGATGGCGCCGCCCAGGGGCGAGGCCACCGACCAGAACGCCAGCGCGGTGGTGCGGCGGCGGCCTTCGGTGGTGTGCACCAGGAGGGCGAGTGCGGCGAGCACCACGCTGATGTAGCCGGCGCCTTCGATGACGCGCAGGGTGATCAGCGTGGTGAAGTCTTCAGTGCGGCTCGCCAGGTAGCTGCACGCCGCCGCCAGCAACAGGCCGAAGACGATGGCACGGCGCTCGCCGACCCGCGCCACGATCCAGTTGACCAGCGGCGAGGCGAGGGCGGCGACCACCGCCACCGCCGACACTACCCAGCTGGCCCGCGAGGGGCTGACCGAGAAGGCGTTGGCGATGTCGGCGACCAGCAGGATGGTCTTGCCGTGGCACGCCGCGATGATCACGGCGAAGGCCAGGGTGAGCAGGATCGAGGGCCAGCTTCCGGCACGCATCGGGGAATCCTCTTTGAGAGTTGGGTTGGAATGGCTGTCTGTTTTCCGGGAAAGCCTGTGCCGGCGCTTTCCCCCCTTACCCCAGCCCTGGCTGCGCGCCCCGCTCCTCAGGGAGAGGGGGCAGTCCGCGCCGGCTGATGCGGTGGTTCCGCCCGGCGCCGAACGGTCTCCTTTCCCTTTTGAGGAGCGGGGCGCGTAGCCAGGGGCAGGGTGAGGAGGCGTTGATCTGGATAAGCGGCGTCTCAGCGCCGCGAAACGTTGAGCACCTGCAGCTCGCTGAAGGCCTCGTAACCGCGTTGCCCGCCTTCGTAGCCGAGCCCGCTCCACTTGTGCCCGCCCTTGGGCGCGCCGGGCTGGATGTGGCCGTGCTGATTGACCCAGGCCAGGCCCGCCTCCAACCGCCCGGCGATGGCTTCGCCGCGCGCCAGGTCGCGGGTCCACACCGAGGCGCCGAGGCCGTAGTGGCTGGCGTTGGCCTGGGCGATGGCGTCCTCTTCGTTGCGGAAGGAGATCACCGGCAACACCGGGCCGAACTGTTCCTCGTCTACCAGCGCGACGCCGGCCGCCACGCCGCTGACCAGGGTCGGCGGGTAGAAGTAGCCGGGTCCGTCGGGCCGCGTGCCACCGCTGTGGATGCGCGCTCCGTGGGCCTTGGCGTCTTCCACCAGGCTGATGACCCGTTCCAGTTGCTGCGCGTTGGTCAGCGGCCCCAGTTCCGTCTGCGGGTCGAGCCCATGGCCGAGGCGGGTGCGCTGGGCGCGTTCGGCGAGTTTCGCCAGTAGCGGTTCGAACAGGCTGTCATGCACGTACAGGCGCTTGATCGCAAAGCACACCTGGCCGCTGTTCCAGAAGGCGCCCCAGAACAGCGGTTCGACGATGGCGTCGAGGTCGGCGTCTGCCAGTACCAGTGCGGCATCGTTGCCGCCCAGCTCCAGGGTCAGGCGTTTGAGGTCGTCCCCCGCGCCGGCATACAGGCGCTTGCCGGTGGTGACGCTGCCGGTGAAGGTCACGTGGCGCACTCGCGGATGACGTACCAGGTGTTCGCCGACCTCGCCCGCACCGGCAATCACGTTGAACACGCCAGCGGGGAACACATCGCCCAGCAGTCGCGCCAGCAGCAGGGTGGACAGCGGCGTGTGCTCCGAGGGCTTGGCCACCACGGTGTTGCCGGCGTGCAGGGCAGGCGCGATCTTCAGTACCAGCAGGATCAGCGGGACGTTCCATGGGGTGATCGCGGCGACCACCCCCAGGGGTTTGCGGGTGATGCGCACCAGGCGTTCGCCGTCGTCGCGCAACTGGGTGTCGGCGGGTAGCTCCAGCTGCGCGTGGTGCTCGAAAGTGGCGGCGACGCCAGCCACTTCCTCCAGCGTCGAGCGCAGTGGGCGACCCTGTTCGCGGGTGATCAGCTGGGCCAGCGCCTGGGCATTCTCGCGTACCCGTTCGGCGGCCTGGGCCAGGCTCTGGCGGCGGACGTCGAGATCGGCGGCCCAGGCCGGGAAGGCGCGGTGCGTGGCATCCACCGCTGCGTCGACCTGCGCCAGGCTGGCGCGGGCGGCTTCGCCAACGATTTCCTCGCTGGCCGGGTCGATCACCCGGTCGTAGTGCTCGGCCGCCTGCAGGCGACCATCGATCAGCAGTTCATAGCGTGACATGGCGAGTTCCTCAGGCACCGCCCAGGATGGCGTCGGCGATTTTCTCGGCGAGCATCAGGGTCGGCAGGTTGGTGTTGGCGGTGGGGATCACCGGGATGATCGAGGCGTCGGCAACGCGCAGGCCTTCCACGCCATGGACGCGACCGGCGCTGTCGACCACGGCCTGCGGGTCATCGGCGGTGCCGATGCGGCAGGTGCCGCTGGGGTGCCAGACGCCGCCGATGTGCCGGCGCAGGTAGGCTTCCAGCGCCGCGTCGTCGGCCAGCAGGGTTTCCAGCTTCGGCCCGCCCGGTTGCGGCACGGCGAAGGGGGTAAGCACCAGTTGCAGTTCGTAGCGCGCCAGGACCGGGTGCTTGAACAGGCGCTGGATGGTGCGCAGTGCCACGCGTGCGCGTTGCAGGTCGCGAGGGTCGGAGAGCAGGTTGAAATCGACCTGCGGCGGGCTTGCCGGGTCGCGATCGCGCAAGGTCAGGCGGCCACTGGAGCTGGGTTTGTTGATCCAGAACAGCGCGTGCGCCACGCCGCGCTCGGCGTCCGCGCCGATGGCCAGGTAGAGGTCCGAGGGCGTGTCCGGATCGACGCCCGAGGACACCCGGATACCCAGTTGGTGCGAGGTGCCGGGCCGCGCCAGCACGGCGTCCGAGCGCGCGGCATCGCCCAGGGTGGCCAGGGTGCCCAGCGAGCTGTGCTCCCACAGGTTGCCGCCGACGCCGGGGCGGTCGGCGATTACCTCGATGCCCAGCTCCTGCAACTGGCTGGCCGGGCCGATGCCGCTACGCAGCAGGAAGGCCGGCGATTGCAGCGCCCCGGCGGCGAGGATGACTTCGCCAGCCCCGACGGTGACGCGCTCACCGTTACGTTGCAGTTCGACGCCGGTGATGCGCGTGCCGTCGCGTTGCAGGCCGAGTACCTGGCTGTCGGTCCACAGCGTCAGGTTGGGCCGTGCGCGCACTGCTTCATCGAGGTAGCCGCGGGCGGCGGACACGCGTTGGCCATGCTCCAGGTTTACCGCGGGGGCGAAGTAGCCGTCGTCGAACACGCCGTTCTGGTCGCCGATGTCGCGCAGGCCTTCGGCTTGCAGCGCCGAGACCACGGAGCGGGTGAAGGGCGTCCAGTCGCGGGTGGAGACGCGGCTGATCGGGATCGGCCCGTCATGCCCGTGCAGCGGGCCGGCGTAATCGGTGTCGCGTTCGAGCTTGCGGAAGTACGGCAGCACGTCGTCCCAGCCCCAGCCTTCGGCACCCAGCGCTGCCCACTGGTCGTAGTCGCGCGGCAGGCCGCGGTTGGCCACCAGCACGTTGACGCTGGAGCCGCCGCCGAGCACGCGGGCCTGCTCGAGATAGCGTTCGGGGCGCTCGATGCCTTCGGGCTGCGCGCCGTGGCGGACGCTCAGGCCCGGCCAGAAATAGCGATCGCGCAGTTCCAGGCGCAGACGGAAGGGGTTGTGGCCGTCGAGGATTTCCGCCGGCGTGGCGTGGGGTGGGGTGTCCGGGCCGGCTTCGATGAGCAGGACGCGGCGTTGCGGGTCGGCGCTGAGGCGGCTGGCAAGCACGCTGCCGGCGCTGCCGCCGCCGATGATGATGTGGTCGTAGCGAGGAGTGGTCATGTCGCCTCCCGGCCCGGCGCTCCCGCACCGGGCGCGTGCAGGGTGATCAGAAGCCGACGGAGATGCCGGCGACCAGGGCGCGCGGGGCGCCCTTGTAGTACTTCGGCGCGCCGTAGAAGTCGCCGTCGGCCGGGTCGGCGGAGACCGTCCCCGAGTTCACGCCCGACAGGTAGTGCTTGTCGAAGACGTTGTTGAGGTTGAGCGTCAGGGTGGTTTCCTTCAGCGCGCTGCCCAGGTCCTTGAGGCGGTAGCCCAGGTTGGCGTCGAACACGGTGTAGCCGCCGATCTTCTCGTTGTTCGCCAGGTCGCCGTAGAAGCTGCCGGTGTGGCGGCCGAGGAAGTTGGCGTAGAAGGTCTGGTTGTCGTAGCCGATGCCGGCACTGAACAGGTTGCGCGGGGTGTCGTAGAGCTGGTTGCCCTTGGTGTCGAGGCTGGCGCCGCCGGCGCTGTAGTCGTCGTCCTGGGTGGAACGCAGGTAGGTCCAGGAGGCGAAGTAGTTGAAGTTCGCCGGCAGCAGGCCGTTGAGCGACAGCTCCAGGCCCTTGGTGGTGACGTCGCCGGCGTTGAAGTAGGAGGTGACGCCGGAGACTTCCTCGAACGCTGCCTGACGATCCTTGAACTTGTCGTAGAACAGCGCCGCGCTGAGCAGCACGTCATCGGTGCTGTAGCGCCAGCCGATCTCCTGGTTCCAGGTGACTTCCGGTTTCTGCTTGTCGCCGCCATTGGCCTGGCCGTAGACCGAGGCCACCGCCGGAGTGCGCATGTTCGAGGTGGTGTTGTAGTAGAGCTGCTGCTGCGGGTCGAGCTGGTAGCTCAGGCTCAGGCTGGGCAGGAAACGGTTGTAGTCGGCGCTGTCGTTGAAGCCGCTGAGGCGATCGTCGCCCTTGTTCTGCGTGTGCTGCCAGGCCAGGCCGCCGGTGAGGACGAGCTGCGAGGTGATGTCCCAGGTGTCCTGCACCCAGAGCTTCTGGGTGGTGATCTCGTTGCGCTGGTCGGTGAAGTAGATGGCATTGCCGTTGCCATCGCGCAGCTTGTGGCTGCCGTCGATGCCGGCGGGCTTGCCGTTGCCCTTGATCTCGACCACCGGGAACTGGTTGCGCGCGTGGGTGTAGTCGGTCCACAGACCCAGTTGCAGGGTGTGATCGTCGTTGACCAGGAAGTCCAGGGTATTGGTAGAGCCGATGCGGTACTGCGTCGGGTAGACGCTCAGCGCGCCGGTCACCAGCGGGTCGATGCTGTCGCCGTCGCCGTTGAGATCGGCGTTGACCTTGTTCTCGTTGACCGGCACCACGGCTACGGCGGCGGTGCCGTCGGTGACGCGGACGAAGTACGGGTCGACCTTCAGCTGGACCTTGTCGGAGAGGTTGAACAGGCCATTGAGCGCGTAGGTCTGGATCTTGAAGTCGGCGCGCGAGGCCGCCGCGCTCTGGCCCGGCACGGTGACATCGGGCACGCCGTTGGTGCCGTTGCCCTTGGTGGGGTAGATGTCGCGCGGGTAGCCCTGGTCGTACTTGTTGGCGCGGTACTCGGCGAGCGTCGGGTGGTTGTAGCTGTTGGTGCGCATCAGGAAGCTGGAGAAGATGCCGTTGATGCGGTTGCCGTCCCACTCGTACTGCAGGTTGCCTTCGTAACGGTTGGAGGACAGCTCGCCGCCGCTGTTGTCCCACAGGTCGGCGGTGGTGCGCGAGGCCGAGAGCCAGGCGGAGAAGCCGTTCACCTCGCCGGTATTCACCCGCGCGAAGGTGCGGAACAGGCTGTCGCTGCCGACGTTCTGCTTCACCAGCAGACCGCTTTCCCTGGTCGGCGCGACGGACTTGATCAGCACGCTGCCGCCACTGGCGGTAAGGGTCGGGGCGTTGATCGAGGAGGAGCCGTAAAGCACCGACACCGATTCGTAGTTTTCCGGGTCGCCCATGAAATCGGCGTGGGGCGTGAGGAACTGCGGGTCGTTGAGCGGAATGCCGTCGCGGACGAAACCGATCTGGTCCTGGGAGAAGCCGCGGATGTTCAATCCGCCTTCGGTGATGCCGCTGTTGTCACCGCCGCTGACGTGCACGCCGGGCAGGTATTTGAGGGCGCCGGTGACGGCGCTGTCGAGGCCGACGAACTTTTCCAGCTGGGATTTTGTTAGGGTGCCCTTGGAGACTGGGGCGACTTCCTTGCGGGCATCGCCGACCTGGGTTTCCTGGCTTTGTCCCTGGACGGTCACGGTACTCAGCGTGATGCCTTCGGGGGATTTCGAATCATCGGAAAGTGCAACTTCCGCGTTGAATAGCAGGGTGCTGGATAATGCTATTGCCAGCGGTTTGAGACGGAACTCTCTTGCATGCTTCATGGCAGTCACTCGGGGCTTTCAAGTCGTTGTGAGTGAGCTAGAGCAAGCTCTGTGCCATGCGTTTTAGAGCGGTTTCAGGCAGTTTTCTGATGTTTTCCTGCTGTTGCTGCAGCAACTGCTTTTACGCTGGTGCTGGGGCAGCTACTTGTTATGAACAGTGACCGCGGAAGGTAATGCGCTAAAAAAGATAAAGCCCCGAGGTCGGGGCTTTATTGTCCAACTGAGTTGGCGTGCGCTCAGGGTTGCCGGGCGACGGTTTTCATCTGCTCTTTCCAGAATCCCTCGAGCTGCTGGTTCTTCAATCCCTGCTCGACAAACTTCGGCTCCAGCAGGTCGTCCACCTTCACCTCGTTGCGGATCAGTTTCGCCTTCAGGCTGTAGGCGATGCCGTCGGTGTAGTGCTGGCGCAGGGCATCGTCATACAGCGGGGAAAAGTGCGCAGGCCATGGCTCGCCGGCGACTTCGCGTTGCAGCACGCTCAGCGGTACGCCGGAGCGCGATTGCGCTTCCTGGTACGCCGCCTGGTTGGCGTCCTGGGAAACCCACCAGGCGGCCTTCAGGTAGGCGTCCACCACCAGCTGGGTGAGGTCCGGATGATCCTTGATGAAGTCCCGCGCGCCCCAGACTTCGGCGCGCATCTTCCAGTCGGCTGGCGCCTCCTTGCTCGACCAGATGACGCGGCCGACCTGCTTGTCTTCCAGCAGGAAGGCATCGCTGAGGGTGAAGAACGCATCCACCCGTCCGGCGCTCAAGGCGGCGGCGCCGGCCTGCGGGTTGAGGTTGAAGATGCGGAAGTCCTCGAAGCCCAGATGATTGGCTTCCAGCAGCTTGGCGAACGACAGTTCCCACGGCCGGCCACGGTGCAGGGCGATGCGCTTGCCCTTGAGGTCGGCGATGGATTTCGCCGTGGAGCCCGGCGGTACGACGAGGTAGACGTTGTTGCCGATGCCGCCGGGGACGATCAGTTGGGTCTGCACGCCCGAGGCGTTGGCGATGATCGACGGCAGGTCGCCGTAGAAGGCGAAGTCGATGCGCTTGTTGGCGAACTCCTCGTTGACGAAGGTGCCCACCGAGCCGGTGGCCGCGGGCACCCACTCCAGCTTGATGTTGCGCTGGGCCAGTTGCTGCTCCAGCCATTTGTCGCGGTCGATGACATAGGCCGGGCCATTGCAGGTGATCTGCCCGGCGTTGGCATAGGCCACCGTGGCGATGCGCAGGGTGGTGGGCTGCTCGGCGGCCAGCGCGTGGCCTGCGAGCAGCACGGCGGCGGCCGACAGCAGGCGGCGCAACGTGCGATGGATCTGGGGCATGGCTGTTACCTCGCTCAGAAGTCGGTGGTGACCGAGACGCCGAAGGTGCGCGGATCACCGAACATCACCGCGGCGGTCTGGTAGCCGCCCGGCAGGGTGTGGTTGCGGTATTCCTTGTCGGTCAGGTTGTTCACGTAGGCGGTGACGCGGGTGGTTTCACCCGGCAGCTCGTAGGTCACCCGCGCGTTGCCCAGGGTGTAGCCGCCGCTGCGCATGTTGGCGCTCTGGTCGTTGGTGAAGAAGTACTGGCGGCTGCGGGTGTTCCAGTCGGTACCGAGGATCACCGCGCCGCCGACGTTCAGCGGGATGCGGTAGTCGGCGCCGATCACCGCCGAGACGCTGGGCGCGCGGACGAAGTGGTTGCCGGAGTAGTCGTCGGTGCCCGAGGTGTAGTCGGTGAACTCGGTGTGCAGCAGGCCCAGGCCGAAGTTGACGTGGAGGTTCTGCACCGGGATCGCCTCCAGCTCGAACTCGGCGCCGTAGGCCTCGCCCTGGGCGCCGTTGGCCAGGCGCGAGACGGTCTGGTTGTTCACCGCGGTGACGATGTTGAGCTGGATGTCCTTGTAGTCGTAGTAGAAGACGCTGGCGTTGGCGTTCAGGCGGCCGTCGAACCATTCCGACTTCAGGCCCAGCTCGTAGGAGGTGAGGTATTCCGGATCGACCTTGGCCACGGTGGCCTGGCTGGTGACGCCAGCGTTGTAGCCGCCGGAACGGAAGCCACGGGCATAGCGGAAGTAGGCGCGGGCGTTGTCGGAGATCCGGTATTCGGGCGTCAGGTCCCAGCTGTAGTCGCTCCAGGTGTTGCTCTCGTCCTGGGTGGCGTTGACGATCAGCGGCGAGTCGACGTTGCCCGGCTGCCACCAGTGGCCGTCGCCGAAGCTCGCCGCGCCGCGGTTGACCAGGCGCTCCAGGTCGATGTCCTTGGTTTCGCGGGTCCAGCGCAGGCCGGCGGTGAGGCTGAAGTCGTCGGTGAAGTTGTAGGTGGTGCTGCCGAAGATGGCGTAGCTCTCGGTCTTCTGGTCGTAGCTGACGTTGTTGTAGTAGCTGGGCACGTAGACGTTGGGCAGCGCCGCGTTGGCGTTCTTCGACTCCAGGTCCTCGTTGAAGTAGTGGAAGCCCAGCACCCAGTTCAGCCGGTCGCTGCGCGGCGAGGCCAGGCGCAGTTCCTGCGACCATTGCTGGCTGTCGGCATAGCTGTAGCTGCGCTGCAGCTCCAGCGGGGTGTTGTCGCTGTCGGTCCAGCCGTCGCGGGTGAAGTGTTCGAAGGCGGTGATGGAAGTCAGCTCCAGCTCGCCCAGCTGCCAGACCAGGTTGAGGTTGCTGCCAGCCTGGTCGATCTCGGCCTGGTATTTGGCGTTGAAGTTGGCCTTGCCCAGCTCCGGATCGATGGAGTAGCCGAACTGGTTGGTGCCGTTCGGGCGGGTGCCGTAGCTCACCGTGTTGTAGCTGGCGGTGTCGTGGTAGTGGCGGGCGTGGACGTTGAGGTTGGCGTCGAGGTTGTCATTCACCCGCGCGGCCAGTTGCAGGCGCACGGCGTCGTCTTCCAGCGCGCCCTGGTCGTTGCCGTCGTTCTTGTTCTCGGTGTAGCCGTCGCGGCCCTGCTGGTGGAAGGACACGCGCCCGGCCAGCTTGTCATCCACCAGCGCGTCGCTCACTGCGCCTTCGACGATGCGGTTGGCGTAGTTGCCCATGTCGACCTTGAAGTAACCCTCGGGGCTGAAGGTCGGTTTGCGCGAGATGAAGTTGATCGCACCGCCCGTGGTGTTTTTGCCCCACAGCGTGCCCTGCGGGCCGCGCAGCACTTCCACACGCTCCTGGTCGAACAGCGGGAAGCCGGTGGCGCTGATGTTGGCGATGTACACGTCGTCGACGTAGATGCCGATCGGGCTGACGGTGTTGGCACCCTGGTCGCCAGTGCCCAGGCCGCGAATCCACCAGCGCGGGCGGCCATGGCCGTCGGTGGTGCCAGCGGAGGCGTTGGGGGTATAGCGGGTGACTTCGTTGGCCGATTGCAGCGAGGCATCGCGGATCTTCTCGCCGCTCAGCACGGTGATCGGCGCCGGCACTTCCTGCACCGACTCTTCGCGCTTCTGTGCGGTGACCACTACCTTGCCGAGGGTCGGCGCGGTGCTGGCTTCTTCCTTGTTCTGTGTATCGCCGTCGGCGGCATGTACAGCGACGCTGGCGAGGCCCGCCAGGATCGCGAGGGAAAGGGTGTTGCGTTTGAACATGGTGTCCCCAGGGGGCGGCGAAAAGACGGCTGGCTCTGTGGTGCTCGGTCGTCGCCGCAAGGCATCAAGCTGTTATTGCGTTGCGCTTCTGTTGGCTCACGCGTGATAAGGCCGGTTGGCTTGCGGGGGACATCGCAACTTCCGTACCGACTTTCCAAGTCGCTGATCCTCAAGGATTTTCATGTGAGGTTCTTAGGTTGCTGCTGCTGGCGCAGCAGTCCGTGCTGCCCCGCCGCTGCCTGGGCAGCAGCGGGTCAGCAAGTGCCCAAGGCTTTCGTCGAACAACAGCGGGAACGCCATTTGCAGCTGATAAGCTGATCTCTTGAATGACCTGGAGTTGGCGATGAACACGCTCTTGCCGGAGCAACCCCTGCAACGATTTGCGCGCAATCGGCGCGGCCGCGACTTCGTGGTCGGGGATGTGCACGGCCATTTCGAACTGCTGCAGCGTCTGCTCGATCAGGTCGGGTTCGAGCCGTCCGCCGACCGCCTGTTCGGCGCCGGCGACCTGGTGGATCGCGGTCCCTATTCGCCGCAGGTGCTCGACTGGCTGGCCAAGCCGTGGTTTGCCTCGGTGCGCGGCAATCACGAGCAACTGGTGATCGACGTGGTGCTGGCCGGCGATGACCGCGACCTGCACTTTCGCAACGGTGGCGCCTGGCTCTACAAGCTCACGCCAGTGACTCGCGAACGCATCGCGCGACGGTTGCAGCAGTTGCCGCTGGTGATAGAAGTCGAGTTGGACGAAGGTCGCCGCGTTGGCATCGTGCATGCCGAAGCGCCGGTTTCCCCGGCATTTCCAGACTGGGACAGCGGCGTCGCCGCGCTGGCTGGCGAGCTGGGAGAGGCCGCCCGGCGCAACGCTGTCGGCCTGGCGATGTGGGCGCGCACCCGGATCGAGAAGGAAGATGCCACGGCGATCGAAGGCCTGGAGCGTCTGTATGTGGGGCATACCGCGCAGAAGGCGGTCCGTCCGCTGGGTAACACCCACTACATCGACACCGGCAGCGGCTATGCCGACGGCTGCCTGAGCATCGTCGACATGCGCAGCGGCAAGGTGGACACGGCGGCCGCCCGCTGAGCCGCCGCCGGGGCGATCACTCGCCGCGAATGTACTGTTCCAGTTGCTGGATCAGCTCGGCCTGCTCGGCGATGGCGGCCTTCACCAGGTCGCCGATGGACAGCAGCCCGAGGAGTTCGCCGTTCTCCACCACCGGCAGGTGGCGCAGGTGCCGCTCGGTCATGATGCCCATGCACTTGTCGACGTTCAGGTGGGTGTCCACGGTGATCACCGGCGCGGTCATTACTGCGCTGATCGGCGTGTCTTCCGAGTTGCGCCCCTTGAGTGCCAGGCGGCGGGCGTAGTCGCGCTCGCTGAAGAAGCCGACCAGCTGGTTGGCCTCCACCACCGGCAGGCCGCCGAGGTTCTTCTCCGCCATCAGGCGCAATGCGTCGACCACCATCGCGCCCGGGGCGATGGTGTAAACCTGCTGGTCCGCCTTGGCGTTCAACAGCTGAGCCACAGTCTTCATTCCTACCCCCTGTTCGTCGTTCACGGCGCGAGGCCCGTGGTTCATAGAGAATCGTGGACGAATCGCGATCCGGCAAGGCCGCAAAGCGCCGTCCGCCGTCACAGGAGCGTCATCCACCTGCGGCGCGACTTATACTGTGATTCCCTTCCCCGTTTCCCCCCACGAAAGACCGGCCATGACTGACGAAGACCTCGACCTCCACGAGCCCGAACACGACCACCTGCTGGATCTCGATGACGACCTCGACGGCCTGCTGGAGGAGGATGCGGCCTTCTTCGAAGACCAGCCCGGCGATCACGAGGAGGAGGACGAGGCAGCGGAGGAATACCAGCCGGGCCTGGACGACGAGGACTGGTAGAGGACTGACCTTCGGACGATACCCGTGCGTCATGATTGGCTGGCAGAATGCTGGCCAGACAATAAAGAGAAAGCACCATGCGCTACGTCACGCTCGCCCTGGCCGTCTCCCTGCTTTGCGGATGTTCCTCTGACGTCCGCCGGGATGACCGCACCGCGCCCATCTCCCTCTACCGCGATACCCGCCACGTGATGGTGGTGAATTTCCAGCCCGACGCCACGGTGGCGGCCAACCCGCGCTGGGGCGCGCTGAAGGCCAGCTGGCGCGAGGCGCTGCGTGACGAGGCGGATTCGGCGGACTACCAACTCACCGAGCAGGACGGCGAGCCGCGCGCCACCGATACCTTGTCGACCCTGGTGGTGATCGAAGTGGGCGCCGGTCATAGCGCCAACAACCGCACGAGCAGCGACGGTGAGGAGTGGATCACCTCCACCGTGCGTTACCACGATGGCCTGACCGGCCAATTGCTCGCCTCGCGGCGCTACGAAAGCGAAGCCGATGGTGATCTGTTCAACTCCATGAGTTCGTCCGAAGTCGGCGCCGTGTCTGAGCAGATAGTCGAGGAGATCACCGGAGCCCTGCTGGTCGCCCGCCCGTCCCGCAGCCTGCCGGCGCCGCTGCCTGCCCGCACGCCGGCGCAGCCGCCGGAGGCCGTGCCGCAGCCGGTTTCGCCCACCGCGGCGGAAACGGTCGCCCATGTCTCCCAGCCATTGACCAAGGAGCAGCGCCTGATGGAGCTGCAGCGGCGCAACCTGCCGTACGAGGAATACCGCGACGAATATCAGCGGATCATGGGGCGCTGAGCGCCCCTGCACTGTCGCGCGAACATTCGCGGTTGCTAGAACCAGCCGCTGTTCGACAGTTCCTGCTCACAGCTCTTGTACTGGGCGCCGTATAGCGAGGCGCGCGCCTGGACCTTCTGCGACGTCGCCTTCAGCCATGGCTTCGCGTCATAGCTGCGCTGGCGATAGCCGCCCCAACCCTCGTGGTAGTTCAGGTACTGGGCATAGGCGTCCCACTTGGAGACCCGGTTCACGCTGTAGGTCTTGTTCATGTACCAGCCCATGAAGTCCAGCGCATCGGCGAAGTCATCGCGGTCGGCGCCCCAGCCTCCTGCTTCCTTCTTGTAGTCCGCCCATGTCTCGTCCTTGGCCTGGGCGTAGCCGTAGGCGGAACTGACCCGGCCCCAGGGGATGAAACCGAGGAAGTAGTAACGCGGTGGCAGGGCGTCGTGCTTGAAGGAAGACTCCTGGTACATCATCGCCATCGGCACCTGGATCGTCCCGCCCCAGCGCTTCTGCACCTTCAGCGCCGCTTCGTGCCATTTCGGCTTTTCGCGAAAGATCTCGCAGAGGTTCTCGGGGTGCGCCGGAGGTTGGGTGGCGCACCCGGCAAGGGCCAGGAGGAGGGCTGGCAGCAGAAGCCGGAGCATGGGGCGGTTTGTCCTTTTCTCGCGCGATGGCGCAAGGCTTATACAACCTTGGGTGGCGAAGAGGAATCGTCGGGCGCCGAGGATAACCCTCGCCTCCGAGCCTGCCGGGATGCCCGGTTCGCACAGTGGGGCGCCGGCAAGCGGCGCAAGGCTTTACAGGCAGAAACGAAAAAGCCCGCTGAGAGCGGGCCTTTCAGGCGGTTTCGCAGATTGCCGGAGGCAACTCGAAACAAGGCAGATGGCGCACCAGGCGGGATTCGAACCCACGACCCCTGCCTTCGGAGGGCAGTACTCTATCCAGCTGAGCTACTGGTGCGTATGCCGCGGCTGGCGCGGCAGGCGGCAATCATACGCATCTCCTTCGCGGGCGTCCAATGCGGGTACGCTCGTTCATGATATCGAACGAAAACAGCCGCCCGTCGGTAGAAAGACCTCGAAAACCTGCAGCAACCTGATACCTTCGTTGGTTTTGTCGAACGAGCTATTGCCCTTTGCAGCCGAGGGCCCTAGGATTCGTTTGAGATTTCAAACGCCTCCCCATCACAACAACAGGAGACCGGAGAATTGGCATCACACCAGCCGGCCATCAGCCTGCGGGATGACAGTCTTCCGTTGCACCCACCGCATGTCCCTTGTGACAGGTCTCCGTGCGGCTTCCGTCGATCAGCGTACCGGAAGGTTGTAGGGCAGTCGTACCCCTGGGCCGAGCCCGGGAATCTGTGCGCGAACGAGTTCAACCAGACCGGGCAATGACCCCGGTCTGCGTTTTTTCGTGTCCGCATGCCGAGCGAACTAAGAGCCGTTCGCCTGGCGTCGCCTCCGTGCAGGGGCGGCATTCGCATCCTGCGTCGATACTGATCGGCCGGGGCGAATGAACGGCAGAGACCGCGGTCTCTCCCATCCAGACAACAAGGCAGGCGGGGACTCGAGGTAGACCCGTCGTCCATAGGCTTTCCTCGAAAGGAGACAGGTCATGCAACTCAATGATGCCAAGCTGTTCCGCCAACAGGCTTACATTGACGGTTCCTGGGTCGATGCCGATAACGGCAAGACCATCAACGTGAACAACCCGGCCACCAACGAGATCATCGGCACCGTGCCGAAGATGGGTGCCGACGAAACCCGTCGCGCCATCGAAGCCGCCGACAAGGCCCTGCCGGCCTGGCGTGCGCTGACCGCCAAGGAGCGCGCCAACAAGCTGCGCAAGTGGTTCGACCTGATGATCGCCAACCAGGACGACCTGGCTCGCCTGATGACCATCGAGCAGGGCAAGCCGCTGGCCGAAGCCAAGGGCGAAATCGCCTACGCCGCCTCCTTCCTCGAGTGGTTCGGTGAAGAAGCCAAGCGCATCTACGGCGACACCATTCCGGGCCACCAGCCCGACAAGCGCATCATCGTGATCAAGCAGCCGATCGGCGTGACCGCGGCTATCACCCCGTGGAACTTCCCGTCCGCGATGATCACCCGTAAAGCCGGCCCGGCCCTGGCCGCTGGCTGCACCATGGTGCTCAAGCCTGCTTCGCAGACTCCGTACTCCGCCCTGGCCCTGGCCGAGCTGGCCGAGCGCGCCGGCATTCCGAAAGGCGTGTTCAGCGTGGTTACCGGCAGCGCCGGCGAAGTCGGCGGCGAGCTGACCAGCAACCCGATCGTGCGCAAGCTGACCTTCACCGGCTCCACCGAGATCGGCCGCCAGCTGATGGCCGAATGCGCCAAGGACATCAAGAAAGTGTCCCTGGAACTGGGCGGCAACGCTCCGTTCATCGTGTTCGACGATGCCGACCTGGACGCCGCCGTCGAAGGCGCGCTGATCTCCAAGTACCGCAACAACGGCCAGACCTGCGTCTGCGCCAACCGCCTGTACGTACAGGACGGCGTGTACGACGCCTTCGTCGAGAAGCTGAAGGCCGCCGTGGCCAAGCTGAACATCGGCAACGGCCTGGAGCAGGGTGTCACCACTGGCCCGCTGATCGATTCCAAGGCTGTTGCCAAGGTCGAAGAGCACATTGCCGACGCCGTTTCCAAGGGCGCCAAAGTCCTTACTGGCGGCAAGCCGCACAGCCTGGGCGGCACCTTCTTCGAGCCGACCATCCTGGTCGACGTACCGAAGAGCGCCCTGGTGTCCAAGGACGAAACCTTCGGCCCGCTGGCGCCGGTGTTCCGCTTCAAGGACGAGGCTGAAGTCATCGCCATGTCCAACGACACCGAGTTCGGCCTGGCTTCGTACTTCTACGCCCGCGACCTGGCCCGCGTATTCCGCGTTGCCGAGCAGCTGGAATACGGCATGGTGGGTATCAACACCGGCCTGATCTCCAACGAAGTGGCGCCGTTCGGCGGCATCAAGGCATCCGGCCTGGGCCGCGAAGGTTCGAAGTACGGCATCGAGGACTACCTCGAAGTCAAATACCTCTGCCTCGGCGGTATCTGATCCGTTTTTTCCGTGGGCGCGAGGTGGCAGGCAAGAGCTGACAGCCACCTTCGCGTCGGCGTTTTCCGGTGGTAGCACCGGACAACCCGTCTGGCGGGCCGCAAGTTCCACGACAGTCGATCATCGTATGCTGTCGCGTGAGGCTTCTCCCCGCTTTCATCCTTTGATCCGGTCGCCCGATGAGCGGCCACTGAGGAAGCTATGAGCAAAACCAACGAATCCCTGCTGCAACGTCGTCAGGCCGCCGTACCGCGCGGTGTAGGCCAGATCCACCCGGTCGTCGCCGAGCGCGCCGAGAACTCCACCGTGTGGGACGTCGAAGGTCGTGAGTACATCGACTTCGCCGGCGGCATTGCCGTACTGAACACCGGTCACCTGCACCCGAAAGTGATCGCTGCCGTTCAGGAGCAACTGACCAAGCTGTCCCACACCTGCTTCCAGGTGCTGGCGTACGAGCCCTACATCGAGCTGGCCGAAGAAATCGCCAAGCGCGTTCCGGGCAACTTCCCGAAGAAGACCCTGCTGGTCACCTCCGGCTCCGAAGCCGTTGAGAACGCCGTCAAGATCGCCCGTGCCGCCACCGGCCGCGCTGGCGTGATCGCCTTCACCGGCGCCTACCACGGCCGTACCATGATGACCCTGGGCCTGACCGGCAAGGTCGTTCCGTACTCCGCTGGCATGGGCCTGATGCCGGGCGGCATCTTCCGCGCCCTGGCTCCGTGCGAACTGCACGGCGTGAGCGAAGACGAGTCCATCGCCAGCATCGAGCGCATCTTCAAGAACGACGCTCAGCCGCGCGACATCGCTGCCATCATCATCGAGCCGGTTCAGGGCGAGGGTGGCTTCTACGTCAACTCCAAGGCCTTCATGCAGCGCCTGCGCGCCCTGTGCGACGAGCACGGCATCCTGCTGATCGCTGACGAAGTGCAGACCGGCGCTGGCCGTACCGGCACCTTCTTCGCCACCGAGCAACTGGGCATCGTCCCGGACCTGACCACCTTCGCCAAATCCGTTGGCGGCGGCTTCCCGATCTCCGGCGTTGCTGGCAAGGCCGAGATCATGGACGCCATCGCTCCGGGCGGCCTGGGCGGCACCTACGCCGGTAGCCCGATCGCTTGCGCCGCGGCCCTGGCCGTGCTGAAAGTGTTCGACGAAGAGAAGCTGCTGGACCGTTCGCAAGCCGTTGGCGAGCGCCTGAAGACTGGCCTGCGCGACATCCAGGCCAAGCACAAGGTGATCGGCGACGTTCGTGGCCTGGGTTCGATGATCGCCATCGAGCTGTTCGAAGGCGGCGATCACAACAAGCCGGCCGCTGAGCTGGTCAGCAAGATCGTAGTTCGTGCCCGTGAGAAAGGTCTGATCCTGCTCTCCTGCGGTACCTACTACAACGTGATCCGCTTCCTGATGCCCGTCACCATCCCGGACGCGCAGCTGGACAAAGGCCTGGCCATCCTGGCCGAGTGCTTCGACGAACTGGCCTGAGCCTCATCGCTCTAGCCGTTCAGGAGAAAGGCCCGCGCAAGCGGGCCTTTCTTTTTGTGCGCCTTTTTTTGTGAGAATTGTCCCCCGAAGTTGATGGCGCGCATGGGAAGCCTGAGGGCTTTGGACTACGCTGCGCAGTATCCGTAGGCCGTTGGCCGGCGGCATCCGAAGGACCGGGCACTCGGCAGGGAAGGCTCTGGATCGGTTGTTTCCGCCCGCGACGGCATTCGTCCCGAACGAGGTGTGATCCATGAGCGTTTCTCCCGGCGTGCTGGTGGCTGCCAGCGATCCCTGGAGCCGCGAGCTGCTTGGCCAGCTGGTGCTGAGCGTACGCTGCGATGCGAACGTCGAATTCTGCGAAGACGGCGACACGGCTATCGAGGCCTGCCGCCGGCATCCTTTCGCCCTGATCCTGGCGGAGCGCGAGTTACCCGGCAGTGACGGCCTCGAACTGCTGCGCCATGTGCGCATGCGCCGCCGCGGGCCGGTCGCCCAGCCTTTCATCCTGATCAGCTCCAAGGCCGATGCCGCCAGTGTGCGTGCGGCCTTGCCGCTGGCGCCCACCGCTTACCTGGTCAAGCCCTTCAATGCCGAGAACCTGCGCGAGCGGCTGCGCTCGCTGCTGCTCGCACCGGGCGAGAACGTCGTCTGCGAATTGCCCACGCTGGAGCAGAGCCTGTCGCTGGAGCGCTTCCTGCAAACCGAACGCGACGCCACCGAGGGCGCACCGCTGATGGGTGAGGTTGGTGCAGCGGTGAATCGCTGCATGGAAGCCAGTGACATCAACCTGGAAATGCTCGACCAGGAGTTCGGCCATGATCCGCAGATCACCGCCTGCCTGATCTCCGCCGCCAACAGCGCTGCACGGCATGTCGGCATGCCCTGCCAGACGCTGATGCAGGCACTGTCACGCCTGGGTGTGGCGCAGGCACTGAACCTGATGCTGGCGGTCGCGCTGCAGCGCGCCGCGACACTGGCCGACCCGTTGCTGAAAGAGCGCGCCGAGCGCTTCTGGGAGCTGTCGCGGCACACTGCCGATGGTGCCTTCGCCCTGGCCGAGTCCCTGGGTGCCGATGCCGACCGCTGCTTCACCGCCGGGCTGTTGCATTGCCTGGGGGACCTCGCGTTGCTGCGCAGCCTGCAGGATTGGCACAGCGCCGGTGGCGCGCTGAGCGAGGCGGAAGTAGAGAAGTCTCTGAAGGAGCACGGCGCGAGCTTCGGCTCCGCTCTGCGCACCCGCTGGCGCCTGCCATTGGAACTGCGCAACCTGATCGCCGCGGCCTACGCCATCGACAACGGCGTGTTCAGCCGCGAGGCGCTGATCGTCAACCTGGCTTCCAGCGCAGCGCGCCTACCGGAGAGCGAATTGCCGACCCTGACCGAACACAAGGCTGCGCGCATGCTGCGGCTGACGCCGGCGCAGCTGGGCTTTCTAGGCCGGACCTAGTGCTCTCCAGAAGACCAGCGCCAGCACGGTGAGCAGCACCAGTGCGCCAACAAGTTGCACCAGCCAGTCGGTTCCACGGAAATCGTCGGGAGATGCCGGCCCGCGCGGTCGCCTGCCCAGCGTGATCAGGCGCAGGAAGAGCCAGCCGAGCAGATAGCTGAAGCGGTTGAAGATGGCGTCAAGCAGACCTTCGAGCAGAAACTCGAAGCCCAGTAGCAGAAGGCGGAACAGGCGCCCCAGCAGGGCGGTGGGGAAATCGTCGAGCATGGGAATCCTTTCCCCTCGATGGGCCGCGCCGGGCGGCGCGGCCGACTGCTTTTAACGCGAAGCCAGCAGTTCCTTGCCGCGGACGACAGCGGCGCGGACCTGGTTCGGCGCGGTGCCGCCGATGTGGTCGCGGGCATTCACCGAACCTTCCAGGGTCAACACGGCGAACACGTCGTCGTCGATCTGGTCACTGAACTGGCGCAGCTCGTCCAGGCTCATCTCGGCGAGGTCCTTGCCGCTGTCCACGCCGTATTTCACAGCGTGGCCGACGATCTCGTGGCAGTCACGGAACGGCAGGCCGCGGCGTACGAGGTAGTCGGCGAGGTCGGTGGCGGTGGAGAAGCCACGGCGGGCCGCTTCACGCATGATCTCGCGCTTGGGCTTGATCGCCGGGACCATGTCGGCGAAGGCGCGCAGACTGTCGCGCAGGGTGTCCGTGGCGTCGAACAGCGGCTCCTTGTCTTCCTGGTTGTCCTTGTTGTACGCCAGCGGCTGGCCCTTCATCAGGGTCAGCAGGCCGGCGAGGTGGCCGAACACGCGGCCGGATTTGCCGCGCACCAGCTCCGGTACGTCCGGGTTCTTCTTCTGCGGCATGATCGAGGAGCCGGTGCAGAAGCGGTCGGGCAGGTCGATGAACTGGAACTGGGCACTGGTCCAGAGCACCAGCTCTTCGGAGAAGCGCGACAGGTGCATCATCGCCACGGCGGCCGCGGCGCAGAACTCGATGGCGAAGTCACGGTCGGACACGCCGTCCAGCGAGTTGCCGGAGATCGCTTCGAATCCCAGCAGTTCGCAGGTGATAGCGCGGTCGATCGGGTAGGTGGTACCAGCCAGCGCGGCGCTGCCCAGGGGCATGCGGTTGGCGCGCTTGCGGCAGTCCACCAGGCGCTCGTAGTCGCGGCTGAGCATTTCGAACCAGGCCAGGAGGTGGTGGCCGAAGGTCACCGGCTGGGCGGTCTGCAGGTGGGTGAAGCCGGGCATGATGGTGTCGGCTTCGGCATCCGCCAGGCCCAGCAGGCCCTGTTGCAGGCGGGTGATCTCGGCGAGGATCAGGTCGATCTCGTCGCGCAGCCACAGGCGGATGTCGGTAGCGACCTGGTCGTTGCGCGAACGGCCGGTGTGCAGTTTCTTGCCGGTGATGCCGATGCGGTCGGTCAGGCGTGCTTCGATGTTCATGTGCACGTCTTCCAGGTCGACGCGCCAGTCGAAGGTGCCGGCCTCGATCTCGCCCTGGATCTGCTTCAGGCCATCGATGATGGTGTCGCGCTCGGCATCGGTCAGCACGCCGACCTTGGCCAGCATCGTGGCGTGGGCCATGGAGCCCATGATGTCGTGGCGGTAGAGGCGCTTGTCGAAGTCGACGGAAGCGGTGAAGCGGGCGACAAAGGCATCGACGGGCTCGCTGAAGCGGCCGCCCCAGGACTGGTTGGTCTTCTCTACGCTCATGGATCTCTCTCGCTGAAACGGGCAGGCGCGGCGCGCGGCCTGCATGAAGGGCAAAGTGCGACGATAATAGCAGGCTGAGGGACAAAACCGGCGGCGCTTTGGCGGGTTGCGGCCGTGCAGCGGCGGCGAATCGCCGCGGGGCCGGCGGCCGATCCTTGCGCTGGCCGACAATTCCAGGCTTTTGGTCGCACGCGGTGCTTGCCGCCGTGCAGGCGCTTACGGAAACTGCGTCGATGCCCATACTGACGAAGACCGGCGACAAGCCGGCGCCCAACGAAGACTTCTTCATTCCCGAACTCTGCCAGCCCGAGGCGCTGTTCAGCCTCGTGCTGCTCGCCGAGCTGCTGGTGCTCGTGCTGGTGCTCGCCGAGCCGATGACTCCCAGCTTCAACTGGGTGCGCCTGGCGTTGTCCTCGCTGTTCGTGCAGTGGATCGTGCTGCTCTCGGCCGGCCTGCTGTGCCAGCTGCGACCGTTCATGGCGCGCTGGCCGACGTGGGTCTCCGGGCTGCTCAGCTGCGCGCTGGTGGTGCTGCTGACCCTGGGCTGCACCTGGGTGGCAGATTATTTCTCCCTCGGCGGCCCCATGTCGCGCACCGGCGAAGTCAATCTCTACCTGCGACACGCATTGATTGCGCTCATCATGTCCACGCTGTTGCTACGCTACTTTTATCTCCAGAGCCAATGGCGGCGGCAGGAACAGGCCGAGCTGCGGGCGCGGATCGAGTCGCTGCAGGCGCGCATCCGTCCGCACTTCCTGTTCAACAGCCTGAACAGTATCGCCAGCCTGATCGAGATCGATCCGGGCAAGGCCGAGCTGGCGGTGCTGAATCTTTCGGATCTTTTTCGCGCCAGCCTGGCCAAACCTGGAACATTAATTTCCTGGGGAGAGGAACTTGAGCTGGCCAGACGCTATCTTTCCATTGAGCAGTTCCGTCTTGGCGACCGGTTGCAGATGGACTGGCAGGTGAGCGGCGTGCCCGATGGCGTGCCGATTCCCCAGCTGACACTGCAGCCGTTGCTGGAGAACTCATTGATTTATGGCATCCAGCCGCGCATCGAAGGCGGGCTGGTGAAAGTTGAGGCGGAATACCGTGACGGTGTGTTCCAGCTCTGCGTGAGCAACCCGTACGACGAATCGACCGAGACGCTGCCCACGAAGGGGACCAAGCAGGCCCTGCAAAATATTGCAGCGCGACTTGCGGCACTTTTCGGGCCAAAAGCTAGTCTCAGCGTCGAGCGCCGTGACGGACGGCACTTCACCTGTCTACGCTATCCATGTGCGCGTCTCATGCAGGAAGCCTGAGCTTATGAATGTCCTGATCGTCGATGACGAACCCCTGGCGCGAGAGCGCCTGGCCCGGCTGGTGGGGCAACTGGACGGCTATCGCGTCCTCGAGCCCTCCGCCAGCAACGGTGAAGAAGCGCTGACGCTGATCGACAGCCTGAAGCCGGATATCGTCCTGCTGGATATCCGCATGCCCGGCCTGGACGGGCTTCAGGTGGCCGCCAAGCTGTGCGAGCGCGAAGCCCCGCCGGCGGTGATCTTCTGCACCGCCCATGATGAATTCGCCCTGGAGGCGTTCCAGGTCAGTGCGGTCGGCTACCTGGTCAAACCGGTCCGCAGCGAGGACCTGGCCGAGGCCCTGAAGAAGGCCTCGCGGCCCAACCGCGTGCAACTGGCGGCGCTGACCAAGCCCCCGGCGGCCGGCGGCCCCGGCCCGCGCAGCCACATCAGCGCGCGGACCCGCAAGGGCATTGAGCTGATCCCGCTGGAAGACGTGATCTTCTTCATCGCCGACCACAAGTACGTGACCCTGCGCCACGCTGGCGGCGAAGTGCTGCTGGACGAGCCGCTGAAAGCCTTGGAAGACGAGTTCGGTGATCGCTTCGTGCGTATCCACCGCAACGCGCTGGTTTCCCGCGAACGTATCGAGCGCCTGCAGCGCACCCCGCTGGGGCACTTCCAGCTGTACCTGAAAGGACTCAACGGCGATGCGCTGACTGTCAGCCGCCGCCATGTCGCCGGTGTCCGGCGGCTCATGCACAACCTGTAGCGACACAGTGCCGCAGCGCCTGAAGCCCGGGGGGCGGCCCCCGGGCTTTTCGTTTGCGTGAGCTGTTATCATGCGGGCACTTTCTTGCACGCTTCCTTTGCCTGGAAATGCCCATGTCTCGCGAAATCCGTATCGCCACGCGCCAGAGCGCCCTGGCACTCTGGCAGGCCGAATACGTCAAGGCCCGCCTGGAGCAGGCCCACCCCGGCCTGACCGTGACCCTCCTGCCGATGACCAGCCGCGGCGACAAACTGCTCGACGCGCCCCTGGCGAAAATCGGTGGTAAGGGCCTGTTCGTCAAGGAGCTGGAAACCGCCCTGCTGGAAAACGAAGCGGACATCGCCGTGCACTCCATGAAGGACGTGCCGATGGATTTCCCCGAAGGCCTGGGCCTGTACTGCATCTGCGAGCGTGAAGACCCGCGCGACGCCTTCGTTTCCAATACCTACGCCAGTCTCGACGACCTGCCCGCCGGCAGCGTGGTCGGCACCTCCAGCCTGCGCCGTCAGGCCCAGTTGCTGGCCAGCCGCCCGGACCTGCAGATCCGCTTCCTGCGCGGCAACGTCAATACCCGACTGGCCAAGCTCGATGCCGGCGAATACGACGCCATCATCCTCGCCGCCGCCGGCCTGATCCGCCTCGGCTTCGAGGACCGCATCCGCTCCTCCATCAGCGTCGAAGCCAGCCTGCCGGCCGGCGGCCAGGGTGCGGTGGGCATCGAGTGCCGTACCGCTGACGCGGAAATCCACGCGCTGCTGCAGCCGCTGCATCACCGCGAGACAGCCTTGCGCGTCACTGCCGAGCGTGCACTGAACAAGCGCCTCAATGGTGGTTGCCAGGTGCCTATCGCCTGCTACGCCATCCTTGAAGGCGAGCAACTGTGGCTGCGCGGCCTGGTCGGCCAGCCCGATGGCAGCCAATTGCTGCGCGCCGAAGCTCGCGCCCCGCTGGCCGAAGCCGAAACCCTCGGCGTGAAGGTCGCGGAAGATCTGCTGGGCCAGGGCGCCGAGGAAATCCTCACCGCAGTCTACGGCGAGGCCGGTCACCCGTGAGCCGCTGGCGGCTGCTGCTGACCCGTCCCGAAGAGGACTGCGCGGCACTCGCCGCCACCCTCGCCGAGCACGGTATCCACGGCGACTGCCTGCCCTTGCTCACGATCACGCCTCGTGAAGAGACGCCCGCCGAACGCAGCCTGATCCTTGACCTGGACCGCTACTGCGCGGTTATCGTGGTCAGCAAGCCCGCGGCGCGCCTGGGCCTGGAGCGGCTCGACCGCTACTGGCCGCAACCGCCGCTGACCCAGCGCTGGTTTACTGTGGGCGCGGCCACGGCGGCTATCCTCGAAGACTACGGTCTGGATGTGGTCTGCCCGCAGGGCGGTGACGACAGTGAAGCCCTGCTGGCCCTGCCAGCGTTCGAGCAGGCCCTGCAGGTGCATGATCCGAAGGTATTGATCATGCGCGGCGAGAGTGGCCGAGAATTCCTTGCCGAGCGCCTGCGCGGCCAAGGCGTGGCGGTGGACTATCTGGAACTCTACCGGCGCGAAATGCCGTGCTACCCCGAAGGCGAATTGCTACGGCGAATTCAGGGGGAGCGTTTGAATGCCATTGCGGTCAGTAGTGGGCAGGGGCTGGAACATCTGCAGCTGCTCGCCGCACAGGATTGGCCGCAGGTGAGTGCGATGCCGTTGTTCGTGCCCAGCCCGCGTGTGGCTGAGCAGGCGCGGGAGATGGGTGCGCAGCGAGTGATCGATTGTCGGGGCGCCAGCGCTGTGGCACTGATGGAGGCGCTGAGAAGCGCCGAATAGAATAATTTCTGAGCGAAGGATGGATCTGTGAGCGAAGCCGTCACTCCCCAAGAGACTTCACCAACATCGCCCAGTCCGGCCCCCGCGCCGGCCCCGCGCAAGGGTGGCACGGGTATCGCGTTGCTGGCGCTGCTGGTCGGCGCCGCTGGCCTCGCCGCAGGCGGCTGGGGCATCTGGCAGGTCCAGCAGCTCAAGGGTGTCGAGCAGCAGCGCGCTGCGCAACTGGAGGATGCCCGCGCCCAGGCGCAGGGCGTGCAGAGTGCCAACGCGGACTTGAGCAAGCGCCTGGACACCCTGCCCAACGCCGACGAGTTGGAGGCCCGTCGCCGCCTGGTGGTGGAGCTGCAGGGTGACCAGCAGCAGTTGGCCAAGCAGGTCAAGCAGGTGCTGGGGCAGAGCCGCCAACAGTGGCGACTGGCCGAATCGGAGCACCTGTTGCGTCTGGCCGCGCTGCGCCTCTCCGCGCTGCAGGACATCGACAGCGCGACCGAACTGGTCCAGGGCGCGGACGACATTCTTCGGGTAAACAATGATCCGGGCGCCTTCGCCGCTCGTGCGCAACTGGCCAAGAGCCTCGAAGCGCTGCGCGCCCTGCCGCGTCCGGACCGCACCGGGCTGTTCCTGCAATTGGGCGCGCTGCGTGACCAGGCTGCCCAGCTGCAACCACTGAACCCGGCGTTCAAGCCCTCCGAGGGCGGTACCGGCCCGAGCACCGCCTGGGGTGATGGCAGCAGCACCTGGGACCAGTGGTGGGAACGCATCTCTCGCTATGTGCGCATCGATTTCAATGCCGGCCAGGACATCCGCCCGCTGCTCTCCGGCCAGCAACTGGACCGTGTGCGCCTGGCTCTGAGCCTCGCCCTGGAACAGGCGCAGTGGGCCGCTTTGAATGGCAAGCAGGACGTCTACGAGCAGGCACTGAAGCAGGCCAAGCAGATCGTCGGCGACTTCTTCAACGCAGACCTCGCCGACAGCCGTGCGCTGATTGCGCGTCTGGATGAGCTCAGCGGCCAGGCCGTCACCGTGCAGACGCCTGACCTCGGCCCGGCCCTGAGTTCGCTGCAGGCCTACCTGTCGCGCCGCGAAAGCGCGGTGCAGCAGCAGGAGGCGGTGGCGCCGGACGCGGGGACCCAGCCATGAGCCGCGTCTATGTCCTGATCCTCGCCGTGGTCCTGGCGGCCACCCTGGTCGGGTTGGCTATCGCCGAGCAGTCGGGCTACGTGCTGATCGCCTACAAGAGCTTCCGCTACGAATCCAGCCTGTGGACCTTCCTCGCGCTGCTGGTGGTGCTGTGGGTGATCTATCTTGCCGTGCGCCTGGTGCTGCGGCTGCTGGGCGTTTCCGGGCGGGTGGTGAATCCCTGGTCGCGCTTCAACCGCCGTCGCCGCTCGCAGCTGGCCGAGGAACATGGTCAACGTGATCTCGCTGAAGGCCACTGGGCGCAGGCGCTGCGTCATCTGCGTCGTGCCGCGGAGCTTAGCGATCGCCCACTGCCGCATTACCTGGGCGCCGCCCGCGCGGCAAACGAGTTGGGCAAGACCGAAGAATGCGACGAGTTGCTCGACCGCGCGCAGGAGCGCGAGCCCGGCACCGAGCTCGCCGTGGGCCTGACCCGCGCGCAGCTGCTGATCAACCGGGGCGATTTCGCCCGCGCCCGCGTGGTGCTGGACAAGCTGCACCAGGATCACCCACGTCATCCGACCGTGCTGCGCCTGCTCCAGCAGCTGTACGTCAGTCTCCACGAGTGGCAGGCGCTGTGCGTGTTGTTGCCCGAGCTGCGCAAGGAGCGCGTGCTGCAGAACGCCGAGTTGGCCGATCTGGAGCGCCGTACCTGGATGGCCGCGCTGGGCGAGGCGGGCGAACAGGGCATCGGCCAGGGCGAAAGCAGCCTGCAGCCGCTGACCCAGCGCTGGCAGAACGTGCCGACCAACCTTCGCGCGCAACCGCCGCTGGTAGCCGCGTACGCCGATCAACTGTTGCGTCTGGGGGCGCCGGAAGAGGCCGAGGAAATACTGCGCAAGGCGCTCAAGGATGGCTACGACAGCCGTCTGGTGCACCTCTATGGCCGCGCCCGTGCTCGTGATGGCGCGCATCAGCTGAAGACCGCTGAAGGCTGGCTGAAGCAGCACGGCGACGATCCGGAGCTGCTGCTTACTCTCGGTCGCCTGTGCCTGCAGAACAAGCTGTGGGGCAAGGCACGTGAATACCTGGAAGCCAGCCTGGCTCGCCAGCGCAGCGCGGAAACCTGCGCCGAACTGGCGCGCCTGTTGGCGCAGCTCGGTGAGGTAGAGCGCAGCAACCAGCTGTTCCAGGAAGGCCTTGGTTTACTGGCCCCTCCGGCGTCGTCGGCGCTGGCAGTGCGCGCCTGATCCCGTCGCTGGCAATGAAAACGGCGCCCGAGGGCGCCGTTTTCGATTTCAGGGGTTGCCGTAGCGGATGCGGTAGATCGCGCCGTTCTGATCGTCGCTGACCAGCAGCGAGCCGTCCGGCGCTACCAAGACGTCCGCTGGCCGCCCGTGCACCTCACCGTCCTTGCCGAGCCATCCTTCGGCGAAGATGCTCTGGCGCTTCAGCGTGCCGTCTTCGTTGAGTTCGACCCGCGCCACGCGGTAGCCGATCTTCTGCGTGCGATTCCACGAGCCGTGTTCGGCGATGAACAGGTTGTTGCGGTACTCGGCCGGGAACTGTTCGCCGGTGTAGAAGCGCAGCCCCAGCGCGGCTACGTGCGGGCCGAGTTTGGCCACTGGCGGGGTGAAGGCGGAGCAGGGTTTCCTGCCTTCCTCCGGGTCGGCGATGTCGCCCTGGTGACAGTCGGGATAGCCGAAATCCTCGCCCACCTTGCTGACCTTGTTCAACTCGTCGTCGGGCTTGTCATCGCCCAGCATGTCGCGCCCATTGTCGGTGAACCACAACTGCTTCGTCTGCGGGTGCCAGGTGAAGCCGACGGTGTTGCGAATGCCGTAGGCGACCACCTCCCGCGCGCTGCCATCGGCGTTCATGCGTTGCAGGTTGGCGTACTGCTCGCGATCCGGACGGCAGATATTGCACGGCGCACCGACCGGCACATAGAGCTTGTCGTCCGGGCCGAAGGCGATGAACTTCCAGCCGTGCGCAGTCTCTTTCGGAAACACTGCGGGCAGTTCCTCTGCCTTGGGCGGAGCATCAAGGCGCGCCTCGATATCGCGCAGCACGACGATGCGGCTGAGCGAGGACACGTACAGGTCGCCCTTATGAAAGGTCACGCCTACGGGCATCTGCAGGCCATCGGCGAGCACCTTCACCTGGCCGTCGGGCTTCACCGCGTAGACCTTGTCGGAGGAGCGACTGCCCACGAACAGCGTGCCCTTGTCACCCCAGGCCATGGCGCGCGCGCCGGGAACCTGATCGGTCAGCAAGCTGATATGGAAGCCTTCAGGCAAGCGGATGTGGCTGAGATCTGTGGCGGCGATGGCTGGAATCGCTGTCAGGGAAAGCAGCGAGCAAAGCAGGAAATGACGACGCATGGCATGGATTCCCGGATGAGTGCCACGGCCAGTCTAGACACTTGCCTTGAACTGATCGCGGTGTTTCCTCTACCGTAGCGGCCTTTCCTGCAACAGCGCTTTTCAGCGGAGCCGCCATGAATCTGGCCAGCCCTCGGTCCCTGTTCTTCCTCGCTTTCCTCGCTTGCGTCGCCATGCTCGGCACGGGCTTCTACCTGCAGTACATGGTCGGGCTGGAGCCCTGCCCGCTGTGCATCCTGCAGCGCATCTTCTTTGCCGGCTGCGGGTTGTTCTCGCTGATCGCCGCGCTGCACGGCCGTGCTCCGCGCGTCTACTCGGTGCTGATCCTGCTCTGCGCCCTGGGTGGCGCCGGTACTGCGGGCCGCCAGGTGTGGCTGCAGACCCTGCCGCCGGACCAGTTGCCGTCCTGCCTGCCGCCGCTGGAATACATGATGGAGAGCATGCCCTATGCCGACATCATCTGGACCATGTTCCACGGTTCGGCCGACTGCGCCGAAGTCTCCTGGACCCTGCTCGGCCTGAGCATTCCGGAGTGGAGCCTGCTGGCCTTCATCGGCTTCGCCCTGTTCGCCATCGTGCAGTTCTTCCGCCGCCGCGGCTGAGCGTCGCATCTCAAAGCGCCATGGCCTGCACCTGATCGGTGCAGGCCAGAGGCATCGCGGTCTGTCGATTAAACGCCCGTATGAATTTTCCCGCTGCTGGTGTCTTGAAGGCGATAACGGGCGGGCATACTCTGGGTTTCCACTCCGTCGGAAAGCCGCCGCCGAACAAGCTTCACACATCGCGGATGTCGAGATTCGACAGAATATTGTCCCGGGGCGGACTTTGCCGGGACGGCGAAAAGGGAAGTGAGGACAACATGCTCGAGAGCTGCCGTAATGCCCAGGAACGTTGGGGAGGCGTACACCAGCTGATCGACCGCTGGTTGCGGGATCGACATGAGTTGGTCCGGGCATTCGATTCCCTGGACGGTGTCCAGGCGCCGAAGACCAACGCCGAGAATCTCCAGAACTTCTGTCAGCTCCTGCTCGACTACGTGTCGGCGGGCCACTTCGAAGTCTACGAACAGCTGATGAACGAGGCGCAGGCCTTTGGTGATACGCGGGGCCTGGAACTGGCCAAGCAGATCTACCCCCGTCTGGAAACCATCACCGCCAACGCGCTGAACTTCAACGATCGTTGCGATAACGGCGACTGCCGCGAAGGCACCTGCCTGACCAGCGAGCTGAAGAGTCTGCGCCAGCAACTGCACGAACGCTTCGAACTGGAAGATTGCCTGATCGAAGTGCTGCACAACGCCCACGAGCAGAAAGCCGTCCTGGCCTGATCATGGTGTTGCCGAAAACGGCGCGATCACTCCCGGTGATCGCGCCGTTTTCGTTTCAGGGTTGGGTTCGTGCCGTTCAAGCCGATCACGGACAGAGCCTGCTCGTGGTTCATGTTCGGTTAAAAGGCGCCGTCGTCTTTTGAAGAATCTGTACCAGGCCATCCCTTCGCCCCGGTCCTCTGCCGTGGGGCTATTTCGCGTCCCTCCCCAGCATTGTCCCGGAGCGCAGGGGCGGGCTCTGTTCGCGATTTTTTTCGCACTTCGCAGCTTGTCTCGGCGTCAGTGTGCCATGGTGAAAACTCACGCCGTTCGGCAGCTCGCAATGAGGGTGGTGCGTGAATTTTTCGAAGGTGAAAACGATGCCCGAGGCGGTTGTTTTTCGATTGTGTGCAAGGGTGTGAGCGAGCATCGATTCGCTCCTTCGCCGGAGATATTTTCGAGCGGCGTCGAGGTGCACCAGTGGGTTCTGAATGGCGGCCTGGCGGCCTGGTGAGTGATGGCTTGAAAGGCTCTGTGACGCGGCTTTGCGGCAGTCTCGAAAAATATATTTTCGGTGCTCAAGCCCGCGCGTCATGCGGCTTTGCGTGTGGCCAGGCGATCACTCGCGGGAACCAAGTGCGAGTTACAGCGTCACTGGGTGAGTGAAAAAAACGCGCCTTCGCGCACCGCTGAAAACCTCTGAAGCCGATGCCTGCTGCGGCCTGCAGCGTAATCAGGACATTGGCGAGAGGCCATCAGCGGGGCTAGTATGGGCGCAACCACGTCCGCCAGGAGGCACGTCATGTCGGCCAACAAGAAACCCGTCACCACTCCGTTGCATCTGCTGCACCAGTTGTCCAACAGTCTGATCGAACACCTCGAAGGTGCCTGCAAGCAGGCGCTGGTCGATTCCGAAAAGCTGCTCGCCAAGCTCGAGAAACAACGCGGCAAGGCACAGGAGAAGCTGCACAAGGCTCGCGCCAAACTGCAGGACGCGACCAAGGCCGGCAAGGCGAAGGCGCAGGCAAAAGCCAAGTCGACCATCGCCGATATCGACGGCGCCCTGGATGTCCTGAAGACCCGTCAGACCGAAACTCGTGCCTACATCGCCAATCTCAAGCGTGATGTGCAGGAGAGCCTGAAGCTCGCCCAGGGCGTGACCAAGGTGAAGGAAGCCGCTGGCAAGTCCCTCGCTACCCGCAAGCCGGTCGCTGCTGCTGCCAAGCCGGTTGCCAAGGCTGCCGCCAGACCGGCCGCTAAAGCCGCTGCCAAACCCGCCGCCAAGCCTGCCGTGAAATCCGCTGCCAAGCCTGCTGCGAAACCGGCTGCCAAGGTTGCCGCTGCCAAGCCTGTTGCTGCCAAAGCCGCTGCCAAGCCTGCCGCGAAACCCGCCGCCAAGCCTGCCGCTAAAACCGCTGCCAAACCGGCTGCGAAAACTGCCGCTGCAAAACCCGCTGCTGCCAAGCCGGCTGCCAAAGCTGCCGCGAAGCCAGCCGCCAAGCCTGCTGCGAAAGCCGCCGCCAAGCCGGCAGCCAAACCCGCTGCTAAGCCTGCCGCTGCTGCCGCCAAGCCTGCTGCCAAACCAGCCGCGAAACCGGCTGCCAAGCCTGCTGCGAAAGCCGCTGCCAAACCTGTCGCCAAGCCCGCCGCGAAAGCCGCTGCCAAGCCTGCTGCCGCCAAGCCCGCTGCTGCCAAACCTGCTGCGAAGCCCGCCGCGAAACCGGCTGCCAAGCCTGCCGCCGCTGCCAAGCCCGCCGCGAAACCGGCTGCCAAACCCGCGGTGAAGGCCGCTGCCAAGCCTGCCGCAAAACCGGCCGCCAAGCCTGCTGCGCCCAAGCCCGCCACCGCTGCCAAACCGGCCGCTCCGGCTGCTCCGAGCGCACCGGCTGCCCAGCCGAGCACTCCGGCCGCTGCTCCGGTTTCCAGCGCTACTGCGGCGCCGGCGACTCCGGCCAGCAGCACCTCCTCCAGCGCTTCCTGAGGCTCAGGAGAGGCTCGCCGCGATGCGCAGGGTTTCCTGCGCATCGCGGCGCAAGCCGCCCGCTTCACCGGCTGCAGCTTCCAGCCAGTACACCAGTTCCTGCGCCTCACCTCGTGGCCAGCCGATTGCCACCGCCTCCAGTCTCCCCAGCAGCACCTTTTCCGCTTCCAGTTCGAGCTGCTTGATCCGCTCTCGCAGCGGCGCCAGTTCTGCGTCCTGCATCGCCGATTCGCGCCAGCGCTGACGCAGCGAACGCAGCGGCACTATCACTTCCTCGCGCCACTCCCGCGCAGCACATTCCAGCGCGCTCATCCGCGATGGCGAGAAGGTCACGCCAGCGCTTCCCAGCCAGGCCGAAGCGAGCAGCAGGCAGACATCCGCACCGCCTTCCTGCAACGACAGGCAAGCCGCTTCAACCCCAGGGCGGGCGTAGAGTTTCAGCGCATACGACCAGACATCATCAGACATAGAGCACCCACAGCGATTGCCAGGCGAAGCTGATAAACTCCGCCGCCATGATTCGACTACAAAATCTTACGCTACAGCGTGGCCCCCAGCGCTTGCTGGAAGGTGCCGAACTCACCCTGCACGCCGGACAGAAAGTCGGCCTGATTGGCGCCAACGGCGCCGGCAAGTCGAGCCTGTTCGCCCTGCTGCGCGGCCAGCTTGGCCAGGATGCCGGCGACTGCTACCTGCCAGCGGACTGGCGTATCGCGCACATGCGCCAGGAGGTCGAGACCCTCGACCGCCTCGCCGTCGACTACGTGCTCGACGGCGACGTGCACCTGCGCAAGATCCAGGCGGACCTTGCCGCGGCCGAAGACGCCCACGATGGCACTGCCCTGGCGCGCCTGCACAGCGAGCTGGACAGTGCCGACGGATACACCGCCGACGCCCGTGCGCGCAAGCTGCTGGCGGGGCTTGGCTTTACGCCCGAGCAGATGGACCGCCGCGTCGGCGACTTCTCCGGTGGCTGGCGGATGCGCCTGAACCTCGCGCAGGCGCTGATGTGCCCGTCCGAACTGCTGCTGCTCGACGAACCGACCAACCACCTGGACCTCGACGCCATCCTCTGGCTGGAAGAGTGGCTCAAGGGCTATCCGGGTACGCTGCTGCTGATCTCCCACGACCGCGATTTCCTCGATGCCGTGGTGGACAACATCGCCCATCTCGAACAGCGCAAGCTGACCCTGTATCGCGGCGGCTACTCGGCCTTCGAGCGCACCCGCGCCGAACGCCTCGCCCAGCAGCAACAGGCGTACGAGAAGCAGCAGGCGCAACGCGCGCACATGGAAAAGTACATTGCCCGCTTCCGCGCCCAGGCCACCAAGGCCCGTCAGGCGCAGAGCCGGATCAAGGCACTGGAACGCCTGGAAGAACTGGCGCCGGCCCACGTCGATTCGCCGTTCGACTTCGCCTTCCGTGAGTCCGACAAGATCTCCAGCCCGCTGCTCAACCTCTCCGAGGCTCGCCTGGGCTACGGCGACAAGACCGTGCTGGAGAAGGTCAAGCTGCAGCTGGTGCCCGGCGCGCGCATCGGCCTGCTCGGCCCCAACGGCGCGGGCAAGTCGACCCTGATCAAGACCCTGTCCGGCGACCTGTCGCTGCTGGACGGCGAGCTCGCCCGCGGTGAAAACCTCGCCATCGGCTACTTCGCCCAGCACCAACTCGACTCGCTGGACCCCAAGGCCAGCCCGCTGCTGCACCTGGCACGCATCGCGCCGGCTGAGCGCGAGCAGACCCTGCGCGATTTCCTCGGCGGCTTTGACTTCCGCGGCGAGCGCTGCGACGAGCCAGTATTGAACTTCTCCGGCGGCGAGAAGGCGCGCCTGGCCCTGGCGTTGATCGCCTGGCAGAAGCCCAACCTGTTGCTGCTCGACGAACCGACCAACCACCTCGACCTGGAAATGCGCCTGGCGCTGACCCTGGCGCTGCAGGAGTTCTCCGGTGCCGTGGTGGTGGTGTCCCACGATCGTCACCTGCTCAAGAGCACCACCGACGAATTCCTGCTGGTGGCCGATGGGCGCATCCGCGAGTTCGATGGCGACCTCGACGATTACGCGCGCTGGCTGGTGGACTTCCGCGCCCGTCAGACGCCGTCTTCGCCCGCTGCTCCCGCCGGCGACAAGACCGACAAGCGCGCCCAGCGTCAGGCGGCCGCTGCGCTGCGCCAGCAACTCGCCCCGCACAAGCGCGAAGCCGACAAGCTGGAGAAGGAGCTGGGCAAGGTCCACGAGCAGCTCGCCGAACTGGAGGAGCGCCTGGGCGACAGCGCCCTCTACGAAGCTGCGCGCAAGGACGAACTGCGTGACCTGCTGGCTCGCCAGGCAACTCTCAAGACCCGCGAAAGCGAGCTGGAAGAGTCCTGGCTGATGGCCCTGGAAACCCTCGAAGAACTGCAGCGCCAGCTCGAGGCCAGTGAGTGATGGGTGACGTGAACCTGCTGGTGGCGTGGAGCGAACCACTGCTGCGTGGCGGGCAGATCATCCTCATCCTGCTGCTGGCCTGGGTGGTGCAGCGCATCGTGACGCGCGCACTCAGTCGCCTCGGTGAGCGCTACCCGATGCCGCCGGAACTGCTGCTGCCCCTGCGCGGCGGCCTGCGCTGGCTGATCATGGGCTCGGCGGTAATGCTGGTGCTGGAGCGCCTGGGTGTGTCCGCGGACGTGCTGTGGGCTGCGCTGACCGGCTTTGCGGCCGTCGCCGCCGTGGCCTTCTTCGCCATCTGGAGCGTGCTCTCCAACCTGTTCTGCGCCCTGATGATCTTCACCATGGGGCCGTTCCGCCTGGGCGACCGGGTGGAAGTCATCGAGTCCGCCGACAAGCCCGGTGTGAAAGGCCGGGTGGTGGCAATCAACCTGCTCTACACCACGCTGGAAGAAGTTGCCGAGGACGGCGCGCCCGGCGCACTGCTGCAAGTACCGAACAATCTGTTCTTCCAGAAGGCCATTCGCCGTTGGCGCGGGCCGAACTTTCCCACCACCCCCTGACGGACGTCTCCCACTATGGAATGGCTCACAAGCCCTGAGATCTGGGTTGCCTTTCTGACCCTGACTGCCCTGGAAATCGTACTGGGCATCGATAACATCATCTTCATCTCGATCCTGGTCGGCCGCCTGCCGCCCGAGCAGCAACCCAAGGCGCGCTTCTTCGGCCTGGCCCTGGCGATGGGCACGCGTATCCTGCTGCTGCTGTCGATCACCTGGGTCATGCGCCTCACCGCGGACCTGTTCACCGTGTTCGATCACGGCATTTCCGGGCGCGACCTGATCCTGTTCTTCGGTGGCCTGTTCCTGCTGTTCAAAAGCACCATGGAAATCTTCCACAGCCTCGAAGGCGCGGAAGAGGGCGGCCAGCAGGGCGGCAAGTCCCGCGGCTTCATGGGCATCATCATCCAGATCGCGATCATCGACATCGTCTTCTCCCTGGACTCGGTGATCACCGCCGTGGGCCTGGTGCAGCATGTACCGGTGATGGTGGCGGCCATCGTCATTTCGGTCGGCGTGATGATGCTGTCGGCCAGCACCATCAGTGCCTTCATCGAGAAGCACCCGTCGCTGAAGATGCTGGCGCTGTCGTTCCTCATCGTGGTCGGCACCGTGCTGATCGCCGAAGCCTTCGAGATCCACGTGCCCAAGGGCTACGTGTACTTCGCCATGGCCTTCTCGCTGGCAGTGGAGGCGATCAACATTCGCCTGCGCGGCGCCCTGGCGCGCAAGCGCGGCGAGGAGCCGGTGAAGCTGCGCAAGGACATTCCGAGCTGATCGGCCTGCGTTGACGAAAAAAAGCCCGGCCTGTTGCCGGGCTTTTTCTTGGGCCCTTCGCAGGAGCGAACTTGCTCGCGAAGAGAGTTTCCAGCGACTCCGCAGCTGAGGCGGTTCGCGAGCAAGCTCGCTCCTGCAAGGTTCACCCGACCTTCGTCGGTAGCGCTGGGCGGCGCAGCCTGACTGAGGCACACTGGGCCTCCGTAACAAATTATTGCGCCTGCCTGGGCGCCGTGAGGTCCGCAATGCTCGCCAGTACCTGGTTCGCCTTCTTCATTGCCTGCTGGGTGATCAGCCTGTCGCCCGGCGCCGGGGCCATCGCCTCGATGTCCTGCGGGCTGCAATACGGCTTCTGGCGCGGCTACTGGAATGCCCTTGGCCTGCAGATCGGCCTCGCCCTGCAGATCGCCATCGTCGCGGCCGGCGTCGGCGCGCTGCTTTCGGCATCGGCAGTGGCCTTCAGCGCGATCAAGTGGTTCGGCGTGGTCTATCTGGTCTATCTCGCCTACCGCCAGTGGACTGCTGCCCCGCAGGTGATGGCGGCGAGTGGCGAGCGCCCCATCGGGCGGCCGCTGACCCTGGTGCTGCGCGGCTTCCTGGTCAATGCCAGCAACCCCAAGGCGGTGATCTTCATGCTCGCGGTACTGCCGCAGTTCGTCGACCCGCATCGGCCGATGGCGATCCAGTACGTGATCATGGGCGCCACCATGATCACCGTCGACCTGATCGTCATGGCCGGCTACACCGGTTTGGCCGCCCGCGTGCTGCGTGCGCTGCGCTCGCAGCGCCAGCAGCGGGTGATGAATCGTACTTTCGCTACCCTCTTCGTGGGTGCCGCCGCGCTGCTTGCTACTGTGCGCCGAGCCCCGGCCTGAGGGCGTTTGAGGGGCGCTGGCGGAAGTGCGGGCGTGGCCGCACGAATACTTCGGGCGCAGCTCTGCGGGACATTGTCCTTGCATAGACGGAAACCTGAGGTGACAATTTAATCTCTTTCATTCTCATTTAACTTCCCGTATGCGCCCCTCCAAACTTTTCGTCTGGCTGTTGCCGCTGGTCGGCCTTTTCAGCCTTGGAGCTCACGCCGACCCGGCTGTCGACCCGGCTCAAGCGCTTCACCTGCTCAGTTACCTCGCTGCTGACTACCCCGCCACCGTCGCCGACGGCAAGGTAATCAACAACAGCGAATACAAGGAGCAGTTGGAATTCGTCGGCAATCTCCATTCGCTGATCCTCACCCTGCCGGCGCGCCCTGAGCGCGCCGACCTGGAAAAGGACGCCGCGAGCCTCAAACAGGCCATCGAGCAGCGTCAGCCGGGCAAGCAGGTTGCCCAGCAGGCTCGTCACCTGGAGGCACGCGTCGCCGACATCTACCAGGTGGTACAGACCCCCGCGATCACCCCGGACCCGGCCCGCGGCGCCGAGGTGTACGCCCAGCAGTGTTCGATCTGCCACGGCGACGCCGGCAAGGGCGATGGCCCGGCCGGTATTGGCCTGGAGCCGCCGCCGGCCAACCTGACCGACCGCGTGCGCCTCGACCAGCTCAGTCTTTACGATCTGCGCAACGTCATCGGCCTGGGTGTTTCCGGTACCGACATGCCGGCCTTCGCCGACCAGCTCGACGAGCGTCAGCGCTGGGACCTCGCGTCCTATGTCGCCAGCCTCAGCGCCGGCCAGGCCAAGGTCGACCCGGCTCACGCCTACCCGCTGGCCACCCTGTCGACCCAGACGCCAGCGGATGTCGCCGATCACGACGGCGAGGCCGCGGCCGAAAGCTTCCGCGCCCTGCGTGCGCACCCGCCGCTGGAACACCGTGGCCCGGCGCAACTGATCGACTACACCAGCGCGACCCTGGACAAGAGCTTCGTCGTGTACCGTTCCGGCGACCACGACCAGGCGTACGACCTGTCCGTCGCCGCGTACCTGGAAGGCTTCGAGCTGGTGGAGTCGTCGCTGGACAACGTCGACGCCGACCTGCGCAAGGCCACCGAGAAGCAACTGATGGCCTACCGCCAGGCGCTGCGTGATGGCCTGCCGGAAGCCGAGGCGGCCCAGCAGCTGGAGCTGGCCAAGGCCAAGCTGGTGGATGCCGCCAAGGCCCTGAGCGGCGACTCGCTGAGCTTCTCCATCAGCTTCCTCTCGGCGCTGCTGATCCTCCTGCGCGAAGGCGTGGAAGCGATCCTGGTGCTGGCGGCGATCCTCGCCTTCCTGCGCAACACCGGGCAGGAGAAGGCCGTGCGCGGCGTGCACATCGGCTGGGGCCTGGCCTTCGTCGCCGGCTTCGCCACCTGGGCAGTCGCGGCGTATGTGATCGATATCGGCGGCGCCCAGCGCGAGCTGATGGAGGGCTTCACCTCGCTGTTCGCCTGCGTGATGGTGCTCTGGCTCGGCGTGTGGATGCACGACCGCCGCCATGCCGCTGCCTGGCAGGACTACATCCGCAGCAGCCTGGTGGGCGGCGGCGGACGCTTCGGCTTCGCCGTGCTGGCATTCTTCTCGGTCTACCGCGAGCTGTTCGAGGTCATCCTGTTCTACGAGACCCTCTGGCTGCAGGCCGGCCCGGCCGGTCACAACGCGGTGATCGCCGGTGCGGGCACCGCCGTGGTGGTCCTGATCGCGATTGCCTTCGTGATCCTGCGCGGCTCGGCGAAGCTGCCGCTGAAGCTGTTCTTCACCGTCAACGCCGCGCTGCTCTGCGCCTTGTCGGTGGTCTTCGCCGGCCACGGCGTGGTCGCCCTGCAGGAAGCCGGCGTGATCGGCACCCGCCCGGTGCCGTTCTTCGACTTCGACTGGCTCGGCATCAAGGCCGACGCCTATTCGCTGTCGGCCCAGGTCGCGGCATTGCTGGCAGTGGCTGTGCTTTACGGGCGCAGCTACTTCTCCGAGCGCCGCAAGGCGGCCGAGGTGGCCTCTTCCTGAGGCGATAGCTGAGCGATACACGACGGCCAGTGCGATACTGGCCGTCGTGCTTTCTGGAGAATGGTTTTCCGATGCGTATCTGGATCGATGCCGACGCCTGCCCGCGCGCGGCCAAGGACCTGGTGGCGAAGTTCGCTCTCAAGCGCAAGCTGGAGGTGGTGATGGTCGCCGGGCAGCCCGTGGCCAAGCCGCCGTTCGCCTGCGTCAGCCTGATTGTCGTGCCCAGCGGGATGGACGCCGCCGACGATTACCTGGTGGAGCAGGCTGAGCCGGGCGACCTGGTGATCTGCAGCGACGTGCCGCTGGCCGACCGGCTGGTGAAGAAGGGAGTCGATGCGCTGGACCCGCGAGGCCGCGAGTTCGACGAGAAGAACATGGGCGAACGCCTGGCCGTGCGCAACCTGTTCACCGACCTGCGCGAGCAGGGCCAGGTGGGAGGAGGGCAGGCGCCCTACGGCGACAAGGACCGCCAGGCCTTCGCCAACAGCCTGGACCGCCTGCTGACGCGCCTCATGCGCGAGGCGGAGAGCCGCAAGGCCTGAAACGAAAACGCCCGGCAATGCCGGGCGTTTTTATTCCGCTGGGCTACGTCGGCGTTGCGGCAGTTCGCGAGCAGGCTCGCTCCTGCAGGTCGCAGCCGCTCTTCGCAGGAGCGAGCTTGCTGGCGAACGCCTCAGTCGAGGAGCCTCAGGCCAGCTCCAGCACCCGATCGACCGCCTTGTTGATGCCGCTGGCGGCTTCGGCGATGGATTGCGCGAGCATGTAGGCGGGAGTGGTGACCAGCTTGTGCTCCTTGTCTTCGACTATGTCTTCCACGGCACAGTCGATGTGCTTGGCGCCCATGCTGGTCAGCGCTTGGGCAGTGCTCTCGTCGGTGCCGATGGTGCACTCGACGCCTTCACCGAAGATGCGCGCGGCCATGGCCGGGGCGATGCAGATCAGGCCAACCGGCTTCTTCGCGGCGGCGAAGGCTTTGGCCAGCGCCAGCACGTCCGGCTGCACCTGACACTGGTCGCCCTTGAAGGCGAAGTCGCTGAGGTTCTTCGCCGCGCCGAAGCCGCCGGGCACGATCAGAGCGTCGAAGTCCTCGGCCTTGGCCTCGAGAATATCCTTCACCTCGCCACGGGCGATACGTGCAGACTCCACCAGGACGTTGCGCTTCTCGGCCATTTCCTCACCGGTCAGGTGGTTCAGCACGTGGTGCTGCTCGATGTTCGGCGCGAAGCACTGTACCTGGGCGCCGCGCTGGGACAGGCGCAGCAGGGTGATCACGCTTTCATGGATTTCCGCGCCGTCGTAGACGCCACAACCGGAAAGGATAACGGCAACTTTCTTCATGGACTGCTCCTGTTCAAGGGGGCCGGGGCTGTCGCGATATGCCGCCCGGGCTGTCGCCGGCGGCCGTGGCCGGCGGCGGGCAAGGGACTAGGATCCTTCCTCATAAGCATAACGATTCGGTCGTGCCATGAACTACATCCTCTTCGCCGTGCCATTCTTTTTCCTGCTGATTGTGGTCGAGTTGCTCGCTGACCGCTGGCGCGGCCTGCGCACCTATCGCCTGAGCGATGCGCTGAACAGCCTCAGTGCGGGGGTCCTGTCGACCACCAGTGGCCTGCTGACCAAGGGGCTGGCAGTGGTGACCTACACCATCGCCTGGCAGCACCTCGCGCTGTTCGACCTGTCGGCGAAAAGCCTGTGGGTCTGGGCGTTCGCCTTCGTCTTCTACGACTTCTGCTACTACTGGAACCACCGCCTCGGCCATGAGCGCAACGTGCTCTGGGCCGCGCATTCGGTGCACCACCAGAGCGAGGACTACAACCTCTCCACCGCGCTGCGGCAGACCAGCACCGGCTTCCTCTTCGGCTGGATCTTCTACCTGCCCATGGCCATCGCCGGGGTGCCGCCGCTGGTGTTTCTTACCGTCGGCGCGCTGAACCTGCTCTACCAGTTCTGGGTGCACACCCGGCACATTCCCAAGCTGGGCTGGTTCGAATGGGTTTTCATTACCCCGTCCAACCACCGCGTGCACCACGCACAGAATCCTGTCTATATGGATCGCAACTACGGTGGCGTGTTCATTCTCTGGGATCGCCTGTTCGGCACCTTCCAGGAAGAGCTGGACGAAGAGCCGGTGGTGTTCGGCGTGACGGTCCCCCTGGCCAGCTGGAACCCGCTGTGGGCCAACCTGCAGGTCTATGCGCACCTGTGGAACGATGCGCGCCGTGCCGGCAGCCTGTGGGACAAGCTGCGCATCTGGTTCATGCGCACCGGCTGGCGCCCCGAGGACGTCGCCCAGCGTTATCCCATGGCCAAGCCTGACCTGGCGGCCTTCCGCAAGTTCGAGGTGCCGCTGACGCGCGGCCGGCAGTGGTACGCCGCTCTGCAGTTCGCCACCTATGTGGTGGTCGGTACCTGGTTGCTGGGCGTGGGGGAGGGCTGGCAAGTGCTGCCCCTGGTGATCGGCTGGGGCTGGATGGCTTTCGGTCTCTACGCCATCGGCTGCTGGCTGGAGAACCGCGCCTGGGCGTTGCGCCTGGAACTGCTGCGATTGGCGCTGAACGTGCCGGCAGTCGCGGCGCTGGCGCTATGGGGAGGGATTGAGTTGCCGCAGTGGGCGCCCTGGGCGCTGGCGGTCTACTCGCTGCTCAGCCTGATCGGTCTGCTCGGCCTGCGGCGCGCCGAGCGTCTGCCGCAGGCGGCCTGATCAGTCAGCGCGATTACTCGGACTTGCTGGCCTTGTAGCGGCGGCGGAGCCAGAACAGCAGGCCGATCACCACGAGTCCGCCAAGGACCATGAGCTCGTACTTCTTGATGTTGCCCAGCACACCTTCGAGCACGCTGCCGAAGTAGAAGGCGGCGCTGCCCAGTACTGTGGCCCAGACGATGGCCCCGATGCCGTTGAGCAGCAGGTAGCGCGCCGGCGGGTAGCCGGACAGGCCGATGGCCACCGGCATCACGGTGCGCAGGCCGTAGACGAAGCGGAAGCTCAGCACCCATAGGTCGGGATGCTTGCGCACATGCTCCAGCGCCTTGTCACCCATCTTCTGCCAGCGCGGCTTGCGCGCGAGCAGCTTGCGACCGTGGCGGCGGCCGAGGAAATACCAGAGCTGGTCGCCCGCGTAACTGCCGAAGAACGCCACCGCGATGACGTACTCCAGCTGCATGTAGCCGCGGAAAGCCAGGAAGCCGGCCAGGACCAGAATGGTCTCACCCTCGAAGAACGTGCCGAGAAACAGCGCGAAGTAGCCGAAATCCTGCAGGAATTGTTGGAGCATTATCGAGGCAACGCAGCGAAATGAACGCGAAGCCTAACCCGGTTGTCGCCCGCAGGGAAGGTATCCCGGTCCGCACAACTGACCTGGAACAAGTCTGTGCCCGTGCAGAGCGGCGGCATGCCGCTGCGGCAGGATGCCGCGACCAAGGGTCACTGTTACCGGTTGTTACCAATCGGTCATAATTCAGGGCTATAACTGTCAGACTGTGCCTGCTGTTCAGGCCCTGGAGTACGCCGTGAGCTTCATTCCCGCCGATCGTGCCTTCCCCTTCACTCGACTGCGTCGTAACCGTCGTGACGAATTTTCCCGCCGCTTGGTGCGCGAAAACGTCCTGACCGCCAACGACCTGATCCTTCCGGTGTTTGTCCTCGACGGCAAGAACCAGCGTGAAGCAGTGCCCTCGATGCCTGGTGTGGAGCGCATGTCCATCGACCTGCTGCTCAAGGAAGCCGAAGAGCTGGTGGAGCTGGGCATCCCGGCACTGGCGCTGTTCCCGGTGACCCCGCTGGAGAAGAAATCCCTCGATGGCGCCGAAGCCTTCAACCCCGATGGCATCGCCCAGCGCGCCACCCGCGCCCTGCGTGAGCGCTTCCCGGAGCTGGGCATCATCACCGACGTGGCGCTGGACCCGTTCACCAGCCACGGCCAGGACGGCATCCTCGACGAGGACGGCTACGTTCTGAACGACATTTCCGTCGATGTGCTGGTCAAGCAGGCGCTTTCCCACGCCGAAGCCGGCGCCCAGGTCGTGGCTCCGTCGGACATGATGGACGGCCGCATCGGCGCCATCCGTGAGGCCCTGGAGTCCACCGGCCACATCAACACCCGCATCATGGCCTACTCGGCCAAGTACGCCAGCGCCTACTACGGCCCGTTCCGCGACGCCGTCGGTTCCGCCGCCAACCTGGGCAAGGGCAACAAGGCCACCTACCAGATGGACCCGGCCAACAGCGACGAAGCGCTGCACGAGATCTACGCTGACCTCGCCGAAGGCGCCGACATGGTCATGGTCAAGCCGGGCATGCCCTATCTCGACATAGTGCGCCGTGCCAAGGACGAATTCCGCGCCCCGACCTTTGTCTACCAGGTCAGCGGCGAGTACGCGATGCACATGGCCGCGATCAACAATGGCTGGCTCAGCGAGGCGGTGATCCTCGAATCGCTGTTGGCCTTCAAACGCGCGGGCGCAGATGGCATCCTGACCTACTTCGCCAAGCGCGCGGCACAACAATTGAAAATGAAAAGCGGGGGCTGACCCCGTCGATGAGACGAGCGATGAATACCGAAGGCATTAGCGAAACCGAAGTTATCGAAGCTGACACCACTGCTGAAGTCACCGAAGTCGTCGTAGCGGAGGTGGTCGAGACGCCGGCACCGCCCGTCGAACCGGCGGTGCCGGCAATCAACGTGGACGACAGTGCCCTCTACATTCATCGCGAACTCTCGCAGCTGCAGTTCAACATCCGCGTGCTGGAGCAGGCGCTGGATGAGTCCTACCCGCTGCTGGAACGCCTGAAGTTCCTGCTGATCTTCTCCAGCAACCTCGACGAATTCTTCGAGATCCGCGTTGCCGGCCTGAAGAAGCAGATCACCTTCGCCCGCGAGCAGGCCGGCGCCGACGGCCTGCTGCCGCACCAGGCGCTGGCTCGCATCAGCGAGCAGGTGCACGAGCAGGTTGCCCGCCAGTACAGCATCCTCAACGACATCCTGTTGCCGGAGCTGGCCAAGCACGACATCCGCTTCATCCGCCGCCGCTACTGGACGCCGAAGATCAAGGCCTGGGTCCGTCGCTTCTTCCGCGACGAAATCGCCCCCATCGTCACCCCGATCGGCCTCGACCCGACCCACCCGTTCCCGCTGCTGGTGAACAAGAGCCTGAACTTCATGGTCGAGCTCGAAGGCCTGGACGCCTTCGGTCGCGACTCCGGCCTGGCGATCATCCCGGCGCCGCGCTCGCTGCCGCGGATCATCCGCTTGCCGGAAGAAGTCGCAGGGCCGGGCGACAACTACGTGTTCCTGTCGTCGATGATCCACGCCCACGCCGACGACCTGTTCCACGGCATGAAGGTGAAGGGCTGCTACCAGTTCCGCCTGACCCGTAACGCCGACCTCTCGGTGGACGCCGAGGACGTCGAGGACCTGGCCCGCGCGCTGCGCGGCGAGCTGTTCTCGCGCCGCTACGGCGATGCCGTGCGCCTGGAGGTAGTGGATACCTGCCCGGTGCCCCTGTCCAACTACCTGCTCAAGCAGTTCGGCCTGTCCGAGACAGAGCTGTACCGCGTCAGCGGGCCGGTCAACCTGACGCGCCTGTTCAGCGTCACCGGTTTGGCCAGCCATCCGGAGCTGCAGTCGCCGCCGTTCACCCCGACGATCCCCAAGCTGCTGCAGAAGAAGGAAAACCTGTTCAACGTGCTGGGCAAGCTCGACGTGCTGCTGATGCACCCGTTCGAGTCCTTCACCCCGGTGGTCGACCTGCTGCGACAGGCTGCCAAGGACCCCAGCGTGCTGGCGATCAAGCAGACGCTGTACCGCTCCGGCGCCAACTCCGAGATCGTCGACGCGCTGGTGGAAGCCGCGCGCAACGGCAAGGAAGTGACCGTGGTGATCGAGTTGCGGGCGCGCTTCGACGAAGAGTCCAACCTGCAACTGGCCAGCCGTCTGCAGCAGGCCGGTGCAGTAGTGATCTACGGCGTGGTCGGCTTCAAGACCCACGCCAAGATGATGCTCATCCTGCGTCGCGAGGATGGCGAGCTGCGCCGCTACGCGCACCTGGGTACCGGCAACTACCACGCCGGCAACGCGCGCCTGTACACCGACTACAGCCTGCTGACCGCCGATGTGGCGCTCTGCGAGGACCTGCACAAGCTGTTCAACCAGCTGATCGGCATGGGCAAGACGCTGCGCATGAAGAAGCTCCTGCACGCGCCCTTCACCCTGAAGAAGAACCTGCTGGAGATGATCAACCGCGAGGCTGCCCAGGCCGCCGAGGGCAAGCCGGCGCACATCATGGCCAAGGTCAACTCACTGACCGATGCCAAGGTCATCCGTGCGCTGTACAAGGCCAGCCAGGCCGGCGTGAAGATCGACCTGGTGGTGCGCGGCATGTGCTGCCTGCGTCCGGGCGTGCCGGGGGTTTCGCACAACATCCAGGTGCGCTCGATCATCGGCCGTTTCCTCGAGCACAGCCGGATCTACTACTTCCTCAATGGCGGCGAGGAGAAGCTCTACCTCTCCAGCGCCGACTGGATGGAGCGCAACCTCGACATGCGCGTGGAGACCTGCTTCCCGGTGGAAGGCAAGAAGCTCGTGCTGCGGGTGAAGAAGGAGCTGGAGTCCTACCTGACCGACAATACCCAGGCCTGGGTGCTGCAGTCCGACGGCAGCTACGTTCGGCAGAGCCCCAGCGGCAACCAGAACGCCCGCAACGCCCAGGCGACGCTGCTGGAGCGCCTGTGCACGCCGGTGATCAGCGTTCGCTGATCAGGCTGGTGGTATCGAAAGCCCTGCCTCGGCAGGGCTTTTTCTTGGGCTGTTCGCAGGAGCGAGCAATTCCTGCTGCGGGCTTGCGGTTCGCGAGCAAGGACTGGGCATCCCCCTCGGTCCTACAGGTCATGGTGACGCTCGAAATGAAAAGGCCCCGGCGTTTGCGCGCCGGGGCCTTTGTCTTTCGCGGGCGCGATCAGCTCACACTGAGCGAATAACCCACGCGCTTGAGCCATTCGGCTTCCTGCTCGAAGTCCGCCTGGGTCAGCGGGTTGGCCGCCAGCCAGCCGTCGGGGAAGCGCACGTCCAGCGATTTGCCCGAAGCCTTCAGGGCCACCGCCGGCATTTCCTGGGTACCACGGATGTGGTGGAAGAGAATGGCGAAGCGCAATACGACGCACAGGCGGATCAGCTTGTCGCCCTCATCGCCCAGCTCGTTGAACTTGTCCACCGGGATGTTGCGGCGGTGGCCGCGCACCAGCAGCGCCAGGGTCAACTGGTCCAGGCGCGAGAAACCGGCCAGGTCCGAGTGCTCCAGCAGGTAGGCGCCGTGCTTGTGGTAGTGATAGTGGGCGATGTCCAGGCCGAGTTCGTGCACGCGGGCGGCCCACATCAGCAACTCGCGGTGGCCTTCGTCGGTCAGGTCCCAGGCCTTGGCGACCTGTTCCAGGGACTCCAGCGCCTTGGCCTCGACGCGCGCGGCCTGCTCCGGGTCGACGTGGTAGCGCTCCATCAGCGCGCCGATGGTGCGCTCGCGGACGTCCTCGTGGTGGTGGCGGCCCAGCAGGTCGTAGAGCACGCCTTCGCGCAGGGCGCCTTCGGAATGGGTCATGCGGGTCAGTTCGAGGGCGTCGAACAGTGCCTCGAGGATCGCCATGCCGGCCGGGAAGATCGGCCGGCGGTCAGGCTTGATGCCGTCGATGTCGAGCTTCTCGACCTCGCCCAGCTTGAACATCTTGCGCTTGAGCCAGGCCAGTCCTTCGGGGTTGATCTCGCCGTTGCCGTGACCGCCGGCCTGGATCGCCAGGCAGATGGCGCGGATGGTGCCGGAGGCGCCGACCGCCTCGTCCCAGCCCAGGCGTCGCAGGCTGTTCTCGATGCTCATCAGCTCCAGGCGGGCCGAGGTATAGGCCTGGGCGTAGCGCGCCGGGGTGATCTTGCCGTCCTTGAAGTAGCGTTGGGTGAAGCTCACGCAGCCCATCTGCAGGCTCTCGCGCAACTGCGATTCGAACTGCTGGCCGATGATGAACTCGGTGCTGCCGCCGCCGATGTCGACCACCAGGCGCTTGCCGGGGTTGTCCGGCAGGGTGTGGGAAACGCCCAGGTAGATCAGGCGCGCCTCTTCACGGCCGGAGATGACCTCCACCGGATGACCGAGGATCTGGTCGGCGACGCGGATGAATTCGGCGCGGTTGCGAGCCTCGCGCAGGGCGTTGGTGCCCACGACACGCACCGAACCGGGCGGCATGCCGTTGATGAACTGGGCGAACTGCTTCAGGCAGTCGTAGCCGCGCTGCATCGCTTCGGCGGTGAGCATGCGGTCTTCACCGATGCCCGCGGCCAGCTGGACCTTTTCCCCCAGGCGCTCGAGGATGCGGATCTCTCCGTGATCGGCCTTCGCCAAAACCATGTGGAAGCTGTTCGAGCCAAGGTCAATGGCCGCGATCATCGGGAAGGTCTTGGCAGGGGTATGGGGCATAGGGGCAGGTCCGGAAAAATACGAGAGACATCCTGCCATTTTAGGCAGGTAGTGCCAATGAAGGGGTTGTCACCGATCAGAAGTCGCCGCGGCAGCGATAGATATACTCAATCGGCTGCGCCTTTCGGTGTGGGCCGAGGCGGGATATGATGGCGGACACTTTTTCGCATCCGATTGACGGAGAGAATACATGAGCGAACATATCGTCAATGTTACCGATGCCAGCTTCGAGCAGGACGTACTGAAGTCCGACGGTCCCGTGCTGGTCGACTACTGGGCCGAATGGTGCGGCCCGTGCAAGATGATCGCCCCGGTACTCGACGAGATCGCCAAGGACTATCAGGGCAAGCTGAAAGTCTGCAAGCTGAACATCGACGAGAATCAGGACACCCCGCCGAAGTATGGCGTGCGTGGCATTCCGACCCTGATGCTGTTCAAGGGCGGTAACGTCGAAGCCACCAAGGTCGGCGCACTGTCCAAGTCGCAGCTGGCTGCCTTCCTCGACAGCAACATCTGAGTCGACGAAGTCCGAAAAGCCCCGCAGATTCGCGGGGCTTTTTTCTTTCTGCCCCTAGACGCTCCGAAACTCGGGTGTTAAATTCGGGCCACAACGAGTTTTTCGTTGTCCCCTGCAAGCCGTCGCCGACGCACTTCCCATTCGAATTCCAAGCGATCCTGTCCGTCATCTACGGCGCGGCTCTTCAAGCATCACGCTTGTTCCCTTTTCCCCTTTCAGCGTATTTACGTCCCTTCTATGAATCTGACCGAACTCAAGCAAAAGCCGATTGCCGAATTGCTGGAAATGTCCGATGCCATGGGCCTGGAAAACATGGCTCGTTCGCGCAAACAGGACATCATCTTCGCGCTGCTGAAGAAGCACGCGAAAAGCGGCGAGGAAATCTCCGGTGACGGCGTGCTGGAGATTCTCCAGGATGGCTTCGGCTTCCTGCGCTCCGCCGATTCCTCGTACCTGGCCGGCCCGGACGACATCTACGTCTCGCCCAGCCAGATCCGTCGCTTCAACCTGCGCACGGGCGATACCATCATCGGCAAGATTCGTCCGCCGAAGGAAGGCGAGCGTTACTTCGCCCTGCTGAAAGTCGACTCGATCAACTTCGATCGTCCGGAGAACGCGAAGAACAAGATTCTCTTCGAGAACCTGACGCCGCTGTTCCCGACCAAGCGCCTGACCATGGAAGCCGGCAATGGCTCCACCGAGGACCTCACCGGCCGTGTGATCGACCTCTGCTCGCCGATCGGCAAGGGCCAGCGCGGCCTGATCGTCGCCCCGCCGAAAGCGGGCAAGACGATCATGCTGCAGAACATTGCCTCGAACATCACCCGCAACAACCCCGAGTGCCACCTGATCGTCCTGCTGATCGACGAGCGCCCGGAAGAAGTGACCGAGATGCAGCGCACCGTGCGCGGCGAAGTGGTCGCTTCCACCTTCGACGAGCCGCCGACCCGCCACGTGCAGGTTGCCGAGATGGTGATCGAGAAGGCCAAGCGTCTGGTCGAGCACAAGAAGGACGTGATCATCCTGCTCGACTCCATCACCCGTCTGGCCCGTGCCTACAACACCGTGATCCCGAGCTCCGGCAAGGTGCTTACCGGTGGTGTCGACGCCCACGCCCTGGAAAAGCCCAAGCGCTTCTTTGGCGCCGCGCGCAACATCGAGGAAGGCGGTTCGCTGACCATCCTCGCCACCGCGCTGATCGAAACCGGCTCGAAGATGGACGAAGTGATCTACGAGGAATTCAAGGGTACCGGTAACTCGGAACTCATCCTCGACCGTCGCATTTCGGAAAAACGCGTATTCCCGGCGATCAACATCAACCGTTCGGGCACCCGTCGCGAAGAGCTGCTCACCGGTGAGGAAGAGCTGCAGCGCATGTGGATCCTGCGCAAGATCCTCCACCCGATGGACGAGATCGCCGCGGTCGAGTTCCTGCTGGACAAGCTCCGCCAGACCAAGACGAACGACGAGTTCTTCGACTCGATGAAGCGCAGCAAGTAAGCGCGGTTCGAACCACACAAGGCCGGGGAAACCCGGCCTTCGTGTTTCTGCCCGGCGCTGATAGGCGGTAGACTGTCGCATCATCCTGCCGCCATCGAGACCCTCATGCAGTATCGCGACCTGCGCGAGTTCATCGCTGCCCTGGAGCAGCGCGGACAGCTCAAGCGCATCCAGGCGCCGGTATCCCCGGTGCTGGAAATGACCGAGGTGTGCGACCGCACCCTGCGCGCCAAGGGCCCGGCCCTGCTGTTCGAAAAGCCCACCGGCTTCGACATGCCTGTGCTCGGCAACCTGTTCGGCACGCCCGAGCGCGTGGCCCTGGGCATGGGTGCGGAAGACGTCTCCGAGCTGCGCGAGATCGGCAAGCTGCTGGCCTTCCTCAAGGAGCCGGAGCCGCCCAAGGGGCTGAAGGACGCCTGGTCCAAGCTGCCGATCTTCAAGAAGGTCATCAACATGGCGCCCAAGGTCCTGAAGGACGCGCCGTGCCAGGAAGTGATCGAGGAGGGCGACGACGTCGACCTGTCGAAGCTGCCGGTGCAGACCTGCTGGCCCGGCGACGTCGCTCCGCTGATCACCTGGGGCCTGACCGTCACCCGCGGGCCGAACAAGGAACGGCAGAACCTGGGCATCTATCGCCAGCAGGTGATCGGCCGCAACAAGGTCATCATGCGCTGGCTGAGCCACCGTGGCGGCGCGCTGGACTTCCGCGAGTGGTGCCAGAAGCATCCCGGCCAGCCCTATCCGGTGGCCGTTGCCCTTGGAGCGGATCCGGCGACCATCCTCGGCGCTGTCACTCCGGTGCCGGATAACCTCTCCGAATACGCCTTCGCTGGCCTGCTGCGTGGCCACAAGACCGAACTGGTCAAGTGCATTGGCAGCGACCTGCAGGTGCCGGCGAGTGCCGAAATCGTCCTCGAAGGGGTGATCCACCCCGGCGAGATGGCCGACGAAGGCCCGTATGGCGACCACACCGGCTACTACAACGAGGTGGACCACTTCCCGGTATTTACCGTCGAGCGCATCACCCGCCGGCAGAAGCCGATCTACCACAGCACCTACACCGGCCGCCCGCCGGATGAGCCGGCGATCCTCGGCGTGGCGCTGAACGAAGTGTTCGTGCCGATCCTGCAAAAGCAGTTCCCCGAGATCACCGACTTCTACCTGCCGCCCGAAGGCTGCTCCTACCGCATGGCGGTGGTGACCATGAAGAAGCAGTACCCCGGCCACGCCAAGCGCGTGATGCTCGGTGTCTGGTCGTTCCTGCGACAGTTCATGTACACCAAGTTCGTTATCGTCACCGACGACGACATCAACGCCCGCGACTGGAACGACGTGATCTGGGCCATCACCACGCGCATGGACCCCAAGCGCGACACGGTGATGATCGACAACACGCCGATCGACTACCTGGACTTCGCCTCGCCGATTTCCGGCCTGGGCTCGAAGATGGGCCTGGACGCCACCCACAAGTGGCCGGGCGAAACCAGCCGCGAGTGGGGCCGGGTGATCGAGAAGGACCCGGCGGTAACCCGTCGGGTCGATGAAATCTGGGCGAGCCTGGGCATCGATTGATGTGGCCGCCCGCCTGTAGGACCGAGGGGGACGCCTAGTCCTTGCTCGCGAACCCAACTCCGCTACTGGGGGTGTTCGCGAGCAAGCTCGCTCCTACAACTAAAAGAACGAGAACATCGCTTGAAAGTGACCTTGCAACCCTCCGGCGCCCAGCTCGAGCTGACGCCCGGGGAACGTATCCTCGACGGTGCGCGGCGCCTGGGCTACGAGTGCCCGCAGAGCTGCCGCAACGGCAACTGCCACATCTGTGCGGCGCTGCTGGTGGAAGGCCGCGTGCGCCAGGATGGCGAGGTGCGTGACCATGGCGAACTCTTTACCTGCCTGGCCGAGCCGCTGGAAGACTGCGTGCTGCACTGGGATGGCGTGCTGGCGCCCGGCGAGTTGCCGGTGCGTGCGCTGTCCTGCCAGCTGACGCTCTGCGAGCCGGTGGGCGGCGACGTCTGGCGCGTGCGCCTGCGCGCCCCGGCCGGCAAGCCGCCGCGCTACCACGCCGGGCAGTACCTGCTGATCGAGCGCGAGGGCAGCGATCCGGCGGCCTTCTCCCTGGCCTCCGCGCCGCAGGAAGGGCGTGACCTGGAACTGCACATCCTGGCCCGCGAGAACAGCGCCATCGACCTGCTGGCGCAACTCCAGCGCGACCGTTTCGCCCGCGTGCAGATGCCCTTCGGCGACGCGCACCTCGCCGACCTGCCAGACGGCCCCCTGGTGCTGATCGCCGCCGGCACCGGCATGGCGCAGATGCACAGCCTGATCGAGTTCTGCCGCGCCGCCGGCTTCGCCCACCCGGTGCACCTGTACTGGGGCGTGCGCCGCCCGGAAGACTTCTACGATCTGCCCCATTGGGATCAGTGGGAAAGCGTGCCCAACCTGCACCTGCACAAGATCGTCAGCGACCTGTGCGGCTGGCAGGGGCGCTGTGGCCTGCTGCATGAGGCGGTGTGCGAGGACTTCGCCGAGCTGGCCGGCCTGCGCGTCTACGCCAGCGGCTCGCCGGCGATGGTCTATGGCACGTTGGATGCGCTGGTCGCGGCGGGCATGGACCCGCATCAAATGCGCGCGGATGTCTTCGCCTACGCCCCACGCGGCTGATTCAGCTCAGGGGCTGGGCTTTCTGTAGGAGCGAGCTTGCTCGCGAACGATGTGCCCGGCAGCGTCGGTGTTGGGCGTGTTCGCGAGCAAGCTCGCTCCTACAGGGTGACGCCTTGGCTGCGTTACCCCGGCGGCTCAGTCACGCGGAGACTCGATGGAAAACTCCTCCTGCAGCGCCGCACGAATCCAGTCCTCGAACCAGGCGACGTCGGCGCTTACCGCGCCGGTGGGCAGCAGCAACTGGTAGCTTTCCAGCGGCACTTCCTCGGGCAGCGGCCGCACCAGCGTGCCGGCGGCCAGCTGGTGCTTCACCAGCACCAGATTGGCCAGGGCGATACCGTGGCCGGCCTCGGCCATGGACAGCGCGTGGTCGTTGCTGACGTAGAGCACGTCGGAGTTCACCCGCAGGTCGAGGCCGATGGTGGACAACCAGAGGTTCCACCATTCGCCGTCGTCGACGTGGATCAGCTTGTGCTGCGCCAGCTCGTGCACGCTGGTCAGCGGGCCGTGCTCCTCGAGATAGGCGGGTGAACACACCGGGAACACCGCCGGCCGCACCAGGGTGCTGTGGCACTGCGGATAGACGCCGGGAAGCCCGTAGACAATCCCCAGATCGGCGCTTTTACCGTCCACTTCGCTGAAAGTCGGGTTGGGTTCCACTGCCACCTTCAGGCCGGGCCGCTGCTGGCGCAGGGTTTCCAGGCGCGGCATCAGCCAGCGCTTGGCGAAGGCCGGCACCACGAGGATCTTCAGCCAGCGCGCGGTGCCACCGGGGGCCAGTTCATGGCCGGCATCGGCGATCTGCTGCAGGGCTGTGGATATCTTCGCGTAGTAGCGTTGCCCGGCGGGCGTCAGGCTGACTCCGCGCGGGGTGCGCTCGAACAACTGCACGCCCAGCCAATCCTCCAGCAGCTTGACGTGTCGGCCGATGGCCGGCTGCGTCACATGCAGGTCTTTCGAGGCGGCGACGTAGCTGCCCAGGCGTGCGGCGGCCTCGAAGGCGCGGACGGCATTGAGCGGCGGAAGACGCTGGATGGACATGGCTGGACCTCGAAGGCGGGCTGAGCTGTTAAATTTAAGCTGTTAAATTATTTAATATCGAATGTAAGAAAATTGAGCTTTTCGCTCAACCACCTTTCTTCGAATATCCGCTCCAGCAGCATCACCACAATATCGAGCCGAACCCACGGCCAGCGCTGCATCCAGCGTTTACTCCAGCCCTGCCAGAACAACTACAAGATCCCCCGAACGCCAGCGTGCGGCGGACGGGAAGGATGCGGAGGTTTCACCATGAATGCCCTGCACAGCCTGCAGACGGCGGCGGTTTCGATCCGCTCCGTGCGCAAGGTCTACGGCGATCCGGCCAGCGGTCCCGTCGCGCTCAAATGCGTCGACCTGGACATCCGCGACAATGAATTCTTCACCCTGCTCGGCCCTTCGGGCTGCGGCAAGACCACTCTGCTGCGGATGATCGCCGGCTTCGAATTCCCCACCGCCGGGGAAATCCAGCTGTACGGCGAGAACATCGCTGACCGCCCGCCGTTCGAGCGCCCGGTCAACACGGTGTTCCAGCACTACGCGCTGTTCCCGCACATGACCATCGCCGAGAACCTCGCCTTCGGCCTGGAATCCCACCCGATGGGCCAGCGCATGAGCAAGGCGCAAGTCGCCGAGCGCGTCCGCGAGATGCTCGCCCTGGTGCAGATGGAACGCTTCGCCCAGCGCAAGCCGACCCAGCTTTCCGGCGGCCAGCAGCAACGCGTCGCCCTGGCCCGTGCGCTGGCGCCGCATCCCAAGGTGCTGCTGCTCGATGAGCCGCTTTCCGCCCTCGATCTCAAGCTGCGCCAGGCCATGCGTGAAGAGCTCAAGGCGATCCAGGCCAAGACCGGCATCACCTTCATCTTCGTCACCCACGACCAGGAAGAAGCGCTGACCATGTCCGACCGCATTGCCGTGCTCTCCGAGGGCGAAGTGCAGCAGGTCGGTCGCCCGGACGATATCTACGAGCATCCGCGCAACCGCTTCGTCGCCGACTTCATCGGCGAGACCAACTTCCTCCCGGCCCGCGTCGAGAACTTCGACGGCGACCGCGCTTACTACCGCATCGGCGGTGAGCAGTTGATCGAGGCTGGCTCCCGCGAGGGCCTGAAGGTCGGCGCTGAAGTCACCCTGTCGATCCGCCCCGAGCGCCTGCAACTGGTGGCCGAGGACACGTCGTCCGCCGCGCCCTGCACCGTCGTCCAGCAGATCTATCTGGGCACCGACCTGCAGTACCAGGTGGCGCTCGCCGATGGCAGCAAGCTGACCGTCCGTGCGCCCAACAGCGCCGGCCAGCGTCAGCGCCTGGTAGCCGGGCAACGCGCCGGGCTGCTGTTCGAAAAAGGCAGCGCCAGCGTCCTGGTGGACTGAGCGGAGGTGAGCATGAACCCGTTATCCACAACCGCCGGCAATGCGCTGGAGCGGCGCCAGGCGCTGCGCAGCTTCCTTGGCGTGTCGCCTGCGCTGGTGTCCATCGGCCTGTTCCTGATCGTGCCGATCTTCATCGTCATCGGTTACTCGCTGATGCAGGCCAACCCCTATGGCGGCGTGAACCCGCACTTCAGCGTCGATGCCTACGTTTCGCTGCTGTTCGAGCGCCAGCTCGACGACAGCCTGGCCTTCGCCGACTCCTACGTGATGATCGCGCTGCGCTCCATCGGCATCGCCGCGGCGACCACCGTGATCACCCTGCTGGTGGGCTTCCCGGTGGCGGTGTGGCTGGCCATGCAGCCGGCGCACCGTCGCGGCCTGCTGATCTTCCTGATCACCGTGCCGTTCTGGGCCAATCTGCTGATCCGCACCTACGCGTGGATCCTGCTGCTGCGCGGCACCGGGGTGGTCAACGGCACGCTGATGAGCCTCGGCATCATCCACCAGCCGCTGAACCTGCTCTACACCGACGGCGCCGTGCTGCTGGGCCTGGTCTACACCTACGCGCCCTTCGTCGTGCTGCCGATCTACGCGACCCTCGAGAAGATGGACATGCGCCTGCTCGAAGCGGCCCAGGACCTTTACGCCGGGCGTATCCGCACCCTGCGCAAGGTGGTCCTGCCGATTGCCCGGCCGGGGATTCTCGCCGGCGCCATCCTCACCTTCGTGCCCTGCCTGGGCGCGATGATCGCCCCCGAGCTGCTCGGCGGCGGCACCAAGATGATGCTCGGCAACCTGATCTTCCGGCAGTTCAGCGACTCGCGGAACTGGCCCTTTGGCGCGGCGCTGTCGTTGGTGCTCATGGGCGCCGTGATGCTGGTGCTGATGTTCTACGCGATGCGCGCCGAGCGCCTGCGCATCGCCCGGGGAGGTGAATGATGCTCTCGCTGCTGACCAAGCGCCGTCTGGGCGTGCAGGACTTCCGTGGCTTCGGCGTCCTGAGTTTCCTGTTCTACCTGTACCTCTACGCGCCCATCGTGGTGCTGGTGGTGCTGTCGTTCAACGCCAACCAGTCCGCCACCGTGTGGACCGGCTTCAGCCTCGACTGGTACCGCAGCGCCTTCGCTAATCAGGCGTTGCGCCAGGCCGCCGGCAACAGCCTGCTGATCGCCGTGTGCGCCAGCGTGATCGCCACGGCGATCGCCACCCTGGCCGCGCTGGGCACCTCGCGCGGGGCCAAGTTCAAGGGCCTGCGCCTGTCCATGGGAGCGATCATGCTGCCGCTGGTGCTGCCCGAGATCGTCGTCGGCGTCGCCACCCTGGCGCTGTTCTCCACCCTCGGCCTGTCGCTGGGCTATGGCAACCTGATCATCGCCCACACGGTGTTCTGCATCCCGTTCGCCTACCTGCCGATCCGCGCTCGCCTGAACGACATGGACCTGTCCCTGGAACAGGCCGCCGCCGACCTCTACGCCGGGCCCTGGCGGACCTTCCGCAAGGTCACCCTGCCGCTGCTGATGCCGGGGATCTTCTCCGGGGTGATGCTCGCCTTCATCGTCTCGCTGGATAACTTCGTGATCTCGATGATGGTCTCCCAGGCCGGCACCACCACCTTGCCGATCTTCATCTTCGGCCTGCTGCGCATGGGCGTGACGCCCGATGTGAACGCGGTGTCGACCCTGATCCTCGGCGTTTCCGTGCTGTTCGTAACGTTGTCTTTTTTGCTCGGCAAGAAGAAGGCCTGAGCCCACATACCGGAGTAGAAGATGAGCAAACTGATCGCTGCTGTAGGTGCCTCGCTGGCCATGGGCCTGGTGGCAAACGTGCACGCCGCCGAACAACTGAACGTGGTGAGCTGGAGTGGCTATTTCACCCCGCAGATCCTGGAGAAGTTCGAGAAGGAAACCGGTATCAAGGTCACCGTGGATTCCTATGACTCCAACGAGACCCTGCTGGCCAAGCTCAAGCAGGGCGGCACCGGTTACGACGTGGCGATTCCCTCGCACCAGTTCGTGCCGATCCTGATCCAGGAGAAGCTGCTGGAGCGCTTCGACCCGGCCGGCCAGCCGTACTACGCCAACGTCGAGGACAACCTGAAGAAGCCCGCCTGGGACCCGGAAGGCGCCTACGCCGTGCCCTTCATCTGGGGCACCACCAGCGTGGTGCTGGACAGCGCGAAATACAGTGGCCCGGCCGACAGTTACTCGGTGCTGTTCACCCCGCCGAAGGAGCTGCAGGGCAAGATCAACATGTTCGACTCGGCCAGCGAAGTCATCGATACCGCCAGCCTCTACCTGGGCATCCCGCTGTGCAGCGAGGACCCCAAGCAGATGCAACAGGTGCTGACCCTGCTGAAGACCCAGAAGCCCTTCGTGAAGACCTACAGCTCCAAGGCCGGCTCGATCCGCGAGAACCTGGCCTCGGGCGAAGTCGACATGTCGATGTTCTGGGGCGGCTCGTCGATGCGTGCGCGTGAGATGAAATCCAGCCTGAAGTACCTCTACCCGAAAGAGGGCGTGATGGCCTGGGTGGACAACCTGGTGATCCCGGCCGGCGCCAAGCACCCGGAGAACGCGAAGAAGTTCATCGCTTTCCTCAGCCAGCCGGAAAACTCGGCGATGACCCAGAACTTCCTCAAGCACCAGAGCCCGATCAAGGGCGTGGAACCCTTCCTCGATGCCAGCCTCAAGGATGCGCCGGAACTGCACATCCCCGAGGGCACCAAGGTGGTGTTCAGCAAGACCTGCGGCGAAGGCGCGATCCGCCTGGCCGACCGCATCTGGACCAACCTGATGCGCTGATCCCGCCAGACGGGAATACGGCACAGCGATGCACGCGTGCGCCAGCTCGGCGCAGCGGCATCGCTCGGCCTGAAGAACGCAACAAGCCTCGCCTGCCGGCGGGGTTGCTGAACCCGACATAGGCTTCCCATCTGCCGGAAGCTCCCGATGAAAGAAGGCCGCGCTCCATGAGCCAGTACAAGCACAACAACGAACTCGTCCAGCTCCAGGCCCATGAACTGGCCCAGCGCATCCGCCTGCGCCAGGTGTCCTGCCGCGAAGTCATGCAGGCGCACCTGGCGCAGATCGAACGCTACAACCCGGCGGTCAACGCCATCATCAGCCTGCAGCCCGAAGAGCAGCTGCTCGCCGAGGCCGACCTGCGCGACGCCGAGTTGGCGCGCGGCGAATACCGTGGCTGGATGCATGGCCTGCCCCATGCGGTGAAGGACCTGTCGCTGACCCAGGGCATCCGCACCACCCTCGGCTCGCCGCTGTTCCGCGACTATGTGCCCGAACGCGACGGCATCATGGTCGAGCGCATCCGCGCGGCCGGCGCCGTGCTGATCGGCAAGACCAACACCCCGGAATTCGGCCTCGGCTCGCACAGCTACAATCCGATCTTCGGTGCCACCGGCTGCGCCTACGCGCCCGACCGCACTGCCGGCGGCAGCAGCGGTGGCGCGGCGGCCGCGCTGGCGCTGCAGATGGTCCCGGTAGCCGACGGCAGCGACATGATGGGCTCGCTGCGCAACCCGGCGGCGTTCAACAACATTGTCGGCTTCCGTCCGTCCCAGGGCCGCGTGCCCTTCGACGACAGCGCCGACCTGTTCATCGACCAGCTCGGCTACGAAGGCCCGATGGGCCGCAGCGTGCGTGATGTGGCGCTGCTGCTGTCGGTGCAGGCCGGCGGCGATGCCCGTGCCCCGCTGTCCATTGCCGAGAGTGGCGAGCAGTTCGCCGGCAGGCTGGAGCGCGACTTCAAGGGCGCGCGCCTGGGCTGGCTGGGCGACCTGGGCGGCCACCTGTCGATGGAGCGGGGTGTGCTGGAGCTGTGCCGCAAATCCTTCGCCGACTTCGAAGCCATTGGCTGCCACATCGAAGACACCGCCATGGGCTTCTCCGCCGAGCGTCTCTGGGACACCTGGCGCACCCTGCGTCACTGGATGGTCGCCGGCTCCCTCGGCGCCGCCTATACCGATCCGGCCAAGCGCGAGCTGCTCAAGCCCGAGGCCATCTGGGAAGTGGAGAACGGCCTGAAGCTGTCCGCCATGGACGTGTTCCGTGCCTCCGCCGCGCGCAGCGACTGGTACCGCGCCATCAGCCAGCTGTTCGAGCGCTATGACTATCTGCTGCTGCCCAGCGCGCAACTGTTCCCGTTCGACAAGAGCTGGGACTGGCCGAAGGAAGTCGCCGGCAAGGCCATGGACACCTACCACCGCTGGATGGAGGTGGTGATTCCGGCCACCCTGTCCGGATGCCCGGTGGCCAACGTGCCGGTAGGCTTCAATGAACAGGGCCTGCCCATGGGCATCCAGATCATCGGCAAGCACCAGGCCGACATGGCCGTGCTGCAACTGGCCCACGCCTACGAGCAGGCTTCGCGCTGGTACCAGCGCTGCCCGCCGCCGATGCTGAAAGGCGACTGATTTATCCACAAGCGAGGGGGACGCATGAACATCAGCTTCTTCCAGGAACTGCTGCAGAGCATCAGCGAGCGCGGCCGGCAATTGCTGGAGTCGCGCGAGCCGGCGCCGGGCAATGCCCAGGCGCTGGCGCAGGCGTGCCGCAAACTGATCTCCGGCCATGGCGAGGCTTCCGGCGTGGCGCTGGCGCGGCAGGTGCTGTGCGCCTACCGCGACTGTCCGGAGGAGCAGCAGAAGGCTTTCTTCGACACGCTGCTCATGGATTTCGCGCCGCCTCATGACGCGCTGGCCGAAGCCTGCCAGCGCTATCTCGACGATCCTTCGTCGGCTAACACCACCCAGCTGTTCGAGGCCAGCGAACCACCGCGCCAGGAACTGTTCCGCCGCCTTAATCAGGCGCCGGGCGGCACCGCCGAGCTGATCGCCATGCGCCGCAGGCTGCTGGGGGAACTCAAGGGCAAACCCGAGTTGGCGGCCGTGGACCACGACCTGCAGCACCTGCTGGCGTCGTGGTTCAACCGTGGCTTCCTGGTGCTGCGGCGCATCGACTGGTCGACCCCGGCGTCGATCCTGGAAAAGATCATCAAGTACGAGGCCGTCCACGCGATCAAGGACTGGGACGACCTGCGCAGCCGCCTGCAACCGGCCGACCGCCGCTGCTTCGCCTTCTTCCACCCGGCGCTGGCGGAAGAGCCGCTGATCTTCGTCGAGGTGGCGCTGACCCGCGCGATGCCGGGCGCGATTGCAGACATTCTCGAGCCGGCGACAGACGTTCAGCCGGCAGAGGAACCCGATACGGCGGTGTTTTATTCCATCAGCAACTGCCAGGACGGCCTGCGCGGCATTTCCTTCGGCAACTTCCTGATCAAGCAGGTGGTGGAAGAGTTGGCGCGGGAGATTCCCGGCCTGCGCCAGTACGTCACCCTGTCACCGGTACCCGGCTTCCGTCGCTGGCTCGACGGGCTGGGCGACGACCCGCAACTGGGCGCGGCCGCCGCCGACCTGCTCAAGGCGCTCAAGCCCGACGCGCCGCCACCGCCGCGCACCGAGCAGCCGCTGCTGGCGCTGGCCGCCGAATATTTCCTGCACGCCAAGAACGGCACCGGGCTTCCGCTGGACCCGGTGGCGCGCTTCCACCTCGGCAACGGTGCCCGTCTGGAGCGCCTGAACTGGCGTGGCGACCTCTCCGCCAGCGGCCTGCGCCAGGCTGCTGGGCTGATGGTCAATTACCGCTACGAACTGCGCCAGATCGAAAAGAACCACGAAGCCTACGCCAACCAGGGCGCGGTCGCGGCCTCACCCGAGGTGCGCAAGCTCGCGACGCTGTCGGCGAAAACAAAACGCTAGGACCTCACCATGAACCAGAGTCTTTTCGCCGAAGTCGGCAAACACCTGCCCAGCGACCTGTCCAAGCCCTTCATCCGCACCCCATTGGGTGGCGACTACAGCTATGCCGACATGCTGCGCAGCACTTCGCAGTTCGCCCATGCGCTGGTGGAACTTGGCGTGCAGCCGGGCGACCGCGTTGCCGTGCAGGTCGACAAGAGCCCCGAGACGGTGATGCTCTACCTCGCCGTGCTGCGCGTCGGTGCGGTCTACCTGCCGCTCAACAGCGGCTACACCGGCGATGAGCTGCGCTACTTCCTCGACGACGCCGAGCCCTCGCTGTTCGTCTGCGCGCCGGCCTTTGAAGCCCAGGCCCGCGAACTGGCCGAAGCCAGCGGTGTGGCTCGTGTGGCGACCCTGGGCGACCAGGTCGACGGCTCGCTGATGGACGCCGTGCATGGCAAGCCGGGGCGCTTCGTCGACGTGCCGCGCGCCTCCAGCGACCTCGCCGCGATCCTCTATACCTCCGGCACCACCGGGCGTTCCAAGGGGGCGATGATCAGCCACGGCAACCTCGTCTCCAACGCCCGCGCACTGGTGGATGCCTGGCAGATTACCGGCGAGGACTGGCTGCTCCATGCGCTGCCGATCTTCCATATCCACGGCCTGTTCGTGGCCTGCAACAGTCTGTTGATGGCGGGCGGTTCGATGCTCTTCCTCAGCAAGTTCGACGCCGCGCAGATGCTTCGCCTGCTGCCGCAGGTGAACCTGCTGATGGGCGTGCCGACCTTCTACACCCGCCTGCTCGACCAACCCGGCCTGACCCGCGAGGCGGTGGCGCACATGCGCCTGTTCATCTCCGGCTCCGCGCCACTCACCGCCGAGACCCACAAGGCGTTCTCCGAGCGCACCGGCATGGCGATCCTCGAGCGTTACGGCATGACCGAGACGGGCATGAACACCTCCAACCCGCTGGATGGCGAGCGCATTGCCGGCACTGTCGGCTTCCCGCTGCCGGGCGTCGAACTGCGCATCACCGATCCTTCGCAGTCCGCGCCGACCCCGCTGTCCCAGGGCGAGCCGGGGATGATCGAGGTGCGTGGGCCGAACGTGTTCCAGGGCTACTGGCGCATGCCGGAGAAGACCGCCGAGGAGCTGCGCGCGGACGGCTACTTCATGACCGGCGACATTGGCTTCATCGACGACAAGGGCTACGTGCAGATCGTCGGCCGCAACAAGGACATGATCATCAGCGGCGGCTTCAACGTGTATCCCAAGGAGCTGGAGGAAATCCTCGACACCCTGCCGGGCGTGGTCGAGTCGGCGGTGATCGGCGTGCCGCACCCGGACTTCGGCGAGGGCGTTACCGCCGTGCTGGTGGCCAGCCAAGGGCAGGCACCGAGCGAGGCCCAGGTGCTCGCCGCGCTGGACGGCAAGCTGGCGCGCTTCAAGCAGCCCAAGCGGGTGATGGTGGTCGATGCGCTGCCGCGCAATGTGATGGGCAAGGTGCAGAAGAACGTGCTGCGTGAGCAGTTCAAGGCGCTGTATTCCTGAACCTTGCGTACCTGAAAAAGCCCCGTTCGCGGGGCTTTTGCTTTCGTAGGAGCGGAGCTTCTACGCGAAATCAGCTCCTATTGGAGATATCAGGTGCATCGAGCCCGCGTAGGAGCGGACTCCGTCCGCGATGTGCCTGCCTCGCGCCGGGCTTTCCGGCGTCGCGCCAGTGTGCGCGCGGACTTCTTGTTTCGCCCCCTCGGGCGACCCACTTTGGCAAACGMCCCAAAGTGGGCAAAGGTCTTGCCCCRRWCATCCGGTTTTTCGCTTGGGGCGAAAAATKCCCTCGTTGAAGCGAAGTTTCAGGGGCCCGAACTAGGCGTCCCCCCACGAAGGGCCATCCCTGGCCCATCGYGGCTCTCGCGRCATCCATGYCGCTCAACCCCTGAAACTCCGCTTCAACGAGGCCTCCTGAACGGGGCGATTCGGAGTGCGCAGATGTTTCGCTGGAAATCTTTTTAAAGCCAAAGCCAAAGCCAAAGCCAAAGCGGCAGAAGTAGGGCTCTTCGTAGGAGCGAGCTTGCTCGCGAATTGCTCAACGCCGGAGCGACGCAATGAAAAAGCCCCGCATCAGCGGGGCTCTTTCATGTTGCACAAATCGATCAGCGAACCGTCACCACCACCTTGCCCACCGCCTTGCGCTGGCCCAGGTGGTTGATCGCGTCGGCGGCTTTCTCCAGCGGGAAAGTCTGCGACACCAGCGGCTTGATCTTGCCTTCGGCGAACCATTTGAACAGCTGCTGGAAGTTCGCCGCGTTGTCCTGCGGCTGGCGCTGGGCGAAGGAGCCCCAGAACACGCCGACCAGGGAGGCACCCTTGAGCAGGGTGAGGTTGGCCGGCAGCGACGGGATGGTGCCGCTGGCGAAACCGACCACCAGCATACGGCCGTTCCAGGCGATGGAGCGGAAGGCTTCCTCGAACAGGTCGCCGCCAACCGGGTCGTAGATCACGTCCACGCCCTGGCCGCCGGTGATTTCCTTGAGCTTGTCCTTCAGGCTGCCTTCGCTGTAGTTGATCAGCACGTCGGCACCGGCGGCCTTGGCCACTTCCAGCTTGGCCTCGCTGCTGGCGGCGGCGATCACCTTGGCGCCCATGGCCTTGCCGATTTCCACGGCAGCCAGGCCCACGCCACCGGAGGCGCCGAGCACCAGCAGGGTCTCGCCCGGCTGCAGGTTGGCGCGCTGCTTGAGTGCGTGCATGGAGGTGCCGTAGGTCATGCCGAAGGCCGCGGCGCTGGCGAAGTCCATGCCGTCGGGAATCGGCATCACGCTGTAGCCGGGCACCGCCACTTCCTCGGCGAAGCTGCCCCAGCCGGTCAGCGCCATCACGCGGTCGCCGGGCTTCACATGGGTGACTTTCTCGCCGACCGCGCCGACTACGCCGGCAGCCTCGCCACCCGGGGAGAACGGGAAGGGCGGTTTGAACTGGTATTTGCCCTCGATGATCAGCGTATCGGGGAAGTTAACCCCGGCGGCATGCACCTGCAGCAGGACTTCGTTCTTCTTCGGCTCGGGGCTGGCGATGTCTTCCAGCACCAGGGTTTCGGCGGGGCCGAAGGCTTTGCACAGCACGGCTTTCATTCGAAGTACTCCGTTGGCGGGTTCTTGTTTCCGAGTGGGGCAGTGTAGGAGTGCAGGGGCAGGGGGCAAATCACCATGGTCTGGGCTTATGCCCCGATATAGCTTGGGCGGCGGCGCGACTGTGGCTATCCTTTGCCCATCGAATCCGGAGACATCGCCTTGAGAGCTTTCCTCGCCCTGTTGCTGGTCCTTTCCTTCAGCCCCTTCGTCATCGCCTCCGAGTCCGAAGAGGCCAAGCCGGAAGACGCCAACAAGCCGGTCTTCGTCGACCTGACGCCGGCCCTGGTGGGTAACTACGGCAGCGGCCCGCGGCTGAAGTACTTCAAAGCCGACATCGCCCTGAAGGTCATCGGCAAGGAAGCGTCGGAGAAGGTCGAGCACCACGAGCCGCTGATCCGCAACCAACTGGTGATGCTGTTTGCCCAGCAAACGGATGAATCCCTCGGCAGCGTCGACGGCAAGGAAAAACTGCGCCAGGAAGCGCTGAAGCAGGTGCAGACCGTGCTGCAGCAGGAAGAGGGCAAGCCACTGGTCGACGACCTGCTGTTCAACAACCTGATCGTCCAGCCCTGAGCGCTTCCCGAGGCGCCTGCATGAGCGCAACTCATCTGCGCACCGCAGGCGCCTCCGTTTTCCGGCTGCGGCCACCCGCCGCAATGCCGGTCTGAAAGTCCCGCCTCGCAAGGCGCGTAGGAAATTTCCTCTGCACGCCTGACCTGAATCAAACCCCATTTGCCGCCGGTCGCCGAACATCCCCTCATGATTCGCTCGAATTCGAGCGCCTGGACAAGGGGAAATCGGATGACAGGAAACGCAAAAAGCTGGCGCACCCGCGGTCTCGCGGTGCTGGTGGTGGCCGTGCTCGCCGCGCTGGCCTGGCAGACGTTCAAGCCGACCGGGCTGGGCGAAGGTTTTGCCAGCGGCAACGGGCGCATCGAAGCCACCGAGGTGGACGTTGCGACCAAGCTCGCCGGGCGGGTGGCGGAAATCCTCGTGGACGAAGGTGACTTCGTGAAGACCGGCCAGGTCGTCGCGCGCATGGATACCCAGGTGCTCAAGGCCCAGCTGGCGCAGGCCGAGGCCGAGGTGCGGCGGGCGCAGAACGCCAAGCTCACCGCCGAGTCCCTGGTGGCCCAGCGGCACAGCGAGAAGGCCACCGCCGAAGCCATGGTCGCCCAGCGCCAGGCCGAGCTCACCGCTGCGCAGAAGCGCTTCACCCGCACCGAGCAGTTGGTCAAGCGCAACGCCCTGCCGCAACAGCAACTCGACGATGACCGCGCTGCCCTGCAGAGTTCCCAGGCGGCGCTGGCCGCTTCGCGCTCCCAGGTTATCTCGGCTCAGGCCAGCATCGCTGCTGCCAGCTCCCAGGTGATCGAGGCGCAGTCGGCCATCGAGGCCGCCACTGCGAGCACCGTGCGCCTGCAGGCCGACATCGACGACAGCGACCTCAAGGCCCCGCGCAACGGCCGCGTGCAGTACCGCGTGGCGCAGCCGGGCGAGGTCCTGCCGGCCGGCGGCAAGCTGCTCAACATGGTCGACCTGGCCGATGTCTACATGACCTTCTTCCTGCCCTCGGGCCAGGCCGGCAAGGTCGAGCTGGGCCAGGAAGTGCACCTGGTGATCGATGCGGTGCCGGAGTACGTGATCCCGGCCAAGGTGTCCTACGTCGCCAGCGTCGCGCAGTTCACGCCCAAGACCGTGGAGACTGCCAACGAGCGCGAGAAGCTGATGTTCCGCGTCAAGGCGCGCCTCGATCCGGGCCTGCTGGAGAAGTACATCACCTACGTGAAGACTGGCGTGCCGGGCATGGCCTATATGCGCCTCGACCCGCAGGTGGAATGGCCGGCTGACCTGCAGATCAAGGTCCCGCAATGAGCGGCGCCGGCTGCGTGGCTCATCTCACCGGCGTCTCGCTGCGCTACGGCGAGACCCGCGCGGTGGACGACGTCAGCCTGGCAATCCCGGCCAATCGCATGGTTGGCCTGATCGGCCCGGATGGTGTCGGCAAGTCCAGCCTGCTGGCGCTGCTGGCCGGCGCGCGGAAGATGCAGGACGGCGAAATCCAGGTGCTCGGCGGCGACATGCGCGACGTGCGCCATCGCCGCGCCGTGTGCCCGCGCATCGCCTACATGCCGCAAGGGCTGGGCAAGAACCTCTACCCGACGCTCTCGGTGTTCGAGAACGTCGATTTCTTCGGTCGCCTGTTCGGCCACGACAAGGCCGAGCGCGAGCGGCGCATCGCCGACCTGCTGCAGAGTACCGGGCTGGCGCCTTTCGCCGAGCGGCCGGCGGGCAAGCTGTCCGGTGGCATGAAGCAGAAGCTCGGGCTGTGCTGCGCGCTGATCCATGACCCCGACCTGCTGATCCTCGACGAACCCACCACCGGCGTCGACCCACTGTCGCGCAACCAGTTCTGGGAATTGATCGGCCGTATCCGCGCCGGTCGCGAAGGCATGAGCGTGCTGGTGGCCACCGCCTACATGGAGGAGGCCGAGCGCTTCGACTGGCTGGTGGCGATGGACGAGGGCAAGGTGCTCGCCACCGGGACACCCGCCGAGTTGCGCGAGCAGACATCGACGCAGAACCTCGAGGAGGCGTTCATTGCGCTGCTGCCCGAGAGCAAGCGTGCCGGCCACCACAAGCTGGTGATTCCCCCGCGTCCGCAGAATGACGGTGCACCGCAGATCGCCATCGAGGCCGAGGGGCTGACCTGTCGCTTCGGCGATTTCGTCGCGGTGGACCATGTGAGCTTTCGCATCGAGCGCGGGGAAATCTTCGGCTTCCTCGGTTCCAACGGCTGCGGCAAGTCCACCACCATGAAGATGCTCACCGGCCTGTTGCCGGCCAGCGAAGGCACCTGTGCGCTGTTCGGCCAGCCGGTCAACGCCAACGACATGGAGACTCGCCGCCGTGTGGGCTACATGTCCCAGGCGTTCTCGCTGTACGCCGAGCTGACGGTGCTGCAGAACCTCGAGCTGCACGCGAAACTCTTCCACCTGCCGCCTGAACAGATCGGCCCGCGCGTGGAGGAAATGCTCCAGCGCTTCGACCTCGGCAAGGTCCGCAATGAGCTGCCCGACAGCCTGCCGCTGGGCATTCGCCAGCGCCTGTCGCTGGCCGTGGCGGTGATCCACAAGCCGGAAATCCTGATCCTCGACGAGCCCACCTCGGGCGTCGACCCGGTAGCCCGCGACGGCTTCTGGGAGCTGATGGTGGAGCTGTCGCGCAATGACGGCGTGACCATCTTCATCTCCACCCACTTCATGAACGAGGCCGAGCGCTGCGACCGCATCTCGCTGATGCACGCCGGCAAGGTGCTCGACAGCGATACCCCGCAGGGGCTGATCGACAAGCGCGGCTTGCCGACCCTGGAAGCCACCTTCATCGCCTACCTGGAAGAAGCCGCCGGCAGCGCGCCAGTGCCGGAAACGGCCCCTGCGCCGGAGCCGGCCACTGAATCCACGCGCTACAAGGGCAGCGATCGCTTCAGCTGGCTGCGCCTATTCAGCTACGCGCGCCGCGAGGCCATGGAGCTGCGCCGCGACCCGATCCGCCTGACCCTGGCGCTGGTCGGCACTGCGCTGCTGATGTTCATCATCGGCTACGGCATCAACATGGATGTCGAGGACCTGACCTACGCCGTGCTCGACCGCGACCAGACCACCACCAGCCAGGCCTACGCGCTTAACATCGCCGGCTCGCGCTACTTCATCGAGAAGCAGGCGATCCAGGACCCGGACGACCTGGAGCGGCGCCTGCGCAGCGGCGACATCAGCCTGGCGGTGGAGATCCCGCCGAACTTCGGCCGCGACCTCAAGCGTGGCGCCGACCCGGCCATCGGCGTGTGGATCGACGGCGCCATGCCGACCCGCGCCAACACCGTGCTCGGCTACGTGCAGGGGCTCCACGCCAGTTACCTCGCCGACCTTGCCCGGCAGAACGGCAGCGCCGCTGCCAGCGCGGCCGCAAGCACCGAGGTGCGCTACCGCTACAACCCGGATGTGGAGAGCCTCAAGGCCATGGTGCCGGCGGTGATCCCGCTGCTGCTGATCATGATCCCGGCGATGCTCACCGCCCTGGGCGTGGTGCGTGAGAAGGAGCTGGGCTCGATCACCAACCTCTACGTCACGCCGGTCACGCGCCTGGAGTTCCTGCTGGGCAAGCAACTGCCCTACATCGGCATGGGCATGATCAACTTCGTGCTGATGCTGGCGATGGCCGTGCTGTTGTTCCAGGTGCCACTCAAGGGCAGCTTCCTCGCACTGCTGGTCGGCGCGTTCCTCTACGTGGTGACCAGCACGGGGCTGGGGCTGCTGCTCTCGACCTTCATGAAGAGCCAGATCGCCGCGGTGTTCGGCACCGCCATCGCCACCATGATCCCGGCGATCCAGTTCTCCGGGTTGATCCACCCGGTGTCGTCGCTGGAAGGCGCGGCAGCCTTCATCGGCCAGCTCTACCCGACCTCGCATTTCCTGATCATCAGCCGTGGCGCCTTCTCCAAGGCGCTGGGCTTCCCCGACCTGTGGGTCTACTACCTGCCGCTGGCGGCGATGATCGTGGTGCTGACGCTGCTCAGCGTGGCCTGCCTGAAGAAGCAGGAGGACTGAGCCATGAAGAAGCTGGCGAACATCTTCAACCTTGGCATCAAGGAATTCCGCAGCCTGGGCCGCGACTACGCGATGCTGATCCTGATCGCCTGGGCCTTCACCCTGGGTGTCTACAGCTCCGCCACCGGCGTGCCGGAAACCTTGCACCACGCGCCCATCGCCATCGTCGACGAGGACCAGTCGCAGCTCTCCTCGCGCATCGTCAACGCCTTCCAGCCGCCGTATTTCCGCACGCCGGAGATGATCGGCCACGCGGAGATGGACCGTGGCATGGACGTCGGCCTGTACACCTTCACCCTGGATATCCCGCCGGACTTCCAGCGCGACGTGCTGGCCGGGCGGCAGCCGGCGATCCAGGTCAACGTCGATGCGACGCAGACCGGTCAGGCCTTCTCCGGCGCCGGGTACATCCAGAACATCGTCGGCACCGAGGTGCGCGAGTTCGTCAGCCGCTACCGTGCCGAGTCGGCGATGCCGGCGGAGCTGGCGGTGCGCATGGAGTTCAACCCGAACCTGACGCAGGCCTGGTTCGGCGCGGTGATGGAGGTGATCAACCAGATCACCATGCTGTCGATCATCCTCACCGGCGCCGCGCTGATTCGCGAGCGCGAGCACGGCACCGTCGAGCACCTGCTGGTGATGCCGCTGACCGCCTTCGAGATCATGATGGCCAAGGTCTGGTCGATGGGCACCGTGGTGCTGGTGGCGGCGGCGATCTCGCTGCAACTGGTGGTGCGCGGTTGGCTGGACGTGCCGATCAGCGGCTCGGTGGGGTTGTTCCTGCTGGGCGCGGCGCTGCACCTGTTCGCCACCACATCGATGGGCATCTTCCTCGGCACCGTGGCGCGCTCGATGCCGCAGCTGGGGTTGCTGGTGATCCTCACGCTGATGCCGCTGCAGATTCTGTCCGGCGGCACCACGCCGCGCGAGAGCATGCCGGAGCTGGTGCAGACCATCATGCTGGCGGCGCCGACCACGCACTTCGTCAGCCTGGCCCAGGCGATTCTTTATCGTGGGGCCGACCTGTCCATCGTCTGGCCACAGCTGCTGGCCATCGTCGGGATCGGTGCGGCGTTCTTCAGCGGCGCGCTGTGGCGCTTCCGTCGGACCATCGGGCAGATGGCCTAGGCCGGCTTTTCGTAGGAGCGAGGGGGACGCCTAGTTCTTGCTCGCGAACCTGCCCGACGCCGACGCTGCCGGTCAATCCGTTCGCGAGCAAGCTCGCTCCTACAGGGGAACTGTTACTCCACCGGCCACACACACGTCTGGTTCCGCCCCTTGTGCTTGGCCGCGTACAGCGCGCGGTCGGCCTGGGCGATCAGCTGGTCCGGCTCGGCGTCCTGGCCGGGCGTGGCAATGGCCAGGCCGATGCTGACCGTCAACCGACCCAGCTCCGCTGCCGGATGGGCGATGGCGAGTTCCGCCACGTGCTGGTGGATGCGCGCTGCGACGTGGCCGGCGCCCTCGGCACCGGTGTCGGTGAGGATGATCACGAACTCTTCGCCGCCAAAGCGGCAGGCAACGTCGCCCTCGCGTTGCAGGCACTCCTGCAGGCAGCTGGCAACGCGGCGCAGGGCGTCGTCGCCAGCGAGGTGCCCGAGGCAGTCGTTGAAGCGCTTGAAGTGGTCGACGTCGAGCATCAGCACCGCCAGCGGCGCGTCGGCCCGGCGCAGGCGGCGCCATTCGCTCTGCAGCTGGCGGTCGAAGTAGCGGCGGTTGTACAAGCCGGTCAGCCCGTCCTGCTGCGACAGCTTCTGCAGCTGTGCCTCGAGCTGCAGGCGTTCGCTGTTATCACGAGCCACGGCGATCAGGTAGTCGCGGTCGCCCTGGTGGATCAGCTGGGTATTGATCTCCGCAGGCTGCAGGCTGCCGTCGCGGCGCTGCATTTCGCGCTGGAAGATCATCGACAGGTTCAGTCGGTGCGCCTGCTGTACCAGCTGGATCCAGGCGTGGAAGCCGGGAACCAGCCGTTCGGGGTCTTCGCGCAGCAGATGGCGGAAGTCCTCGGCGCTGTAGCCCAGGGCATTGTAGGTGGCGCGGTTCATGTGCAGCAGCTCGCGGTGCTGCAGGTCGAAGATGAACAGCGCGTCGCGGCTGGAGTCGGTGAGGTCCAGCGCCAGCTGCAGGCGTTCGCGGCTCTCGTGCAGGGTGGCCTCGACGGACTGGCGCTGTTCCGCCTCCTGGTTGAGCAACTGGTTGCTGGCGCTCAGGGCGGTGGCGCGGCGGGCGTTCTCTCGGGCGAGGAACAGCGCTGCCACCAGCAGGAGGCTGATCGCGACGCCGCCGCCAAAAACCACCAGCGGCAACGGCGAGGACAGCGACCTGACCAGTTGCGCCGTCGGGCTGAGCTCCAGTTCGAAGCTGCGGTTGTTGAGCAGGCGCAGCGGTACGCGCAGGGTCTGGTCGGCATCGCTGTCGGGCTGCTCGCGTACGTAGAGCGGCCGACCATGCTCCAGCAGGCGGACGGTGAACAGCTGGTTGTCGAGCTGTTGCAGCAGGTTGTCCATCAGGTTGCCGACGCGAAACACGCCCTGCATGAACCCGTCGAATTGCAGCTCATTGTCCGTGCCACGGATGAACACCGGCGTATACAGGACGAAGCCGCGGCCGCCCTGGAGCAGCTCCACACTGTCGCTCAGGCGCGGCTTGCCGCTGTCGCGGGCGGCAATGGCGGTGGCGTAGTTGGGGTGATGGTCGGTGAGTTGGAAGTTCAGCGCCGCCTCGTTGCCCTGCAAGGGCTCCAGCCAGCGGATACGCAGGTCCGGCCCTGACCACTGGATCGACTGGTAGCCGGGGAAGCTGCGCACGTAGAAGCGTGCGTCCAGCTCCCATTCGGCGCGGGGCATGCGGCCGTGGTGGGTCCACAGTTGGGCGAGCAGGTCCAGGCCCTGGACCTGCTCGTGGAGGTTGGCTTCCAACCGGTGTGCCAGGCTGCGCCCCTGGTAGGTCAGGCGCTCCTGCACGCGCTGCCGTTCACTGCCTGCCAGCTCCTCGCCGAGCCAGGCGCTGGCGAGCAGAAGCACGCAGAGCAGACCGCCAAGCCCGAGGTAGGTAGCTAGTGAGGACTGAAGGCGGTGCATGTGGCGAATTCCGGGAGCTTCAGTAACCTAATAGCACAATGCCTCTATTTGTGCGCCAGGCCGACGACAATCGCCCATTGTTCAGCGGTGACCGGCATGACCGACAGGCGGCTGCCCTTCTGCACCAGGGGCATCTCCTCCAGCCCGGCCTGGGCCTTGAGCGTGCCGAGCGGCAGCACCGAGTGGAAGGCCTCGACGAAACCGACATCGCGGGCCGTCCAGGGGTTCTTCTCTGCACTGGCCTTGGGGTCGTGGTAGTGGCTTTTCGGGTCCAGCGCGGTTGGGTCCGGGTAGGCCTCGCCCGTTATCTCGGCAATGCCGGCAATGCCCGGCTCCGGGCAGCTGGAGTGGTAGAAGAAGAACAGGTCGCCCGGCTGCATGCTGCGCATGAAGTTGCGTGCCTGATAGTTGCGCACGCCGTCCCAGCGCGCGGTCTTCAGGCGCTGGAGGTCATGGATCGAAAGTTCGTCGGGCTCGGATTTCATCAGCCAGTAAGCGCGTGCCATCCGCGAGGGTCTCCTTGTGCGTGGCGGTTCGTGATCGTTTTTACTAACGATAGGTGGTTCCCTGCGACAAGCTGCCGACTCGCCGGAAACAAATTGTAGGAAGAATATGTAGGAACATCGGCATGAACATTGCCTGAAAGTGCCGGGAGTTTCGGGGGCGGCCGATCCTCCGACGACCGGTTGGCGCCAGAATTGCGAGACGCCCCGCATTGTCGGAGAATGCCGCCGTTTTTAGCTTGGCCTGCCGGACGGACCAAAAACCACCGCCGGCCGTCATGAACAATTGCCTGGAAGGGGGAGGCAATCGATGAAGCGCAAGCCTGATCTTTTGTGGGTGTTGGTAATACTTTTCGGTCTGGGTGTCGTCACGACCGGTTACACCCAGAGCCTGTGGGAACAACGCCAGGGCAACGCCCCGGTGCAGGTCACCCAGCAGCCCTGATTCGCCGGGGTGCTATCGAGACGGCTATCGCAAGGACCGCGATGCCGTAGCGAGACGGCCATACCAGCCGCCATCCGTCACAATGCCCATCAGCGGCACATCCCAGCTCGCCAGCTCCAGCTTATCGACCTTCTGGCATTCATGCGCCAGGCCCAAAAGCGTCGGTTTCTGCCAATTTTTGCGCATTCCCAGGTAGGCCAGGGTACGGTCGTAGAACCCCTTGCCCATGCCTAGCCGGCCGCCTTGCGGATCGAAGCCCACCAGTGGCAGCAACAGCAGGTCCAGCGCCCAGGCCGGGCGTTGGCGCTGACGGTCGGCCTGCGGTTCGGCGATGTTGAAGCGATTGCGTACCCAGCGCTCACCAATGCCGACCTGCTGGAAGGTCATGTGCGTGCGTGGCCAGTCCGAAAGCACCGGCAGGTAGATCGCCTTGCCACGCTGCTGCGCAGCCTTCATCAGGGGGCGCGGGTCGATCTCGCCGTCAGCTGGCAGATACAACGCAATGTGCTTCGCCCGGCGAAACAGCGGATGTTGCGCAAGCTGGCGGTACAGGGCTTGTGCGGCGAGGCGTTGCTGGAGGGGAGTGAGTGCGCGTCTGGCCTGGCGCAGCTGGCGGCGCAGGGCAGGGCGGGAGAGGGAATCTGCGTGGATCATGGAAGGGTAAAGCTCCCCGGACATGCCGCTGTCGGGTTAGCCCTTGAACCCGAGAGTTCAAGGTGGTGGTTGCAGTAGGCTTTAAGGCTTTCCGTCGTGCGGACATGCACACCAGCCCAACTGGCAACCCCCGTTGTTGCAATTATCGGCTCAGGGACATCACCGACTGGCCAACACACCAGGGAGCGAGACGGATTATACCCCAAGGAAATTTCCGGGGTCAGACTTCACCCTGCTCTTTATCGGTGGTAAGGGGTTCGGTCGTCAGTGCACGGTCCACGCGTTCGAGCAGTTCACGCACGCGCTCGCGGGTGGAACCGCTGTCCTGCTCGACGCGCTCCTGCTTGTGCAGCAGGTCGTGGGTGATGTTCAGGGCGGCCATCACCGCGACGCGGTCGGCACCGATCACCTTGCCGCTGGAGCGGATCTCGCGCATCTTGCTGTCCAGATAGCGCGCGGCGCTTTCCAGGTTGACGCGCTCGTCCGGAGGGCAGGCGATGCAGTACTCCTTGTCGAGGATTTGGACGTTCAGGGTATTCGACTGGCTCATGAGTCCTGCTCCAGGGCTTTAAGACGCAAAATCATCGCTTCGACCTTCTGCCGAGCCAAATCGTTCTTCTCGATCAGATGGGCGCGTTCTTCCCGCCAGCTTTTCTCGTTCGCCCGCAGCAGCCGGTTCTCGGCCTTGAGCTGTTCCAGGCGCTGGAGCAGCAGGTCGAACTTGGCGATCAGCGCGTGCAGGTCGGCGTCTTCCATGGGCTCTCGCTTGGGAGTTGCTTAAGTAATCGAGAACTATATAGGACTGCCGTGGGGGTGGGTCAACGCACGGCGGCCCGGCGAGTCGTCACATGGTCTTGCGGTGTGCGCCGGTGCTAGGATAACGGACCATATTCTATGCGCGGCGCCTGATGGCGCCTAGCCGTCATCCGGGTTCGATCATGTCCACTTCCAGCTCCGCCTACACCGCTTTCGCCGCCCTGCTTGCCGAGGCCGCCCTGCCCATTTCCCCTGCCGAACTGCACGGCCACCTGCTCGGTCGCGTCTGCGCCGGCAGTGGCTTCGACCAGGCAGAGTGGCTGCAGGCCGCCAGCGACCTGCTCGGCGGCGAGCCGGGCGAACGCCTGGGCGCGGCTCTCGGCGGCCTGCTGGGCATGGTCCAGCAGGACTTCAGCCAGGGCGAGATGGCCGTGGTGCTGATGCTGCCCAACGACGACGCGCCGCTCGCCGAGCGCGCCGTGGCCCTGGGCCAGTGGTGCCAGGGCTTCCTCGCCGGCTTCGGCCTGGCGCTGCGTGCCCCCAGCCTGTCGGACGAAGCCGACGAAGTGCTGCAGGACATCGCCGCCATCGCCCAGGTCGGCGGCCAGCTGGAAGAATCCGAAGACGGCGAGGCCGACTACATGGAAGTGCAGGAATACCTGCGCGTGGCCCCGCTGCTGCTGTTCTCCGAATTCGGCAAGGTGCCGGCACCGGCCGAGAAACCCTCCCTGCATTGAGGTCGCGCATGATCCGTATCGCCAAGTCGGAATACGCCCGTCGTCGCAAGGCGCTGATGGCGCAGATGGAACCCAACAGCATCGCCATTCTCCCGGCGGCGCCGATGTACATCCGCAACCGCGACGTCGAGCACGTCTACCGGCAGGACAGCGACTTCCAGTACCTCACCGGCTTCCCCGAGCCGGAAGCGGTGCTGGCGCTGATCCCCGGTCGCGAGCACGGCGAGTACGTGCTGTTCTGCCGCGAGCGCGATCCGGAGCGTGAACTCTGGGACGGCCTGCGCGCCGGCCAGGACGGTGCCATCAGCACCTTCGGCGCCGACGATGCTTTCCCCATCGGCGATATCGACGACATCCTGCCGGGCCTGATCGAGGGCCGCGACCGCGTGTACTACGCGCTGGGCGCCAACCAGGAATTCGATCGCCGGCTGATGGAGTGGATCAACGTGATCCGCTCCAAGGCGCGCCAGGGTGCGCAGCCGCCGAACGAGTTCGTTGCCCTCGACCACCTGCTGCACGACCAGCGCCTGTACAAGAGCGCCGGTGAGGTGAAGGTGATGCGCTACGCCGCGGAAGTCTCCGCCGGCGCCCACATCCGCGCCATGCAGGCCTGCCGTCCGGGGCTTTACGAGTACCACCTGGAAGCCGAGCTGGAATACGCCTTCCGCCTGGGCGGCGCGAAGATGCCGGCCTATGGCTCCATCGTCGCCACCGGCCGCAACGCCTGCATCCTGCATTACCGGGAGAACGACGCACAGATCAAGGATGGCGACCTGATCCTGATCGACGCCGGCTGCGAGATCGACTGCTACGCCAGCGACATCACTCGCACCTTCCCTGCCAGCGGCGTGTTCAGTCCCGAGCAGAAGGCCATCTACCAGCTTGTTCTGGATGCGAATATGGCGGCCTTCGACTACATCGCCCCGGGCCGTCACTGGAACGAAGCCCACGAGGCCACCGTGCGGGTCATCACCGCCGGACTGGTGGAACTGGGCCTGCTCAAGGGCGACGTCGACGAACTGATCGAGCGCGAAGCCTACAAGGCCTTCTACATGCACCGCGCCGGCCACTGGCTGGGCATGGACGTGCACGACGTCGGCGAATACCGTGTCGGCGGTGAATGGCGCGTGCTCGAACCGGGCATGTCGATGACCGTCGAGCCGGGTATCTACATTTCGCCGGACAACACCGACGTGCCGAAGAAGTGGCGCGGCATCGGCGTGCGCATCGAGGACGACGTGGTCGTGACCAAGACCGGCTGCGAAGTGCTGACCAACGGCGTGCCGAAAACCGTTGCCGAGATCGAAGCACTGATGGCCGAAGCCAAGGCCCAGGCCGCCTGACATGCAACGTACGCAACTGGCCATCATCGGTGGCGGGCTCGTCGGTGCAAGCCTTGCGCTGATTCTCCAGGCCGGCGCCCGCGCGCGCGGCTGGCAGATCGTGCTGGTCGAGCCCTTCGCCCCTGGTGACGCCTACCAGCCCAGCTATGACGCGCGCTCCTCGGCGCTGTCCTTCGGCAGCCGGCAGATCTACGAGCGCCTGGGGCTCTGGCAGCAGATATCCCAGCGCGCCGAACCCATCACCCAGATCCACGTGTCCGACCGCGGCCGCTTCGGCGCCGCGCGCCTGACGGCGGTGGAAGAGGGCGTTCCGGCGCTGGGCTACGTAGTCGAGAACGCCTGGCTCGGCCAATGCCTGTGGCATGCGCTGGACCCGGAAGTGGTGAGCTGGCGCTGCCCGGCCGAGGTGCGACGGATGGACGCCCTGGGCGATGGCTACCGCCTGACCCTGGACGACGACTCGCAGCTGGATTGCGACCTCGCCGTGCTGGCCGATGGCGGCCGCTCCGGCCTGCGCGAGCAGCTGGGCATCAACGTGCGCTCCTCGTCCTACGGACAGACTGCGTTGATCGCCAACATCAGCCCGTCCGAAGCCCATCGCGGGCAGGCCTTCGAACGCTTCACCGAAAACGGCCCGCTGGCCCTGCTGCCGCTGCCGGAAAACCGCTGCGCGCTGGTCTGGACCCGCAATGGCAGTGACGCCGAGCGTCTGCGCGAGCTACCCGACGCGGCCTTTCTCGCTGAATTGCAGGATGCCTTCGGCTACCGCCTGGGCACCCTGCGCCAGGTTGGTGTGCGCCATGGCTACCCGCTGAGCCTGACCGAGGCCGACGAACAGATTCGCCCGCACCTCGTGGTGCTGGGCAACGCTGCCCACAGCCTGCACCCCATTGCCGGGCAGGGCTTCAACCTGTCGCTGCGCGATGCCAAGGCGCTGGGTGACCGCTTGCTGCAGGAAGACGCTGCGCCGGGCGATTTCTCCGTACTGCAGCGTTACCTGGACGGCCAGCGTCTCGACCAGCAGATGACCGTCGGCTTCTCCGATCGCGTCACCCGCCTGTTCTCCAACGACCAGCCGTTGCTGGCCACCGGCCGCAACATCGGCCTGCTCGGCCTTGACCTGCTGCCGCCGGCCAAACGCTGGTTCGCCCGCCAGGCCATGGGCCTGGGCGCCCGGCCGGTCTGATTCGATGGATTCTCGCAAAAGCGCCCGCCGCGCCCGCCTGCTGCGTTTCGGCCTGAACCTCTACCCGCCGTATCTCGGCGCCGGGGTGCGGGTGCGCCACATCAGCGCGGATTTTCGCGAGGTGCGGGTGAAGATGGGCCTGAACCTGTTCAACCGCAATTACGTCGGCACCCAGTTCGGCGGCAGCCTGTACAGCATGACCGATCCCTTCTTCATGCTGATGCTGATGGAGAACCTGGGGCGCGAGTACATCGTCTGGGACAAGGCCGCCAACATCGAATTCGTCAGCCCCGGCAAGGGCCCGGTGTACGCCGAGTTCCGCATCGACCAGCACCTGCTCGATGAAATCCGCGAGCACACCGCCAGCGGCGCGAAGTACCTGCCGCGCCTGCACGCCGAAGTGCGTGACGGCGAAGGCACCCTGGTGGCGCGGGTGCAGAAGACCCTGTACGTCCGGCTCAAGCCGCGCGCGCGGCAGGCCGCTTGAATTTCGATGCCCGCGCCGACGCTGCGCGGGCCGCTGAAGAAGGAACGCACATGCACGCGGATCTGGTAATCGTCGGGGCGGGAATGGTCGGCAGTGCGCTGGCCCTGGCCCTGGAAGGCAGCGGGCTGGATATCCTGCTGCTGGACGGCTCGCCGCTGAGCGTCGCGCCGTTCGACCGCGAAGCACCCTTCGAGCCGCGCGTCAGTGCGCTGTCCGAGGCCAGCCGGCGGATTCTCCAGCGCCTGCACGCCTGGGACGGCATCGCTGCGCGCCGCGCCGAACCTTACCGCGAGATGCAGGTGTGGGACGGCTCCGGCACCGGGCAGATTCATTTCAGCGCCGCCAGCGTGCATGCCGAAATGCTCGGCCATATCGTCGAGAACCGCGTGGTGCAGGATGCCCTGCTGGAACGGCTGCATGACTCCGCTCTGGGCCTGCTGCCCAATGCGCGCCTGGAACAGCTGCGCCACTCCGGTGACGACTGGCTGCTGAGCCTTTCCGATGGCCGCGAAATCCGCACGCCGCTGGTGGTCGCCGCCGACGGCGCGAATTCCGCCGTGCGCCGTCTGGCCGGCTGCGCCACCCGCGAATGGGATTACCTGCACCACGCCATCGTCACCAGCGTGCGCGTCGAGAAACCCCACCAGGCCACCGCCTGGCAGCGCTTCACCGACGACGGCCCGTTGGCCTTCCTGCCGCTGGCGAAGGAGGGCGACGCGCACTGGTGTTCGATCGTCTGGTCGACGACCCCCGAGCAGGCCGAGAAGCTCATGGCGCTGGACGACGAAGGCTTCTGCAAGGCTCTCGGGCTTGCCTTTGAGCACCGCCTGGGTGCCATCGAACACGCCGATCGCCGCCTATGCATCCCGCTGCGCCAGCGCCACGCGAAACGCTATGTGGAGCCGGGGCTGGCGCTGATCGGCGATGCTGCACACACCATCCACCCGCTCGCCGGGCAGGGCGTGAACCTGGGCTTCCTGGATGCCGCGGTGCTCGCCGAGGTGATCGAGCACGCCCACGCCCGTGGCGAGAACATCGCCGAGGAGCGCGTGCTGAGCCGCTTCGAACGTCGTCGCATGCCGCACAACCTGGCGATGATGGCAGCGATGGAAGGCTTCCAGCGCCTGTTCCAGGCCGACCCGCTGGCTGTGCGCTGGCTGCGCAATGCCGGGTTGCGGCTGGTGGACAAGCACCATGAGGCTAAAGGCGTGTTCGTGCGCCAGGCGCTGGGGCTTTCCGGGGATCTGCCGGGGTTGGCGCGAGTGTGAAACCGTCGAGATTGAATACCGCCATGGCCAAACTTTATCGTCTCTCCGCAAAGTAGGGCCTGACCGGTCCGCATCAATCTACTTTCGGTCTTACGATAGGAGTTGCCCTATGGAAGGAAATCGACAGAACTCATCGTCCCTTGTCCCGATGGCCCTTTCTCGAGCATGGCTTGGGTATGCGATAGGGTGGGTTGCGTTACTGGGCGTCTGGTTGTTGGGAGGTGCCTTGCAATGGCTAACTGGCTCTGGCGGCTGGTCGTTCCTGTTGCTTGTATGTGGCTATGTTGCGATCGGTGCGGTGCTCAGCCGAAAGTTGCTGGCTCAATTGATTGAATGGCACCCGGTAAATGCCACGTTGGCAAATGTCGCCTCGACGAAGCTACGCATGATGCTTCTGTGGCCAATCACGTATCCCATTCTGTTTTTCCAGCTGGCAGTCAACCGACATTTGTGAGCTTGAGTCGTAGCGACTGACTTATTAAGCATTTACTGACACACCTGGACACAACTGGAGCGCTCAAGCGCAAATGATGTTTTTTATCATTTGTTGTTCCATCCATTGTCCAGGAGTTGTTCGGATGTCGGTACGCAAAGGCCTTTTTTTACTTTTTGCCCTGTTCGGATTAACTGGTACCGCCCAGGCCGCCGACGAGGTGGTGGTCTATTCCTCGCGCATCGACGAGCTGATCAAGCCGGTGTTCGACGCCTACACCCAGGCCACCGGGGTGAAGATCAAGTTCATCACCGACAAGGAAGCGCCGCTGATGGCGCGGATCAAGGCCGAGGGCGCCAATACACCGGCCGACCTGCTGCTTACCGTGGACGCCGGCAACCTCTGGCAGGCCGAGAAGATGGGCATCCTGCAGCCCTTCGATTCGCCGACCCTGGACGCGAACATCCCGCCGCAGTACCGCTCCGGCACCGACAGCTGGACCGGCCTGTCGCTGCGCGCACGGACCATCGCCTATTCGACCCAGCGGGTGAAGCCCGAGGAACTGTCGACCTATGAGGAACTGGCCGATGCGAAATGGGAAGGCCGCCTGTGCCTGCGGACCGCGAAGAAGGTCTACAACCAGTCGCTGACCGCCACCCTGATCGAGACCCATGGCGCCGAGAAGACTGAGGAAATCCTCAAGGGCTGGGTGAACAACCTGGCTACCGATGTGTTCTCCGACGATAACGCGCTGCTGCAGGCCATCGCCGCCGGGCAGTGCGACGTCGGCATCGTCAACACCTACTACTACGGGCGCATGCACAAGGACAATCCGCAGCTGCCGGTGAAGCTGTTCTGGCCGAACCAGGGCGACCGGGGCGTGCACGTCAACCTGTCGGGCATCGGCCTGACCAAGTACGCGCCGCACCCGGAAGAAGCCAAGAAGCTGGTGGAATGGATGACCGGCGCGGACGCCCAGGCGCTGTTCGCCGGCATTAACCAGGAGTTCCCGGCCAACCCGAAGGTCGCGCCGTCGCAGGAAGTGGCCGCCTGGGGTGAGTTCAAGGCCGACAGCATTCCGGTGGAGATCGCCGGTAAGCGCCAGGCCGAAGCGATCAAGCTGATGGACCGCGCCGGCTGGAACTGATGAAAGCGCCGGCGCCTTACTGGCTGTCCGCGTCGCCCTTGTGATCCACTGAAAGCGCCTTGCCGTTCTCCGCCAGCAGGCAGATGAACTGGCCGTCCGACTGATCGCCGCGGCGCAGTTGGGCGGTCAGGCGCTTGCTGGCGTGCTGCCCGTCCACCTCGCCGTCGTAGGCTTCTTCGCGGATCGACGATGGTTCCACCCAGGTCTGCTGCCAGCGCTCCTGTACTTGCGGATTCTCGGCCAGGAGCGTCATTGCCATCTGCAGGCAGGCTTCCATGGGAGTGGGCTCGTCGGCCTGAACGGCGCCGCACAGTGTCAGAAGCAGCAGTCCGCAGAGAGAGCGAGGGGAGGACATGGGCTTTTTCCTTGGCAGGTTGGAAATGGCAAAGTGGCGGATTCGACCGCACTAGCTTGAGCTTTATCCCTATCGCATGAGGATCAGGCGAATTCGATACCAATGAGGGAAGTTTCCGTCAATTCTTCGGTGACATTTCCTGCGAACACCGGCTGATCTCCTGGAATAACGCAACGCATGCGCACCCACCGCTGGACCCCCATCACCTTTGCCGTCGCCGCCCTGGTTTTGCTGCCCATCAGCGTCCTGCTGCTGAGCTGGGCGGAAATTGACCGCGAAATCTGGTCGCACCTGTGGGAAACCCAGATGACGCGCCTGCTGGGCAACACCCTGGTGCTGGTGGCCGGCGTAGGCGTGGGCGTGACTGTACTGGGCGTCAGCCTTGCCTGGCTCACCAGCCTCTGCGAATTCCCCGGCCGACGCTGGCTGGACTGGGCGCTGATGCTGCCCTTCGCGGTGCCGGCCTATGTGCTCGCGTTCGTCTTCGTAGGCCTGCTGGATTTCTCCGGCCCCGTGCAGACGCTGCTGCGCGAGTGGTTTGGCAGCGGCCTGCGGCTGCCGCGCGTGCGCTCCACCGGCGGCGTGATCACCGTGCTGGTGCTGGTCTTCTACCCCTACGTCTATCTGCTTGCGCGCACCGCCTTCCTCGCCCAGGGGCGCGGCCTGACGGAGGCTGCGCGGGTGCTCGGCCTGTCGCCCCTGGCCGCCTTCTGGCGCGTCGCCCTGCCGATGGCGCGGCCGGCCATCGGCGCCGGGCTGGCGCTGGCGATCATGGAAACCCTGGCAGATTTCGGCACCGTCTCGGTGTTCAACTTCGACACCTTCACCACCGCCGTCTACAAGACCTGGTACGGCTTCTACAGCCTTTCCAGTGCCACCCAGCTGGCCAGCCTACTGTTGCTGTTCGTCATGCTGGTGCTGCTGGGCGAGCGCTACAGCCGCGGCCGCAGCGGTGTGCCCAACGAGCGCCCACGTGGCGCGGCGCTGTATCGGCTGCATGGCTGGAAGGCCATCGCCGCCAGCGCCTGGTGCCTGCTGGTATTCGCCTGCGCCTTCGTCATCCCGGTGCTGCAACTGGTGGTGTGGGTCTGGCAGAAGGGACGTTTCGACCTCGACGAGCGCTACTGGGGGCTGATCCTCCACAGCCTGTACCTGGGCAGCTTCGCGGCACTGATCACGGTGGCCGTCGCGCTGTTGCTGGCCTTTGCCCGGCGGCTGTCGCCAACGCCCGCGGTGCGCTCGGCAGTCGGCATCTCCAATCTGGGCTACGCGCTGCCCGGCTCGGTACTGGCGGTGGCAATCATGCTGGCCTTCAGCTGGCTGGATAACCATGCGGTAATTCCGCTGTCCAGCGCCCTGGGCGGCGCCGGCAAGCCTTTGTTGCTAGGCAGCCTCGGAGCGCTGCTGGTCGCCTACCTGATCCGTTTCATGGCAGTGGCCTACAGCCCGTTGGAGGGTGCGCTGGCGAGAATTCGACCTTCGCTACCGGAAGCTTCCCGCAGCCTGGGCGTCGGCGGAGCCGGGTTGTTCTTCCGCGTCTACCTGCCGCTACTGGTGCCGGGAGCCTTGAGCGCCGCGCTGCTGGTGTTCGTCGACGTGCTCAAGGAAATGCCCGCGACCCTGCTGATGCGTCCGTTCGGCTGGGACACCCTGGCCGTGCGCGTCTTCGAGATGACCAGCGAAGGCGAGTGGGCGCGCGCCGCGCTACCGGCGCTGACGCTGGTGCTGGTGGGACTGTTCCCGGTGATCGGGCTGATCCGTCGCTCGGCGCGACCGAGCGGTTCTGTGCGGCCCTGAGAATCGGCCGTCGGACAAGCTGTCCAGAGTCCGGTCATGCGACTACAATGCGCGCGTTTCGTGCGGGCCGTACTCGCGCTCCGCACCCGCCTCGCCCGGAAGGAGAACACCCATGGGACAGCGCACGCCGCTCTATGATTTGCACGTCGCCCTCGGCGCCAAGATCGTCGATTTCGGCGGTTGGGACATGCCGTTGCACTACGGTTCGCAAGTCGAAGAGCACCACCAGGTACGTCGCGATTGCGGCGTGTTCGACGTTTCCCACATGACCGTGGTCGACGTCACCGGTCCGCAGGCCAAGGAATACCTGCAGCGACTCCTGGCCAACGATGTCGAACGACTGCAGGTTCCGGGCAAGGCGCTGTACAGCGGCATGCTCAACGAGCGTGGCGGCGTGGTCGACGACCTGATCGTCTACCTCGGCGTGTACGGCTACCGCGTGGTGGTCAACGCCTCGACCCGCGACAAGGACATGGCCTGGATGCAGGCGCATACCGAGGGCTTCGACGTCACCCTGACCGAACGTCCCGACCTCGCGATGCTGGCCGTCCAAGGCCCCAATGCCCGCGAGAAGACCGCCGAGCTGGTCACGCCCGCCCGCGCCGCGCTGATCCGCGAGCTCAAGCCCTTCCAGGGCAAGGCCGACGGTGACTGGTTCATCGCCCGCACCGGCTACACCGGCGAGGACGGCCTGGAAATCATGCTGCCGGCCGTCGAGGCGCAAGGTTTCCTCAACGACCTGGTCGGTGCCGGTATTTCCCCGGCGGGCCTGGGCGCGCGCGATACCCTGCGCCTGGAAGCCGGGATGAACCTCTACGGCCAGGACATGGACGAAGACGTCACCCCGCTGGCCGCCAACATGGGCTGGACCATCGCCTGGGAACCCGAAGGCCGCGACTTCATCGGCCGCAAGGCCCTGGAAGCGCAGAAAGCCGCCGGCGATGCACCCAAGCTGGTCGGCCTGGTGCTGGAAGAGCGCGGCGTGCTGCGCGCCCACCAGGTGGTCCGCGTCGCCGGCGTCGGCGAGGGCGAGATCACCAGCGGCAGCTTCTCCCCGACGCTCGGCAAGTCCATCGCCCTGGCCCGTGTGCCGGCGGCCACCGGAGACCGCGCCGAGGTGGAAATCCGCGGCAAGTGGTACCCGGTCCGCGTCGTTCAACCGAATTTCGTGCGTCATGGCAAAGCCCTGATCTAAATTGCATGATCTAACTTGCATGGTGCGGCGCCGCCGCCCGTCGTCCAGTCCTCGAGGAAAAACAAGATGAGCAATATCCCCGCCGACCTGCGTTATGCCGCCAGCCACGAGTGGGCGCGCCTGGAATCCGACGGTACCGTCACCGTGGGCATCTCCGACCACGCCCAGGAAGCCCTGGGCGACGTGGTCTTCGTCGAACTGCCGGAAGTGGGCAAGACCCTCGCCGCCGGCCAGGAAGCCGGTGTGGTCGAGTCGGTGAAGGCCGCCTCGGACATCTACGCCCCGGTGAGCGGCGAAGTCATCGCCGTCAACGACGTGCTGGCCGACACCCCCGAAGAAGTGAACAACGATCCGTACGGTTCCTGGTTCTTCAAGCTCAAGCCGAGCAACCCGGCCGAGCTGGACAAGCTGCTCGATGCCGCCGGCTATCGCGCTGCCAGCGACGCCGACGCGTAAGACACTGCTGTACACACAGGCCTCGATTCGTCGGGGCCTGTTCTTTTCAGGGAACGCCCTTTCGAGACCGTGGCCATGTCGAACACCCCTTCGCTTTCCCAGCTGCACCAGCCTGATGCCTTCCTCGCCCGCCACCTGGGCCCCGACGCCGCCGAGCAGCAAGCCATGCTCGACACCCTGGGCCTGAACAACCGCGACGACCTGATCGTGCAGACGGTACCGCCGGCCATCCGCCTGAACCGGCCGCTGGACCTGCCGACCGCCCTCGACGAGCAGGGTGCACTGGCCAAGCTGAAGGGCTACGCGCTGAAGAACGAGTTGTGGACCAGCCTGATCGGCACCGGCTACTACGGCACCCTGACGCCGACCGTCATCCTGCGCAACGTGCTGGAGAACCCGGGCTGGTACACCGCCTATACCCCGTACCAGCCGGAAATCGCCCAGGGCCGTCTCGAATCCCTGCTGAACTTCCAGCAGATGACCATCGACCTCACCGGCCTCGATCTCGCCAGTGCCTCGCTGCTGGACGAAGCCACCGCCGCCGCCGAGGCCATGGCGCTGGCCAAGCGCGTGGCCAAGGCGAAGAGCAACCTGTTCTTCGTCGACAGCCACTGCCACCCGCAGACCATCTCCGTGGTGCAGACCCGCGCCGAAGCCTTCGGCTTCGACGTGGTGGTCGACGAGGTGGACAACCTCGGTCAGCACCAGGTGTTCGGCGCGCTGCTGCAGTACCCGGATACCCGTGGCGAGGTGCGTGACCTGCGCCCGCTGATCGATGCGCTGCACGCCCAGCAGGCGATCGCCTGCGTCGCCAGCGACCTGCTCGCGCTGCTGCTGCTCACCCCGCCGGGCGAGCTGGGTGCAGACGTGGTCCTGGGCAGCGCCCAGCGCTTCGGCGTGCCGATGGGCTACGGCGGCCCGCACGCAGCCTTCTTCGCCTGCCGCGATGAGTACAAGCGTGCCATGCCGGGCCGGATCATCGGCGTGTCCAAGGACGCCCGTGGCAACACCGCGCTGCGCATGGCCTTGCAGACCCGCGAGCAGCACATCCGCCGCGAGAAGGCCAACTCCAACGTCTGCACCTCGCAGGTGCTGCTGGCCAACATCGCCAGCCTGTACGCCGTGTACCACGGCCCGCAGGGCCTCAAGCGCATCGCCCAGCGCGTGCACCGCCTGACTTCCGTGCTGGCCGCCGGCCTCGCCGCCAAGGGCCTGAAGCCGGTTAACCAGCACTTCTTCGATACCCTGACCGTCGACGTCGGCGCGCAGCAGCAGGCCATCGTCGAGCGCGCCCGCGCCGCCCGCGTCAACCTGCGCATCGTCGGTGAGGACCGCCTGGGCGTGAGCCTGGACGAAACCACCAGCGCCGAGACCCTCGCCACGCTGTTCGACATCCTGCTGGGTGCCGGCCATGGCCTGGACGTCGCCCAACTCGATGCCGGCAAGGTCGCCGAGGGTATTCCCGCAGCCCTGCAGCGCAGCAGCGGCTACCTGAGCCACCCGGTGTTCAACCGCCATCACAGCGAAACCGAGATGCTGCGCTACCTGCGCCAGCTCGAGGGCAAGGACCTGGCGCTGAACCAGGCGATGATCCCGCTGGGCTCCTGCACCATGAAGCTCAACGCCACCAGCGAGATGATCCCGATCACCTGGCCGGAATTCGCCACGCTGCACCCCTTCGTGCCGCGCGAGCAGGCCGAGGGCTACCGCCTGATGATCGAGGAGCTGGAAAGCTGGCTCTGCGCGATCACCGGCTTCGACGCCATCTGCATGCAGCCCAACTCCGGTGCCCAGGGCGAGTACGCCGGTCTGCTGGCGATCCGCAAGTACCACGAGAGCCGTGGCGATGCGCACCGCAATATCTGCCTGATCCCGTCCTCGGCCCACGGCACCAACCCGGCCTCGGCGATCATGGCGAGCATGCGCGTGGTCATCGTCGAGTGCGACAAGGGTGGCAACGTCGACATGGAGGACCTCAAGCGCAAGGCGGCCGAAGCCGGCGAGCAGCTGTCCTGCCTGATGATCACCTACCCGTCCACCCATGGGGTGTACGAGGAAGGCATCCGCGAAATCTGCGAGGTCATCCACGGCCACGGCGGCCAGGTCTACATGGACGGCGCCAACCTCAACGCCCAGGTCGGCCTGGCGCGTCCGGCGGACATCGGTGCCGACGTGTCGCACATGAACCTGCACAAGACCTTCTGCATTCCCCACGGCGGTGGCGGCCCGGGCATGGGCCCGATCGGCGTGAAGAAGCACCTCGCGCCCTTCGTCGCCAACCACCCGGTGATCCGCATCGAAGGCCCGAACCCGCTCAACGGCGCGGTCAGCGCCGCGCCCTGGGGCAGCGCCAGCATTCTGCCGATCAGTTGGATGTACATCGCCATGATGGGCCCGCAGCTGGCCGACGCCACCGAGGTGGCGATCCTCAACGCCAACTACCTGGCCCAGCAGCTCGATGGCGCCTTCCCGGTGCTCTACCGTGGCCGCAACGAGCGCGTTGCCCACGAGTGCATCCTCGACCTGCGTCCGCTCAAGGCGCAGACCGGGATCAGCGAGGAGGACGTTGCCAAGCGCCTGATGGACTACGGCTTCCACGCCCCGACCATGTCCTTCCCGGTGCCGGGCACGCTGATGATCGAGCCTACCGAGAGCGAGTCCAAGCACGAGCTGGACCGCTTCATCGAGGCGATGCTGTCGATCCGCGCGGAGATCGCCAAGGTCGAGACCGGCGAATGGCCGGCCGAAGCCAACCCGCTCAAGGGCGCGCCGCACACCCTGGCGGATGTGACCGGGTTGTGGGATCGCCCCTACCAGATCGCCGAAGCGGTGACCCCCACCGAGCACACCCGTGCCTTCAAGTACTGGCCGGCAGTGAACCGTGTGGACAACGTCTACGGCGACCGCAACCTGTTCTGCGCCTGCGTGCCGGTGGACGATTACCGCGATTGAGCGGTGCGTTGAATTGAAAAAGCCGCCTTCGGGCGGCTTTTTTGTTTTTCGTACGGGTTCGTTCGGGCGTGGGAGCGAGCTGGTCCGGCAGAGGGCCTCAGGGCTTCAGCTGCAACCGGCCGATCAGGCGGATCAGTAGCGCAAACAGCACGATCATCAGCACATTGCTGAGCATGCCGATCAGGTTGTAGACGGCGGATGGCAGCAGCGAATAGATCTCCAGGCCGACCACGCTGAGCAGGCGGCTGAGCAGCCAGAAGCCTTCACTGACGATCAGCAGGATCAGGGTGATCTTCAGCGGCTGGATGGGATCGTTCATGGGACACTCCGTGTCGGAATTGGAGTGTCAGTAGAACACAGCCGCGCCCCGCCGGCTTGGCCCGCGGCGAGCGCCACGGGCCGCGCCGGTGGGTATCACTGGGCGGGTGCGTCATCTCGGCGGACGAGAATGGCGTTGGCCAGTTCCATGTCGCTGCGATCCTGCAGCGCGGCGTCGTCGCTGCGCAGGCGGGTGATGGCTGCTTCCAGGTACGGGCCGCGGATCGCACCGTCACTGGCGACGAACGCGCTCGCATCGTCCTGGGCGGCGACGATCAGCTTGTCGTGCTTGAAGGTCAGGTAGGTCGACGCGGTTGTGGCGCCGGATGAGATGACGTCGCGCCAGAAGTCGCCGTCGGCCATGGCCGAGGCAACGGGCAGGGCGAGAAGGGCAAAGGCAGTGGCCAGTTTCGCGGTACGCATCGGTTACACCTCCGGAAGGTCCGTGTACAGGTGAGAGGCGCAGCGGCTGGCGGGAGTTCCAAGATTATCCGCGCGAGGTGCGCGAGCGGTTGCCCGCGCGCCTCGCGTGGGTCAGCGCTGGGCGGCCAGGATTGCCGAGGCCAGCTCCGCGTCGCTGGCTTGCGCCAGGGCCGGGTCGGCGCTGCGCATCTGCTGCAGCGTGGCTTCCAGGTAGGGGCCGCGGATGGCGCCATCGGTGGCGATGAAGCTGGCGGCGTCGTCCTGGGCCGGGCCGATCAGCTTGTGATCGTCGCGGCTGGTCAGGTAGCTCGAGGCGGTGGTGGCGCCGGAGGTGAGGACGCCGCGCCAGAAGCTGCGGTCCTCGGCCATGGCCGAGGCGAGGGGGAGAAGGGTGAGGGCTACGACGACAGGGGCGAAACGGCGACGCATGGTGTCTCCTTGGATGATTGCGCGCCAATCAGAGCCTTGGAGGCTTCAGCGGTTCCGGCCTGTCGTCGGAATTTTCACTCACGTTTTAGCGCGGGATCGTCCGGATTCTGCTGCTCCAGTTCTGCGGTGAACTGCTGCACCTTCTGGAACTGCCCGGTTTCGCGCAGGTAGTCGATCAGCGCCAGGCGTGCCGAGCGGTTGGCAGGGTGGCGCTGCAGCAGTAATTCCAGCTCGTGGCAGGCGCCGTCGCTGTCGCCGGTGTCATGCAGGGCGATTGCCAGGACGAAGCGGAACTGGTCGTCGTCCGGGCTCAGGCGCACCGCTTCGCGCAGTTCCTTGAGCGCCTGCGTACGTTGCCCCTGGCGCACCAGGCCGAGGCCATTGACGTGGTGCAGCAGGCCGGAGGTGGGGAACAGGCGCAAGCCTTCATCCAGCGCTTGCCTGGCTTCGGCTGCCCGGCCATTGCCCTCCAGCCACTGGATCAGCGTGACCCGCGCGGGCAGGAAGTCGGGGTTGCGCTGAATGGCGGCGCGCAGCGCCGGTTCCACCTGATCGCCCCGATCGGTCTGCTGGTAGAGCATGGCGAGGTTGAGATTGGCCTCGGCGCGCTCGGCAAGCTCGTGCTGAACCTGTTCGTACTCTTCGAGACCCTTGCCCAGGGCCGCTCCGATGCTGGCGCGAACTGGTGGCGGGAGCTGGGCCAGTTGCCAGGCTGCGGCGATACGTACGGCGCGGATCGGGTCATTGAGCAACGGCGCCAGCAGCATGGCCTGCTGTGGGGCGCCCGCGAGTGCCGGCAGAGCCTCGATGGCGGCGTTGCGCACCAGCGGGTCGGCTTCCTTCAGGCCCAGGGCCACCAACTCGAGCGAGCGCTGGCTGGGGTAGCTGGGTAGTTCGGCAAGCAGGGTCGCCCGGCGGATCGCCGGCAGGTCGGTCGTCGCCAGCAGTAGGTGCAGCGCGCGGGAGGCGCCGGGCTTGCCGTTGCGCGCCTTCCACAGGGTGTCGTCATAGCGCGGCGCGGGGTTGCTGGAGGCGTTAGGTTTGGCCGGCAGCTCGCTGGAGAACCACTCGCGGAATTTCGCGCCGAGCTGCTTGCCTGGCATGTCGCGGTGGCAGGCCTGGCAGGCGTCCGGTGCACCGATGCGACGGGCATGGGCGGGGTTCGGCAGGGTGAATCCATGGTCGTGGCGGTAGTCGTTGACCATGTAGTAACGCCCCGGCATGTGGCAGGCGGTGCATTGCGCGCCCGGTGTACCGGGTTGGTGATGTGTGTGCTCGGGCGAGTCGTAGTTCTTCGCCTGCAGGCCCTTGCCGTCGATCTGCGGGCGCACCGGCCTGGCTGCCGTGTTGTGGCATTGCAGGCAGACGCCATTGCCCGGCGCCTTCAGCTCGCCGCTGTGGGGGTTGTGGCAATCGGTGCACTGGACCCCTTTGGCGAACATCTTGCTCTGGGTGAAGGAACCCCATTCGAAGACTTCGTCCTTGATCTTGCCGTCGATCTCGTACAGCTCGCGGGTCAGCGTGCTGGGCAGGTAGTCGTCCATGAAACGATGCTTGTTCTGGAAGCCGTCGGCCAGCGGTGCGCGGCGCGCGTGGCAGCGTGCGCAGGTCTCGACGATGGTCGCCTGGCTGGCGTTCTGCAGCGGCACTTCGAACCCCTTGTCCGCGCTGCGGTCGGGCTTCTGCGCCCATTCCAGGTGCCGGGATGCAGGGCCATGGCAGGCCTGGCAGCCGACGCCGAGGCTGTTCCAGTGGCTGGCGAAGCTGTCGGTCGTGGCGTCGTAATTGCGCTTGAAGCCGGTGGTGTGGCATTCGATGCACATGAAGTTGGCGTTCTGCGCCGGGCGGGTCCAGTGCAGCTCGTCCTTGTGGTCGATACCCTGGCCGGGCATCAGCTGGAACCACTGGTGCTTGCGACTATCCCAGGCCACGCCGAGGGCTTGCAGGCGACCGCCGGGATAGTCGATCAGGTATTGCTGCAGCGGTTCGAAACCAAAGGTGTAGGCAACCTTGAAGTCCGCCGGCTTGCCGTCGGCGCCGGCGGTATTGACCCAGTACTCGCCGTCCTTGCGGAAGAAACGGGTGGTCTCGGTCTCGCCCTTGAAGGTGACGTTGTCGAAGTTGCCCAGCACATTGCCTTCGGCAGCCGGCTTCATCGCCTGCTGGTGGTGCGAGCCCTGCCAGCTCTTGAACTGGTCGGCGTGACAGCCCTGGCATTGCTGTTCGTCGACCATCGTCGTGGTGGGTGCCGCCGGTACTGCCGGCGGAACAGGAGTCGATGCCGGGGCTTTGGCTGGTGCGCTGGCAGACACCGGCAGCGCAGGGGTGCTGCTCTGCACCGACCACCACAGGCCGATGGTGGCCATCAGCAACAGGCCGGCGCAGGCGGCCAGCAGCCATCCGCGATAGGGCTTGCGCGGCGCGCTCGCGGGGCGTGGAGCAGGCTTCTTCGGCTTGGTCATTCGACTTCCATTGTTCTTCTGGACAACTCCACGAATCGGCGCAGCTTCGACGAGGGGGCGCCGGCCTGTCAACGCGAATCAGGCCGGCCCGTGATCCCTTCGGTGAGGGGCGCCAGCCCTGCTCAAGGCTGGCGGATTTCGGCGACCCGCGCGCTGTCGACCTTTACCTCCGGATTGCCGAACTGTGCCGTGAGATAGTTCACCAGCGTGGCGATCTGCTCGTCATTCAGCGTGCCGGCGAAGCCGGGCATGAACATCTCCTCGTCGCCGACCTTGCGGTGCACGCCGCCCAGTACCACCTGCACCAGGTTGTCCGGCTGCAGGGCGCCCACGGCGCTGTTCTTCAGCAGCATCGGGTAGTAGCCGTCCTTCACCCCTTCGCCGCTCCAGGAGTGGCAGCTGGCGCAATTGCCCAGGTACAGGCGCGCACCATCGTCATGCTTTTGTGCGGCGAAGTCCTGGCCGCGCAAGGTGACCACGTCGTCTGCCGGCTCGCCCCAGGCAAAGCGTGCCTTGCGTTCGCCATCGCTGACCACCGGCACGCTGCGCAGGTAGCTGGCGATGGCCAGCAGGTCGGCGTCGGTCATGTACTGGAAACTGTGCTGCACCGCCTCGGCCATGGGCCCGGCCGCCTGCGCCTTACCCGGCACGCGGCCGGTCTTCAGGTACTGAGCGATCTCCGCGTCACTCCAGCCGCCGATGCCGCTATGGGTGTCGGGGGTGATGTTGAAGGCGTACCAGCCGCCCAGCGCGGCGCCGGAGAGGAATCCGGTAGTGCGTTCGTCCACGGCCTTCTCCTGGAAGGCCATGCCGCGCGGCGTGTGGCAGGTGCCGCAATGCGCCAGACCCTGGACCAGGTAGGCGCCGCGGTTCCAGGCCGGGCTCTGCTTCGGGTTGGGCTGGTAGACCGAATCCTGGTGAAACAGCAGGTTCCAGATCGCCAGCGGCCAGCGCATGTTCAGCGGCCAGGCGATGTCGGAGTCCTGGTTGGGCTGCGCGACGGCCTGCACGCCGCCTTCGAGGAACCAGGCGTAGAGCGCCTTCATGTCCTCGTCGGTGATCTTCGCGTAGGCGGTGTAGGGCATTGCCGGGTAGAGGCGGGTGCCGCCCTTGGCCACGCCGTCGCGCAGGGCGCGGGCGAAGTCGTCGTAGCTGTAGCTGCCGATGCCGGTCTTCGGGTCGGGGGTGATGTTGCTGGAATACACCGCGCCCAGCGGCGTGGCCAGTGGCAGGCCGCCAGCGAAGGGCTTGCCGCCCGGCGCGGTGTGGCAGGCGGCGCAGTCGCCGGCGCGGGCCAGGTATTCGCCGCGCTGCAGCAGCTCCTGCGGGGCGGGATCGAGAGCCTTGGCGGCGTGCGAGGCCAGGGGAGCGGCCAGTAGGGCGAGCAGGACCAGACGCTTCATGCCTTGGCCTCCCGCTTCAGCTGTTCGGCCAGGCGCAGGGCCAGGGCGGCGATGGTCAGGGTGCAATTCACCGAGCCGACGGTGGGCATCACGCCACTGCTGGCGATGAACAGGTTGGGATGGTCGTGGCAGCGGCACTGCGCATCCACCACCGAATCCTTCGGGTCGGCGCCCATCAGCACAGTGCCGGTGATGTGGTTGTTGTTGGCGAAGCTGTCGTCGAACTTCACCTCCTCGCCACCCAGCAGTTTCGCCGCATGGGCGTAGACCTCGCGGGTATGTGCCGCGCTCTTGCGCACGTAGTCGTCCATCGCATAGGTGAACTCGGGCTTGGGAATGCCCGCCGCGTCGCGCTCGCTAGCGCTGGGCACGATGCGGTTCTCCGGATGCGGGAGGATTTCGTGGAAGCTGTCGAAGCGCACGAAGCGCGCGGCGCGGTCGCGGATCTTCGCTTCCAGGTCGTGGCCCAGCAGCAGTGGTCCGTGGCGGATCAGTTCGGCGGCCACCTGATCGGTGCGCGAGAGGTTGGACAGGTGAATCTTCTTCGACGCGTATTCGCTGCGGAAGGCGCCGTCGCGGAAGCCCACCATGGAGGTCATCTCCTGCGGGCCGCGGCCCGGCCAGAGCTTCTCGTCGGCATAGAACTGCACGGCGGTGCCGGGGTGGTCCATGAGGTTGCGGCCGACCATGTCGGAGCTGTTGCCGACGTCGGACATCAGCATCAGCTTGGGCGTCTCGATGCCATTGGCAGCGAGGATGAAGGTGTCGCCCTCGACGCGCACCTCGTTGCCCTGCGGGTCCTTGTACAGCGCCGCGACTATCTTGCCGCCGTCGCCCTTTTCCAGCTTGAACACCACGGCGTTCTCGATCAGCCGCGCGCCGGCGGCCTCGGCCTTCTCGACGTGGACGATGCCGTTATACATCGCGCCGATGGGACAGATGGGCATGCAGTTGTTGTTGCCGCAGCAGGTCGGCCGGCCATCGTAGGGGCGGCTGTTGCGCGCCACCGGTTCGGTGACCACGCGGTAGCCGTTGGCGTTGAGCAGGGTCTTGATGCGCTGCTCGTTCCACGACAACGGCAACGGCGGCATCGGGTAGGGCTGGCTGCGCGGCGAATCGAGCTCTTCGTCACCCGGTCCCCAGACGCCCAGTTCCTCTTCGGCGCGCTGGTACCAGGGCTCCAGTTCGGCGTACTCGATGGGCCAGTCGCGGCCCACGCCGTAGAGGCTGAGCAACTTGAAATCATTGGGCAGGAAGCGCCAGGCCGACGCCGCCCAGTGCCAGGTGGTGCCGCCCACGGCGCGGATGTACTGCACATCGTAAGGGTGTTCGCCTTTCTGGATCAGGTAATGGTTGTCCGGCTTGAACTGCGGATGCGGCGCGTACGGGCTGGACGGGTAGGGCGCCTGGTTGTCGGACTTGTCCGCCTGGTTGCGGAAGCGCTCGACGATCTCCCAGCGCCCCATGCGGGGGCCGGCTTCGAGGATCAGCACATCCTTGCCGGCCAGCGCCAACTGATGGGCGACCAGCGCGCCAGCGACGCCGGAGCCGACCACCACGAAATCGGCGCGTTGCGTATCGGCCATGCTCAGGCCCCCCGCTCGGTCGGTTGCGCCGCCCAGAAGCCGGGCTTGTTCGGGCAATAGCTGCGGATCACCAGCACGTCGTCCACGGCGCGGAACATCAGCGCCTGTTCGTAGGTGACCACCGTGGCGCTGGTGTCATCGCCGATCTGGCCCAGGTACCAGCCGCCGAGAATCTGCCGGGCCAGCCACTGTTGGCGCTCGTTCCAGGTAGCCGGCGCGTCGCCCAGGCGATCCAGCAGTTCCGCGAGACTCTGCCGAAGTGCCGTGTCGCGCTGGGCCAGGACGCCGAACAGGCGTTCGCCGATGCGCGGGTCGAGGTTGCTGCGGCCGGTCAGGCGCTGGGACAGGGTCATGAACTCGTCCAGCTCCGTCGCCGCCTGGGGCGTCATCGCGGCCCAGGTACGTGCGGCCGGGCTGAGCAGTACACCGCCCAGAGCGGCACTGGCGCACGCCACTGCCAGCAGGCGACGGCGCGAAAAAGGAAAGGCGGGCAGCTGTGCCTCGGACATGTCGACCTCTCTTGCAACAGACGAACGGTTGGGGAGCGCGGTCTGGCGCCGCTTGAATCGGGTGTTGGTCGGCCAGGGTGGCGAGACCGGGCCCAGGCCCTTAGTATTGCCGCTTGTTCAGATTCTGCCGGGCGAATCGTTCTGCCGGCGGCCCACCCCGGAGCCGCGCCGCAGAGCCTCACCGACCGGCTTTTGGGTGAAACCTTCGCGATGAAACAGTACCTCGACCTCATGCGCCACGTGCGCGAACACGGCACCTTCAAGAGCGACCGCACCGGCACCGGCACCTACAGTGTGTTCGGCCACCAGATGCGCTTCGACCTCGCCGAAGGCTTCCCGCTGGTGACCACCAAGAAGTGCCACCTCAAATCGATCGTCCATGAGCTGCTGTGGTTCCTCAAAGGTTCGACCAACATCGCCTACCTGAAGGAAAACGGCGTCTCGATCTGGGACGAATGGGCCGACGAGAACGGCGACCTGGGCCCGGTCTACGGGTACCAGTGGCGCTCCTGGCCGGCGCCGGACGGCCGCCATATCGACCAGATCGCCAACCTGATGGAGATGCTGAAGAAGAACCCGGACTCGCGCCGGCTGATCGTCTCCGCGTGGAACCCCGCGCTGATCGACCAAATGGCCCTGCCGCCGTGCCACGCGCTGTTCCAGTTCTATGTCGCCGACGGCAAGCTCAGCTGCCAGCTGTACCAGCGTTCGGCCGACATCTTCCTCGGCGTGCCCTTCAACATCGCCAGCTACGCGCTGCTGACCCTGATGGTTGCGCAGGTCGCGGGCTTCGAGCCGGGCGAGTTCATCTGGACTGGCGGCGACTGCCACCTGTACGCCAACCACCTGGAGCAGACCGACCTGCAGTTGACCCGCCAGCCGCTGCCGCTGCCCACCATGAAGATCAACCCCGAGGTGAAGGACCTGTTCGACTTCCGCTTCGAGGACTTCGAGCTGGTCGGCTACGAAGCCCACCCGCACATCAAGGCGCCGGTCGCTGTCTGACCTGCCCTCGATGAAGAAGCGGCCGGCGCAATGCCGGCCTTTTTCGTTTCTGCGTGGCTGATTCGCAGGGGCAGGCTCCGTCCGCGATGGGCAATCGGCCTGCTCGGCGCCGCCGGAAACCGATCGCGGATGAATCCGCTCCGGCGCGCCCTTGCGCGCCGCGCCGTGCCTTGCCATTCATTTGGTGAATAACTGTTTCGCCTGGCGGTACAGGGTTTCATGGGGATGCTCGCCGTTGCTATGCTCCTTCGGCTGGCCGCCAAGCAGTGGCCTACGGATTTTCCGCACTACAACGACAAGACCGGGGACCGTCATGCAGCCTTTCAGCTTCGCCACCACCGCGCAGATCCTCTGCGAGAGTGGCTCCGCCGCCCGCCTGGGTGAACTCTGCCGCGAGCGCGGCGCCCAGCGCGTGCTCATCGTCACCGACCCAGGTATCACCCGCCTGAACATGCTCGACGGCGTGCTGCCCGGCTTCGCCCAGGCCGGCGTGGCGGTGGAAGTCTTCGATCAGGTGGTGGCCGACCCGCCGGAAAGCGTCGTGCTGGAAGCTGCCGAGCAGGCTCGCAAGATGGCTGCGCAACTGGTGATCGGCTATGGCGGCGGCAGCTCGATGGACGTTGCCAAGCTGGTGGCGCTGCTGGCGCATCCGTCGGCATCCCAGGGACTGAAGGACCTCTTCGGCGTCGGCAACGCCTGCGGCCCGCGCCTGCCGCTGATCCAGGTGCCGACCACTGCGGGTACCGGTTCGGAAGTAACGCCCATCGCCATCGTCACCACCGGCGAGACCACCAAGATGGGCGTGGTCAGCCCGCACCTGCTGCCGGACCTAGCCGTACTCGACGCCGACCTCACCCTCGGCCTGCCGCCGGCGGTCACCGCCGCCACCGGCATCGACGCCATGGTCCACGCCATCGAGGCCTACACCAGCAAGCTGAAGAAGAACCCGCTGTCTGACCTGCTGGCTCGCGAAGGGCTGCGCCTGCTGGCGCTGAACCTCGACGAAGCCGTGCACAACGGCAGCAACCGCGAGGCGCGCCAGGCCATGCTGCTGGGCGCCTGCCTGGCCGGCCAGGCCTTCGCCAACGCTCCGGTGGCCGCCGTGCACGCGCTGGCCTATCCGCTGGGTGGGCACTTCCATATCCCCCACGGCCTGAGCAATGCGCTGGTGCTGCCGGAGGTGATCCGCTTCAATGCGCCCAACGCCGCGCCGCTCTACGCCGAACTCGCGCCGTTGCTGCTGGGCGAGCGCCTGCGCAGCGATGCCGACCGCACCGAGCAGTTCATCGCCGAGCTGGCCGACCTCAGCCCGCGCAGCGGCCTGCCGTCGCGCCTGCGCGATGCTGGTGTACCGGAAGCCAGCCTGCCGCGCCTGGCCGCTGATGCGATGTTGCAGCAGCGCCTGCTGGTGAATAATCCCCGCGAAGTCAGCGAGAGTGACGCGCTGGCCATCTACCGAGCCGCCTTCTGAGAACCCGATGAGCGAACAGCACCCCAGCCGCACCGACTACGCGCACTTCCAGCCGATCACCACCCGCTGGCACGACAACGATATCTACGGCCACGTGAACAACGTGACCTACTACGGCTTCTTCGACACGGCAGTGAACACCTACCTGATCGAGCGCGGTGGCCTGGATATCCACGGCGGCGAGGTGGTGGGCTTCGTGGTCAGCTCCAGCTGTGATTATTTCGCGCCGGTGGCCTTCCCCGAGCGCATCGAGGTCGGCCTGCGGGTCGGCAAGCTGGGCAACAGTTCGGTGCAGTACGAGCTGGCGATCTTCCGCGAGGGCGAGAACCTGGCCTGCGCGGCGGGCAAGTTCGTGCATGTATTCGTAGATCGGGCCAGCAACCGGCCGGTGTCGATTCCGGGGCCGTTGCGGGAGGCGATGGACGTACTGGTGCGAGTCTGACCTGCTCTTCGTAGGAGCGAGCAAGCTCGCTCCTACAGCGGTTGCGTCACCAGCCCATTGGATAATGCTCGATCCGGCACGGCCGGCTGTTGCCGTCGCCCTTGCAGATGCCATCGAGGTACTGGTAGCGCATCCACACCCGCTGCCCTGGCGCTGGCCAATGCTTACGCGGGATCATGCTCTGCCAGTCGGCGCTTTCCGGCTCGAAGGCGATCAGCGCGCCCCGATTCGGGCAATCCGCGCCGGCGGCCCGTGGCTTGACCGACTCCACGCGGCCTTCCAGGCCCCGCACGGGCAGTTTGAGCGCCCCGATGATCTCCACTTCCATCTGGCAGACCTGCCAGTCCCCGGCGTGCGCGGTCTGCACGGCGCCAAGCGACAGCAGCAGACCGGCGGCAGCAAGCGCTTTCACGAATGACTCCTTGTGGCCAGTGATCCCTTCCCGACAAGCCTATACGAGGCTGGCCGGATGACATGGGGCTTGTCCCGGGTGGTCCGCCAAGCCTATGCTGGCCGCCGGTCGGCAGTTCACCCAGGCGTCGCCGCCTCCGTATGGAGAGCGCTAAACCTGCCGCGCGGTTCCCCGCATCTTTGACGATCCGACACACTTTCCCAGTGCCGCATCGGAAGTCGGCGACCCCCGATTACCTCCTCCGCGAGGTCTTGGCACGCAACGAGGATTGCACTGTGTCCAGGCAACGCTTGCCCTATCACGCTCCCGACATCTCCGCCCTGGCGAAATCGCTGGCCCGCCAGCTGGACGAAACGTCCGAACGGCCCAGCCACGTCGAGATGCTCAACCTGCTGGCCCGCGCGGTTGGCTTCCGTAACTACCAGGCCTTGCGCGCGAGCCAGCAGGCCGAAGCGCGCCTGTCGCGCGTAGCCGAGCCCGAGGCGGTAGTGGATTTCCGCCGCGTCGAACAATGGCGACGCTATTTCGACGAGTCCGGCTGCCTGCAGCGCTGGCCGAAGAAACACAGCCACCGCGAGGCCTGCCTGTGGGTGCTGTGGTCAAGGCTGCCGCCACGCCAGCGTTGGAGCGAGAAGGAAATCAACGAACGGCTGCGGGCCCAGGAGTGCCTGGGCGACCACCTGTTGCTGCGACGGTCGCTGGTGGATGGCGGTTGGCTCGCACGTACCGATGACGGTAGCGAGTACCGGCGCATCGAGCGACGCCCGCCGGCGGAGCTGAGTGCGTTGTTGTCGTGTTTGCCGGCCTGCGCTTGATATCGAAGCCCTGAACGAAAAAGCCCGCCAATTGGCGGGCTTTTTCATACAGGCATCTGTCAGTCGTCGTGATGCTTGTGTTTGTGCTTGTAGTGGCCTTTGCCCTTGTGGTGGCTCTTGTTGCCGCTGTGGTGATCGTCGTCGTTGTCACCGGCCAGGTGGTTGCCCAGTGCACCGCCAGCCGCGCCGCCCAGGCCTGCGCCAATGGCGCCGCCGGTCGAGCCGCCAACCTTGTTGCCGATGACCGAGCCACCCGCTGCGCCCAGGCCGCCGCCGATGGCCGCCTCGGTCTTGTTGCCGTTCTTCGCGCCCATTGCGCCGCCAGCTGCACCGCCTACGCCGGCACCGATGGCTGCACCGGTGGAGCCGCCCAGGGCGCCGCCCACCACGTTGCCCAGTGCGCCACCGACACCGCCGCCAATGGCGGATTTGGTGTCGTCGGCCACGGCGTGGCTGGCCAGCAGGGCCAGTGCCAGAACAGAAAGAGTCTTACGCATGTTGCGAACCTGAAAGTAGGAAAGGAATGATGAAATTGTCCCGCACAGAAAACAGCCGGGCAATCTGGCCCGGCTGTCAGTCGTCGCTTACGTGGACTGATCGAGGTTTGCAATGCCCTGGATCAGTCCCAGTGGCGGCGGTGGTGCTTGTGCTTGTACCAGCCGCGGTGGCGACCGTTATCGTGCCAGTGGCGGTCGTAGCGACGATCGTCATAGCGCGCATGGCGGTAGCCGCGGCGACCATCGTAGTCGTCGTCATCGTCGCGGTTGCTGTCGGCGTAGTGGTTACCCAGTGCCCCACCGGCGCCGCCACCCAGGGCCGCGCCGATCAGGCCGCCCGTGGTGCCGCCCATCTTGTTGCCCAGCACCTGGCCGCCCGCGGCGCCCAGGCCACCGCCGATGGCGGCTTCTGTCTTGTTGCCGTGGCGTGCGCCCATGGCGCCGCCTGCTGCACCGCCAAGGCCACCACCAATGGCGGCGCCGGTGCTGCCGCCGACCGCCTGGCCGACCGCAGTGCCCAATACCCCGCCCAGGGCGCCACCGACGCCGGCACGGGTGTCGCCGTCCGCGAAGGCGGTGCCACCGACCAGCGCAAGAGACAACAGGAGCATCGAGGAGTACTTCATAGAGAGGATCTCTCTGTGGGGATGTTGGGGGCGATCCTCGGTTCGTGCGAAGGCTCTGACAAGGGGGTTCCGACGAGTAACACGACTTTCATCAAATAATGCAAGTATTTGATTTTAGGTCAGAACTTTTTCGATTTTGGGCGGTCTGAGTGTTATTCCAGGGTTCCGCTTTTGATGTGTTTTTCTCACAAGATGCCATTGAAATGATGGCTTTTCACGGAAAGCGCCCTTTTCCTTCCGAGTTTACCTTTCAGCCTCTTCCTACTCGATGCGCGTCTAGCGGATTTTTCGCAAGACGAGGCAAGGGTGCGTCCGAGAAAAGCTTCGCGAGCACGCTCGCTCCTACAAAAGAGCAGCGGCTTTTCTGTAGGAGCTGGCCCGTTCGCGAACGGGGGTTGGACGGCGGTCCGGTGGGAGCGCCGTGAAGGGCATCACGCGATGCGCTGGCTCGGTCGCGCTTTCTCGAAGCGGATGGCGACGAACTTGGAGGTTGGCGTGTGGCTGCCGACACCGTGGCTGTCCAGCGGCACCAGCGGGTTGGTCTCCGGGTAGTACGCCGCAGCCTGGCCGGCGGGAATGTCGTAGGCCAGCAGGGTGAAGCCGTTGACGCGGCGGTCCACGCCATCGGACCAGAGCGACACCATGTCTACTTTCTCGCCCGGCTCGAAGCCCAGGCGGCGGATGTCTGCCTCGTTGGCAAACACCACTTCGCGGTGGCCGCGTACGCCGCGGTAGCGGTCGTCCAGGCCGTAGATGGTGGTGTTGTACTGGTCGTGGGAGCGCAGCGTCTGCAGGATCAGGTGCGGCTCCTGGCCGGTCTCGCGGATCTTCGCGTGGACCAGGTCCGCTGGCAGCGGGTGGTGGTGGAAGTTGGCCTTGCCGCTGGCGGTGTTCCAGCGCCGCGAGCCCGCCGAGTTGCCCAGGTGGAAGCCGCCGGGGTTGGCCACACGGCGATTGAAGTCGCTGAAGCCGGGGATGGTGTCGGCGATCAGGTCGCGGATGCGGTCGTAGTTGGCGATCATCGCGTCCCAGTCCACCGGGTGGTTGCCCAGGGTGGCCTTGGCGATGCCGGCGATGATGGCCGGCTCCGAGCGCATCTGTTTTGACGACGGTTCCAACTGTCCGAAGGATGCGTGGATCATGCTGAAGGAGTCTTCCACGGTCACTGCCTGCGGGCCTTCAGCCTGACGGTCGATGTCGGTGCGCCCCAGGCACGGCAGGATCAGCGCGTCGCCGCCCACGGTGAGGTGGCTGCGGTTGAGCTTGGTGCTGATCTGCACGGTCAGCGCGCAATTGCGCAAGGATTGATGAGTGCGCGGGCTGTCCGGGGTCGCCTGGGCGAAGTTGCCGCCCAGACCGATGAAGACCCTGGCCTGGCCGTCGAGCATGGCGTTGATCGCCTCGACGGTGTTGTGGCCATTCGCGCGCGGCACCTTGAACTGGAAGCGCCGTTCGATGGCATCGAGCAGGGCGGCCGGCGGGCGGTCGTTGATGCCCATGGTGCGGTCGCCCTGCACATTACTGTGGCCGCGTACCGGGCACAGGCCGGCGCCGGGGCGGCCGACATTGCCGCGCAACAGTTGCAGGCTGACCAGTTCCTGGATGGTCGGTACCGAGTGATGGTGCTGGGTGATGCCCATGGCCCAGCAGACGATCACCCGCTCGGCGCGGCGGTACATGATCGCCGCCTGCTCGATTTCCGCGAGGCTCAGGCCCGACTGCTGGACGATGTGGTCCCAGCTGGTGTCGTCCAGCACCGCCAGGTAGGCGTCGACGCCCTGGGTATGCTCGGCGATGAAGGCGTGGTCGAACACGGCCGGCTCGCCCTTGGCCTGGGCTTCGCGCTCCCACTGCAGGAGGAACTTGGCCATGCCGCGCACGGCAGCCATGTCGCCACCCAGTGCCGGGCGGAAGAAGGCAGTGTTCAGCGGCTCGGAGCCATTGGTGAGCATTTCCAGAGCGTGCTGCGGGTGCTGGAAGCGCTCCAGGCCGCGCTCCTTGAGCGGGTTGAAGGCGACCACCTGGGCGCCGCGCTTCACCGCTTCGCGCAGCGGTTCGAGCATGCGCGGGTGGTTGGTGCCGGGGTTCTGGCCGAAGACGAAGATTGCATCGGCGTGCTCGAAGTCATCGAAGGTCACGGTGCCCTTGCCGATGCCGACGCTCTGGCCCAGAGCCACGCCGCTGGCCTCGTGGCACATGTTCGAGCAGTCGGGGAAGTTGTTGGTGCCGAAGGCGCGGACGAACAACTGGTAGAGGAAGGCCGCCTCGTTGCTGGCCCGGCCGGAGGTGTAGAACTCGGCCTGGTTGGGGTTTTCCAGCGCGTTCAGGTGCTCGGCAATCAGCGCGAAGGCGTCGTCCCAGGCGATCGGCCGGTAGCGGTCGGTGGCCGGGTCGTAGCGCATCGGATCGGTCAGGCGGCCCTGGTATTCGAGCCAGTAATCGCTCTGCTCGCGCAGCGAAGTGACGCTGTGACGGGCGAAGAATGCCGGGTCCACGCGGCGCTTGGTGGCCTCCCAGTTAACTGCCTTGGCGCCGTTCTCGCAGAACTTCACCCGCCCGTCTTCGGGGGAGTCGCCCCAGGCGCAGCCAGGGCAGTCGAAGCCACCGTTCTGGTTGGTCTTGAGCAGGGCGCGCAGGTTCTTGAACGGCTGTTTGCTGTCCAGCCAGAAGCGCGTGACGCTGATCAGCGCGCCCCAGCCAGCGGCGGCGCCCTTGTAGGGTTGGTAGCGGGGATTTTCTTGCTGCAGGCTCATGGAATCTCTTTCTTTGAAAAAGCGGGCGTTCAGGCCGCTGGTGGCGCCGGGCTGTAGACCCGGGGTGCGCTGCGATGGGGTAGGTGGATCAGGTTCAGGTTGTGCTCGCGGGCCCACTGCACGGTGAGCGCGGTGGGAGCGGACAGGCTGACCAGGGTGGGGAGCCCGGCGCGAACGGCCTTGTGGATAAGTTCCAGGCTGCAGCGGCTGGTCACCACAGCAAAGCCGCCGGCCAGCTCCAGGCGCTGGCGCTTGAGCGCGCCGACCAGTTTGTCGAGGGCGTTGTGGCGGCCGATGTCCTCGCGGCACAGGCGAATCTCGCCGGCGGCATCGACGAACAGTGCAGCATGCAGCGCGCCGCTGCGGCGGCCGATCTCCTGCACGGCGTTGACCCGCTCGCGCAAGTGGTCGAAATGGGCGGCGGGTGGAAGGGGCGCGCGCGGCAATACCGGCAGGCCGGGCAGCGCCTGGTCCAGGGCCTCGACGCCACACAGGCCGCAGCCTGTGTTGCCGGCCAGTTGCCGGCGCTGGTCCTTGAGGGCCCAGAAGGCGCGATTGCTGACCTGCACCTCGGCGGTAATGGCCTCGCCATGTGCCGTCAGGCTCACGTCATAGATATCGTCGATGGACTCGATGAGGCCGGCACCGAGGCTGAAACCGTGGACGAAGTCTTCCAGGTCGTTCGGCGAGACCATCATCACGGCCTGGCTGAGCCCGTTGTAGGCGATGGCCAGGGCGGTTTCCCCGGCCAATGCGGCGCGGCCGCCGGCACCTTGCGGGGTGAGTTCGACGTAGCTGTAGCCGTCGGCAGGCACGACGGCATCCCGGACCGCGGCGCTGGCCGGGCGGGTGATCAGGCAAGGCATGGGCTGAGCCCTGTGGTTCTAGTAATGCAACCAGCCTATGCCGATGCCGGGGTAGCGTCTAATGGCTGCTGTCGATGTTGTGATAGATGCGGTTTATCGGTCGGGCGAGTCGCTGCCCAGCAGGACCGCCGCTTCGTTGAAGCAGGCTTCGGCCAGCGCCGAGCGTGGCTCGCTGCGGCGCAGGATCAGCCCGAGTGGCGACAGGGTGCGCGCGTCGTCGATCGGGGTCAGCACGAAGTGTTCACCCTGGGCATCCAGCCCGCTGCCCAGCGGCATGATCGCGCAGCACAGCCCGCGCTCGACGGCTTGCACCAACTGGTGCACGGCGTCGGTTTCCAGGCGTGCCCGGGGCGCCAGGCCGCGGCTGCGGAAGCCGTGGTCGATGGATTGGCGGAAGTGCATGCCGGCCGAGAGCAGGCCCAGCGGCAGCTCCGCCAGTGCGTCCCAGCTCAGGCTCGGGCTATCGATCTGGAAATGCCGACGGTCGTGCAGCAGGCCCATGCGGGTAGCGGCGAGTTCGAGGCTTTCGAAATGTTCGCGGTCGAGGCGGTCGAGGTACGACAGGCCGAGGTCCAGCTGATTGCGGCCGAGGCCTTCGAGGATGTTCTCCGAGCTCAGGGCGAACAGTTGGAAGCGCAGTTCCGGGTGGCGCTGGGCGAACAGCTCGATCAGCTGCATGGGGTCGAAACCTGCCAGCGGCACCACGCCCAGGCGCAGGGTGCCGACCAGTTGGCCGCGACAGGCCGCCGCTTCTGCGTAGAGCCCGTCATGCGCTGCCAGCAGGCTCCGGGCCCAGGCGAGTACGCGCTCGCCGGCTTCGGTGAAACCTTCGAAGCGCTGCCCACGGCGCACCAGTTCAAGGCCCAGTTCCTCCTCCAGGCTGCGTACGCGCATCGACAGCGTTGGCTGAGTGACGTGGCAGCGTGCCGCTGCTTGGCCGAAGTGCCGTGTCTCGTCCAGCGCGCAGAGGAATTTCAGCTGCTTGATGTCCATCGGCGGGAGAGCTCCGGGGGCGTTCTGTCGGGTTAAGGCGGGATTAGGAGTATTCCGTCGGGCGCTGCGGAAGTCGGCGACTAGACTCCAGGGGCGCGCGGTCTGCCCAATGCCGGCCGCCTGTCACTGTAACCGTAGGGAGGTTGGAAATGGGCATTTTTGCGTTCGTGAAGGAAGCCGGCGAAAAGCTGTGGGAAAGCATTGTGGGTCAGGAGGCGCAGGCCGCCGACTCGCTCAAGGACCATATCGCCAAGGTGGGCCTGGGCAACCCGAACATCCAGGTCAGCGTCGAGGGCGACAAGGTGATCGCCACCGGTGAAGTGGCCAGCCAGGAAGAGAAGGAGAAGATCCTGCTGGCGCTGGGCAACGTCGCGGGCGTGTCGGGTGTGGAAGACCACATCAGCGTCGCCACGCCGGCTGCCGAGGCGCGTTTCGTCACCGTGAAGAAGGGCGATACGCTCAGCGCCATCGCCAAGGCGGAGTACGGCAACGCCAACCTCTACAACAAGATTTTCGAGGCGAACAAGCCGATGCTCAGCCATCCGGACAAGATCTATCCCGGCCAGGTGCTGCGGATTCCGGAGTGATGTCCCCGAGCCCGGCCCAGTGCCGGGCTCGTTGTTTCTGCGCCCCTCACAAGCCTTCGAGCAGCGCCCGGTAGTCTTCCTGGGCAGCGAATTCCTCGGTGTCCTTTGGCCCCTGGCGGCTGTCGGGCTGGCGTACTGCAAGCAGATGGCCGATGCCGAAGGTCCGCGCCGCGCGCAGGATCGGCAGGCTGTCGTCGATGAACAGGCTGCGCGCCGGGTCGAAGCCGACGTCCGCACGCAGTGCCTGCCAGAACTGCTGGTCTTCCTTGGGGAAGCCGTAGTCGTGGGAGCTGATCAACCGATCGAACCAGGGTGACAGCTCCACTCGCTGCATCTTCAGCGTCAGCGAATCGCGGTGCGCATTGGTAATCAGCACCGCGCGCCTGCCGTGTTCGCGCAGTTGCGCAAGGAAGAAATCGGCGTCCGGACGCAGGGCGATCAGGTGGGCGACCTCGCGCTTGAGGTCCATGATCGACAGCTTGAGCTCGCGGCTCCAGAAGTCCAGGCAATACCAGTTGAGCAGCCCGGCGTTGTCACGGAACAGTGGCAGCAGTTCGGCATCGGCCTGGGCGCGGCTGATGCCGTGGTGCTCGGCGTACCGTTGCGGCAGGTGTTCGAGCCAGAAGTGGTTGTCGAAATGCAGATCGAGCAGGGTGCCGTCCATGTCGAGCAGGACGGTGTCGATCTGGTTCCAGGGCAGGCGTGGCATGCTGGGCTTTCGCAAAAGGGTGTCGCAATTGCGCCGCCGATGGACGGAATCGGCGCGATATCTGACACGGAGAATCGGAAAAGGCGGGTTATCATAGCCGACCCGGCCACCCCCAGGAGTCGCCCCATGCGTCAGAAACCCACGGTCCTCGCCCGAGAGATCGTTGCCAGAAGCCGGCTATTTGCCGTCGAGGAGCTGCAGTTGCGCTTCTCCAATGGCGTCGAACGGACCTACGAGCGCCTGGTGGGCAAAGGGCAGGGCTACGGTGCGGTGATGGTGATCGCCATGCTCGACGCCGAGCACGCCGTGCTGGTGGAGGAGTACTGCGCCGGGGTCGATGAATACCAGTTGTCGTTGCCCAAGGGCCTGGTGGAGCCGGGTGAGGACATCCTCGACGCCGCCAACCGCGAGCTGAAGGAAGAAGCCGGTTACGGCGCCCGTCAGCTGGAATACATCACCGAGCTGTCCCTGTCGCCCGGCTACATGAGCCAGCGCATCCAGGTGGTGCTCGCCCGTGACCTCTACGAGGAATCGCTGCCCGGCGACGAGCCCGAGCCCATGGGCGTGGACAGGATCAGCCTGCGCGAGCTCTCGAGCCTCGCGCAGAATGCCCAGTTCAGTGAAGGGCGTGCCCTGGCCGCGCTCTACCTGGTGCGCGACCTGTTGACCCAACGAGGGGAGTTCCAACCGTGATGAATGCCTTCCTGCCTGCCGTGATCGACCTGGTGCACAAGGCGGGCGATGTGATCCTGCCGTTCTGGCAGGGCGACCTGGATGTCCAGAGCAAGTCCGACGAATCGCCGGTGACTGCCGCCGACCTGGCCGCGCACCGCCTGCTGGCCGACGGCCTGCGCGCGTTGGCGCCGGATGTGCCGGTGTTGTCCGAGGAGGATTGCGACATTCCCCTGGAACAACGGGCCCAGTGGAGCCGCTGGTGGCTGGTGGACCCGCTGGACGGTACCAAGGAGTTCATTTCCGGCAGTGACGAATTCACCGTCAACGTCGCGCTCATCGAGCACGGGCGCGTGATCTTCGGCGTGGTCGGTATCCCCGCCAGCGGTCGCTGCTACTACGGCGGTACCGGCCTGGGCGCCTGGCGCGAAGAGCGTGGCGGCGCGCCCGAAGCCATCGAGGTGCGCAGCAGCCCGGAAGACGTCTTTACCGTGGTGGCCAGCAAGCGCCATTCCAGCCCGCAGCAGGAAAGCCTGTTGTCCGGCCTCGCGCAGCGCTTCGGCGACCTGAACCTGGCCAACATCGGCAGTTCGTTGAAGTTCTGCCTGCTGGCCGAAGGCTCGGCGGACTGCTACCCGCGCCTGGCGCCAACCAGCCAGTGGGACACGGCAGCCGCCCAGGGTGTGCTGGAAGGCGCCGGCGGCGAGGTGCTGGATACCAAGGGCGAGCCTTTTACCTATGAGGCGCGGGAAGGTTTCCTCAATTCGTCCTTCCTGGCGCTGCCCAAGGCGGCCGAATGGCGCGACGATCTGATCCAGCTGGCTCGCGCGCTGGACTGACCCCATACCGTTGTAGGAGCGAGCTTGCTCGCGAACCCGCCTGACGCGGGTGTTGCCGGTGAACTCGTTCGCGAGCAAGCTCGCTCCTACAGAAAGCTTTCAGCAGTAGTGATCCATGCCCGAATTACCTGAAGTCGAAACCACCCGCCGGGGCATAGCGCCCCATCTCGAAGGCCAGCGCGTCAGCCGTGTGGTCGTCCGCGAGCGCCGCCTGCGCTGGCCGATTCCAGAGGACCTCGATGTGCGCCTGTCCGGGCAGCGCATCGTGCAGGTGGAGCGGCGTGCCAAGTACCTCTTGCTCAATGCCGAAGTGGGCACGCTGATCAGCCATCTGGGCATGTCCGGCAGCCTGCGCCTGGTGGAGTGCGGCACGCCGGCAGCACGCCACGAGCATGTGGATATCGAGCTGGAATCAGGCATGGCGCTGCGCTACACCGACCCGCGCCGCTTCGGTGCGCTGCTCTGGAGCCTGACGCCGCTGGAACATGAACTGTTGCGCCACCTGGGCCCGGAGCCGCTCACCGACGCCTTCGAAGGCGAGCGGCTGTTCCAGCTGTCGCGCAACCGCAGCATGGCGGTGAAGCCCTTCATCATGGACAACGCGGTGGTGGTCGGGGTGGGCAACATCTACGCCACCGAGGCGCTGTTCGCCGCCGGCATCGACCCGCGCCGCGAGGCGGGGACCATCTCGCGGGCGCGCTACGTGAAGCTTGCCCAGGAGATCAAGCGAATCCTCGCCATTGCCATTGAGCGCGGCGGTACAACGCTGCGCGATTTCGTCGGCGGCGACGGCCAGCCCGGCTACTTCCAGCAGGAGCTCTTCGCCTACGGGCGCGGTGGCGAACCCTGCAAGGTCTGCGGCTCGACCCTGCGCGAAGTGCGCCTCGGCCAGCGCGCCAGCGTCTACTGTCCGCGCTGCCAACGCTGAGGCCGCGGGGCCGCCGTTAAGCTGCCGCCCGATCTGCCACTCCACCTTCTGCCATAACAACAATGGCCCCCGACGAGGGGCCTACAGGTGATTCATGTCCGGCAACTACCTGCCCCGCAACCCGTTCGCCGAGGCGCTCGGCCACAGCATGCTGCGTGCGGCCGGCTGGCGCATCGAAGGCGCGCTGCCGCCACTCGACAAGTTCGTGGTGATCGGCGCGCACCACACCTCCAACTGGGATTTCGTGTTGTTTCTTGCGGTCAAGTTCGTGCTGCGGCTGAACGCCCGCTGGTTCGGCAAGCACACCATCTTCCGCGCGCCCTTCGGCGCTCTGATGCGCCGCTGGGGCGGCATCCCGATCCAGCGCCACCTCAAGCTGAACACGGTGGACCAGGCGATCCAGGCGTTCCGCGACAACCGCGAGATGATGCTGATCCTCTCCCCGGAGGGGACGCGGCGGAAGGTCGAGCGCTGGAAAATGGGCTTCTACCACATTGCCCGCGGGGCGGGCGTGCCCATTGTGCTGGCGGCGCTGGACTATCCCGGACGACGCATCGTCATCGGCGAGCCGTTCTGGCCCACGGGCGACGAGTCCGCCGACCTGCGCCGGATGCTGGCGTTCTACCGGCCGTTCGTGCCGAAAAAGCCTGAATACGCATTCTTCGGTGATTGAAGGCTGTCACGCGACAAGTCATGGAGCGCTGTTATAGTTATGGCAGTCTGCCTGCCCAACTACACAAAAAAGGACTTCCTTCCATGAACCTGTTCCGCACCACCGCCACTGCAATGGCACTGGTCTGTGCGTTCTCGGTGCTGCCGGCTGTTGCTCAGGATGCGGTGAGCAACGTCAGTGGCGACCCGACCTACACCGTCGAGGCCCCGCCGGCCTACGCGATGATGGGTGACCTGATCTTCGCCCGCCCGCTGCTGATCGCCGCCACCGTGGTTGGCGCCGCGGCGTTCGTTGTGACCCTGCCTTTCAGCGCCGCAGGCGGCAACATTGGCGATGCGGGCAAGGCGCTGGTCGTCGAGCCGGGTAAAGCCGCTTTCGTGCGGTGCCTGGGCTGCACCACCAGCGGCTACAAGAAAGACTGATCCGTCGTCCCGTTCCGGGGCGGCGAGGCCGCCTCGTCGGCCCGGCTTGCCGGGTGAGTCCTGTGGGTAGCCCATGAACCTGAGCGGCCTGAAGAAGCACCTGCGTCCGCTGCTTCTGCTGCTGGTCGCCATCGTCCTGGGCTACACCTTCTGGTCCAGCGCCGGCCTGCTGCAGTTGGGAGCGGGCCTGGCGCTGTTCCTGTTCGGCATGCAGTGCCTGGAAGAAGGGCTGCGCGACCTGGCCGGCAGCCAGCTCGAACGCTGGCTGGAAAAAAGCACCGCGACGCGCGGCAAGAGCCTGCTGTTCGGCCTCTTCGGCACCTTCCTGCTGCAATCCTCCACGCTGGTTTCCCTGCTCACCATTGCTTTCATCAGCACCGGGCTGATCCAGCTGGCGGGTGGAATCGCGATCCTGTTCGGCGCCAACCTGGGTGCCACCAGCGGCATCTGGCTGCTGGCGCTGGCCGGGCAGAACCTCAGCCTGAGCCCGCTGGCGCTGCCATTGCTGGTGTTCGGCATCCTGCTGGGGTTCAACGGCGCCAAGAGCAAGGCTGCCGGACGCATCCTGCTGGGCATCGCCTTTATCTTCCTGGGCATCGACCAGATCAAGGAAGGCTTCCAGAGCTTCGGCGATGCCATGGACATGAGCGAGCTGCGTGCCGAAGGCATGCTCGGCGCGCTGCTGTTCGTGACCTTCGGCCTGCTCATCACCGTGGTCCTGCAATCCAGCCACGCCACGCTGATGCTGACCCTGGCGGCCCTGGCCGGTGGGCAGCTGGAGCTGGGCCAGAGCCTGGCCATCGCCATCGGCTCGAACGTGGGCAGCAGCGTCACCACGGCCTTCGTCGGCTCCCTGGGTGGCAACCGCAGTGGGCAGCGGCTGGCGCTGGCTCATGTGCTGTTCAATGTCGTGACCGGTGTGCTGGCCTTCCTGCTGTTATCGCCGTTGACCTGGCTGGTGCACTGGCTGGTGACGCCGTTGGGCCTGGCGGACAACCCGATGATCCAGCTGGCGCTGTTCCATACACTGTTCAACGGCATGGGCGTGGCGTTGTTCTGGCCCCTGCAGGGCGCACTGGCCAATGCCCTGGTGCGTTGGTTGCCGGAAGTGGAGGAGCCGGCCGTGCTGATTACCGACATGGCGCCGGCCATGCCGAGCATCGAGCGCACCCATGCGCGCTACCTCAACGAACGCGCGCTGGACTCCGCCGATGCCGCCGCCAGCGCGGTACTCCAGGAACTCCGACATCTCGGCCGGTTGAGTATCGAGGTGATCTGCCACGCGCTCTACCTGCCGGTGGACATGCTCAGCCAGCCGCGCATCGACGAGAACGAGCTGCGCGCGGCGCCCGACCGCCATGCGCTGGGCGCGGAAGTGCTCTATCAGCGCCATATCAAGGGAGTTTATGGCGATCTGCTGAGCTTCATGGGGCGCCTCGAAGTCCCTCTGGACGAGGAACACCAGCGCTTCTGGCTGTCCTGCCAGGTGGTGGCGCTGCAGCTGGTGGATGCCGTGAAGGACGCCAAGCATCTGCAGAAGAACCTGGGGCAGGCCCTGCAGGGCGAGCCTTCAGTGCTGCGCGATACCTATGTCGAGCTGCGTCGCCACCTGATCGCGATGCTGCGGGAAGTACGTGCGCTGGGGTCGCTGATTGGCGGCGATCTGCCGCAAGAGGCGCTGACGGCGCGCCTGCAGCTGCTCGACGAAGGCGCCGCCGAATTCGACGGCGCCTTCCGCCAGCGTCTGTTCGCTGCGGTGCGCCGGCACGAGCTGGATGGCCTGCAGATGAGCTCGCTGATGAACGACCTGGGCTACGTCAGCCGCATCATCCAGAGCCTGCGCAATGTGCTGCAACTGGGCACCGAGCATGGCCTGTTCGAGCCGGGCGAGGACGAAGCGCCCGGCCTCATCCTGCCCTGAGGAATCCCTGGTCAGCGCAGCGGTGCCGCCAGTTCGGTGGCCAGGCCGATGCCGCGCGGATCGCTGGCGGACTGCACCTCGCCGGACTTCTTGTTCCACAGCAGCACCTGCTGGTTGCCATAGGCGCGACCCACATCCTTGAGCGTGTAGCCACGGCGCTGCAGGTCGGCCGCTTCGGCAGCGCTGAAGGCGCGCGGTTCGTGCTCGATCACGTCCGGCAGGAACTGGTGGTGGTAGCGCGGCGAAGACACCCAGCGCTGCACCGGCTTGCCGTCCAGGTAATCGAGCATCGCCAGCAATACCATGCTGGGAATCCGGCTGCCGCCCGGCGTGCCGAAGGCGGCCAGCTCAGTGGGGCTTTCGATGAAGCTCGGGCTCATGCTCGACAGCGGGCGCTTGCCGCCCGCTACGGCGTTGGCCTGGCTGCCGGCCAGCTGGTAGGCGTTGGCGCCGCTGACGTCGGTGGCGAAATCGTCCATCTCGTCATTAAGCAGCACGCCGGTGCCGGGCACGGTGAAGGCCGCACCAAAGGGCAGGTTGACCGACAACGTGGCAGCAACGGCATTGCCGTTGGCGTCCATCACCACGAAGTGAGTGGTGTGATCGCCCTCGCGCCAGGCGGCCGCGGGTGGCAGTGAAGAGCTGGGAGTGGCGCGCTGCGGATCGATGCCGGCGGCCAGGCGCTTCAGGTAATCCGGTGCGAGCAGTTGATTGACCGGGTTGGCGACGCGGTCCGGGTCGCCCAGCAGGCCACGGTCGCGGTAGGCGCGGCGCAGGGCTTCGACGACGTAGTGGACGCGCTGTACGGGTTCGGCCTTCTGCCAGGGCAGCTGCTGCAGCATGCCCAGGCTCTGCGCGAGGGCGACGCCACCGGCGGAGGGCGGCGGGGCGCTGATCAGTTCCTTGCCGTCGGCCAGCGGGTAGCGCAGCGCCTGGCGCTCGACGGTGCGGTAGCTGGCGAGGTCTTCCAGGCTCCACACTCCGCCGGCGGCGCGCACGCCTTCCACCAGTTTCTGCGCGGTCTCGCCTTCGTAGAAGCCGATGCGGCCGTAGCGCGCCAGTTTCTCCAGGGTGTTGGCCAGCTGTGGCTGGCGCATCAGGCTGTATTCCTCGGGCAGGTTGCCCTGGTCGAGGAAGATGCGTGCGGTCTCGCGGTCCTGGCGCATGGCATCCTGCCGCCAGGAGGCGCGGTCGATGTAGACGCGGTCGATGGACACGCCATCGGTGGCCAGGCGGATCGCCGGTACGAGGTTGTTCGCCAGGGTCTTGCGGCCGTAGCGGCTGGTGATGTCCGCCAGGGCGGCGGGCAGGCCGGGGATACCGGCGGCCAGCGGGCCGTTGAGCGACAGCTGCGGATCGACCTTGCCGTTGCGCTCGTACATCCGCGCGTGGGCGGCCAGCGGGGCGCGCTCGCGGGCGTCGATGAAATGGTAGGTCGGCGGGCTGCCGGCCTTGCGCAGCAGGAAGAAACCGCCGCCGCCCAGGCCGGAGCCGTAGGGTTCGGCCACCGCCAGCGCGGCGGCGATGGCCACGGCGGCGTCGAAGGCGTTGCCGCCGTCGGCGAGTGTTTCAAGACCCGCGACAGTGGCGGACGGATGCGCCGTGGCGACGCTGGCCTGGGCCGGGTGTTCCGCGGCGTGCAGCGCGAAGCTGAGCAGCAGCAGGCTGCAGAAGCCGAGCAGGGAGGCGCGGGAGCGGGAGTTCAACGAGGACATGGCATCTCACGAACCGCCGGCATTGCCGGCTGGAAAACCAAATGGGGCGAAGGTGGAGGATAGACAATCCACGGCGCCGCAGGTTTGTGAGAACTCAATGAAAAAGTGTCGAATCGCGCGAAGTCAGGCCTTGCCGGTGAGCTTCTTGTACTTCTCCATCAGCTCTTCCTTGCTCTCGACGTGGGTTTCGTCGAGGGGAATGCAGTCGACCGGGCAGACCTGCTGGCACTGCGGCTCGTCATAGTGGCCGACGCATTCGGTGCACAGGTTCGGGTCGATGACGTAGATCTCCTCGCCCTGGGAGATCGCGGCATTGGGGCACTCGGGTTCGCAGACGTCGCAGTTGATGCAATCGTCAGTGATTTTCAGGGACATCGATACAACTCCAACCAGGGCGGCTGCCATGGCGATCGGTAGCAACAAGGGTGAAATTGTGCCGTATCGGCGCGCGCAGTGCACGCAGTCAGGGAGTCAACTGACGGAAACCGCCATCCTTGGCGGCGTGCGGATCAGCGCTTGAAGCGCTCGGCCAGGGCGCTGGCCACCGCGGGATGGACGAATTTGGTGATGTCGCCGCCCAGGGCCGCGATCTCGCGCACCAGGGTGGAGGAGATGAAGGAGTACTTCTCCGACGGCGTGAGGAACATGCTTTCCAGGTCAGGTGCGAGCTGGCGGTTCATGTTGGCCAGCTGGAACTCGTACTCGAAATCCGACACCGCACGCAGGCCGCGCAGCAGGATGTTCGCATTCTGCTCCTTGGCGAAATGCGCGAGCAGCGTGGAGAAGCCGACGACTTCTACATTGGGCAGGTGCGAGGTGACCTGGCGGGCCAGCTCGACGCGCTGTTCCAGCGGGAACAGGGGATTCTTCTTGGGGCTGGCGGCGACGGCAATGATCACCTGGTCGAACAGTCGCGAGGCGCGTTCGACCAGATCGGCATGGCCTTTGGTGATGGGGTCGAAGGTACCCGGGTACAACACTCGATTCATCGCGGCGTCCTGGTCGGCTCTTGTTGGCAGGCTGGTGCAATAGCGGGCGGATGGTAACGCAGCATGTCCGTGGGGCCAAGCGACCTTGGTAGTGCTTCTGTGAACGGACTACCTGAGATAACCGGCGAGAGACCGATGAGTCACGCGCAGGCCGCGTGCCAGAGCCTGCGCGCGCGGTTTCGCCCGATTCTGCTCGGTTTTGCAGGGCGGGTAACCCGGAACGGGTTATCCGCCGGCCAACCTGCGGCGGATAACGCTGGCGCGTTATGCGCCCTACGGGAGCGGTCTCAGGCCTTGCCCAGCCGCTTGGCCAGGGCATCGGCCAGTTGCGCGGTGAGGCCGTAGACCGAGAGCTGCGGGTTGGCGCCGATGCTGGTGGGGAACAGCGAGCCATCGTGGATCGACAGGTTCTCCAGCTGGTGGTGGCGGCCGAGGCTGTCGCACACCGACTGCTTCGGGTCCTCGCCCATGGCGCAGCCGCCCATCACGTGGGCACTGCCCAGGCGGGTGCGGTACAGCTCCAGGCTCAGGCTGTCGATCAGTTCGTGTGCTTCCTTGGCAGTCTTCACGTAGCCGGCGTCGGCGTGCAGCGGCAGCACGGCCTTGGCGCCAGCGGCAAACTGGATGTCGGCCATGGTGTGGAAGGCGCGGCGGATACCATCCCAGGTGTAATCGGTCATCTGGTAGTCGAGCACCGGGGTATCGTCACCGCGCAGGCTGACGGAGCCCACTGCGCTGTCCGGATGGAAGCCGTCGCGCATCAGCGCGAGGATCACGTTGGTGTGCGGCAACTGCTCCATGCGCAGCGCATTGTCTTCGCCGAAGCGGCCGAGCAGGGTGGCGCTGAGCGCCGGTTGCAGCGGCGGTACTTCGAGCTTGTAGGACATGCGTCCGGTGGCGCCGTCGTCCCATTGGAAGTGGTCGGAATAGATCGACTGCGGTGCGCCGTAGAACGGGTTGATCACTTCGTCGAACAGGGCGGCGCTGAAGTTCACCGTGTGCAGGAAGGTGCGTTGGCCGACGCGGCCATGCGGGTCCGGCGCCTTGGAACGCAGGAGGATCGCCGGGGTATTGATGCCGCCGCCGGAGAGCACGTAGTGACGCGCCTTGATGGTGATCTTGCGGCCGGTGGGGGCGACGCAGCGCTCGTCCATGGCCGAGCATTCCAGGCCGCTGACCTTGTTGCCGTCGAGCAGCAGGCGGTCGGCGCGAGCGAGGAACAGCAGTTCGCCGCCTTTCTCCAGGGTGGCCGGAATGGTGGTGACCAGCATCGATTGCTTGGCGTTGGTCGGGCAGCCCATGCCGCAGTAGCCGATGTTCCAGCAGCCGCGGACGTTGCGCGGGATGACCTTCCAGTGCAGGCCGAGCTTCTCGCAGCCGTTGCGAATCACGTCGTTGTTGGCGTTGGGCGGCATGATCCAGGGCGCGACGCCCAGGCGCTGTTCCATCTTCTCGAACCAGGGCGCCATCTCGGCGACGCTGTGGCCCTTCACGCCGTGTTCCTTGGCCCAGTGTTCCAGGGTCGGCTCGGGGGTGCGGAAGCTGGACGTCCAGTTGACCAGGGTGGTGCCGCCCACGGCGCGGCCCTGGAGAATGGTGATGGCGCCGTCCTTGCTCATCCGGCCGATGCCTTCCTGGTACAGGTTCGGGTAGGCGTCAGCTTCCTGCATCTTGAAGTCGCTGCTGGTCTTGAGCGGGCCTTCTTCCACCAGCAGCACCTTGTAGCCGGCGGCGCTGAGGGTTTCGGCAGTGGTGCCGCCGCCGGCGCCGGTGCCGACGATCACGACGTCGGCCTCCAGGGTCAGGTCCTTGTCCAGGCGCGAGCCGTTGTGGACTTTCCAGCCGCGGGCCAGGCCCTCGGCGAACAGATCGGGTACGGGCATCGGAAATCTCTCAGGCGAATTCTTGTTGTTCTGGCGAAATCAGATTTTCGGCGGGCCGGGGTAGCCGCAGTGGCCCCAGGATTCCGGGCGGCTGTACCAGGCCATCATCACCAGTTGCAGCAGCGAGCTGTGGCCCATCTTCAGCAGGGAGATGAAGCTGTTCTGCCAGCGGTTCAGGAAGTTCTGCACATCCTGCGCGCTGGCGTTGTCCCAGCTGCCCCAGATGCCGGTGAGCGGCCCGCGGGTGATCGGCAGGGCGAGCACGTCGAACAGCTGCACGGTGAGCTTGAGCATTTCCGGGGAGAGGTGGTTCAGGCTGTTGTCCAGGCTCTGGATGGTGCCTTTGACCGCCTCGGCCATGCGCTCGGCGGGCACGGCGCCGGCCAGCATCACCGGGACCAGCGCGCGCAGGAACGGCAGGTCGGAATCGCGCAGCACGGCAAAGCCATTGGCCGGAGTACTGGCGGAGCAGCCGCTGAGGCTGGCGGTAACGCCCGCCGTGGCGAGGAAGGCCCCGCCCAGCAGGCCGATCTTGAGCACGCCGCGCCGGGAAAGTCCCGGCGCGCTCAGGGAGGTGTCTGTCATTCTTATTTTTTCACCTGTGTCTTGGAGGGTGCCGGTCAGCGAATGAACAGCTTGTAGACCAGCTTCTGCAGCGATTTACCGTAGGGTGGGTAGATCACCCGCGCAGCGTTGAAGCGCGGCTTGCTGAATACGCCCTTGGCCTTGGAGAAGGTCAGGAAGCCTTCGTGGCCGTGGTAGTGGCCCATGCCGGACGGGCCGACGCCGCCGAAGGGCATGTCGTCCTGGGCGACGTGCAGCAGGGTGTCGTTGAGGCACACGCCGCCGGAGTGGGTTTGCGCCAGTACGTGATCCTGCTCGCGCTTGTCGTAGCCGAAGAAGTAGAGCGCCAGCGGGCGATCGCGCTCGTTGACGTAGCTGAGCGCCTGGTCGAGGGTCTGGTAGGGGATCACCGGCAGCAGCGGGCCGAAGATCTCTTCCTGCATGATCTTCATCTCGTCGGTCACGTTCAGCACCAGCGCCTGCGGCAGGCGGCGGCCCTGGGCCTGCGGGAACAACGGAATGACGGTGGCGCCGCGGGCCTGGGCGTCGGCGAGGTAGCCGTTCAGGCGCGACAGCTGGCGCTCGTTGATGATCGCGGTGTAGTCCGGGTTGTTCTCCAGTTTCGGGAAGAAGCCCTGGACCACCTGGCGGTAGCTCTCGACGAACTCGTCGATGCGGTTCTGCGGCACCAGCACGTAGTCCGGCGCCACGCAGGTCTGCCCGGCGTTGAGCGACTTGCCGAAGGCGATGCGCTCGGCGGCGTCCTTCATCGGCACGCTGGCCGAGACGATGGCCGGCGACTTGCCGCCCAGCTCCAGGGTGACCGGGGTGAGGTTCTCGGCGGCGGCGCGCATCACGTGCTTGCCGACGCTGGTGGCACCGGTGAACAGCAGGTGGTCGAAAGGCAGCTTGGAGAAGGCGACGCCGACGTCCACTTCGCCCTGCACCACGGCGACCAGGTCCTCGGGGAAGACCTTGGCCAGCAGGTCCTTCAGCACGCGGGCGGATTCCGGGGTGGATTCGCTCATCTTGATCATCACCCGGTTGCCGGCAGCCAGCGCCCCGGTCAGCGGGCCAATGGCGAGGAACAGCGGGTAGTTCCATGGCACGATCACGCCCACCACGCCCAGCGGCTGGTAGATGACCTTGGCCGAGGCCGGCATGAACTGCATGCCCACGCTGCGGCGCGAGGGCTTCATCCACTTCTTCACGCGCTTGGTGGCGTAGTGCACGCCGTGCAGGCTGGGCAGCACTTCGGCAAGCAGGGTTTCGTCGGCGGAACGGTTGCTGAAGTCGGCGTTGATGGCGTCGATGATCGCCTTCTGCTCGGTCACCAGCAGGTTGGCGAGGCTTTTCAGCCACTGGATGCGCTGGCCGGCGTCCGGCATCGGGTTCGCGCGATAGGCCTGGCGCTGGCGTTCGAGAAGGGTTTCCAGCTGGCTGATCTGCTGCTGGGTCTGCTGCAGGTAGGCGATATCGGCAACCATGACGGGCTCCTGGGCGGAAGCGGGTGGGGAAGCTCTCCGTGGATTCACACGAGGATCTCGGATGCTTCGCGTTTTTATGCTGTCGCTGGTTTTTTAGAGCAATTGCTCTAGAGTGTCAATCAGCATGCCGTTTCCGCGCCGCCAGGCCCAGCCAACGAAAAGTTGGGCGCACCCCACAGTTGTGTCAGGTGGTAGCAATCGGTGTACCTTTGCGCCCGCGCAATCCGCTTCGATGAGTTTCGCGAATGGCACCACGCATCAATACCCGTGACCGCATTGCCCAGGCCAGCCTGGAGCTGTTCAACGCCCAGGGCGAGCGCAGCGTCACCACCAACCACATCGCCGCGCACCTGGGCATCTCGCCGGGCAACCTGTACTACCACTACCGCAACAAGCAGGTGATCATCGCCCAGCTGTTCGCCGAGTACGAAAACCACGTCGACCAGTTCCTGCACCTGCCGGAGGGGCGCACGCTGACGGTGGAGGACAAGACCTTCTACCTCGAGGCGCTGCTCGCCGCGATGTGGCACTACCGCTTCCTGCACCGCGACCTGGAACACCTGCTGGACTCCGACCCGGAGCTGGCCGCCGCCTACCGCGCCTTCGCCCGCCGCGCCATGGACAACGCCAAGGCGATCTATCGGGGCTTCGTCGACGCCGGCATCCTGCAGATGGACGAACCGCAACTCGAAGCGCTGACCCTGAACGCCTGGATCATCCTCACCTCCTGGGTGCGCTACCTGTGCACCACCCGCGAGGTGGCCAACGACCTCAGCGAAGCGCTGATGCGGCGCGGCATCTACCAGGTGCTGGCGCTGGAAAGCGGCCACATCGCCCCGGCATTCCGCGAGGCGGTAGCGGCGGTGTTCGATCGGTTGTATGTGCCGTTGGAAGGCTGATATTCCATCGGCGGATAACCGAGAACTGTTATTCGCCCTACGCCGAGCCCCCATGTAGGGCGCATAACGCGCCAGCGTTATCCGCCGAATGTTCGGGCTGGAAGGTCATGCATCCACCTTGCGCGGACCCGGTACTCGTGGCCGGCGCAGGGCAATGCCGTGGCGCAGGAAGAACTCCTCCACACCCTCGGTGGCATCGGTATAAAGCGTGCGGTCAGGATGATCGGCGAGGAAGCGCGCCATCAGCGCCAGGCCCGTTCCACGCAATTGGAGCCTCGGCAGCACGGCGATCTCTGCCAGCCAGGTGGTCTGCGCCGTCTCGCTTTCCGCGCGCAACAGGCCGACTACCTGTTCACCGTCCAGGGCCAGCAGGAAGTAGCTGGAGTATTCGTAGAGATCGCGCAGTTCCGCAGTAGTGCCAGGAGAGCCCCAGCCCACGGCGCGGTAAAGCGCGGCGATAGCGGCGCACTGGGCGTTGCTCAGCGGCGGGTTCTGCAGGATCGTCAGCGGCGTGTCGTGCATGGCGGCGCTCCTTTCTGGCGTTTCCTTCCTGGTGCAGTTTCAGTCTGCCTCATTCCCGTTCCGCTGGGCTGATCCAGCGCAGTCAGGCTTCGCGTCGTTCGCGCAGCCACTGCGGGATGCGGCGCTCCAGATAATAATCCGGGCGTCCGGGCGAGCCGCCAATGAAGCCTACGTGACCGCCATGGGGCAGCAGCTCCAGTTGCGTCGACGCGGAAAGCTCGTCCAGTTGCGGCACGCTGTTGGCATGGATGAACGGGTCGTCGCTGGACTGGATGACCAGCGTCGGCACCCGGATGCCGCCCAGGTAATAACGGCTGGAGGCGCGCCGGTAGTAATCGTGCACGTCGGCGAAACCGTGCAGCGGTGCGGTCACCCGGTCGTCGAAGTCCCAGAAGGTGCGCATGCCGTCCAGCGGGCCGAGGCGCTCCAGCGCAGCGAGGTTTTCCGCATGGCCGCCGGCGGCGAAGGCCTGGCGCTTGGTCTGCACATAGGCCACCAGCTCGCGCATGAAGTGTGCCTGGTAGACCTTGGAGAAGCCGATGCCGATGCGGTCCGCACACTGGTCGAGGCGGAACGGCACCGACACCGCGACCGCGCCTTTCAGCGGGCAGCTATCCGAGGATTCGCCCAGGTACTTGAGCAGCACATTGCCGCCCAGCGAGTAACCCACTGCATAGAGCGGCGCCATCGGCCGCTTGGCACGAACATGGGCGACAACCGAGGCGAGATCCTCGCTGACGCCGGAGTGATAACCGCGCGGCAACAGGTTCGATTCCCCCGAGCAGCCGCGCCAGTTCAGCGCCACGCTGGCCCAGCCCTGCGCGGCGAGTTGCTGCTGCAGGCCGAGGATGTAATGCGAGGACGACGAGCCGGTTAGCCCATGCAGCGCCAGCACCAGCGGCGCATCCGCCTCGTGCGGGCCGTGCCAGTCGAGGTCGATGAAGTCGCCGTCGTCCAGCCACAGGCGTTCGCGAGTGCGCTGGAGACTGGGCGCCTTGCGCAGGAGCGAGCCATACAGGGTCTGCAGGTGCGGGCCGGGTAGCCACCAGGCGGGTTTGAACGGGGAGGGTATGGTCATCATTGAACAATGGGGGCGGACAAGCTGCGATAGTAACGCCAAGTCAGCCCCGCGATGGATGTCTTGCACTCCCTCGGCGCGGCGAACCCATGAAAAGGAGGGGAGGCATGTGGAAGAAAATCGCGGCGCTGAGCCTGGCGTTCTGGCTGGTGGCTTGTGGCGAGCCGGTGCCTCAGGATCACAAGTCGTATGTCGGGGATTGGCGCTCGGCCCAAATGAGCCTGCTCATCACGGCGGATGGGCGTGTTGCCTACAAGCGCCTTTCGGGTGGCGGCTCGCGCTCCATCGAGGCGCCGATCAAGAGCTATGACGCCGATGGGTTCACCGTGGGTGTCGGGTTCCTCGATACCCATTTCAAAGTGTCGAAGCCGCCTTATCGGGATGGCAGCCAGTGGAAAATGGTGGTGGATGGCGTGGAGCTGACCCGCGTCAGCTCCGTCGACATCGGCAAATCCATCTGACTGGTTCAGTCTTCCCGCTGCCACAGCGCGTAATGCACCGAGCCCGCAGTCTTTTCCCGATGCAGCCGCCAGTTGCCCGGCAGGCCGAGGCTGGAGGGCACGGCTTCGCTTTCGGTGTAGATCCACGCGTCCTTGGCCAGCCAGCCGCGCTCTTCCAGCAGGCGGCAAGCGTTCTGCAGCAGGTCCTGGTGGAAGGGCGGGTCGAGGAAGACCAGGTCGAAGGCTTGCGAAGCCGGGGCATCGAGGTAGCGCAGCGAGTCGGTCATCAACAGTTGGCCGTTGCCGCACTTGAGCGTGTCGAGCGTGCTGCGCAGCGCGGCCACGGCTTCGCCGTTGGTATCCAGCGCAAGGCCTGCGCTGGCGCCACGCGATAGCGCTTCGAGGAACAGCGCACCGCTGCCGGCGAAGGGGTCGAGCACACGGGCGCCGGGGACGTAGGCGGCGAGCCAGTTGAACAGCGTCTCGCGCACCCGGTCCGGCGTCGGGCGCAGGCCCGGGCCGTCGGGGAAGGCGAAGCGCCGGCTGCGCCATTCGCCGCCGATGATGCGCAGCTGGCCCTGGCCGCCGTGGGGCTTCTGTGCGGCGCGCGGGGCGCCGCCGGGTCGTTTGCTCATCAGTGCTCCGGTACGCCGGCGGGTTGCGCGGCGGGTTTGTCGGTGGGCGGCGGCAGCGGTTGCTGCGGCACGGTGGGGCCGGCGGTGACGATGACGAAGGCGTCCGGGTCGAGGTGGCGGCGCATCGCTTCCTTCACCTGTTCCACGCTCAGGCCCTGGACCTGGCTGAGGAAGGTCTCCAGGTAATCCAGCGGCAGGTTGTAGAAGCCGATGGCGCCCAGTTGGCCGACGATGTCGGCGTTGCTCGCGGTGGACAGCGGGAAGCTGCCGGCCAGCTCGCGCTTGGCGTCGTCCAGTTCCTTCTGCGTCGGGCCCTTGTCGAGGTAGTCGCGGACGATGTCCTGCACCAGCTTGAGGGTGCCTTCGCTCATTTCGGCGCGGGTCTGCAGGCCGATGGTGAACGGCCCGCGCGACTGCATGCCGGTGAAGCCGGAGTACACGCCGTAGGTCAGGCCGCGCTTTTCGCGCACCTGGTCCATCAGTCGCGTGCCGAAGCCGCCGCCACCGAGGATCTGGTTGCCCAGGTAGAGCGCGGCGTAGTCCGGATCGTTACGGGTGATGCCCAGCTGCGCCAGCATCAGCTGGGTTTGCTTGGACGGGAACTCTATGTGGGTGACGCCGGCCTTGGGCGTCTGCGGCTCGCCCGGCGCGGGCAGGGCGGGTCCCTTGGGCAGTGACTTGGAGACGCTGCCGGCGATGGCTTCGGCCTGCTCGCGGGTCAGGTCGCCGACCAGCGCAATGACCACGTTGCCGGCGGCGTAGGCCTTCTGATGGAAGGCGCGCAGCTGGGCGACGCTGATCCTGGGCACCGACTTTTCGTTGCCGTCGCTGGAATGGGCGTACGGATGTTCGCCGTAGAGTCGCTTGAACAGTTCCAGGCCTGCCAGCTTGCCGGGGTTCTGCTTCTGGTATTCGAAGCCGGCCATGACCTGGTTCTTGATGCGCGCCAGGGCGTCCTCGGGGAAGGTCGGCTGGCCGATCACCTGGTCGAACAGTGCCAGCGCCGCGTCGCGCTTGGCCGGCTCGCTCAGGCTGCGCAGGCTGGCCACCGCCATGTCGCGGTAGGAGCCGTTGCCGAAGTTGGCACCCAGGTCGTCGAACCCGGCGGCGATCGCGCTGGTGTCCTTGCCGGGCACGCCTTCGTTGAGCATGGCGTTGGTCAGCATGGCCAGGCCGTAGGTGTCGCCGTCCTGGCTGCTGCCGGCGGCGAAAGTCAGGCGCAGGTCGAACATCGGCAGTTCATGGGCTTCGACGAAGAGCACGCGGGCGCCTTCGGCGGTCTGCCATTGCTGGATGTTCAGCTTGCGGTGGCTGGGCGCCTTGCCGGCGGCTTCGGCCAGCGATTGCAGGCCGGTGGGCGCGGCGTTTTCGGCGGCAGCTGGTTGTGCAGGGGCGGGCGCCGGCGCGGCCGCTTCGGGCTCGGCGGCGGGACGGGAAACGAACAGCACCAGTCCGGCGATCAGCGCGATGACGATCAGCCCGACCAGGCCGTAGCGCAGGCCATTGCGTTCACTCATGGCTCGGCTCCTTGTCGGTGGCGACTTCCGGCAGGACCTGGGCGAGGGTCAGGCGGGAGCGGGTGAAGTAGGTGCGGGCGGCTTTCTGGATGTCGTCGGCGGTGACGGCCTGGATGGCTTCCAGGTCCTTGTCCGCCAGTTGCCAGCCGAGGCCGACGCTTTCCAGCTCGCCGATGGTGCTGGCCTGCCCGGCGATGGAGTCACGCTCGTAGACCAGCCCGGCGATGACCTGGGCGCGGACGCGCTCCAGTTCTTCCTTGCTCGGTGGGTTCTGCTTGAGGTCTTCCAGCTGCTTCCACAGCGCGGCTTCGACCTGTTCGAGGGTCTTGCCGGTCTGCACGTTGGGCGTTGCGGAAAGGAAGAACAGACCGTCGCCGCGGGAGAAGGCGTCGTAGGAGGCCGAGGCGCCGGCGACGATTTCCTCGCCGCGCTCCAGGCGCGAAGCCAGGCGGGCGCTGTAGCCGCCGTCGAGGATCGCCGAGATCAGGCGCAGGGCGTTGATCTGCCGGGAGTCGTCACTGCTGCCCAGGGTCGGCACGTTGAAGCCCATGATCAGGCTGGGCAGCTGGGTGCGCACGTGCAGCTTCAGGCGGCGCTCGCCCGGCTCGGCCAGCTCCAGCGGCTTGCGCGCGGCGGGCAGGTCGCGTTTCGGAATCTCGCCGAAGTACTTCTGCGCGAGCGCTTTGACTTCATCGCCGGTCACGTCGCCGACCACCACCAGGGTGGCGTTGTTCGGTGCGTACCAGGCCTGGTACCAGTGGCGCAGGTCGTCGATGGTCATGCGCTGCAGGTCGGCCATCCAGCCGATGGTCGGCGTGCGGTAGCCGCTGGCGGGGTAGGCGGCGGCCTTGAAGCGCTCGAAGGCCAGCGCGCTGGGCTTGTCCTCGGTGCGCAGGCGGCGCTCTTCCTTGATCACCTCGATCTCGCTCTTGAACTGGTCGGCCGGCAGGGCGAGGTGCGCCATGCGGTCGGCTTCCAGCTCCAGCGCTACCGGCAGGCGGTCGCGGGCCAGCACCTGGTAATAAGCGGTGTAGTCGTCGGTGGTGAAGGCGTTCTCTTCCGCGCCGAGGTCGCGCAGCACCAGCGATGCCTGGCCGGGGCCGAGCTTGCGGCTGCCCTTGAACATCATGTGCTCCAGGGCGTGGGAGAGGCCGGTGAGGCCGGGCGTCTCGTAGCTGGAACCGACCTTGTACCAGAGTTGGGAGACCACCACGGGCGCGCGGTGGTCTTCGCGGACGACGACCTTCAGGCCGTTGTCCAGGGTGTATTCGTGGGTGGGCTGTGGTTCGGCAGCAACGGCCATCAGCGGCAGCAACAGGGAACCGAGCAGCAGGCCGGCGTGGCGGCGTGCAAGGGTTTTCATCGTGGACTGAACCTTTCGGGCTGTCCGCGGGGTCTATGCAGGCTGGCGGCCAGCCTCTTAACCCCGGCGGGCGAGGAGATGCTAGGATACCCATCCGTTTTCCGGGCGGCCACGTTCAGGGCTTCGCAAAGCTGTTTCGAGGCTTTTTGCTGCCTGTCTTTCGTGGCGTCCCCTAGAGATTCGATCCCTACATGTTTGGTTCCAACGACGACAAGAAGGCCCCGCCAGCCGGGGAGAAGAAGGGTCTGTTCGGCTGGCTGCGCAAGAAGCCGCAGGCCGCGGAGCAACCTGCCGCCGAAACCGAGCAGCCGGTAGAACAACCGGTTGTCGCCGAGCCTGTTCCTGCCGCCGAACAAGCGCCCGCCGCCCAGGCCGAGCCGCTTGCGCCGAGCGTCGAGCCGACCCCCGAGCCGGTGCTCGACGTGGTGCCGGCCAGCGTTCCGGTGGAGCCACTGGTCCAGCCTGTGCCGCCAGCCGAGTCGCCGGTGGTTGCCGAGGCGCCGCAGCCGGCCGTGCAGCCGGTCGAGCCAGAACCGGCTCCGCAGCTGGTCGAGCCTGCGCCCGCCGCCGCTCCCGCCGAACCGCAGCCGATCGCCGAAGTGCCCCTCGTGGTTGCCCAGCCGGAGCCCGAACCTGCCCCGCAGCCCGAACCCGAGCCGCAAGCGAGGCCTGCCGCTGCCGAAACTTCCAGGCTTGGCTTCTTTGCCCGCCTCAAACAGGGCCTGTCGAAGACCAGCGCCAGCCTCGGCGAAGGCATGGCCAGCCTGTTCCTGGGCAAGAAGGCCATCGACGACGACCTGCTGGACGAAATCGAAACCCGCCTGCTGACCGCCGACGTCGGCGTCGAGGCCACCACTGCCATCGTGCAGAACTTGACCAAGCGCGTCGCGCGCAAGGAGCTGGCCGACAGCGAGGCGCTGTACAAGGCCCTGCAGGAAGAACTGGCCACCCTGCTGCGCCCGGTCGAGAAGCCGCTGACCATCACGGCGGACAAGCAGCCCTACGTGATCCTGGTCGTCGGCGTGAACGGCGTCGGCAAGACCACCACCATCGGCAAGCTGGCGAAGAAGCTGCAACTGGATGGCAAGAAAGTCATGCTGGCCGCCGGCGACACCTTCCGTGCCGCCGCCGTCGAGCAACTGCAGGTCTGGGGCGAACGCAACAACATCGCGGTGATCGCCCAGCACACCGGCGCGGATTCCGCCTCGGTGATCTTCGACGCCGTGCAGGCCGCCAAGGCCCGTGGCGTGGACGTGCTGATCGCCGACACCGCCGGCCGCCTGCACACCAAGGACAACCTGATGGAAGAGCTGAAGAAGGTGCGCCGCGTGATTGGCAAGCTGGACCAGACGGCTCCCCACGAAGTCCTGCTGGTGCTCGATGCCGGCACCGGGCAGAACGCCATCAACCAGGCTAAGCAGTTCAACAACGCCGTTGAGCTGACCGGCCTGGCCCTGACCAAACTGGACGGCACCGCCAAGGGCGGGGTGATCTTCGCCCTGGCCAAGCAGTTCGAGCTGCCGATCCGCTATATCGGCGTCGGCGAAGGGATCGACGATCTTCGAACCTTCGAAGCTGATGCTTTCGTCCGTGCACTCTTCGAGACCCGGGAAATCGCATGATCCGTTTCGAGCAGGTTGGCAAGCGCTACCCCAACGGCCATGTCGGCCTGCACGAGATTTCGTTCCGCGTGCCGCGCGGCGAGATCATGTTCGTCACCGGCCACTCCGGCGCGGGCAAGAGCACCCTGCTGCGCCTGATCCTGGCGATGGAGCGGCCCACCTCGGGCAAGCTGCTGCTCGGCGGGCAGGACGTCTCGCGCATCTCCACCGCGCAGATTCCCTTCCTGCGCCGGCAGATCGGCGTGGTGTTCCAGAACCATCAGCTGCTGGACGACCGCAGCGTATTCGAGAACGTCGCCCTGCCGATGCAGATCCTTGGCCTGCCCAAGGCGGAGATCGCCTACCGCGTCGAATCGGCGCTGGACCGGGTGAATCTGAAGGAGAAGGCCGAGGACCGTCCGTCCGACCTCTCCACCGGCCAGCAGCAGCGCGTCGGCATCGCCCGCGCGGTGGTGCACCGCCCGGCGCTGCTGCTCGCGGATGAGCCGACCGGTAACCTCGACCCGCGCCTGGCCTCGGAAATCATGTCCGTGTTCGAAGACATCAACCGCCTGGGCACCACCGTGCTGATCGCCAGCCACGACCTGGCGCTGATCGCACGCATGCGCCACCGGATGATCACCCTGCAGCGCGGCCGCATCATCGCCGACCGTGAGGAGAACGCCTGATGAGCGCCAATGACCTGCCCCGCGGCGACGAAGAAGGCACCCCGACGCGCAATACGCGCGAGCGCCCAGACGACAACGAGCACCAGGACAACAGCGCCTCGCTTTCGGCCTACGCGGAAAACCACCGCGCCAGCCTGATGGACAGCCTGCATCGCCTGGTCAGCCACCCCTTCGGCAGCTTCTTCACCTGCCTGGTGATGGGCATCACCCTGAGCCTGCCCATGGGCTTGTCGCTGCTGCTGAACAACGTCGAGCGCCTCGGCGGCTCCTGGCAGCGCGCCGCACAGATTTCCCTGTTCCTCGACCTGAAGGCCAGCGAGGCCCAGGGTCAGGACCTGCGCGAGCAGATCGAGAAGATGCCCGACGTGATCGAGGCGCAACTGATCAGCCGTGACGATGCGCTGAAGGAGCTGCAGGAACAGTCCGGCCTTGGCGAGGCGCTCAAGGAGCTGCCGGACAACCCGCTGCCGGCGGTCATCTCGGTGACGCCCAAGCAGATCGACAAGGCCCAGCTGGATGCCTTGCGTCAACGGTTGTCGGAGCTGCCCGGTGTACAACAGGCGCAGCTGGACCTGGTCTGGGTCGAGCGGCTGTCGGCAATCCTCAAGCTGGGTGACCGCTTCGTCTTCGGCCTGACCATCCTGCTGGTGCTGACGCTGTTGCTGGTGATCGGCAACACCATCCGCCTGCACATCGAAAATCGCCGTAACGAAATCGAAGTCATCAAGCTGGTCGGCGGGACGGACGGCTATGTGCGCCGCCCCTTCCTTTATATGGGTGCGCTGTATGGCCTGGGCGCGGGCATCCTGTCCTGGGCCCTGCTGGCCTTCGGGCTGGACTGGCTGAACAGCTCGGTGGTCAACCTGGCCGGGCTGTACGGCAGCGATTTCGGCCTGGCCGGCGTTCCGGTCGACGATGGCCTGTCGCTGACCGTGGGCGCGGTGCTGCTGGGCTGGATCGGCGCCTGGCTGGCCGTGGCGCGCCACCTGCGTGAGCTGGCGCCGCGCTGAAACCCCCTGATTTTGCTGGGGTTAAGCAGGTGTAAAGGAACTTTTACACCCGCTTGCAGTCAGATTTCGCAGTGCTACACTGCGCGAGTTTCGTGAATCGGAGGATTCGCATGACCACTTCTCTGCAACCTGTTTATGCCCTGGCTCCCGGTGCGAACCTGGAAGCCTACGTGCACTCGGTGAACAGCATTCCGCTGCTGACGCCGGAGCAGGAGCGCGAACTGGCCGAACGCCTCTTCTACCAGCAAGATCTGGAAGCGGCACGGCAAATGGTTCTGGCGCACCTGCGCTTTGTTGTGCACATCGCCCGGAGTTATTCCGGGTACGGCCTGGCCCAGGCCGATCTGATCCAGGAAGGCAACGTCGGCCTGATGAAGGCCGTGAAGCGCTTCAACCCGGAAATGGGTGTGCGCCTGGTGTCGTTCGCCGTGCACTGGATCAAGGCGGAAATCCACGAGTTCATCCTGCGCAACTGGCGGATCGTGAAAGTCGCGACCACCAAGGCGCAGCGCAAGCTGTTCTTCAACCTGCGCAGCCAGAAGAAGAAACTGGCCTGGCTGAGCAATGACGAAGTGCACCGCGTCGCGGAAACCCTCGGTGTCGAGGCCCGCGAAGTCCGCGAGATGGAAAGCCGTCTCACCGGACAGGACATGGCCTTCGACCCGGCGGCGGACGCCGACGACGAGAGTGCCTACCAGTCCCCGGCGCATTATCTGGAAGACCATCGCTACGATCCGGCGCGCCAGCTGGAAGAAGCGGACTGGAGCGACAGCTCCACCGCCAGCTTGCACGAGGCGCTGGAAGGCCTGGACGAGCGCAGCCGCGACATTCTCTACCAGCGCTGGCTGGCCGAGGAGAAGGCGACGTTGCACGACCTGGCGGCCAAGTACAACGTGTCCGCCGAGCGTATTCGTCAGTTGGAAAAGAACGCAATGAACAAACTCAAGGGCCGCATCGAAGCCTGACCGGCTTCGATGCGCTCCCGTTGAGATCGAGAACCGCACCCTGGTGCGGTTTTTTTCTGTCCGGTCATTCTCTGTCCAGAGTCTGGAGAGTCCCATGCCGCGCCTGCGTCCCGTCCACGGGATGTTTTTCCTGGTCATCGCCCTGCTGGCTTTCGGCCTGGGCACCTGGGTCGCCCGCACGTCGGCGCCGCCCAAGCCGCCGCAGTGGTTCAATGACTGGAAGGAAAAGGTCTTCGAGCCGCTGGCTGACGATCGCCTGAGCCTGAGCGATCTGCAGGGTCAGCAGCCCGGCGAGCTGTGGCTGACTGCCAGTCAGGACGGCCCGCAACTGCATTACCGTGGCCGCCTGGTGACGGACGAAGGGCCCTGGCATGTCGAGGCGGAGCTGGCGTTGAGCGAGGCCGAGCATGCCAGCCTGGCCAAGGCCACCGGCATGCAGCCGACCAGCAAGGACCAGCCGCTGAGCGCCGAGCTGATGAGCCAGCTGGGCAATAAGCCGGTCTCCGAACTGGCGCTGGCGCCCCAGGAGGACCTGGCAGTCGGGCGCCTGGCGGTGAGCCTGGGCGACCCGCGCCTGCGCCTGCAGGTGGATGGCGGCGAGGCCTGGGTCTACCCGGAGAAGGGCATGACGCTGCTGCATCGCGATGGCACGCTGCAATGGATCCGCGTGGTCCCACGCAACACCCTCAAGGTGTCGGAGGCGCCTTGAACCGTTGAGGCGAGGTTTGTACTGCTGAGAAGCCCTCTCCCTAACCCTGGCTGCGCGCCCCGCTCCGAAGGGAGAGGGGACCGTTCGGCGTTGGTTTCGAGTATTGAGCCTTGATGCTGCAGGAGAAGTACGGGGGCAGGAAATTGCAGAGGGTAGCTCCCTCTCCCTTCAGGGAGAGGGCTGGGGAGAGGGTGCCAGGCGGTGATGTCTCCAACACCGGAATGAGGCCTCTACAGCCGCTGCAAATACTCGCTGCCCAACTGCCACATCTGCTGGCGAATCCACGAGGCGCGCTGGCGCACGTAGGGGCCGGGCTTGCCGGCGCTCCACTTGCGCGGGTTGGGCAGCACGGCGGCCAGCAGGCTGGCCTGCTGTTGCGACAGGCGCTTGGCGTCCACGCCGAAGTGGTGCTGGGCGGCGGCCTGGGCGCCGAACACGCCGGCATCCCATTCCACGCTGTTGAGGTAGACCTCGAGAATCCGCTGCTTGGACCAGAAGGTCTCGATCAGCAGGGTGAACCAGGCCTCGAAGCCCTTGCGCACCCAGCTGCGGCCGGTCCAGAGGAAGACGTTCTTCGCCACCTGCTGGCTGATGGTGCTGCCGCCGCGGACCTTGCCGCCCTGCTCGTTATGCGCCAGCGCCTTCTGGATCGCCGGCAGGTCAAAGCCGTGGTGCTCGGCGAACTTCTGGTCCTCGCCGGCGATCACCGCGAGCTTGAGGCTGTCGGGCAGTTCGTCCCAGGAGCGCCAGCTGCGCTGCAGGTCGATGGGCTTGCCGTTGAACCAGGACTCGACCTTGCGCTCGACCATCACCATGGTCCCTGGCGGCGGCACCCAGCGCAGGACGATGACCAGCGCCACGCTGATGGCGACGAACCAGAGCGCGATCTTTGACAGGCGGCGGAGGGCGTTGCGCATGCGGAGGCTTTGCCTGGGCGGATGAGCGGGCCATTATAGCGATACTCACCTGTCTGGAGCTGTCCCATGCTGCGCACTTTCCTGATGCTCGCCGCGTTCTTCGGTTTCACCGGGGTCGCCCTTGGCGCCTTCGCCGCCCATGGCCTGAAGAACAAGCTCACGCCCGAGTACCTGGCGGTGTTCCAGACCGGCGTGCACTACCAGATGCTGCACGCCCTGGCGCTGTTCGGTGTGGCGTTGCTCACCGCGCACATCGGCGGCACCCTCATCAGCCTCGCCGGCTGGGCGTTCACCGTCGGTATCCTGCTGTTCTCCGGGAGCCTCTACCTGTTGACCCTGGCGGGCCTGAGCGTGGGCATCATTACGCCGATCGGCGGGCTGTTCTTCCTCATCGGCTGGGCGCTGCTGCTGGTGGCGGCTTTCCAGCTGGGTTGACCCGGATGTCAGAAAAGCCCGAGTGCGACGCCCGGATACCTTGGTCATCCGCCGCGATCGGGCTAGAATGCGACCCCCTCCAGCAACGACCGTCCCGCCCATGCGTATTCAGTTGAATGGCGAACCCTTCGAGCTGCCCGCCGGCCAGACCGTCGCCAACCTGCTCGAGCGTCTCGACCTCACCGGCAAGCGTGTCGCGGTCGAGCTCAACCAGGACATCGTGCCGCGCAGCCAGCACGCCGCCACCGCCCTGAGCGAAGGCGACCAGGTGGAAGTGGTGCATGCCATCGGCGGCGGCTAGCGCCCGTCGCTACATCTTTCAGGCCCCGCAAAGCTTTCACATTTCCTGAGGAGTGATCCGATGAGCCAAGCTTCCTCCAACCTGCCGGTCGACAAGCCCTTCACCCTGGCTGGCCGCACCTACAATTCGCGCCTGCTGGTTGGCACCGGCAAGTACAAGGACCTCGAAGAGACCCGCGTGGCCATCGAGGCCTCGGGCGCCGAGATCGTCACCGTAGCGGTGCGCCGTACCAACATCGGGCAGAACCCGGGCGAGCCCAACCTGCTGGACGTGATCCCGCCGGATCGCTACACCATCCTGCCGAACACCGCCGGCTGCTATGACGCCGTCGAGGCCGTGCGCACCTGCCGCCTGGCCCGTGAGCTGCTGGACGGCCACAACCTGGTCAAGCTGGAAGTCCTGGCTGACCAGAAGACCCTTTTCCCCAACGTCGTTGAAACCCTCAAGGCCGCCGAAGTGCTGGTCAAGGACGGCTTCGACGTCATGGTGTACACCAGCGACGACCCGATCATCGCCCGTCAGCTGGCCGAGATCGGCTGCATCGCGGTGATGCCGCTGGCCGGCCTGATCGGCTCGGGCCTGGGCATCTGCAACCCGTACAACCTGCGCATCATCCTCGAAGAAGCCACCGTTCCGGTGCTGGTCGACGCCGGCGTGGGCACTGCGTCGGATGCCACCATCGCCATGGAGCTGGGCTGCGAGGCCGTGCTGATGAACACCGCCATCGCCCACGCGCAGAACCCGGTAATGATGGCCGAGGCCATGAAGCACGCCATCGTCGCCGGCCGCCTGGCCTACCTGGCCGGCCGCATGCCGCGCAAGCTCTACGCGAGCGCGTCGTCGCCGATGACGGGCCTGATCAACTAACGTTTCCACTTCGACACGCGGGCCGGTTTGCCAGAAGCAACCGGCCCGCGTGTGCATTTACCCGCAAGGTCCGAGTCATGAGTGACATTCCCGAAAATCAGCCCGAGAACCAGCCCGACGCCGACAACCGTCCGATGCGCGCCATCAAGAGCTTCGTGATGCGTGCCGGCCGCATGACCGAGGGCCAGCAGCGTGGCCTCGATCAGGGCTGGCCGAAGTTCGGCCTGGAGCTGGCCGACGGTGCGCGGGACTTCGATGAAGTGTTCGGGCGCCAGGCGCCGCGTACCTTCGAGATCGGCTTCGGCATGGGCCACGCCACCCTCGAGATGGCTGCGGCCGCGCCGGAGCAGGATTTCATCGGCGTGGAAGTGCATCGGCCGGGTGTTGGCGCGCTGCTCAACGGCATGCTCACCCAGGACCTGACCAACATCCGCGTCTACAGCTGCGACGCCATCGAAGTGCTGCGCGACTGCGTCGCCGATGCCAGCCTCGATCGCCTGCTGCTGTTCTTCCCGGACCCGTGGCACAAGTCGCGCCACCACAAGCGTCGCATCGTGCAGCCGGCCTGGGCTGAGCTGGTGCGGCAGAAGCTGAAGGTTGGCGGCGTGCTGCACATGGCCACCGACTGGGAACAATACGCCGAGCACATGCTGGAAGTGATGAATGCCGCACCCGGCTATCGCAACCTTTCGGCCGATAATACCTACGTGCCGCGCCCGGAAGAGCGCCCGGTCACCAAGTTCGAACGTCGCGGAGAGCGACTCGGCCATGGCGTCTGGGACCTGAAGTTCGAGCGCGTCGACTGATCTACCGAAAAGGCCTGCTCACCGGGCCTTTTTCACGCAAAGAACACCCTACAGACCGGGACCACCCGGCAGGCCCCAGGGCCATCCTCACCTCCTGAATAAAAAGCGGCATCCGCCGCGGACGAAAATAAGAGTGACGGACAGGAGTCCGTCGCAAAGGAGTCTGCTGTGTTGAAGAAACTTGCTGTACTGCTGATGGCAGGGGCGTGGGCCCTGCCGGCGCAGGCGAAAGTCGATGCCACCGAGGCCGCTCGACTGGGCCGCGACCTGACGCCGATGGGGGCGGAGATGGCTGGCAATGCCAGTGGCACCATCCCCGCCTGGACCGGCGGCATCACCACCGCGCCGGCGGGCTACCAGCCCGGCAGCCATCACCTCGATCCGTACGCTGGCGACGCCGTGCAGTACAAGATCGACAGCAAGAACCTGGCGCAGTACCAGGCGCTGCTCACGCCCGGCACCCAGGCGCTGCTGCAGGAGAACCCGGACTACTACCTGCGCGTCTTCCCCAGCCGCCGCAGCGCTTCCTTGCCCCAGCGCATCTATGACGCCACCCGCTTCAACGCCGAGAACGCCGAGCTGATCGCCGACGGCAACGGCGTCCAGGGCGCTGCCGCCGGCGTGCCGTTCCCGATGCCGAAGACCGGCCTGGAAGCGATCTGGAACCACATCATGCGCTACCGTGGCGAGCAGATTCACATGGTGACCAACCAGGCCGCCGTGCTCGCCAGCGGCAGCTACAACCTGCTCAAGCTCGACCGCTACGTGTACTTCAACTACGGCCGCGAGGGCATGACCCCGCAGGACCTGAACAACACGCTGTTCTATTACAAGTACAACATCGTCGCCCCGGCCAAGCTGGCGGGTTCCGCGCTGGTGGTGCAGGAGACCATCGACCAGGTGCTGTCGATCCGCAAGGCCTGGCGCTTCAACAGCGGCGAGCGCCGCGTGCGCCGCCTGCCGAGCCTGGCCTACGACACCCTGCAGCCGGACACCAACGGCCTGGCCACCGCCGATACCGTGGACGTCTACAACGGCGCGCCTGACCACTACGAGTGGCAGCTGCTGGGCAAGCGCGAGATGCTGGTGCCGTACAACAGCTATGCCGTTCACCAGAAAGGCATTCCCTACGCCGATATCCTGCGTACTAAGACCCTCAACCCCGAGCTGCTGCGCTACGAGCCGCACCGCGTCTGGGTGGTCGAGGCGACCCTGCGCAAGGGTATGGGCCATCCGTTCGCCAAGCGCCGTTTTTACCTGGATGAGGACAGCTGGCAGATCCTCGCCTCGGACATCTACAGCGCCGACGGCAAGCTGATCCGCGCCCAGGAAGTGCACCCGATCAACTACTACGACGTGCCCATGGTGCTCAGCACCCTGGAGGCGCTGTACGACTTCGAAGGCAAGCGCTACTTTGTCGACGGCCTGGACAACAACGAGCCGATGTACGACTTCAAGGTCCCGCTCGGGCCGCGTGACTTCACCCCGCAGGCGTTGCGCCGCGAGGGTAACTGAGTCCAGCAGAGGCCGCCGCGAGGCGGCCTTTGTCTATCTGCGCAAACGGACCTGTAGGAGCGAGCTTGCTCGCGAAGGTGCTCTCCCACAACGCCGACGTTGGGGTGGTTCGCGAGCAAGCTCGCTCCTACAAAAAGCTGCTGCGTTACTCGATCAGCTCGGCACCCAGCACTGTGGTCTCCGGCATGCGCATGGGCGCCGGGCTGATCTGCAGGTACTTGATGCTGGTGCGCGGGATGATCAGCAGGTCGCCGTCCACCTCGATGCTGATGACCGGCGATTCCATCTGCTTGCGGATGCCGCGGGCTACTTCGGCGGGGTCGTCGCTCTGTTGCGGGAAGCGCAGCGCCAGGCGCTGGCCATCGGAGAAGTGCAGGTAGAGATGCTTGATCGGCTTCATGTGTCCTCCGGCAGTGGTGGCCAACCGCCGGAGGCCCGCAGGTCAGCTGCGGTCGGCGATCATGCCAATCACGAAGAACACTAGCAGCAGCACGGGCGCCAGGGTGTAGTTGTTGAAATAACCCAGGCCCTTGGCCAGCCACGGAGTGACGAAGACCATCGCCAAGCCGTAGCCCACAGCGCAGATCAATACGAACAGCAACGTGCGGAAGACGAAGTTCAGGCTACCGATGCGCTGCTGCACCCAGGCATTGATCGCCGGGCCGAACAGCACCAGCACGGTGGCCATGATCGCCAGGGCGATGTCGGACAGGTGGCTGCGGCACCAGCGGGAGACGTTGGCAATCAGGTCGAGCGCGAAGTCCATTGGGGCTCCTTGGGATCGAGTGTCGCGGGGGAGTGTACTTGAGTGCGCCGCCTTGGGTCAGTCGGGCTTGCGCAGCATGAGCCTCAGGGTTGTCAGGGCTATCGCCTTGTCGCGGAACAGCAGCAACTGCTTGATCAGGCGAAGCGGCAAGTGCCGCCGGTAGCTGGCGAAGAGGTCGGTACGATAACGGCTGTAGAAGCGGTACTCCGACTCGTAGATGCTCTCGTAGCGCGACCTGGACACACGGTTGCGCTCGCTGATCGAGAGGTTCTGGCGGATTTCGCTGGCCATCACGAAGAGCTGCCGGCCCTGGTTTCTCGCATGGTGGAATGCCCAGTGGTCCAGATAATCCAGGGGGAACTCTGGATTGAACCCGCCAGACGCCGCCAGCCAGGAAACTCGCCAGCAGGCGCCGGAATTGATCGCCGTGATCGGATCGCTGGTGCTGCCGGAGTGGTTGTAGGCCTGGGCCCTGACCTTGCTGCAGTCCATGGGGGAGACCTGCCGCTGCCCATCGCTGACCCGTGGCACCAGGCAGACGCAGCGGGGATCCAGGTCTTCTGTCGCTCGCGTCAGCTCGGCAAAGTAGTTCGCATCCAGGCGGGTGTCCTGATCCAGCAGCAGAAGCCAGTTGTTGCCGCGTTCGCAGGCCGAGCGCAGCGCGAGGTTATAGGCGGCGGCGAGCCCCGGGTTGCTGGCATCGTGGTGGTAGCGAACTGCAAGGCCCTCACCCAACGACGGTCCTGGCTGGGGGGCCGGGCTGTTGTCGTGGAGGACCAGCTCGACGTCCTGGTTGGCCAGCCACGCCAGGTTGTCCTGCAGGCTGCGAAAACTCTCGGAGTCGGCCAGGGATTGCTTGTAGATCACCAGAACGATGGTTGCCCGCATCTTCGTCATCGGCATCATTCGGGCAGGAAGCGCTGCAGCAGGTCGTTGAGGAACAGTTGACCGCGTTCGGTGGGGGCCAGCCGGTTCGGATCGTCCAGCAATAGGCCGTCCTTGCGCGCCTGCCGGCAGGCTTCCTCGATGGCGGCCAGCGGCAGGCCGGTGCGTTCGGCGAAGGTTGCCGCCGGTACACCTTCGGTCAGGCGCAGGGCGTTCATCATGAACTCGAAGGGCAGGTCGCCCGCTTCCAGGTCGCGTTCGCCGGCCTGGAAGGGCTTCTCCGGATTCAGGTAGTCCTTCGGCAGGCGGGTCTTCCAGGTGCGCAGGATGCGCCCTGCCGGGGTGCTCAGCTTGGCGTGGGCGCCGGCGCCGATGCCGAGGAAATCGCCGAAGGTCCAGTAGTTCAGGTTGTGCCGCGCGCGCTTGCCGTCGCGGGCATAGGCGGAGGTTTCGTACTGCAGGTAGCCCGCCTGGGCGAGCAGCGCCTGGCCGGCTTCCTGGATTTCCCACAACTGGTCGTCTTCGGGCAGCTCCGGCGGCTTGCTCCAGAACACCGTGTTCGGTTCCATGGTCAGCTGGTACCAGGACAGGTGCGTCGGCGCCAGGGCAATGGCCTGCTGCAGGTCGCTCAGTGCGTCGGCGACGCTCTGGTCGGGCAGGCCGTGCATCAAGTCCAGGTTGAAGTTGTCGAAGCCGGCGCGGCGGGCCATCTCGGCCGCCCGTATGGCTTCGTCGCCATCATGGATACGACCCAGCGCCTTGAGCTTTTCGGCCTGGAAGCTCTGGATGCCGATGGACAGCCGATTGATCCCCAGTTGGCGGTAATCGGCGAACTTGGCCTGCTCGAAGGTGCCGGGGTTGGCTTCCAGGGTGATTTCGATATCGCTTTCGAAACCGACCTGCCTTTCCAGCCCTTCAAGGATGCGGCCCAGCGCCTTGGCGGAAAACAGGCTGGGCGTGCCACCGCCGAAGAAGATCGACGTCAGCTTGCGGCCGTGGACGTATCCGCGGTCGGCGGCCAGGTCAGCCAGCAGCGCCTCGACGTAGGCGTCTTCCGGCAGCTCCGGCCCGGCAGCGTGGGAATTGAAGTCGCAATAGGGGCATTTGCGCACGCACCAGGGGATGTGCACGTACGCGGACAGCGGTGGCAGGTGGAAGCCGGAAACCACCGGCCCGGCGTCGAGCCCGTGGCGTCCTGCCTGGCTCATAGACCCAGCCGTTGCTTCAGCAGGGCCATGGCGCGGGCGCGGTGGCTGAGCTGGTTCTTCTGCTCGGGCGGCAGCTCGGCGCTGGAGCAGTTGGCTTCCGGCACCCAGAACAGCGGGTCGTAGCCGAAGCCGTGCTCGCCGCGAGCTGCGCGCAGGATGCTGCCGTGCCAGAGGCCTTCGCAGAGGATCGGCAGCGGGTCGTCGGCATGGCGGACCAGGGCCAGGACGCTGACGAACTGGGCGCCGCGGGCCTCCTCCGGCACGTCCTTCATGGCATCGAGCAGCTTGGCGTTGTTCGCCGCGTCACCCTTGCCGTCGGCGTAGCGGGCGGAATAGATGCCCGGCGCACCGCCGAGGAAGTCCACCGCCAGGCCGGAGTCGTCGGCCAGCGCCGGCAGGCCGGAGATGCGCGCGGCATTGCGGGCCTTGAGGATGGCGTTCTCGACGAAGGACAGGCCGGTCTCTTCCGGCTCCACGTCGCTGAACTCGCCGATGGAGCGCACCTTCACGTGGGCTCCGAGCATGGCCTGGAGTTCCTTGAGCTTGCCGGCGTTGTGACTGGCCAGCACCAGTTGTTCGAGCTTGATCATTCGTCGGGGAAGATTTCCTGCATGAAGTCGAAGCTTTGCGGGGCTTCGCTTCCGGACTGGACCTGGATGGAGAAGGTCAGGGTTTCGCGGCCTTCGATGGGGAACTGCGCCAGGTTGTACACGGCGCCTTCCTCGACCACGCGCTTGAAGGTCAGGGGAATGGTCTGGCCCATCAGGTTCTTGGCGGAGCCGGCGACGGTGGCGTTGGCCGGTTTTCCGCTGGCGTCCAGCGGCACGATGTTGATCACGCCCTGGGCCTTGCTGCGCACTACGCCCACGGCTTGCGCGACGTTGGGCTGGAGGAAGCTGGAATTGAATACGCTGTAGTGCACCTGCAGGTCACCCAGGCGCTTCACCTGTTCGGCGAAGGCGGGGACGGCGAGGACCAGGCAGGCGAAGAAGGTAAGCAGGCGGCGCATGATGTTTCTCCCGGGCTCTATCAGATAGCCGCGATCAGACGGCGATGCGGTGGTCTTGCACGCCAGCGCCGCTGATCCGGTAGATGCCGATCTCACCCAACAGATTAGGCCAGATTCGCGAGGCCCAGCCATGCTGGTGCTCGTGGTCCACCGCCAGACGGTCCAGCACCCTTGCGTGTTGCTCGTGGCAGAGCGCCTCGAAGTCGCGGAAGGTGCAGAAGTGGATGTTCGGCGTGTTGTACCAAGTGTACGGAAGGAAGTCCGACACCGGCATGCGGCCATTGCGCGCGAGGTACCAGCGGCAGCGCCAGTGGCCGAAGTTGGGGAAGGTGATGATGCAGGTCCTGCCCACGCGCAGCATTTCCGCCAGCACCTTGTCCGGGTAGCGCAGGGCCTGCAGCGACTGGGTCATCACGACCACGTCGAAGCTGTTGCTGGCGAAGTTGCCCAGGCCCTTGTCGAGGTCCTGTTCGATGACGTTGACCCCACGTTCGATGCACTTGGCGATCTTGTCGGGGTCGATCTCCAGGCCGTAGCCGCCCACCTGCTTGTGGTCGCGCAGCCAGGCGAGCAGCTCGCCGTCGCCGCAGCCCAGGTCGAGCACGCGGCTGCCGGCGGGGATCCAGTCTTGGATGATTTCCAGGTCGGCGCGCATGGGTGTCCTTTTATACGCTGATGCGGTGCATGTAACCGCTGAAGGCTTGCAGGTAGCGCGGAATCGGCATCAGGAAGGCGTCATGGCCTTGCGGGGCGTCGATTTCCAGGTAGCTGACGTTCTTCTTCGCCGCCAGCAGGGCGTCGACGATCTCCCGCGAACGGGCGGGGGAGAAGCGCCAGTCGGTGGTGAAGGACATCAGGCAGAAGTCCGCTTTCACCCCGGCGAGGGTGCGCGCCAGGTCGTCACCGTGGGCGGCGGCCGGATCGAAGTAGTCCAGCGCCTTGGTCATCAGCAGGTAGGTATTGGCGTCGAAGCGGGTGGAGAACTCCTCGCCCTGGTAGCGCAGGTAGCTTTCCACCTGGAACTCGACGCTGTGCAGGTCGTAGTTGAGCTTCTCCGACTTCATGTCGCGGCCGAACTTGGCGCCCATGGCGTCATCGGAGAGGTAGGTGATATGGCCGACCATCCGCGCCAGGCGCAGGCCGCGCTTGGGAATCACGTCGTGTTCCTGGAAGTGGCCGCCGAAGAACTCAGGGTCGGAGAGGATCGCCTGGCGCGCGACTTCGTTGAAGGCGATGTTCTGCGCCGACAGCTTCGGCGCACTGGCGATGCACAGGCAGTGGCGCACGCGCTCGGGGTAGCTGATGGTCCACTGCAGCGCCTGCATGCCGCCCAGGCTGCCGCCGACAATGGCGGCCCAGCTCTGGATGCCGAGGCGATCGGCCAGGCGTGCCTGGCTGTTGACCCAGTCTTCCACGGTGACGACCGGGAAGTCCGCGCCGTAGGCCTTGCCGGTGGCGGGGTTCGGGCTGGTCGGGCCGGTGGAGCCGTTGCAGCCGCCGAGGTTGTTCAGCGCGACGACGAAGAACTTGCGGGTATCGATGGGCTTGCCCGGACCGATGCAGCTGTCCCACCAGCCCGGCTTGCGCTCATCCTCGCTGTGGTAGCCGGCGGCGTGGTGGTGGCCGGAGAGGGCGTGGCAGATCAGCACGGCGTTGCTGGCCGTGGCGTTCAGCTCGCCGTAGGTTTCGATCACCAGCTGGTATTCGGGCAGGGTCTTGCCGCAGGCCAGGGGCAGCGGTTCGTTGAACTGCAGCGTCTGGGGGGAAACCAGACCGACGGAATCTTCGGGGAAGACTGTTGGCATCGACCCAGCTCATGAATAAAAAAGGACGGCCAGTCTAAAGAGCGCCGCCCCCCGCGGCAAGCGCACTCGGAAGGGGCGGCGCGGGCGTGGCGCGGGTTTCAGGCGCGCTGGGAAGTGGGCAGGTTGACGACCTTGGCCTGGCGTTGCAGCGGTGCCGGGCGGCGCAACTGGCGAAGAATGTCGGTGGCCTCGACCAGTTGCTGCTCCAGCTCCTCGGTATAGCGCCCCAGCAGCAGCGAGCGCTGCCGTGCCTGCTGGGTTTCCTGGGCCAGGGCTTTGAGGCGCAGCATGTGGGTTTCCAGCATCTGCTTGTGCTCGAGGCTGTACTGCATCAGCGGCATCAGGGCGTCGGCGGCCCATTGCTCGGCCTCTTCGCGCAGGCGCTGGTGCAGGCCGATGACTTCCTGGGCGACGGTGGCGAAGAAGCGTCGGGTCAGCAGGCGCTGCTCGGTGAGCAGGGTCTTGAGGTGCAGGCGGAAGCGGTCGGCTTTCTCCTGCAGCTTGGCGAGATCACGCAGGTAGCGCTGGACGCGGAACTGCGGGGCATCCAGGGCGTTGAGCGGGTTTTCTTCGTTGTGCCGCTGGTAGATGGCCGCGACCATGCGGTTGGCCGTCTCCGACTCGTGCATCAGGCCGACCAGGTCGGTTTCCACGGTGCGGAAGAACTGCAGGATGGCCTGGTGGATGCCGACCGTGGTCCAACTGCCGCGCAGCTTCTCGTGGACCTTCTTCAGGTGTTGCTCGAGCCGTTCCGGGCGCACCGCGTCGCGCAGCTGTTCGCCCTGGTGGCGCAGCAGCCGCTGGTTGGTCTTCAGGCTGAGCAGGCGCTTGTGGTGCAGGTTGTGGTCGTCCTTGGTCCGCGCGGTCAACTCGAACAGCAACTGGCCGCTGTCCTGTTGCTGGTCGTTGAGCAGCGCCTGCTGCTCCTTCACCTTGTCCAGGCGCACGCGCAGGCTGTGCTGGCTGTTGTTGACCAGCGCCAGCACCTGGCCGACCACGGCGTCCTCCAGCAGGCGCTCCTTCTGCGCGACGATGCGCTCGCAGAGCAGCTCCTCCAGGGATTCCATCTGGCTGCGCACGAGCAGGTCGCGGTCGCCGCGCACCTTGGCCAGCAGCGCCTGCTTGGCCGACAGCGGCAGCACGTCTTCGCGGGCGATGCCCAGCTGGCGTGCGGTGGTGTCCTGGATGTGGTGGATGGCGTTCTGCACGAAGACTTCGCCGGCCAGGTCGTCCCAGAGCACGTCGATCTTGTTCAGCACCGCGTAGAGGCTGGTGTGGCCGTCCTCGCCGAGCTGGCGCACGTGGTCCCGCCAGATGGCCATGTCGGAGGCGGTCACGCCGGTATCGGCCGCCAGCAGGAAGAGGATCGATTGCGCGCTGGGCAGCATCGACAGGGTCAGTTCCGGCTCGCTGCCCAGGGCGTTCAGGCCGGGCGTGTCGAGGATGCGCAGGCCCTGGCGCAGCAGTGGGTGGTCGAAGTTGACCAGCGCGTGGCGCCACGCCGGCACCAGTACGATGCCGGGCTTGTCCGTGGCTTCGAGCATGTCCGGGTGGAAGCCCAGCTGGATCGCCTGCTCCACCGGCAGCGGCTTGGTCTTGGCGACCTGGGCGAAGGCCTCGGCCATGTTCGCCGGGTCCGAGGTATCCAGCGGGATGTTCACCCAGTGCCGCGGGATGCGCTTGAACTGCGCCACGCTGGCATCGGCGACGCGGGTCTCGATGGGCAGCAGGCGGATGTAGGGGCGTTCCGAGCGCGGGTCGAAGAACAGCTCGGTCGGGCACATGGTGGTGCGGCCGGCCTGGGATGGCAGCATGCGGCGGCCGAATCCGGCGAAGAACAGGCTGTTGATCAGCTCGGTCTTGCCGCGCGAGTACTCGCCGACGAAGGCCAGGGTGATGTGGTCGACGCGCAGCAGGCGCAGGGTGCGTTCGAGACGGTTCTCGATTTCCGGGGTATTCAGCCGGGCGCGCTCCAGCCAGCTGCGATAGCGGGTGATCTCACGGACCAGCTCGCGCTTCCAGGTGACATAGGCATCGATCTGCTGACTGAGACGTTCCATGCTCATCCGGGCGTTCCTTGGGCTGGCGCGTCCTGCGCGGGGAATGGATGGCGTGGATTATGCGACGGAGTGTAGGAATAGCAATTGGCCTACAGCACATTCCTACACGTAAGGTCGGCCAAGGTTACCGAGCGGCTATCCCGAGTTCTGCCGGAAATTTCGTCGGGCGGGGAATACGCACGCGCTTCTTGCGATTCAGTTCGCCGCTTTCCAACTTCACCGTGCTTTTCGGCACGCCGAAGGCCTTGCCGAGGAATGCCAGCAGATGGGCATTGGCCTTGCCTTCCACCGGCGGTGCGGTCAGGCGGATCTTCAGGCGTTCGCCGTGCAGCCCGGCGAACTCGTCGCGGCTCGCCTTGGGTTGCAGGTGGCAGTCGAGGATCAGGTCCTCGCCGTCCCAGAAATAGAAGCTCATTCGTCTTGCGGACTGTCGGAGCTCGCCGCGCGGGCGAGCTCCCTGGTCATTTACATGAAGGGGCTGAGGATCTGCGGCATCCCGGTCATCGCGGCCAGGTTGCCGATCACCAGCATGTCGATCAGCTTCAGCGCGATGAAGGCGAAGATCGGCGAGATATCCAGGCCGCCGAGGTTCGGCAGGAGCTTGCGGAAGGGCGCCAGGAACGGCTCGCAGATCTGGTTTACCAGCTGGGCGCCGGGGTTGTAGCTGCCCGGGGCGACCCAGGAGAGGATCACGCTGATGATCAGGGCAAAGAAGAAGATCTTCAGGAACAACGAGGTCACCGCGATGATCGACCACACCAGCAGCTGCAGGATGTAGCCGCCGACGCCATAACCCATCAGGGTCAGGGTGATGACCATCAGCAGCAGCTGGACCAGGATGGCCAGCACCAGCGAGGCGAAGTCGATACCGCCGAAGCCGGGGATGACGCGGCGCAGCGGGTTCAGCAATGGCTTGGTGGCGCGCACGATGAACTGGCTGAGCGGGTTGTAGAAGTCGGCGCGGACCAGTTGCAGGATGAAGCGCAGCAGGACGATCAGCAGGTACAGGCTGCCCAGCGTCTGGATGACGTAAATGGCAGCGGTGGAAATTCCGGTCATTGAGGGCTCCTCGTCATTGACCCAGTTGTTCGGCCAGCTCGGCGGAGCGGTGGTCGGCGGCGCCTACCGCCTTCTCCACCAGCGCCTCGAAACCGTTGGCCTGGAAAGTGGTGATGGCCGCTTCGGTGGTGCCCTTGGGCGAGGTCACGCGGCGGCGCAGTTCGGCGGGATCGACATCGCTGGTGGTGGCCATCTGCGCGGCGCCCAGGGCGGTCTGGCGGGCCAGCTGGCCGGCGACTTCGCGGGACAGGCCGAGCTTCTCGCCGGCGGCGGTCATGGCTTCCATCAGCAGGAAGAAGTAGGCCGGGCCGCTGCCGGAGACGGCGGTGACCGCGTCAATCTGGCGCTCCTCGTCCAGCCACAGGGCGATGCCCACGGCGCTCAGCAGTTGCTGCGCCTGCTCGCGCTGGGCGGCACTCACGCTCGAATTGGGGTACAGGCCGCTGGCGCCCAGGCCGACCAGGGCCGGGGTGTTGGGCATGCAGCGGACGATGGCGCGCGGCTGGCCGTTCACGGCGCCCAGCCAGCGTTCGAGGCTGGCGCAGGGGATGCCGGCGGCGATGGAGACGATCAGTGCGCTATCGGACAGCGACGGCGCCAGCGCCAGGCAGACGTCCTTCATGACCTGCGGCTTGACCGCCAGGACCACCACGTCGGCGCCGGCCACGGCGCTGGCGTTGTCGCCGACCACGTCGATGCCGTGCTCGGCAGCGATCTTCGCGCGCTGCTCGGCACCCGGGTCGCTGGCGCGGATGCGGCTGGCTTCGACGCCCTTGGCGCGCAGGCCGCCGATGAGACTGGCGGCCATGTTGCCGGCGCCGATGAAGGCAATGCGGGTGCTCATTACGTCTCTTCCTTTATTCAGTGCGAGGCGCCGTAGTCGCGGGCGCCGAACAGGGCGGTACCGATCCGTACCCAGGTGGCGCCTTCGCCGATGGCGGCTTCGAGGTCGTGGCTCATGCCCATGGACAGGGTGTCCAGGCCGAGGTTCAGGGCGTGCATCAGTTCGCGCAGGCGGGCAAATGCAGCGTGCTGCGCGGCAACGTCTTCGGTTGGCTCAGGTATGGCCATCAGACCGCGCAGTTTCAAGTGGGGCAGTTGCGAAATTGCCTGGGCAAGGGCAGGCAGTTCTTCGGGAGAACAGCCGGATTTGCTGTCTTCGCCGCTGACATTCACCTGCAGCAGCACGTTCAGCGGCGGCAGGTTTGCCGGGCGCTGTTCGGAAAGGCGCTGGGCGACCTTCAGGCGGTCCACCGAATGCACCCAGTGGAAGTGCTCGGCGATGGGCCGGGTCTTGTTCGACTGGATAGGGCCGATGAAGTGCCAGGTCAGCGGCAGGTCGGCCAGCTCGACCTGCTTGAGCAGCGCTTCCTGCAGGTAGTTTTCGCCGAAATCGGCCAGGCCTTCGGCATACGCTTCGCGGATGGCGGCGGCGGGTTTGGTCTTGCTCACGGCGAGCAACTGCACCGAGCCAGGCGTGCGATTTTTCGCTTGTTCCGCCTCACGGATTCGTACGCGAACCTTTGCAATATTCTCTGCTATCGTGGACATTACCGTCGCTTTTCCGCCCGGCTGCTGCGAGTTCTGCGGCATTCTACCTGCTTGCTCTTGATTGGGGAGTCCCATGGATATTACCGAGCTGCTCGCCTTCAGCGCCAAGCAGGGCGCTTCGGACCTGCACCTCTCGGCCGGCCTGCCGCCGATGATCCGCGTCGACGGCGATGTTCGCCGCATCAACCTGCCGCCGCTTGAGCACAAGCAGGTTCACGCGCTGATCTACGACATCATGAACGACAAGCAGCGCAAGGATTACGAAGAGTTCCTGGAAACCGACTTTTCCTTCGAAGTGCCGGGCGTGGCGCGCTTCCGGGTCAACGCCTTCAACCAGAACCGCGGCGCCGGCGCCGTGTTCCGGACCATTCCCTCCAAGGTACTCACGATGGAGGACCTGGGAATGGGAGAAGTGTTCAAACGTGTTTCAGACGTGCCGCGCGGCCTGGTGCTGGTCACCGGCCCGACCGGTTCGGGCAAGTCCACCTCGCTGGCGGCGATGCTCGACTACCTGAACAACACCAAGTACAGCCACATCCTCACCGTCGAAGACCCGATCGAATTCGTCCATGAGTCGAAGAAATGCCTGGTCAACCAGCGTGAGGTGCACCGCGACACCCTGGGCTTCAACGAGGCACTGCGCTCGGCCCTGCGTGAGGACCCGGACATCATCCTGGTGGGCGAGATGCGTGACCTGGAGACCATCCGCCTGGCGCTGACCGCCGCGGAAACCGGCCACCTGGTCTTCGGCACCCTGCACACCACCTCCGCGGCCAAGACCATCGACCGTATCGTCGACGTGTTCCCTGCCGAAGAGAAGTCCATGGTCCGCTCCATGCTCTCCGAATCCCTGCAGGCGGTGATCTCCCAGACCCTGCTGAAGAAGATCGGCGGCGGCCGTGTCGCGGCCCACGAGATCATGATCGGCACCCCGGCGATCCGTAACCTGATCCGCGAGGACAAGGTCGCGCAGATGTACTCTGCCATCCAGACCGGCGGCGCGCTCGGCATGCAGACCCTCGACATGTGCCTGAAAGGCTTGGTCGCCAAGGGCCTGGTCACCCGCGATTCGGCGAAAGAAAAAGCCAAGATCCCGGAAAACTTCTAATCCCACCGGGCCGTTCCCGGCCCGGCGCACGGAGCGCGCCACACGCACCCGCTTCGTGATCCGACAGCCCCGTCGTAGTCAGCGTGAACCTGGCGAGAAAGATCATGGAATTCGAGAAGCTGTTGCGCCTGATGGTGGAAAAGGGTGCCTCCGACCTGTTCATCACAGCGGGCGTACCACCGTCGATGAAGGTCAACGGCAAGGTGTTGCCGGTGACCAAGACCGCGCTGTCGCCGGAGCAGACCCGCGAAACCGTGCTGTCAGTGATGAACGAGCAGCAGCGTCGTGACTTCGCCGAGAACCACGAGTGCAACTTCGCCATCAGCGCCCGCGGCGTCGGTCGTTTCCGCGTCAGCGCTTTCTACCAGCGCAACCTGGTGGGCATGGTGCTGCGTCGCATCGAGACCAACATCCCGACCATCGATGACCTGAAGCTGCCGGAAATCCTCAAGAAGCTGGCAATGACCAAGCGCGGCCTGGTGATCTTCGTCGGCGCCACCGGTACCGGTAAGTCCACCTCGCTGGCGGCGATGATCGGCTACCGCAACAAGAACTCCACCGGCCACATCATCTCCATCGAAGACCCCATCGAGTACATCCACCAGCACCAGGGCTGCATCGTCACCCAGCGCGAAGTGGGCCTGGATACCGATACCTTCGAGGTCGCCCTGAAGAACACCCTGCGCCAGGCGCCGGACGTGATCATGATCGGCGAGGTGCGCTCGCGCGAGACCATGGACCACGCCGTGGCCTTCGCCGAAACCGGCCACCTGTGCCTGGCGACCCTGCACGCCAACAACGCCAACCAGGCGCTGGAGCGGATCATCCACTTCTTCCCCGCTGACCGTCATGGCCAGGTGTGGATGGATCTGTCGCTCAACCTCAAGGCCATCGTCGCCCAGCAACTGGTGCCGACCCCGGACGGGAAGGGCCGCCGCGCGGTGATCGAGGTGCTGCTGAACACCCCGCTGGCCGCCGACCTGATCCGCAAGGGCGAGGTCCACGAACTCAAGCCGCTGATGAAGCGCTCCACCGAGCAGGGCATGCAGACCTTCGACCAGGCGCTGTACCAGCTCTATACTCAGGGCGAGATCACCTACGAAGATGCGCTGGCCTACGCCGACTCGGCGAACGACCTGCGCCTGATGATCAAGCTGGGATCGGAAACCGATGCCGACCACCTGACCACCATGACCCAGGGCCTGACCCTGGAGATGAGCGACGACGATCCCAATCGCCGCTTCCGCTGACCTGAAGAGCCCGCCTAGTGCGGGCTTTTCGTTTATTCTGGCTGCCACGCAACGCAACGGGAGAAAGGCATGTCCGCCAACCCTGATACTCACAGCAAGGTCATCGGCTATCTGCTGTGGATCTTCGGCTTCACCGGCTCGCACCGCTTCTATTACGGCAAGCCGATCACCGGCACCATCTGGTTCTTCACCCTTGGCCTGTTCTTCATCGGCTGGATCATCGACCTGTTCCTCATCCCCTCCATGGATGATGCGGCGGACCAGCGCTACCGCGCCGGCGGTATCGACTACAACGTCGCCTGGATCCTACTGACCTTCCTCGGTGTGTTCGGCGTGCACCGCATGTACATGGGCAAGTGGATCACCGGGATCATCTACCTGTTCACCGGCGGCCTGTTCCTGGTCGGCGTGCTGTACGACTTCTGGACGCTGAACAGCCAGATTTCCGAGCGCAACGGGCCGCAGCGCATCTGATCCTTCTTTTTATGTAGGAGCGAGCTTGCTCGCGAACCGCCCCAGCCTCGGTGCTCGGGATGTTCGCGAGCAAGGACTGGGCGTTCCCCTCGCTCCTGCGAAAAGCCAATGCCGCTCTCTTTCGTCGCGCCGCCTGGCGCGAGCTGTGCCTCCCGCCTAAGGTCAGGAGGACAGTAGCAGGCGCCGCCGGGCGATCCCCATGGCGCCCAGAAGGAGTGGCTGCCATGAGCAACGAATCCCGCCCCGCCGTACTCGACCTGATCGGCAATACCCCCATGGTCCGCGTCACGCGCTTCGATACCGGACCCTGCACCCTGTTCCTCAAACTCGAATCGCAGAACCCCGGCGGCTCCATCAAGGACCGCATCGGCGTCGCCATGATCGAGGCCGCCGAGCGCGATGGCCGGCTCAAGCCCGGTGGTGTGATCGTCGAAGCCACCGCCGGCAACACCGGCCTGGGCCTGGCGCTGGTGGGTCGCGCCAAGGGCTACCGGGTGGTGCTGGTGGTGCCGGACAAGATGTCCACCGAGAAGGTCCTGCACCTGCGCGCCATGGGCGCCGAGGTGCACATCACCCGCTCCGACGTCGGCAAGGGCCACCCCGAGTACTACCAGGACGTTGCTGCGCGGCTGGCCAAGGACCTGCCGAACGCGTTCTTCGCCGACCAGTTCAACAACCCCGCCAACCCGCTAGCGCACGAAACCGGCACCGCCCCGGAAATCTGGGCGCAGGCCGGTCACGACCTCGACGCCGTGGTGGTCGGCGTCGGCTCCGCCGGCACCCTGACCGGCCTGACCCGGTTCTTCCAGAAGGTCCAGCCGGACCTGGAAATGGTCCTGGCCGACCCGGTGGGCTCGATCATGGCCGAGTACTCGCGCTCCGGCGCCATCGGCACGCCCGGTTCCTGGGCGGTGGAAGGCATCGGCGAAGACTTCGTGCCCTCGATCGCCGACCTCTCCAGCGTGCGCCACGCCTACTCCATCAGCGACGAGGAAAGCTTCAGCACTGCCCGCGAGCTGCTGCGCAACGAAGGTATTGCCGCCGGTTCGTCCACCGGCACGCTGCTGGCCGCTGCACTGCGTTTCTGTCGCGAGCAGAAGGAGCCCAAGCGCGTGGTCAGCCTGGTCTGTGACACCGGCACGCGCTACCTCTCGAAGATCTACAACGACCAGTGGATGACCGACCAGGGGCTGCTGCAGCGCAAGCGCTACGGCGACCTGCGCGACATCGTCGCGCGGCGCTTCGAGGAGGGCAGGGTGGTCGCCGTCGGCCCCGGCGACACCCTGCTTACCGCCTTCCAGCGCATGCGCCTGGCGGACATTTCACAGCTCCCCGTGCTCGACGGCCAGCGCCTGGTCGGCGTCATCGACGAGTCCGACATCCTGCTGGGCGTACATGACGACCCGGCGCATTTCCGCAGCGATGTCGCCAGCGCCATGAGCACCGCCCCGGAAACCCTGGCGCCCGGCGCCAGCCTCAAGGAACTCGAAGCCGTGCTGGCACGCGGGCTGGTGGCGATCATCGCCGACGCCTCGAGCTTCCACGGCCTGATCACCCGATTCGACCTGCTCAACCATCTACGGAGGACCCTCGCATGAGCCAGCACGACGACCGCCTCGGTTTCGCCACCCGCGTGATCCACGCCGGGCAGGAGCCGGACCCTTCCACCGGGGCGATCATGCCGCCGATCTACGCCAACTCCACCTACCGCCAGGATAGCCCCGGCGTGCACAAGGGCCTGGACTACGGGCGCTCGCACAATCCCACGCGCTGGGCGCTGGAGCGCTGCGTGGCGGACCTGGAAGGCGGCAGCAAGGCGTTCGCCTTCGCCTCGGGGCTGGCGGCCATCTCGGCGGTGCTGGAGCTGCTCGACGCCGGCTCGCACATCGTCTCCGGCAATGACCTGTATGGCGGCACCTTCCGCCTGTTCGAGCGGGTACGGCGGCGCAGCGCCGGGCACGATTTCCACTTCGCCGACCTTTCCCAGCCCGGCGCGCTGGAGGCGGCACTCACCGACAAGACGCGCATGGTCTGGGTGGAAACCCCGAGCAACCCGCTGCTGCGCCTGACCGACCTGGCCGCTATTGCCCGCACCTGCCGCGAGCGCGGCATCCTCTGCGTGGCCGACAACACCTTCGCCAGTCCGTGGATCCAGCGGCCGCTCGACCTGGGCTTCGACATCGTCGTGCACTCGACCACCAAGTACCTCAATGGCCACTCCGACGTCATCGGTGGCATCGCCATCGTCGGCGACAACCCCGATCTCGCCGAGCGCGTGGGCTTCCTGCAGAACTCCGTCGGCGCCATTGCCGGGCCGTTCGACGCGTTTCTCACCCTGCGCGGCGTGAAGACCCTGGCGCTGCGCATGGAGCGGCACTGCGCCAATGCCCTCGACCTGGCGAAGTGGCTGGAACAGCAGCCGCAGGTGAAGCGCGTGTATTACCCCGGACTGGCCTCGCACCCGCAGCATGAGCTGGCGCGCCGGCAGATGAAGGGCTTCGGCGGGATGATCTCGCTGGACCTGGATACCGACCTGGCCGGCTCGCGGCGCTTCCTGGAGAACGTCCAGTTGTTCGCCCTGGCAGAGAGCCTGGGCGGCGTGGAAAGCCTGATCGAGCACCCGGCGATCATGACCCATGCCAGCATCCCGGCGGAGAACCGCGCGGCGCTGGGGATCGGGGACTCGCTGATTCGGCTATCGGTGGGTGTGGAAGACGTGGAAGACCTGCGCGCCGACCTGGCCAGGGCGCTGGCGATGATCTGACGCGGCGGTCAATCGGCGTATAACGCGAAGCGTTATACGCCCTACGTCTGATTCTCCGCTCCGGAGTGCTTTTCGTAGGAGCGAAGCCGCGCACGCCTGCTCCACCCATCCTACGTTCTGCTGACATACCAAAGGGAAAGCCCGCCAATCGGCGGGCTTTTTCATGGAGCAGTGGAGCTTTACACCGCGTGGACGATATGCCCGTCCACCAGTGTGCAGCGCACCACGCCCGGCAGGCAGTGGCCGAGGAATGGGCAGTTCTGGCCGCGGGAGTGCCAGGTTTCGCCCGCCAGGGTCTGGCCGTCGGCTTCGAACAGCACCACGTCGGCGGCGGCGCCGATCGCCAGCTTGCCGGCCGGCAGGCGCAAGGCGGCGGCCGGGCCGCTGGACAGGCGCGCCAGCAGGGTCGGCAGGTCGAGCAGGCCGTCCTGTACCAGGGTCATGGCCAGCGGCAGCAGCAGTTCGACGCTGCTGATGCCCGGATCGGTCGCGGCGAACGGGGCGTTCTTCGCGTCCTGCTCGTGGGGCTGGTGGTGGCTGGCGATGGCCTGGATCACGCCGCTCTTAACCGCTTCGCGCAGGGCTTCGCGGTCCTTGTGCGAGCGCAGCGGCGGCTGCACGTGGTAGAGGCTGGAGAAGTCCGCCAGTGCTTCGTCAGTCAGGATCAACTGGTACAGCGCCACGTCGGCGGTCACCGGCAGGCCGCGGGCCTGGGCCTGGGCGATCAGCTCAACGCCGCGGGCGCTGGTCAGCTGGCTGAAGTGCGCGCGTACGCCGGACTGTTCGACCAGCAGCAGGTTGCGCGCCAGGGCCACGGTCTCGGCGGTTTCCGGGATGCCGGCCAGGCCGCGGAAGCTGGCGGTCGGGCCTTCGTGGGCGATGCCGCCTTCGGCCAGGTCGTGGTCCTGGGAGGTGAAGATCACCGTGAGGTCGAAGGTCGCCGCGTACTCCAGCGAGCGCAGCAGCACGCGGTTGCTCGCCATCGGCGCCAGGCCGTTGGTGAAGGCCACGCAGCCGGCATCGCGCAGTGCGACCAGCTCGGACAGCTGCTCGCCGGCGAGGCCTTTGGTCAGCGCGCCGATGGGGAAGACCTTGGCATTGCCGGCTTCACGGGCGCGATCGAGGATCAGCTCGGCGACCGCGGAGGTGTCCAGCACCGGCTTGGTCTGTGGCGGGAAGCACAGGCTGGTGACGCCACCGGCGGCGGCGGCGCGGGTTTCGCTTTCGATGTTGCCCTTGCGGCTGTAGCCCGGCTCGCGCAGGGCGACGCTCAGGTCGACCAGGCCGGGCGCGGCGATCAGGCCGGCGGCGTCGATTTCCTGGGCGGCGTGGAAGCCTTCGGGCGCGTCGCCGATGGCGATGATGCGGCCGGCCTCGATGTGCAGGTCGCAGACCTTGTTCAGGCCGCTGGCCGGGTCGATCAGGTGGGCGCCACGAATACTGACGGTCATTGCGCGTCCTCCTGTTCCAGCTGGCGTTGGGCGTTCTGGCCGCTCATGGCCATGGACAGCACGGCCATGCGGATGGCGATGCCGTAGGTGACCTGGTTGAGGATCACCGACTGTTCACCGTCGGCCACGGCGGAGTCGATCTCCACGCCGCGGTTGATCGGGCCGGGGTGCATGACGATGGCATCGGGCTTGGCCAGCTTCAGGCGCTTCTGGGTCAGGCCGTAGAGCTTGAAGAACTCGCCTTCGCTGGGCAGCAGGCCGCCGGCCATGCGCTCGCGCTGCAGGCGCAGCATGATCACCACGTCGACGTCCTTCAGGCCTTCGTCGGCGTTGGTGAAGACCTTCACCCCGTACTGCTCTTCCAGGCCCACCGGCAGCAGGGTGCGCGGGGCGATCACACGGATGTCCGGGCAGCCGAGGGTCTTCAGCGCCAGCATGTCGGAGCGCGCCACCCGCGAGTGCAGGATGTCGCCGACGATAGCCACCGAGAGGTTTTCGAAGTCTCCCTTGTGGCGGCGGATGGTGAGCATGTCGAGCATGCCCTGGGTCGGGTGGCCGTGGCGGCCGTCGCCACCGTTGATCACGGCGACGTTGGGGCTGACGTGCTCGGCGATGAAATGTGCGGCGCCCGAGTCGCTGTGGCGCACGACGAACATGTCGGCAGCCATGGCCTCGAGGTTGCGCAGGGTGTCGGTGAGCGTCTCGCCCTTGCTGGTCGATGAGGTCGACACGTTCAGCGAGATGACGTCGGCGGACAGGCGCTGCGCGGCCAGTTCGAAGGTGGTGCGGGTGCGCGTGGAGTTCTCGAAGAACACGTTGCACACGGTCTTGCCGCGCAGCAGCGGGACCTTCTTCACCGCGCGGGCGCCGACTTCGAGGAAGGAGTCGGCAGTATCGAGGATTTCAGTCAGCAGTTCGCGGGACAACCCGTCGAGCGAGAGGAAGTGGCGCAGCTGGCCCAGGTCGTTGAGCTGCAGCGGGCGCTTGGCGTCGGTCGGCATGTGGCAGGCCCTGAAAGTTGGGGGTGGATGTCCGGGCGCGCGGGGTTACAGCGCGGGGCTGAGAAGCGTGCGCTCGAGGACGAGTGGTGCGGGACCGCGCAATTTTACCCGCTCGTTGGGTGCCAATGACAGGGTTTCGCCGACGACATCCGGGCGAATCGGCAGTTCGCGCTTGTTCAGGTCCACCAGGCTGACCAGGGTCACGCTGGCCGGGCGGCCGTAGTCGAACAGCTCGTTCAGCGCGGCGCGGATGGTCCGGCCGCTCATCAGCACGTCGTCCACCAGGATCAGGTGCTGGCCGTCGATCTCGAAGGGCAGTTCCGACGGACGGACCTGCGGGTGCAGGCCGCTGCGGGTGAAGTCGTCGCGGTAGAAGGAGACGTCGAGGATGCCGAGGATCTCGTCGCTGCCCAGTGCCTTGAGCAGTTCCTGGGCGACCCAGATGCCGCCGGTGTGGATGCCGACGAAGCGTGGCGAGTCGATGCCGCGCTGCGCGAGGTAGTTGCGCAGGTCGGTGGCCATGCGGGGAATGAGTTCGGCGGGGCTTGGCAGGGTCATGACGTCTCCGGTTCGGTTGGCGAGGCCACCCGGCACGGGCGGCCATCGGGGCGGACCGTTCCGGGAAGGAGTGGTCCGGCAAGCTTAGCGGCTTTGGCCCAAGGAGCTCTGCCGCAGGTCAAGCAGGGGTGTTCTCCGCCAGCCAGCCCTCCAGCAGCAGGGCGGCGGCCAGGGCGTCGACCGGGCGCTCGCGGTAGCCGCCCGTCTGGCCCTGGGCCAGGCGTTCGCCCTTGGCGGCGTAGGTGGTCAGGCGTTCGTCATGGGTGTGCACCGGCAGGTTGTAGCGGCCGTTCAGGCGCCGGGCGAACTTTTCGGCGCGTTCGCTCATCTCGCTGGGGGTGCCATCCATGTTCAGCGGCAGGCCGACGACGATGGCGTCGGGTTGCCATTCCTTGATCAGGGCTTCCACGCGGTTCCAGTCCGGCACGCCGTTCTGTGCCTTGAGCACGCAGAGTTCGCGGGCCTGGCCGGTGATGGCCTGGCCGACGGCGACGCCGATCTGCTTGGTGCCGTAGTCGAAGCCCAGGAGCAGGCGCAGGGGTTTGTTGCTCATCAGGCGTGCCCGGCCTGGGCGGTGAGCAGGCTGAGGTTGATCCCCAGGCGCTCGGCGGCCGCCGACAGGCGCTGTTCGGCCGGCACCTCGAAGAGTACCGCAGGGTCTGCCGGGCAGGTCAGCCAGGCGTTGTCGGCCAGTTCGGCTTCCAACTGGCCGGCTTCCCAGCCCGCGTAACCGAGGGTGATCAGGTGCTGGGCGGGGCCGCTGCCGTCGGCGATGGCGAACAGCACGTCCTGGGAAGTGGACAGCGACAGCTCGCCCAGTTCCAGGGTGGCCTGGTAACTGCGTCCGGCGGGGTGCAGGACGAAGCCGCGGTCAGTCTGTACCGGCCCGCCGCTGTAGATGGTCATGCCCTGGCAGCGCACCGGCGGCAGTTCGTCCGGGCGCAGCTGTTCGAGCACGTCGGCGAGGCTCAGGCCGCTGGGGCGATTGATGACCAGGCCCATGGCGCCCTGCTCGTTGTGTTCCACGAGGTAGGTGACCGTCTGGGCGAAGTTGGAGTCCGCCATGTGCGGCATGGCGATGAGGAAATGGTGCTTGAGGTAGCTGGCGGCTGTGCTTTTCATGCCGGCTAGTTTCAGGCCTGGGGGCCAAAGGGACAAGACTTGAAAGCGCCGGCTGAGGTCGGCGGGCGCGCCGGATCAGTTGCTGGACAGGCGATCGCCGCGCTCAAAGCGCCAGGTGCGGATGATTTCCAGGCGGTCGATGTCGTTCAGGTCGCCGGAGAAGGGCGCGAAAGGCGCGGCCAGGCGCACGATGCGCTGGGCGGCCTGGTCCAGGGTGGGCTGGCCGGAGGATTCCAGCACCTGGACTTCATACAGGGAGCCGTCGCGGTTGATCGACACCAGCAGGCGCAGGCTGCCGTAGATGCGCTGGCGGCGGGCTTCGTCCGGGTAGTTGAGGTTGCCGATGCGCTCGATCTTCTTGCGCCATTCCTCTTTATACCAGGCGCCCTTGTCGCGCATGGTCGAGGCGGCGCTCAGGCGGTGGATGCGCGGGCGCTTGGCGTAGGCCTGCTGCTCGCGGGCGAGGTCGGCTTCGAGGCTGGAGATTTCCGCCGAGAGCTGGCTGGAGTCGAACTGCGGCGCCGGCTTGGCGACGGTCTCGGCCTTGGGCGTCTGCTGCTTGGTCTGCACCTTGTCCGGGCGCGGGGTGCGGGTGGCGACGGCGGCCTTGGGCGCTTCCGGGCTCTTGGCCTGGCGCGGGGTGGCTGGCGGGGCGACCTTCTTGACTTCGGTGTCCTGGAACGGTGCCTGCTCGGTGGTCTTGGGGACCGCCTTGTGTTCCAGGGTGCCGCTGCCCTGCTGGTTCATCTGGGCAAGGTAGTCGGCTTTCTCCGGCGCCTTGTCGCTCTTGAAGCTGGCCAGGGTGATTTCCAGCGTCTTGCTCAGCTGGCTGGGCATGGGCATGGTGAAGCCCACGCCCAGCAGCACGGCCACGTGCAGGATGGCCGCAACGAACAGGGTGAAACCCAGACGGTCCGCCGGACGGACGCCGGAGGACACGGGGAAGTCTTGGTGGGTTGCAGCGTTCATTGCGGGTCGCGTAGGCCAGGGTGGGGCGGAAGTCTGCCGACGAGGCTTATAAAAGTCTATGACGCACTGCGCGCCTTGAGCTTTTCGTCGATGACTGCCATCAGTCTCTCACCGATGCGCGTGTCGTAGGCCGCATCGATCTCGCGGATGCAGGTCGGGCTGGTGACGTTGATCTCGGTGAGGTTCTCGCCGATGACGTCGAGGCCGACGAACAGCAGGCCGCGCTTGCGCAGCTCCGGGCCGACCTCCCCGGCGATCCAGCGGTCGCGCTCGGTCAGCGGCTGGGCCACGCCGCGGCCGCCGGCGGCCAGGTTGCCGCGGGTCTCGCCCTGGGCAGGGATGCGCGCCAGGCAATATTCCACCGGCTCGCCGTCGATCATCAGGATGCGCTTGTCGCCGTCCTTGATGGCCGGCAGGTAGCGCTGCGCCATGACCTGCTCCTGGCCGTGGCGGGTCAGGGTCTCGAGGATCACCGAGAGGTTCGGGTCGCCTTCGCGGTGGCGGAAGATCATCGATCCGCCCATGCCGTCCAGGGGTTTGAGAATGATGTCACGATGCTGTGATGCAAACTCGCGCAGAATGTCGGACCGGCGGCTCACCACCGTCGGCGGCGCGCACTGCGGGAAGAGGGTGGCGAAGTATTTCTCGTTGCAGTCGCGCAGGCTCTGCGGCTTGTTGACCACGAGTGTGCCGGCGGCTTCGGCCTGTTCCAGCAGGTAGGTGGAGTAGACGAACTCGTTGTCGAAGGGCGGGTCCTTGCGCATCAGGATCACGTCCAGTTCCGACAGCGGCTGGTCGACCTCCTCTTCCAGTTCGAACCAGTGGGCCGGATCGTAGAACACCTTGAGCGGGCGCATGCGACCGCGGGCGACGTTCTCTTTCTGGTAAAGATCCTGCTGTTCCATATAGAACAGTTGCCAACCACGGGCTTGGGCAGCCAGCAGCATGGCCAGCGAGCTGTCCTTCTTGAAACTGATCTGCGCGATGGGGTCCATCACGATCCCGAGGCGTACGCTCATGGGATGTCCTCCTGGGGGAGTCTGTTGGGCTTGGGGCTGCGACGCAGAGCCGCGCCGAAAAGGCTGAAAATGGACGCTCAGGGTGGCGCTGGATGTGCGCTCGGTCAAGGAAAAAGCCTGCTTGTTCCGGGTCTTATGGCCTGAATTTGCTGGGCGTGGTAAAGATTCTGACGATTGTGGTAAAAGGTTCCCACGATTGGGTCGCAGCCCGACGGTGGCAGGGCGCTAGCGCACTGAAATAAAAAGCGGAAAAAACGACTCACCGAGATGGTAAGGGCGAACATGGAACAGCATTCCGACGGTTTGAAAGTAATGGTGATCGACGATTCCAAGACGATTCGTCGCACGGCTGAAACCCTGCTGAAGAAGGTCGGCTGCGATGTCATTACAGCCATCGACGGCTTCGACGCGCTGGCCAAGATCGCCGATACCCATCCCAGCATCATCTTTGTCGACATCATGATGCCGCGCCTGGATGGCTATCAGACCTGCGCCCTGATCAAGAACAATAGTGCCTTCAAATCCACGCCGGTGATCATGCTGTCCTCCAAGGACGGCCTGTTCGACAAGGCCAAGGGTCGCATCGTCGGTTCCGATCAGTACCTCACCAAGCCCTTCAGCAAGGAAGAACTGCTCGGCGCGATCAAGACCCATGTGCCCGACTTCACCCCGGTGGAGCACGCTTCCTGAAGTCCGGCGCGAGCGCCGGTGACGCCTATTCCGTATGGGGACCACAATGGCTCGAATTCTGATTGTTGATGACTCGCCGACCGAGATGTACAAGCTGACCGCGATGCTGGAAAAGCACTCGCACCAGGTACTCAAGGCCGAAAACGGCGCCGACGGCGTGGCCCTGGCTCGCCAGGAAAAGCCGGACGTCGTCCTGATGGACATCGTCATGCCCGGCCTGAACGGCTTCCAGGCGACCCGTCAGCTGTCCAAGGACCCGGAAACCAGCGCCATTCCGGTGATCATCGTCACCACCAAGGACCAGGAGACCGACAAGGTCTGGGGCAAGCGCCAGGGCGCTCGCGACTACCTGACCAAGCCGGTGGACGAAGAAACACTGCTCAAGACCATCAATTCGGTGCTGGCCGGCTGATACAGCCGTACCTGCACGTACCGAACATAATTATTAGAGAAGGCCAGGGCCGGCATGGCGGAAGTCCAGAGTCCTTTCGAGGTTCTCGTCCAGATCGATCAGCGCTGTCGGCAGCTGGCTGCGGGCCTGCCCGCCCAGCGCGAGGTGGTGCAGAGCTGGAACGGCATCGGCTTTCGCATGGCTGGGCGCCTGTTCGTGGCGCCCATGGGGGAGGTCGGCGAGGTTCTTCACGAGCCGCGCTACACACTGCTGCCCGGCGTCCGTGACTGGGTGAAGGGGGTCGCCAACGTGCGCGGCCGCCTGCTGCCGATCATGGACCTGTGCGGCTTCCTCGGCGCGGAGCTGTCGCCTCTGCGCAAGCAGCGGCGCGTGCTCGTCGTGGAACACCAGGAAGTCTTCGCCGGCCTCATCGTCGATGAGGTGTTCGGCATGCAGCACTTCCCGGTGGATACCTTCTCCGAGCAGTTGCCGCCCCTCGAAGCGGTCCTGCAGCCCTTTATTCATGGCGTCTTCCATCGGGAGCAACCCTGGCTCGTGTTCAGCCCGCATGCGCTGGCTCAGCACCCGGGGTTCCTGGATGTCGCCAGCTAGAGTTTGACCGGTTGGGCCGGCATTGCCGGCCCTTGTTGTGACATGGAAACCGTAATCGTGGTGGGTCCAGGCGGGGGCCGAATATGAAAAATATAAAGGCAGGCAGTCTTTTCTCGGGGGCGCGTAGCAGCTCGCTGATCCTCGGACTCTTCGTGGTCCTGATCGTGGCGATCGTCTTGCTGTTCGCCAACTTCGCTTACCTGAACAAGCAGGCGGACCACGACAAGCAGTACATCGGCCACGCCGGCGAGCTGCGCGTGCTGTCCCAGCGTATCGCCAAGAACGCCACGGAAGCCGCGGCGGGCAAGGGCGAGGCGTTCAAGCTGCTCAAGGAAGCGCGCAACGACTTCGAGAAGCGCTGGAACATCCTTTCCAAGGGTGACGAAAGCACCGGCCTGCCGCCGAGCCCGGATTCGGTACAACCGCAGATGGCGGATGTGCAGAAGGACTGGGACACCCTGCGCAAGAACGCCGACTCCATCCTCGCCAGCGAACAGACCGTACTGTCCCTGCACCAGGTGGCCGCGACCCTCGCCGAAACCATCCCGCAGCTGCAGGTGGAGTACGAAGAGGTCGTCGACATCCTGCTGGAGAACGGCGCCCCGGCCGACCAGGTCGCGGTAGCCCAGCGCCAGTCGCTGCTGGCCGAACGTATCCTCGGCTCGGTGAACAAGGTGCTCGCCGGTGACGAGAACTCCGTGCAGGCCGCCGACAGCTTCGGCCGTGACGCCAGCCTCTTCGGCCGCGTACTCAAGGGCATGAAGGAAGGCAACGCGGCGATGAGCATCTCCAAGGTGACCAACGCCGAGGCCGTTGACCGCCTCAACGAGATTGCCGAGCTGTTCGAATTCGTTTCCGGCTCGGTGGACGAGATCCTCGAGACCTCCCCGGAACTGTTCCAGGTCCGTGAGGCTGCCAACACCATCTTCGGCGGTTCGCAGACCCTGCTCGACAAGGCCTCCAACCTCGCCAACGGCTTCGAGAACCTGGCCGAAGGCCGTGTGTTCAACCAGGTCGCCAGCGTGGCGCTGGGCATCCTCGCCCTGGGCGCGATCATCCTCATCGGCCTGGTGATGGTGCGTGAAACCAACCGCCGGCTGGCCGAGACCGCCGAGAAGAACGAACGTAACCAGGCGGCGATTCTGCGACTGCTCGACGAAATCGCCGACCTCGCCGACGGTGACCTGACGGTAGCCGCGACCGTGACCGAGGACTTCACCGGTGCGATCGCGGACTCCATCAACTACTCCATCGACCAGCTCCGCGAGCTGGTGGAAACCATCAACCTGACAGCCGTGCAGGTGGCCGCCGCCGCCCAGGAAACCCAGGCCACCGCCATGCACCTGGCCGAGGCTTCCGAGCACCAGGCCCAGGAAATCGCCGGCGCCTCCGCTGCAATCAACGAAATGGCCGTGTCCATTGACCAGGTATCGGCGAACGCCTCCGAGTCCTCGGCGGTAGCGGAACGTTCCGTAGCCATCGCCAACAAGGGCAACGAAGTGGTGCACAACACCATCACCGGCATGGACAACATCCGTGAGCAGATCCAGGACACCTCGAAGCGGATCAAGCGCCTCGGTGAATCGTCCCAGGAGATCGGTGACATCGTAAGCCTGATCAACGACATTGCCGACCAGACCAACATCCTCGCCCTGAACGCCGCGATCCAGGCGTCCATGGCGGGCGACGCGGGCCGCGGCTTCGCCGTGGTAGCGGACGAAGTACAGCGACTGGCGGAACGTTCCTCCGCGGCGACCAAGCAGATCGAAGCGCTGGTGAAGACCATTCAGACCGACACCAACGAAGCGGTGATCTCGATGGAACAGACCACCTCCGAGGTGGTACGCGGTGCCCGCCTGGCGCAGGACGCCGGTGTGTCCCTGGAAGAGATCGAGAAGGTATCCAAGACCCTGGCAGCGTTGATCCAGAACATTTCCAACGCCGCCCGTCAGCAGGCCTCCTCCGCTGGCCACATTTCCAACACCATGAACGTGATCCAGGAGATCACCTCGCAGACCTCCGCCGGTACCACCGCCACCGCGCGCAGCATTGGCAACCTGGCCAAGATGGCCGGCGAGATGCGTCACTCCGTATCCGGCTTCAAACTGCCGGACACCGCCGAACAGGCCTGAGCAGAGGAGGTGCGCTGCTCTTCACCGGGTAGCGCATGACAGTCTTGAGCGAGGGGCGCGACATGCAGGCAAGTGGCGTCTGGTCGTTGCAGCCGTTGGCCGACATGTCGGCCGCGGACTTCCGCGACTGGCAGGCACTGTTGGAAGACCGGACCGGTGTCGTCGTCAACGAACAACGCCGCGCCTTCCTGCAGACCAGCCTGGGCGCGCGAATGCGCGAACTGGGCATCGCCGACTACGGCACCTACTACCGACAGGTCACCGATGGCCCGCGCGGCGCCGTCGAGTGGTCGAACCTGCTGGACCGCCTCACCGTTCAGGAAACCCGTTTCTTTCGTCACAAGGCTTCATTCGAAGTGCTGGAAGGCTTCCTCCGCCAGCGCCTCGAACAGGTCGGCCCGAGCCGGCCGCTGGCCTTGTGGAGCGTCGGCTGTTCCAGTGGCGAGGAGCCCTATTCCCTCGCCATGGTGGCCGCCAAGGTACTCGAAGACGCAGGTCTGGCGCCGCTGTTCGGCGTGACCGGCACCGACATCAGCCTCAATGCCCTGAACCGGGCGCGCGAGGCGCGCTACGCGGCACGCAGGCTGGAGGACATCGACCCGGAACTGGCCACGCGCTACTTCAGCGCGCAGGATGACGGTCGATACGCAGTGATACCCGATCTCGCCGAGCGCGTCTGTTGCGCCCGGCTGAATGTGCTGGAACTGGCCAAGGCGCCAATGTCCGGCATGGACGTGATTTTTTGCCAGAACCTGCTGATCTATTTCCGCCGCTGGCGGCGGCGGGACATCCTCAATCGCCTGGCCGAGCGGCTGGCGCCTGGGGGACTGCTGGTGATCGGAGTGGGCGAGGTGGCCGATTGGCACCACCCGCTGCTCGAACCGGTCGCCGATGAGCGCGTTCTGGCCTTTACCCGGAAGGGATGACACAGACACATGAGTGGAGTGGCTATGGGTGATCGGCACGATTATGTCGCCCTGGAATGGGTAAAAGGCGAGATTGCCGAAACGCTCAAGCAGGCGCGGCAAGCCCTCGAATCCTACGTCGAGAATCCCCAGGACCCGACGCGGATGGGCTTTTGCCTGGCCTATATCCACCAGGTGCGTGGCACCCTGCAGATGGTGGAATTCTACGGCGCGGCCCTGCTCGCCGAGGAAATGGAGTACCTGACCCAGGCGCTGATCGACGGCAAGGTCTCCAGCCAGAGCGAAGCGCTGGAAGTGCTGATGCAAGCCATCCTGCAGTTGCCGGCGTACCTGGAACGCATCCAGAGCGCCCGCCGCGACCTGCCGCTGGTCGTGCTGCCGCTGCTCAACGACCTGCGCACCGCCCGCGGCGAAAAGCTGCTGTCGGAAACGAGCCTGTTCTCCCCCGACCTTTCCCAGTCCTCGCCGGTGCTGCCGGTGGACGCCCTGGCGCGCCTGCGCACCGCCGAACTGCCGGCGCTGCTGCGCAAGCTGCGGCAGATGCTGCAGGTCGCCCTGGTCGGCGTCATCCGCAACCAGGACCTGCCGACCAACCTGGGCTACCTGGCGCGCGTATTCGCCCGCCTCGAATCGCTGTGCAAGGACGCCCCGCTGGGCCGCCTGTGGGTGATCGCCTCGGCGATGATCGAAGGCCTGGCCAACGGCAGCATCGCCAACGGCACCTCGGTGCGTAACCTGCTGCGCCAGGTCGACCGCGAATTCAAGCGCCTGGTCGACCAGGGCGCCGACGCCATGAACCAGGCGGCGCCGGAAGAACTGATCAAAAACCTGCTGTTCTACGTCGCCAAGGCCTCCGACCAGTCGCCGCGCGTGCGTGCGGTGAAGGACGAGTACCGCCTCGATGACGCCCTGCCGGGTGCCGCCCTGGTGGACGAGGAACGTGCCCGTCTCGCCGGCCCTGACCGCGACGCCATGCGCTCGGTCGTTGGCGCGCTGTGCGAGGAACTGGTGCGGGTCAAGGACAGCCTCGACCTGTTCGTGCGCAGCGACCGCAGTGGCGTGAACGAACTGGGCAGCCTGCTGGCGCCGCTCAAACAGATCGCCGATACGCTTGCCGTACTGGGCTTCGGCCAGCCGCGCAAGGTCATCCTCGACCAGATCGAGGTGGTCAGCGCGCTCGCCCACGGCCAGCGCCAGCCCAACGACGCCACCCTGATGGATGTCGCCGGTGCGCTGCTGTATGTCGAAGCGACCCTGGCCGGCATGGTCGGCCCGAGCGAAGAGCCGGGCAGCGAAGAAAATGTCCTGCCGACCACCGACGTCGAGCAGATCCATCAGGTGGTGATCAAGGAAGCGCGCAATGGCCTGGAATTGGCCAAGGACGCGATCATCGAGTTCATCGCCTCGCAGTGGAACCACGAGCACCTGGCCCGCGTGCCGGAGCTGCTGACCCAGGTTCGCGGCGGACTGGCAATGATCTCCCAGGAACGTGCGGCGAAACTGCTGGAAAACTGCAACCGCTACATCCAGGAACAACTGCTGGTGCGCCAGGCCGTGCCGGACTGGCACAGCCTCGACACCCTGGCCGACGCCATCACCAGCGTCGAGTACTACCTCGAGCGTCTCTCGGAAGACCACAACACCCAGGGCGACATGATCCTCGACGTCGCCGAGGAGAGCCTGGACAGCCTGGGCTACTCGCTCAAGCCGCGCCCGTCGATCCTCGACGCCGAGCCGAGCGCCCACGTCCCTGCGCCCCTGGACAACCCGCTCGACGAGATCGACGTACTGGCCGCGCAGCCGCTGGCCGAGCCGAGCGAAGCGGTCCCGGTGGAAGACGTCCCTGAGTTGGCCGCGCCGGTGGAAATCGCCGACAGCTTCGAGCCCGCGAGCTTCGATGTCACCCCGACCGAGGAATCCGCGCTCGAACTGCCTGCCGAGCTTGCCCCGACAGAAGAGCTGGCTCCGGTGGACGAACCGGTCCTGGACCTTGCCGACCTCGATACGCCCCAACCTGTTGCGGACACTGAAGAGAGCTTCACCTTCGAATCGCTGGAGCCCGTTGTCGAGCCTGCCGCCGGGGAGCAACCCGCACTGCCGGCCGACTTCGACCTCCCGGCCGAGCTAGAAGCCCAGCCTGCTGGCGATGCCGAAGCGAGCTTCACCTTCGAACCCCTGGAGCTGGACTCCGGCCTGCCCGCTGCCGAGCCTAGCGCCGAACCGAGCGCCTGGACTCTCGACGAGGCCACGCCGCTGGCTGCCTCGGCTGAACTGCCCGGCGCGACCCTGGAGCCGGAAAGCCTCAGCTGGGATATCGAACTGGAGCCGGCCGCACCGATCACCGACACCACCCTGGCCGATGAAGGCTGGTCGCTGGACGACAGCCACAAGGCCGACAGCATCGAGTTCACTCTCGAAACGCTGGAAGAGGCGCCCGCGCAACCGCTGGCCGATGAGCTGAGCTGGAGCCTGGACGATGCCCTCCCGCTGGCCGAGACGCCGCGATTCGACGAGCCCGCGCAGGCAGAGCCGGTAACGACCGAACAATCCTGGGAATCGCTGGACCTGTCCGGCACCCCGAGCGAAGCTCCGGCCACTCCGGAACTGCTCGACGACTTCGCCAGCCTGCCGACGCTGGAGGCCACTCCGGCTCCGGTGGACGAGCTGACCTGGGACATGGAGTCGCTGACCCCGGCCGGCGACAAGCCCGCCGAGGAAGACTGGTTCAGCATCGACCTGAGCCAGCCGACTGCCGAGTCGCCCGCACCGTCGCTGGAGCTGGACGAAAGCTTCGCCAGCCTGGAAACGGTCGAACCCGCACCGCTGATAGCCCTGGACGACCTGAGCTTCGACGCCCAGCCTGCCACCGATGAGCCGTCCAGCGCCGAAACCTCGCTGGTCAGCGATGACAACTGGACCCTGGGTGAGCTGAGCGAACCGACCGCGCTGGACGCTGGCGTCGACTTCAGCCTCGACGCGCCACTTGAGCTGGAAGCGCTGGAACCGCTGGTTGAGCCCCAGGCGCCCGCCGTCCAGGCAGAAGCCTGGAGCGACGAGAACATTGCCGAGCTGGACCTGCCGGAAGTCGAGCTGCCCAGCCCGCCGGCCGAGCCCGAAGTCGTCGCCGAGGCACCGGCCAAGCCGCTGTCCCTGGCCGAAGTCATGGCCGCCCCGGTATCGGCGATCAACCCGCCGGCCCAGGACGTACCGCCCAGCCTGCTGCCGCCGCCCGCCGATGAAGAACCCATCGACGAAGAGCTGCGCGAAGTCTTCATCGAAGAAGCCGGCGAAGTGCTGGAAACCATCGGCGAGCACCTGCCGACCTGGCTGGCCAACACCGACGACCGCGACTCGCTGACCGAGATTCGCCGCGCCTTCCATACCCTCAAGGGCAGTGGCCGGATGGTCCGCGCGCTGGTGATCGGCGAGCTGGCCTGGTCCATCGAGAACTTGCTCAACCGCGTGCTCGACCGCAGCATTGCCGCCTCGCCAGCCGTGCTGCAGGTGGTCCAGGATGTGGTCGCGCTGATGCCCGAACTGGTCGAGGAATACGCCGCCAGCGCCCAGCGCCAGCGCGACGACGTCGACCGCCTGGCCGCTACCGCCCACGCCCTGGCCAAGGGGCAGCCGGTGCCGCCGCCCGGTGGCGGGCTGCCGGAGTCGGCGCCGCAGGTCGAGGACATCACCCCCGAGCTGGCAAAGGTCGAGGAGATCGCTGCCCAGGCTGCCAACGAAGGGCTCGACGAGAGCCTCGATCCGCAGTTGCTGGAGATCTTCCGCAACGAAGCCGAAGCCCACCTGGAGACCCTGGTTGGTTTCCTCGCCGATTGCGCGCAGCAGCTGCCGCAACCGGTGACCGACGACCTGCAACGCGCCCTGCACACCCTCAAGGGCAGCGCGCACATGGCCGGCATCCTGCCGATCGCCGAAATCGCCACGCCGCTGGAGCGGCTGGTGAAGGAATTCAAGACCAACCTGCTGCAGGTCGACCTGCGCGAGGCGGAGCTGCTGCACGCCGCCGAAGGCCTGTTCCGCGTTGGCCTCGACCAGCTCGTCGGAGGTCGCCCGCTGGCGCCCATCGAAGGCAGCCCGGAACTGCTGGCGCGCATCGCGCAGGTTCACCAGGAACGCCTGGAGGCTGCCGAGGCCAAGCGCCGTGGTGAAAGCGGCGAGGGCAGCGGCAACGATCCGCAATTGATCGGCATGTTCCTCGCCGAGGGCATGGACATCCTGCTCGACGCCGAGGACCTGCTGCGCCGCTGGCGCGAGCACCCGCAGGAGCGCCACGAACTGGGCGCCCTCTATGACGAGCTGGAAACCCTCAGCCGTGGTGCGCAGATGGCCGAGCTGCCACAGATGGCGGAACTCGCCGATGCGCTGCTGGCAGTCTATGGCGCCGTGCGCCAGGGTCGCCTGGAAACCGGCGACGCCTTCTTCTCCGCCGCCGAAACCGCCCACGAGGCGCTGATCGGCATGATGGACCAGGTGGCTGCGGCGCTGCAGGTCAGTGCCCGCCCGGAACAGGTCGAAGCGCTGCATCGCCTGCTGGATGCACCGGTGGCGGTCGTCCAGGACGAGCCGTCAGAAGAGGCCCCGGATGTCGAGTTCGTCGACCTGGAAAGCCTGACCGCCGAGGACTTCCCCGCCGAAGACGAGGAGTTCCTCCTCGACAGCCGCCCGGTGGACGACGACAACCTGCCCGACGGCCTGAGCTGGTCGCCGCGCAGCGATAACGACGGTGCCCCGCGTGGTGCCGCCGACGACGATGACGATGACGTCATCACCGCCGAAACCCCGCACGCCCATCCCGCGCCGCAGCAACCGCCGCGTGCGCTGGACGAGGAAATGGTGGCCATCTTCCTCGAAGAGGCGGTCGACATCCTCGACAACGCCGGCCAGGCGCTGGACCAATGGCTGGCCTCGCCCGAAGGCCTCGCTGCGCTTTCGACCCTGCAACGCGACCTGCACACCCTCAAGGGCGGCGCGCGCATGGCGGAAATCCGCGAGATCGGCGATCTGTCCCACGAACTCGAATCACTCTACGAAGGCCTGCTGGACCATCGCTTCCAGCACAGCCAGCCGTTGGGCGACCTGCTGCGCACCTGCCACGACCGCCTGGCGACCCAGCTAGATCAGTTGCAGGCCGGCCAGGCGCTGACCGACCCGGCCGACCTGGTGCAGACCATCCGCACCTTCCGCCAGAATCCGGCCGCTGGGCTGGACGCACCGCAGGCGCTGGCTGCGCAGCCGCAGCTGGACGCTGCGGCGGATGAGAGCGAGGCCGAGGGGCTACTGGAAACTACTGCCCCGAACGATGCCGATATCGAGCTGGAACTGCCCGCCGAGGCCGAGCCGTTGGCCGCTAGCGCCGAGGAGCTCCAAGCGACCGATCTCGAAAGCACCGAACTTGAGAGCATCGATCTCGAAGGCACTGAGCTTCAATCCGAAGCCGAGCCGGAATCGGCCGCTGCGCCCGAAGACATCGACCTGCAGGGCTTCCTCGAAGAGGCCGAAGCCGAGACCGCCGAGGAGCCGGCTGCCATCGAGCCTGTCACCGCTGCCGCGGCGCCTGCCCCCGAGGCGACAGGTGTGCAGGACAGCGAGTACGAGCTTGACCCGGACCGCGACCAGGAACTGGTGGAAATCTTCCTCGAGGAAGGCTTCGACATCCTCGAAAGCTCCTCCGGCGCACTGACGCGCTGGATGGCCAACCCCGACAACAGCGTCGAGCTGGAAGCGCTGCAACGCGACCTGCACACCCTCAAGGGCGGCGCGCGGATGGCCGAGATTCGCCCCATCGGCGACCTCGCCCACGAACTGGAATTCCTCTACGAGGGCCTCTGCGGCGGGCGCCTGCGCGCCAGCCCGACGCTCTTCGAATTGCTGCAGCGTTGCCACGACCGCCTCGCAGAGATGCTCGAGGCCGTCCAACAGCACCGCCGGGTGCCGGGAGGTGAATCGCTGATTGACGCGATCCACCGATTTCGTGCCAACCCCGAAGAACAGCTGAGCATCCCCAGCAGCGTCAGCCTGCACGCAATCAGCTCCCCGCACGCCGCGCCCGAAGGCCCGGAAGCCGACATCCTGGATATCTTCCTGGAAGAGGCCGATGACCTGCTCGAAGGCATGGAGCAGGCGCTGGGACGCTGGGACGCCGAGCGCGAGAACGGTGCGCTGGATGAGCTGCTGCGCATTCTGCATACCCTCAAGGGTGGTGCGCGCCTGGCCGGCCAGACCAGCCTCGGCGACCTGGCCCACGACCTCGAACAGCACCTGGGTGAAGCCCAGCAGCAGGGCGCGCCCTGGCCGGAAAGCCTGTTGCTGGACGTCCAGTCCGGCTTCGAAGGCCTGCAGGCCGAGGTCGACCAGTTGCGCCTGCACCTGGGTGAAGTCGAGAGCGCCGAAAGCCAGTTCGAGGAATCCATCGACGAAGAACCGGTTGCCGAACAGCCGGCCCCGGTGAACCTGCCGGTGCTGCCGGAAGCCATCATGGCCGCAGCCGTACCGCAGCGCCTCGATGCGCCGGTGGTGCTGCCCTTCGTTCGCCGTGCCCAGGAAGCCGCCCAGGAAGCCGCTGCGCGCCGTGCGCCGCAGGAACTGGTGAAGGTGCCCGCGCAACTGCTCGAAGGGCTGGTCAACCTCGCCGGTGAGACCTCCATCTTCCGCGGCCGCGTCGAGCAGCAGGTGAGCGACGTCGGTTCGACCCTGGGCGAGATGGACGCGACCATCGAGCGGGTCCGCGACCAGCTGCGGCGTCTGGATACCGAAACCCAGGCGCAGATCCTCTCGCGCCACCAGGCCGACGCCGAGCGCGCCGGCTACGAAGATTTCGACCCGCTGGAAATGGACCGCTACTCGCAGCTGCAACAGCTCTCCCGCGCGCTGTTCGAGTCCGCTTCCGACCTGTTCGACCTCAAGGAAACCCTGGCCGCGAAGAACCGCGACGCCGAGACCCTGCTGCTGCAACAGGCGCGGGTCAACACGGAGTTGCAGGAAGGCCTGATGCGCACCCGCATGGTGCCGTTCGACCGCCTGGTGCCGCGCCTGCGGCGGATCGTCCGCCAGGTGGCGAGCGAGCTGGGCAAGCAGGTCGAGTTCGTGGTCAGCAACGCCGAAGGCGAGATGGACCGCACCGTGCTCGAACGCATCGTCGCGCCGCTGGAGCATATGCTGCGCAACGCGGTCGACCACGGCATCGAGTCCGGCGAGGCGCGCCGCATCGCCGGCAAGCCGGAGCAGGGCACCATCCGCCTGACCCTGGGCCGCGAGGGTGGCGACATCCTCCTGACCCTCGCCGACGATGGCGCCGGCATCCGCCTGGAAGCGGTGCGCCGCAAGGCCATCGAGCGCGGCCTGATGACCGATGACAGCGAGCTGAACGACCACGAGGTGCTGCAGTTCATCCTCGAGGCCGGCTTCAGCACCGCCGAAAAGGTCACGCAGATCTCCGGCCGGGGCGTGGGCATGGACGTGGTGAACTCCGAGGTGAAACAGCTCGGCGGCTCCATGAGCATCCAGTCCAGCGTCGGCGAAGGGACGAAGTTCGACATCCGCCTGCCGTTCACCGTGTCGGTGAACCGCGCGCTGATGGTGCTTTCCGGCGAGGACCTCTACGCCCTGCCGCTGAACACCATCGAAGGTATCGTGCGGGTCTCCCCGTACGAGCTGGAGGCACTCTACGAACAGGCCGCCGCCGACGAGTCCGGCGCCGCGCCGAGCTTCGAATACGCCGGCCAGAGCTATGAACTGAAGTACCTCGGCGACCTGCTCAACAACGGCCAGCATCCCAAGCTGGTCGGCCAGTCGCTGCCGCTGCCGGTGATCCTGGTGCGCTCGGCGGACCACGCCGTGGCAGTGCAGGTGGACGCCCTGGCCGGCTCGCGCGAGATCGTGGTGAAGAGCCTCGGTGCGCAGTTCGCCGGCGTCAGCGGCATCTCCGGCGCGACCATCCTCGGTGACGGTCGCGTGGTGGTGATTCTCGACCTGCTGGCGACCATCCGCGTGCTCCACGCCCAGCTCATCCAGCACGCGCCGCGCCGCCAGCTGGCAGGCCCGAGCGTGGCGGAAATCGAGCACCAGCGCCCGACCCTGGTCATGGTGGTGGACGACTCGGTCACCGTGCGCAAGGTCACCAGCCGCCTGCTGGAACGCAACGGCATGAACGTGCTCACCGCCAAGGACGGGGTGGACGCCATCGCCCAGCTGCAGGACCACAAGCCCGACATCATGCTGCTGGACATCGAGATGCCGCGCATGGACGGCTTCGAGGTGGCCACCCTGGTGCGCCACGATGAACAGCTGAAGGACCTGCCGATCATCATGATTACCTCCCGTACCGGCGAGAAGCACCGCGACCGTGCCCTGGCCATCGGCGTCAACCAGTACCTGGGCAAGCCGTACCAGGAATCCGAGCTGCTGGAGAATATCCACAAGCTGGTGAAGGCCCATGTCTGAGCAGAGCACGCCGCGCATTGCGGTGATCGCCGATACTTCGCTGCAGCGCCACGTGCTGGCACAGGCGTTGGCCGGCCACGGTTACCAGGTGGTGCTCAACGCCGATCCGGCGCGCCTTGAGAGCGACCAGCTGGACGCCTGCGAGACCGACCTGTGGCTGGTGGACCTGGCGCAGCAGGAAGACTCGCCGCTGGTGGACAACCTGCTGGAACAGTCGCGCGTGCCCGTGCTGTTCGGCGAAGGCCACGCGCCGGAGCGGCATTCCGAACATTACCCGCGCTGGGAACGCCGGCTGGTGTCCAAGTTGCGCAAGCTGGTGGGCGACCCCAGCGCCGGCGTGGGCCGCAGCCTCGCGGCGCTGCTCGACGAAGCGCAGCGGCCCACCCGCGTGACGCTGCCCGATGACCTCGCCGCTTCGCCGCTCAAGGCTGGTGAACCCGCCGCGCAGGTCTGGCTGCTCGCCGCCTCGCTCGGCGGCCCGGCCGCGGTGAAGACCTTCCTCGATGCGCTGCCCGGCGGCCTGCCGGTGGGCTTCCTGTATGCCCAGCACATCGATGCCTCGTTCGAGGCGAATCTGCCCCAAGCCGTCGGCCGCCACAGCCAGTGGCACGTCAACAGCGTGCGTGATGGCGATCCGGTGCGTTGTGGCGAAGTAGTGGTGGTACCGATTTCCCGCGAGCTGGGCTTCGACGATTCGGCGCGCATGCACGTGCAGGACCGCAGCTGGCCGGAACCCTACAGCCCGTCCATCGACCAGATGATGCTCAATCTCGCGCAGCAATACGGTGAGCGCTGCGGCGTGATCGTGTTCAGCGGCATGTGCAGCGACGGCAGCGCCGCCGCGGCCTACGTGCGCCGCCAGGGCGCGCCGATCTGGACCCAGCGCGCCGACAGCTGCGCCTGCTCCAGCATGCCCGACAGCCTGCGCGAAGGCGGCTACAGCACCCTCTCCGGCGACCCGCGCGAACTCGCGGCGGCGCTGGTCAATCACCTCGCCGAGCAATGCGTCGGCGCAGTCACGCAGTGAGATAAGGCCCGATGAGTGATCTCCCCGTCGCCAATGCCGGCGTTGCCAATGCCGCCCCCAGCAGCCTGACCGGCCTGCTGGTGCCGCTGGCCGACCGCAACCTGCTGCTGCCCAACGTGGCCGTGGCCGAGCTGATCACCTACCGCGCCCCGCACCCGGTGGACGGCTTGCCGTCCTGGTACCTGGGCCAGGTGGCCTGGCGCGACCTGCGCCTGCCGCTGCTGTCCTTCGAGGCGGCCTCCGACGGCCAGGCCGAAGTCGGTTCCGGCGCGCGGGTGATCGTGGTCAACGCCCTGGGCGGCCGACCCAATGTGAAGTTCTTCGCGCTGCTGGTGCAGGGCATCCCGCGCTCGCTGAAGGTCGGCAGCGACCTCAAGCGCCTCGACGTGCCGCTGGCCCCGCTGGAGCTGGACGCCGTTGACCTGGGCGACGCCCAGGCGCGCATCCCCGACCTGGCCGCGCTGGAGCAGAAGCTGGCCGACTCCGGCCTGATCTGAGCCCACCATGAGCGGCGGCCTGCGCCTTGCCCAGCTGGGAGATCAACCCGGTTTCGAGGTCGCCGGCGCCACCCTTGGCGGCCATCGTTTCGAGCGCCACAGCCACGACGAATTCGTCATCAGCGCCAACCTGCGCGGCGAGGAAAGCGTCTGGCTGGATGGCCGCACCTTCGACGCCGGCCCCGGTTGCGTCACCTGCTACAACCCCGGCCAGATCCAGGGCGGCGGCGTTGCCGAAGGCCAGCCCTGGCAATTCGTCAGCCTCTATGTGGCCCCCGACCAGCTGGCGGCGATGCTCGGCCTGCAGCGCCTGGAGTTCGAACGCCCCACCGGGCGCCTGCCGGCCCTTGCCGGCATCATGGCCGATGCGGTGGCGCGTGCGCTGGGCGACGACACCTTCGTTCGCCAGCGCGGTGAGGAACGCCTGACGCTGCTGCTCGCCGAGATCGCCCGTGCCATGGGGGTGCGCCTGCCGCAACCTGCTGTCGAGAGCGGTGGGCGGATCGCGGACCTGCAGGGCTGGCTGGCGGCCGACCTGGCGCGGCAACCCAGCCTCGACGAGATGGCGACCTACCTCGGCCTGTCGCGTTTCCACCTGCTGCGCAGCTTCCAGAAGCAGGTGGGCCTGAGCCCCCGGCAGTGGGCAATGCAACTGCGCACTCGTCGGGCCCAGGCCTTGTTGCGCGCCGGCCTGCCGGCCACCGAGGTGGCCCACGAGCTGGGCTTTGCCGACCAGAGCCACCTGAACCGGCATTTTCGCGCGGCCTACGGTGTGTCGCCGGGCAGCTTCCAGCGCGCCCTGCGCTGAGCAATCCGGTTCAAGTGCGAGGGCCGGTGCCCAGGCAAACTTGCCTCAACGTCACCCTGTTCGAGAGCTGATCCATGACCCTGTTCTTCGCCGCGCTGCTGTTCGGCATTGTCTTCTGCCTGTCTCCCGGCGCCGTGCTTGCCGAAACCCTGCGCCGTGGCCTGAAGGGCGGCTTTCGCCCGGCGCTGCTGGTGCAGTTCGGCTCGTTGATCGGCGATGCGGTGTGGGCGCTGATCGGCCTGACCGGGCTGGCGCTGTTGTTCGGCCATGAAACCTTGCGCCTGCCGCTGACCCTGGCCAGCGCCGCGTACCTGGCCTGGCTGGGTGTACAGAGCCTGCGCGATGCACGCGAGGTCGGCGTGGTGGAAGAGGGCGATACCGGCGAGCACAACGCCGGGGCCTTCGCGTCCGGGGCCATGCTGTCGCTGTCCAACCCGAAGAACATCGTCTACTGGGGCGCCCTCGGCGGCGCCATGGCCGGATTGGTCGATGGCGTGCCGTCTCTGGCGGATTCGCTGGTGTTCTTCGCCGGATTCATGACTGCCTCGGTGCTCTGCTGCTTCCTCTGCGCCGGCCTGGTCGACTGGTTGCGGCGCAACGCCTCGCCACGCTGGCATCGGGTCAGTCATGCGCTTTGCGGTGTGGTGTTGCTGGTGCTGGCGGGGTTGGCGTTGCGCGGCGTCTGACGCCGCTTCGCTACCGGCTTTGGGAAGCGTCCGAATAGCTGGCCCTTGCCTAAATTGTTCCCATGCAGGTCCCCTTTCGGACAAGGACGCCTGCCATGCTCCAGTACCTGCTCGACCTCTACGAGGGGCTCAAGGACGTATACCGCAATCGCCGTGATCCGCCTGGTGCGATGCCGAAGCGTCCGGCCGAATCGCCACCATGGCCTTCGGCACCGAGCCCGGCGGGACCGACCCCGGCCAAGCCCCTTCCGGCGTCCGCCCGTCCGGTACCGAGTAACCTGCCCGCGCTGAAGCACTGGTCTCATCCCTTCCGTGACAAATCCGATCCGCTGACGCAACTGACCCATCTGTCCAAGGCCGGTGCCGGCTATTACCCGGTCGGCCGCAATGGCATGTGGCACGGCGGTGTGCACTTCGATCCGGGCACGGCTGGGGTCATCGATCAATCCTCCATCCGCTGCATCGCGGATGGCGAAGTGGTTGCCTACCGGATTCCAGCCACTAGTCCGAAAACCACCTATTTCCCGGCGCGCGGCGTCACGGTTGAAGCACCTTTCGCCTCCGCGTTCGTGCTGGTGCGTCATCGTCTGGCGGCGCCGGCCATAGCGGGGAGCACCGATACGCCGCCGCAACTGGTTTTCTACAGCCACTACATGCATCTGGATGACTGGACGAGTTACCGGGCTGACCCTTCCAGAACACTTCCGGCCTTCTGGCGCGCGGGTAGCTATCGGGTCAAGGCCGATACCACGGATCGCGGACCACTGGGTGCCGCGGTCCAGGGTGAAGCCAAGCTGAGCGGTAAAGTGTTGGCGACTCTCCCCCGCGGCACGTCTGTGCGGATTGCCTACTACGACCTGGCATTCTTCCGACTGGAAAGCGTGCAGGGAGCGGACGTTCCCGAGCTGGCCGAGCCTATCAGAACCGGCCGCGCCTTCATGCGGACCTGTGACGTCGAGCGCGTCGACGGAGGCGATCGCGTAACAAGCAACGCGCTGGGCCAGCAACAGTACGACGGGCTCAACATCCATGCTGCCGCCAAAGCGCAAAGCGACGTCCTGGCAATGCTGCCGCGCGGTGCCGAGATCGTCATCAGCGGCGAAGGCGACTATCGCAAGCTGGAAAGCGTCATTCCAGGCGGCCCGGACGACGCCGGGTTCGGTGCCGATGCCTATGAGACCCCGCATGGCTATGTGCGACTCTCCGCGCTGGAGCCGATCATCGCCCCCCAGCAATTGGACACCGTCGTTGTTCTCGATGTGCCCATCCCGATCAAGGCTGGCGAGTTGATTGGCCACATCGGCTCCTACCAGAGCCAAGGCACGACTTCGCCCATCCGCAAGCTGCACCTGGAAACCTTCACCGCCCAGAACCTGCCGGAGTTCTTTGAAGCCAGCCGCGCCTGGGCGCAGCGCCTGCCAGAACAGGAGCAGACCTGGCTGAAGCTGCCAAGGGGCACTCCGGTTATTGCCCCACGGGAGAACGGGCCGCCGGCGCTGGGCGAGAACGGCACGCCCTGTGGCAATGACCTGCTGGTACCCCGCAGCCTGCTCGATGGGCTACCCGCTGAAAACAAGCGCGTTGTGACCTCGGACGGAGCCCCGACCTACAACTGGTATCGGCTTGAAGGGCTGCTCAACGATGAGGACGGCAAGCCTCTGGATGGCTGGGTCTGCGAAAAGATAGGCGTCATGACCTGGGTAAGCCCCTGGCACTGGGAGGGCTACGACATCATCCACGACTATGGACCGATGGATCGTAGTCTGGCCTACCGCCTGAACATCGAAGGTCGGCTGGAGGAGGAAGACCAGGAGCGCTTCCGTCCGCGAATTGACGCCTGGGACCAGGGGCCGGTGCAAAGTCGTCTCTACGCCATCATCGACAACAACCGCGACGGCCAGCTCGGCACCGACGAAATCCGCGCCGCCCTGAGCATTCCTGCCCGCGCTCAATCCATTTCGCAACTGGTCATCCGATTCGAAAACGAATGGCACTACCGCCCACAAAAGCTGGATGACCTCGACGAGGTATTCGGCCATACCACCTCGACGCCCCATTTGAACTGGGTCGCCGAGAAGGGGCGAGTCAAACAGCTCTGTTGGTGGAGCGAGGTGGCGGGGAAAGTTGGGCTGCCGGAGGATGGGAAGGTTTACCACCTGCACCCGATAGGGCTGGTGGCGGCCTTCAAGAAGCCTCGGGAGAACACCTACCGGATTTATCAGGACGGCACGATAGAGCGGTATATGTCACCGGAGCAGAAGCCTGACTCTGCTCGGTATATCTATTTGGATAAAGAGGGTGTTGAGCATGACTTTGGGGTGTTTAAGGCGATAGAAGCCGATAAGTGGAAGAGAGAGGGAATGCGAGACGTTGGAAAGGTGCTTTTGATTGATATAAGCGATTTGGGGTCTAATTCGGCAAGGAAATTCGGGTTTAGGTTTGTTGATACACCGAGAAAATATATGAGTATGCCTGCTCTGGCTAGCTTGATAGGCGTTCTTATGGATGTTCGATTCAATGACGTTGTATGCACTGGGTTTAGCTTAAGGGATGGCTCTCCTGGAGATGAAAGTAAATCTCATATAAATGGCCAAAATGGAGATTTTCGGTTTCTACGGCTGGACCGGAGCGGAGGTAGTCTGCATCTTTCTGTTGAGCCAGAGGCTTTGGATGAGTTGCGGGAAATGGCTTTCATTGAGGCTCTCTACAAATTTGGATGGAAGCAAATGCTGGCGTGGGAGTATACGCTTAATGGTGTTAGGAAGCTTCTCCCAAGGACGGCCCATTATCCAGGTCATCACCATCATTTACATGTTGGTAGGTATCAGCCAATAATTAAGGATGTGAATGATGAAATATGATTGCACGATATTATTGATTTTTCTGGCTATGGTGCTTCTAGCTCCGAGTCAGGTGACGGCCTCTGAAAATGCGCATGGATCAGTAGGGCTGTGTGGAGAAAGTTTAGAAGCTCTGTCAGTCCCGTTTAAAGGTCCAGTAGGGATTAGCTCGTACAGATTGTTTAATGGTTATCCGCCCGTGGGCTCGAGAGAGACTCGGCTCGATAAGGTTCTGAAGAAGCTAAATTCAAACGTAAAAGTGGTAGATGTCTCATCTGCATGCTTTCAGAGAGAAATGCTGAGTTCAGCTGTGCTGTATGCGCAGGGAAGTCTTCGGAAGGTTTTGAATAGTGAGTTGCTCCCGATTCGAGTTCTCAAGCTGGACAAAGGGTATCTGATGCTATTTCTTTATCCTGGATATATAGAGCAGGATGAAACAGGAGAGGAATTGGCAGTCGGCATCGCAGAGTTTGAGCAAAGTGGTGAGTTGAAGCGTGTGATTGAGAGGGTTTCTTCATGGGCGGGGAATGAGGGTACGCTGCTTTTACGTGAATCTTGCTTATATATGGAGTCCATATCATTGGTTGATAGAAGGGCTTATCCCGATGAGGTGACTGAGCAAGGTCGCGTTATGAGCTATGAGTTGATGTTTGATATTTCAAAATCTATGAGGTATTTATTTTTTAATGAGGATGCTTCGCCGGGTGGATATGAGTGTCCTAGCGGTTCATATATCAAGTTGAATAAGAAATAGGAAATTCTGTATTTGGAAAGGTTTTATTGATCTTGAGATGTAGCGGGCGTCTGTGTAAGTAGTTCACGAAAAAGCTCGCTCCTGCGAAGAGTGGATGTTCTATTCAGGTCCTCGCTGGATAACTTTAACAACAATATTTGACGGTAAAGTAGTTGATTATTTAAGGCTTTCTAGTTAAAGGATGTTTGTGGGGTTATGAATTCAGCTAATTTACTCTTGGTGCTTTTTTTATTGGGCTCTTCTAATGTTTTTGCGGTTGATTGTCAAAAAAATATAACTGCACACTCCGATATGGTTGCATGCGCGCGCAATCATCTAGTGGAGAATGAGTCTTTAATAGGGAAATTGATTCGAGAGAAGGGAGGTAGCTATGAGATTTCGGAAGGGTACTATGATTCGCAGAGGAAAAGTATTCATGATAGATGCATGATTTACTCTGGTCTTGGCGGGCAACGATCAGAAATTCTTGAGGCTCAATGTGAGGTGGATGAAACTAAAAGGCTTTTTGATCTGATTGAGTCATATATACGAGATTCGGATGCTGATTAAGAAAATGGGTTGCTAGCATCAGGTCGCATCGATCCTTTGTGGTATCGATTCGCAACTATGCGCGACATCGGTACTCCCGGCTTCCCCTCATACTAGCTTTCCAGGAGAGGGTCGAGCCTAGGTTAAAACGTGACCTTAGAAATCCCCCCACAACTGCTGCGCCACGCTCAGCGCCACCACTGGCGCCGTCTCGGTCCGCAGCACGCGTGGCCCCAGTCGCGCGGCATGGAATCCAGCCGACTTCGCCTGCTCCACCTCCGCATCGCTCAACCCACCTTCGGGGCCGATCAGGAAGGCCAGGCTCGACGGCCGGTCATGGCTGGTCAGCGGCTCGGCCACCGGGTGCAGCACCAGCTTGAGCTGTGCTTCGCAGCTCTCCAGCCATTCGGCGAGGGTGACCGGTGCATTGAGCACCGGCAGCACCGAGCGGCCGCACTGCTCGCAGGCGCTGATCGCCACTTGGCGCCAGTGGGCCATGCGTTTGTCGGCGCGTTCGTCCTTCAGGCGTACTTCGCAGCGCTCGCTGACGATCGGGGTGATCTCGCTGGCGCCCAGTTCGGTGGCCTTCTGGATCGCCCAGTCCATGCGCTCGCCACGGGACAGGCCCTGGCCGAGGTGCACGCGTAGCGGCGACTCGGCCTGGCCGGCGAAGGCTTCGCGCAGCTCTACGCGGACGTTCTTCTTGCCCACTTCGATCAGCTCGCCCAGGTATTCCTGGCCGGAGCCGTCGAACAGCTGCACGGCATCGCCGGCGCTGTGGCGCAGCACGCGACCGATGTAATGGGCCTGGGCTTCGGGCAGCTCGTGCTGGCCGAGGGAGAGCGGGGCGTCGATGAAGAAGCGGGAGAGGCGCATGGCGATATCGGGCAGATAAAGGGGGAAGCGGCAAGCTTAAAGCTTTCGGCCTGCCGCTTGTAGCCGATCAGCCCGGATCGCGGTGATCGGGGAAGCGTTCGCTGACCGCCACGCTGACACTGTCGCGGGTGGCGATGTCGATGCCTTCGCTGGCGACCTCGGCAAGGAAGTCGATCTGCTCGGGGGTGATGATGTACGGCGGCAGGAAGTACACCACGCTGCCCAGCGGGCGCAGCAGCGCGCCGCGTTCCAGGCCGTGCTGGAAGACCTGCAGGCCGCGGCGCTCCTGCCAGGGATAGGCGGTTTTCGTCGCCTTGTCCTGGACCATCTCGATGGCGAGGATCATGCCGGTCTGGCGGATTTCCGAAACGTGCGGGTGGTCGGCCAGGTGCGCGGTGGCGCTGGCCATCTTCGCCGCCAGGGCCTTGTTGGCCTCGATGACGTTGTCCTGCTCGAAGATGTCCAGGGTCGCCAGGGCGGCGGCGCAGGCCAGCGGGTTGCCGGTATAGGTGTGCGAATGGAGGAAGGCGCGCAGGGTGCTGTAGTCGTCGTAGAACGCCTGGTAGACCTTGTCGGTGGTCAGCACCGCGCTCATTGCCAGGTAGCCGCCGGTCAGCGCCTTGGAGAGGACGAGGAAGTCCGGGGTGATGCCAGCCTGTTCGCAGGCGAACATGGTGCCGGTGCGGCCGAAGCCGACGGCGATCTCGTCGTGGATCAGGTGCACGCCGTAGCGGTCGCAGGCCTCGCGCAGCAGCTTGAGGTAGACCGGGTGGTACATGCGCATGCCGCCGGCACCCTGCACCAGCGGCTCGACGATCACCGCCGCGACTTCCTTGTGGTGTTGCTCCAGCGCCTGCTCCATCGCGGCAAACATCGTCCGCGAGTGCTCTTCCCAGCTCACGCCCTCGGGGCGCAGGTAGCAGTCGGGGGTCGGCACCTTGATGGTGTCCATCAGCAGCGACTTGTAGGTCTCGGTGAACAGCGCCACGTCGCCTACCGACATCGCCGCCACCGTTTCGCCGTGGTAGCTGTTGGTCAGGGTGATGAAGCGCTTTTTCTCCGGCTGGCCGAGGTTCTGCCAGTAGTGGTAGCTCATCTTCAGCGCCACTTCGATGCCGGCCGAGCCGCTGTCGGCATAGAACACCCGGGAGAAGCCGGCCGGCGCCAGGCGCAGCAGGCGCTCGGAGAGTTCGATGACGGGCTGGTGGCTGAAGCCGGCGAGGATCACGTGCTCCAGCTGGTCGACCTGGTCCTTGATGCGCTGGTTGATGCGCGGATTGGCGTGGCCGAAGACGTTGACCCACCAGGAGCTGACCGCATCGAGGTAGCGCTTGCCTTCGAAGTCCTCCAGCCAGATGCCCTCGCCGCGGCGGATCGGGATCACCGGCAGGCGCTCGTGATCTTTCATCTGGGTGCAGGGGTGCCACAGCACCTCGAGATCGCGCTGCATCCACTCGGCATTCAGGCCCATGGCCGGCTCCTTAAATTGATGGCTCTTCTGACGGTCGGCTCGCTCTGGTCGGCAAGCCTATTCAATGCTCCTGAGATGAACAAGGACACGTCCTACGACACATGTTGTAGGCAGCCGACCAAGACAGCTATTCGGCTTTCGGGCGCTCACGTATGCTTCGCGCCTTTGCACCAATTCGGGGAAGTCTGGCGATGAAAATGGGATGGCTGCGCGCTGCCGCGCTGCTCGCTCTGGGCGTGTTCAGCGTAGTGGCGCTGGGCAAGGACAAACAACCGACCGCCATCGTGGTGGGCGGCGGACTCGCCGGCCTCTCCGCGGCCTACGAGCTGCAGCAGGCGGGCTGGCAGGTGACCCTGCTGGAAGCCAAGCCGCAGGTGGGTGGCCGCTCGGGCCTGGCCACCAGTGAGTGGATCGGCAACAAGAAGGCCCAGCCGACCCTCAACGGCTACCTGGACACCCTGAAAGTGAACTCGGTGCCGGCGCCGGAATTCGTCCGTACCCCGAGCTACCTGATCGACGGCCTCTACTACAGCAGCGCCGACCTGAAGACCAAGATGCCGGCCGTCGCCGCGGACCTCGAGCGCTTCGAGAAGTCGCTGAACGATCTGTCCGCCTCGATCGACGACCCGCTCAACCCGCTGGCGAACAAGACCCTGTTCGCCCTCGACCAGCTCACCGCCGCACGCTGGCTGGACAAGCTGAACCTGTCGCCGACCGCGCGCCTGCTGGTCAACCAGCGCATCCGTTCGCATTACGACGAACCGTCGCGCCTGTCGCTGCTCTACCTCGCCCAGCAGGGCCGTGTGTACCGCGGCGTCGACGACCGTGATCTGCGCGCGGCACGCCTGCCCGGCGGCAGCCAGGTGCTGGCCCAGGCCTTCGTCAAGCAGATCAAGACCATCAAGACCAACGCCAAGGTCACCGCGATCAGCCAGGACAAGGACGGCGTGACCGTCAAGGTCGGCCCCACCGGCTACAGCGCCGACTACCTGGTACTGGCCGTACCGCTGCGCGCCCTGGGCAATATCACCCTGACCCCGGGCCTGAACGAGAAGCAGCTGGCGGCGCTCAAGGGCACCAACTACGGCTGGCGCGACCAGATCCTGATGAAGTTCAAGCGCCCGGTGTGGGACGACAAGTCGCGCCTGTCCGGCGAGATCTACAGCGACCAGGGCCTGGGCATGATCTGGGTCGAGCCCGCGACCAAGGGCGGCGCCAACGTGCTGATCAACCTGTCCGGCGACAATGCTCGCGTGATGCAGGCCTTCGGTGATCGCCAGCTGTCGGAGCAGGTGCTGATCCGCATGAACAAGTACTACCCGAAGATGCGCGGCGCGTACGACGGCTATGAAATGCGCCGCTACAGCACCGACGTCGGTACCGGCGGCTCCTACCTGGCCTATGGTCCGGGCCAGATCAGCCGCTTCTGGCGCGTCTGGGAAACCCCGGTTTCCCGCGTCGCCTTCGCCGGCGAACACACCGATGCACTCTATCCGGGCACCATCGAAGGCGCCCTGCGCAGCGGCAAGCGCGCCGCCAGCCAGGTCCGCGACCTGTACGCCGGCAAGACCCCGGTGCTCGAAGGTGCGGCACTGGTTGCCGACAACAAGCCGGCGGCCAGCGACAAACCGGCCGAGAAAGGCGAGAAGAAGGGCATCATGTCCTGGCTGCCGTTCTGATCCAGAGCGCTCCATCCACAATGCCGGCGAAAGCCGGCATTGTCGTTTCTGGCTCTGGCACGGTCGTTTCAGGAGATGACCTATCTTGTCAGTCGATGTTTCAAAGCAGATTTTTCTGCTTTTCTTCGATGGATTAGCCGCTAGTCTTGAATTCCCGTTTTCAAGGATGTGTATCGATGCAATGGCGTAATTCCCCCGCACGCTACGGACTGGTCAGCCTGTTCCTGCACTGGGGCAGCGCGCTGGTGGTCTTCGGCCTGTTCGGCCTGGGCCTGTGGATGCGTGAGCTGGACTACTACGACACCTGGTACCACCGCGCCCCGGAAATCCACAAAAGCATCGGCATCCTGCTGGCCATCGCACTGATCGTGCGTGTGCTCTGGCGCTTCATCAGCCCGTCGCCGCCGACCCCGGCCAACCACGGCAATCTCACCCGCCTGGCCACCAAGCTCGGCCACCTGGCGCTCTACGCGCTGCTGTTCGCCGTGATCATCGCCGGCTACCTGATTTCCACCGCCGAAGGCAAACCCATCAGCGTGTTCGGCTGGTTCGACGTGCCCGCCACCCTGAGCGGCATCACCGACCAGGCCGACATCGCCGGTGCGATCCACCTGTACCTGGCCTGGGCCCTGGTCGTCCTGGCCGTGCTGCACGCCCTGGCGGCGTTCAAACACCATTTCCTCGACCGCGATGCCACGCTGGTGCGCATGCTCGGTCGTGCTGCGAAATAACACCTCACCCCAAAGGGAGATTGCTTCAATGCTGAAGAAGACGTTCGCCGCTCTGGCGCTGGGTACCGCACTGTTCTCCGCTGGCCAGGCCATGGCCGCGGACTACAAGATCGACAAGGAAGGCCAGCACGCCTTCATCGAATTCCGCATCAAGCACCTGGGTTACAGCTGGCTGTACGGCCGCTTCGACGATTTCGACGGTGCCTTCACCTTCGACGAGAAGAACCCGTCCGCCGACAAGGTCAAGGTGACCATCAACACCAACAGCGTGAACTCCAACCACGCCGAGCGTGACAAGCACCTGCGCAGCCCGGACTTCCTCAACGTCTCGAAGAACCCGACTGCAACCTTCGAATCCACCGCCGTGAAGGCTGATGGCAAGAATGCCGAGATCACCGGCAACCTGACCCTCAATGGCGTGACCAAGCCGGTCACCATCAAGGCTGAACTGATCGGCCAGGGCGATGATCCGTGGGGCGGCTACCGCGCCGGCTTCCTCGGCACCACCACCCTCAAGCTGAAGGACTTCAACATCCAGCGCGACCTCGGCCCGGCTTCCCAGGAAGTCGAGCTGACCCTGTCGGTCGAAGGGGTGCGTCAGTAAGACGCAGGACTGTGAAAACGCCGGCGAATGCCGGCGTTTTCGTTTGTAGCCTTAGTCTCCCCGGCCTTGCAGGCATTGCCGCAGAAGCTGGGTGAGGGTGCGCTGTTCTTCGTCGTCCAGCGGCGCGAACAGACTGTCATGGGTTCGTGCGAGGATGGCCTGGGTGCGCTCGTCGATGCGGCTCCCGGCCTCGGTGAGGAACAGCTGGAAGCTGCGCTGATCGTCCGGGTTGCGCTCGCGGCGAACCAGGCCGAGCGTCTCCATTTCACGGATCTTGCGGGTCACCAGCGCCTTGTCGCGGCACATCTTGCGCCCCAGGCTCTGCAGGCTCTGGCCCGCATCGGCGCCGATCAGCTCGAGCAGGCGGATGTCTGGCGGGGTGAGGTCGATGCCCTCGGCGCACAGTTCGTCCTGGAGGCTCTCGCGCAAATGATCGAGCACCTTCATCAGGGTCTGTGGCAGGTCGGGATTCAGGGTATGGGTCATCGGCTCGGTCACGGTAAACCTTGTGTAAATCAGGTTGATCAGCTCAACCATTTTTTCGTATTTTAGTTGATGTTATCAACTTTGTTCGTCGCCGCGACTGCCTTGCGGGAAACCTACTGCGATATCGGCCTTTGGCTAAAACGTTTCAGTAGTTTTCCCTCAGGGCTTTCGGACGTTTACAAACACAGCTGAATGTAAGTATTTTTGCCAGCTTTTCCGGACCGGCAAGCCCACAGCCAAACCGGATGCTTTGCTCACGAGGACAACGATATGCAACGAAAGCCAGCCATGCGCGCCCTGGTCCCGGCCCTGCTCGTCGCCATGGCCACTCTTGCCGGCTGCGACAAAGCCCAGGCCCCGCAGGAGAAGCAGATCCCCGAAGTCGGTGTGGTGACCCTGCAGCCGCAGGAAGTGACCCTGAGCACCGAACTGCCGGGTCGCACCACCGCGTATCGCATCGCCGAAGTTCGCCCGCAGGTGAACGGCATCATCCTCAAGCGCCTGTTCAAGGAAGGCAGCGACGTCAAGGAAGGCCAGCAGCTGTACCAGATCGACCCGGCCACCTATGACGCGACCCTGCAGAGTGCCCAGGCCAACCTGGTGTCCACCCAGCAGCAGGCCGAGCGCTACAAGGAACTGGTGAAAGACGAGGCGGTGAGCAAGCAGCAATACGCCGACGCCCAGGCCGCCTACCTGCAGGCCAAGGCTACGGTGGACAGCGCGAAGATCAACGTGCGCTACACCAAGGTCTACTCGCCGATTTCCGGCCGTATCGGCCGCTCCAGCGTGACCGAGGGCGCCCTGGTGCAGAACGGCCAGGCCACCGCACTGGCTACCGTGCAGCAGCTGGACCCGATCTACGTCGACGTCACGCAGTCTTCCACCGCGCTGATCCGTCTGCGCCGCGAGATGGCCGCCGGGCAACTGGAGAAGGCCGGCGACAATGCCGCCAAGGTCAAGCTGTACCTGGAAGACGGCTCCGAATACCCCATTGAGGGCAAGCTGGAGTTCTCCGAGGTCTCGGTCGACCAGGGCACCGGCTCGGTGACCGTGCGCGCCATCTTCCCCAACCCGAAGAAGGAACTGCTGCCGGGCATGTTCGTCCATGCGCAGCTGGAGGAGGGCATCAAGAAGCAGGCCATCCTCGCGCCGCAGCAGGGCGTCACCCGTGACTTCCGTGGCATGGCGACTGCCCTGGTGCTCAATGGCGAAGACAAGGTCGAGCTGCGCACCCTCAAGACCGAGCGCACCGTTGGCGCCTACTGGCTGGTCAGCGATGGCCTCAAGCCCGGCGACCGCCTGATCACCGAAGGCCTGCAGTACGTCCAGCCGGGCGCCCAGGCCAAGGCCGTACCCGCGAAGAACGTGGCGCCCACCGCTGGTGCCGCCGACAAGCCCGCCGCCGCTGAACCGGCCAAGCAGGGTTAATCAAGGGGATTCGTAATGTCGAAGTTTTTCATTGACCGGCCCATTTTCGCCTGGGTAATCGCCCTGGTGATCATGCTGGCGGGCGGTCTGTCGATCCTCAAGTTGCCGGTGAACCAGTACCCGGCCATCGCGCCGCCGGCCATCGCCATCCAGGTGAGCTACCCGGGCGCCTCCGCCGAGACGGTGCAGGACACCGTGGTGCAGGTGATCGAGCAGCAGATGAACGGTCTCGACCATCTGCGCTACATCTCCTCGGAGTCCAACTCCGACGGCAGCATGACCATCACCGTGACCTTCGACCAGGGCACCAGCCCTGACATCGCCCAGGTCCAGGTGCAGAACAAGCTGCAGCTGGCCACCCCGCTCCTGCCGCAGGAAGTGCAGCAGCAGGGCATCCGCGTGACCAAGGCGGTGAAGAACTTCCTGATGGTGGTCGGCGTCGTCTCCGAAGACGGCAGCATGACCAAGGAAGACCTGTCGAACTACATCGTCTCGAACATCCAGGACCCGCTGTCGCGGACTGCCGGTGTGGGCGACTTCCAGGTGTTCGGTTCGCAGTACGCCATGCGTATCTGGCTGGACCCGGCGAAGCTCAACAGCTTCCAGATGACTCCGGGCGACGTGAAGACGGCGATCCAGGCGCAGAACGTGCAGATCTCCTCCGGCCAGCTGGGCGGCCTGCCTGCGGTCAAGGGCCAGCAGCTCAACGCCACGATCATCGGCAAGACCCGCCTGCAGAGCGCCGAGCAGTTCAAGGAAATCCTCCTCAAGGTCAACGCCGACGGTTCCCAGGTTCGCCTGAAGGACGTTGCCGACGTGGCCCTGGGCGGCCAGGACTACAGCATCAACGCCCAGTTCAACGGCAAGCCGGCCTCCGGTATCGCGATCAAGCTGGCTACCGGCGCCAACGCGCTGGACACCGCCAAGTCGATCCGCGCCACCCTGGCCACGCTGGAGCCGTTCTTCCCGCAGGGCATGAAGATCGTCTACCCGTACGACACCACCCCGGTGGTCTCCGCCTCCATCCATGAGGTGGTGAAGACCCTGGGCGAAGCGATCCTGCTGGTGTTCCTGGTGATGTACCTGTTCCTGCAGAACTTCCGCGCCACGCTGATCCCGACGATCGCCGTGCCGGTGGTACTGCTGGGCACCTTCGGTGTACTTGCCGCCTTCGGCTTCTCGATCAACACCCTGACCATGTTCGGCATGGTGCTGGCGATCGGCCTGCTGGTGGACGACGCCATCGTGGTGGTGGAAAACGTCGAGCGGGTGATGGCCGAGGAAGGCCTGTCGCCCCGCGAGGCGGCGCGCAAGTCCATGGGCCAGATCCAGGGCGCGCTGGTGGGTATCGCCATGGTGCTGTCGGCGGTATTCCTGCCGATGGCCTTCTTCGGCGGCTCCACCGGGGTGATCTACCGGCAGTTCTCCATCACCATCGTCTCGGCCATGGCCCTGTCGGTGATCGTGGCGCTGATCCTCACCCCGGCGCTCTGCGCCACCATGCTCAAGCCCATCGAGAAGGGCGACCATGGCGAGCACAAGCGCGGCTTCTTCGGCTGGTTCAACCGCAAGTTCCTCGCCACCACCCATGGCTACGAGCGCGGCGTCACCTCGATCCTCAATCACCGCATGCCGTACCTGCTGATGTACGTGCTGATCCTCGGCGGCATGGTCTACCTGTTCACCCGCATTCCCACGGCGTTCCTCCCCGACGAGGACCAGGGTGTGCTGTTCGCCCAGGTGCAGACCCCGGCCGGTTCGTCCGCCGAGCGCACCCAGGTGGTGGTGGACTCGATGCGCGAGTACCTGCTCGAGAAGGAAAGCAGCTCGGTGGCCTCGGTGTTCACCGTGACTGGCTTCAACTTCGCCGGCCGTGGCCAGAGCTCGGGCATGGCGTTCATCATGCTCAAGCCCTGGGAAGAGCGTCCGGGCGCGGAGAACAGCGTGTTCGCGCTGGCCCAGCGTGCGCAGATGCACTTCTTCAGCTTCAAGGACGCGATGGTGTTCGCCTTCGCCCCGCCAGCGGTACTCGAACTGGGTAACGCCGTGGGCTTCGACATCTTCCTCCAGGACCAGGCTGGCGTCGGCCATGAAGTGCTGATGCAGGCGCGCAACCAGTTCCTCGGCATGGCCTCGCAGAACCCCGCGCTGCAACGCGTGCGCCCCAACGGCCTGAACGACGAGCCGCAGTACAAGCTGCTGATCGACGACGAGAAAGCCAGTGCGCTGGGCGTCTCGCTGGCGGACATCAACACCACCGTGTCGATTGCCTGGGGCTCGAACTACGTCAACGACTTCATCGACCGCGGTCGGGTGAAGAAGGTCTACCTGCAAGGCCGCCCGAATTCGCGGATGAGCCCGGAAGACCTGGACAAGTGGTACGTGCGCAACAGCTCCGGGGAGATGGTGCCGTTCAGCGCCTTCGCCACCGGCGAATGGAGCTATGGCTCGCCGAAACTGGCGCGCTACAACGGCGTCCCGGCCATGGAAGTCCTCGGTGAGCCGGCCCCGGGCCGCTCCACCGGTGAGGCGATGGCTGCGGTCGAGGAGATGGTCAAGCAGCTGCCCAAGGGCGTCGGCTACTCCTGGACCGGTCTGTCCTACGAGGAACGCCTGTCCGGTTCGCAGGCTCCGGCGCTCTATGCCCTGTCGCTGATCGTGGTGTTCCTCTGCCTGGCGGCGCTGTATGAAAGCTGGTCGATCCCGTTCTCGGTGATGCTGGTGGTGCCGCTGGGCGTCATCGGTGCGCTGCTGGCGACGTCCATGCGCGGCCTGTCCAACGACGTGTTCTTCCAGGTGGGCCTGTTGACGACCATCGGCCTGTCGGCGAAGAACGCGATCCTCATCGTGGAATTCGCCAAGGAACTGCACGAGCGCGAGGGCAAGCCCATCGTCGCGGCCGCTATCGAGGCGTGCCGGATGCGTCTGCGCCCGATCGTCATGACCTCCCTGGCGTTCGTCCTCGGCGTGTTGCCGCTGGCGATCTCCACCGGTGCAGGCTCCGGCAGCCAGCACGCGATCGGTACCGGCGTGATCGGCGGCATGGTCACCGCGACCATCCTCGCGATCTTCTGGGTACCGCTGTTCTATGTGGTGGTCAGTACCCTGTTCAAGGACAAGCAGTCCAAGGAACAGGAAGCCATTGAGAAGGGGCATTGATATGAGAAAGTCCTTACTGTTGCCCTCTTTGCATTTGGCGATAGCGGCCGGTGTGTTGTCCGGCTGCTCGCTGATCCCCGACTACGAGCGCCCCGAGGCGCCCGTGGCCGCGGCTTACCCGCAGGGCGATGCCTACGATGCGGCGCAACCGGCCAACGCCGGCGCCGACATCGGCTGGCGCGAGTTCTTCAAGGACCCGCAACTGCAGCGACTGGTCGAAGTGTCGCTGGAAAACAACCGCGACCTGCGCGTCGCCGCACTGAACATCGAAGCCTACCGGGCGCAGTACCGCATCCAGCGGGCCGACCTGTTCCCGGCGGTGGATGCCAGCTTCGACGGCTCGCGCCAGCGCCTGCCGGCGGACCTGTCGCAGACCGGCAGTTCGATGATCAGCAGCCAGTACGGTGCGACCCTGGGCATCACGTCCTGGGAAATCGACCTGTTCGGCCGCCTGCGCGCCTTGCGTGACCAGGCGCTGGAGCAGTACTTCGCCACCGAAGAGGCGCGTCGCAGCACCCAGACCAGCCTGGTGGCCAACGTCGCCAACGCCTACCTGACGCTGCGCGCCGACCAGGCCCAGTTGCAGCTGACCCGCGACACCCTCGGCACCTACCAGAAGAGCTACGACCTGACCAAGCGCAGCTACGACGTCGGTGTCGCTTCGGCGCTGGACCTGCGCCAGGCGCAGACCTCGGTGGAAAGCGCGCGGGCGACCCTGGCGCAATACACCCGCCTGGTGGCGCAGGACCAGAATGCCCTGGTGCTGCTGCTCGGTTCCGGCCTGCCGGCGGACCTGCCGCAAGGCCGTGGCCTGGGCGACGAACTGCTGGCCACCGTGCCGGCGGGCCTGCCCTCCGACCTGCTGCAACGCCGCCCGGACATCCTCCAGGCGGAACACCAGCTCAAGGCGGCCAACGCCAACATCGGCGCGGCGCGGGCGGCGTTCTTCCCGAACGTCAGCCTGACCGCGAACGCCGGCACCATCAGCCCGGACCTCGGCGGCCTGTTCGACGGCGGCTCCGGCACCTGGCTGTTCAAGCCGTCGATCAGCTTGCCGATCTTCAACGCCGGCAGCCTGCGCGCGAGCCTGGACCTGGCCAAGGTGCAGAAGGACATCAACATCGCGCAGTACGAGAAAGCCATTCAGACGGCGTTCTCCGAGGTGGCTGATGGTCTTGCCGCCCGTGGCACCTTCAACGAGCAACTGCAGGCGCAGCGCGCGCTGGTGGACGCCAGCAGCGAGTACTACCGCCTGGCCGACAAGCGCTACCGCACCGGTGTGGACAACTACCTCACCCTGCTCGATGCGCAACGCTCGCTGTTCAGTGCCCAGCAACAGCTGATCTCCGACCGCCTCAACCAGCTGACCAGCGAGGTCAACCTGTACAAGGCCCTCGGCGGCGGCTGGCAGGCCACGGCAGCTCAGGCCAAGCCGATCTCCAGCGAGGCCCCTGAAGGCCGGTTGTTCTGATCGGAAACAACAACGCCGCCCTTCGGGGCGGCGTTTTTGTTTGGGGGTAGGCGAGGGCTACACGTAGGGCGGATAACCCGGAACGGGTTATCCGCCGCTGAAGGGAAAGGGGATTGGTTTGCTGCCGGCCGAAACCCTATGTGTCAGCCGGCACGGATAGCTCCCTCTCCCTTCAGGGAGAGGGCGGGGGAGAGGGTAGGTAGGGCTTTACGCAGGAGGTCCCTGCTAGCGAGCACGTATGGCGCGCCCTTACAGGTGAGCGCTGCGCGTCGCCGGCTGGATCTGGTTGTCCGCCAGCCAATCCAGCGCGCACTCGCGCAGTCGTTCGCCCTGGTAGACATACCAGGCCTGCAGCAGCTCGGGATAACCCATCAGCACATGACGGAAGGCCTTGAACGGCTTGCGCCCTTCGATGGCGTTGGCCAGGGCGGAATAGGCGTGCGGCTCGGGCACTTCGCGGAGGAATTCGCGCATCAGCTCCAGCGACTGGCCGCTGCTCAGCGGCTCAATGGGCAGCAGGCGTTCCGGCTCGCGGTGCAGCAGTTCGGCCAGTTCAGGATCGGGGTCTTCTTCGGGAATCAGCAGCACCTGGCCGCTGAACAGATCGAGGTAGTGATCGATACCCTGGGTGTCGAGCGCGAAGGCGAGTTCGTCGAGGTCGATGGTCAGCGGGCGCATGGTCACTCTCCCTATATGGCGAGTGACCGATCCTACGCCATGCGCATGACAATTGTCCCGCCGGCCGGTGCGGGTGCACCGGCCAGCGGAGGCCTCACAGGCGGAAGCGCCCTACCTGCAGCTGCAGCTCGTTGCCCAGGCGCGCCAATTCGGTGCTGGAACTGGCAGTCTGTTCGCTGGCGGCGGCCGACTGGTCGGCGATCTCGCGCACCTGCACCACGCTGCGGTTGATCTCCTCGGCGACGCTGCTCTGTTCCTCGGCGGCGGAGGCAATCTGCAGGTTCATGCCCTGGATGTCGGCCACGGTGCGGGCGATCACGCCCAACGCCTCGCCGGCGCGGCGGGTCAGTTCCACCGAACTGCCGGTCAGGCGGCGGCTGTCGTCCATGCGCGTCACTGCTTCCTGGGCGCCGCGTTGCAGGCCGGCGATCAGGCCTTCGATCTCGGCGGTGGAGGACTGGGTGCGCTGGGCCAGGCCGCGCACCTCGTCGGCGACCACGGCGAATCCACGCCCGGCTTCGCCGGCACGGGCGGCCTCGATCGCGGCGTTGAGCGCCAGCAGGTTGGTCTGCTCGGCGACCGACTTGATCACATCCAGCACGCTGCCGATCTTTTCGCTTTCCTTGCGCAGCAGCTCCATGGCCTCGGCGGAGCGATCCACTTCGATGGCCAGGCGGTCGATCTGGTTCACCGCGTCCTGTACCACCTGGTCACCCTGGCGCGCTTGCTGGTCGGCCTGTTGTGCGGCGGCGGAGGCCTGCTCGGCGTTGCGCGCGACTTCCTGCACGGTAGCGGCCATTTCGTGGATGGCGCTGGCGACCTGCTCGGTTTCCACGCGCTGGCTGTTCACCCCGGCGCGGGTCTGCTCGGTGACGGCGGAGAGTTCGTCTGCGGCGGTGGCCAGTTGGCTGACGCTGCCGCCGATGTGGCCGAGCAGCTGCGACAGGCTTTCGCGCATGCGCATCATCACGCGCTGCAATTGGCCCAGCTCGTCGCTGCGCTGCAGGTTGAGGTCACGGGAAAGGCCCTGGGACAGGTCGCCCTGGGCAATGCGCTCGGCCAGCTCCAGCGCCTCATGCAGCGGGCGGACGATCTGGCGGTTGATGGCCCAGCCCGACAGCATGCCGAAGGCGAGCGCCAGGATGGCGATGAGAATCTGCCGGGTCCTGGCGGCGGCGGTCTCGGCGTCGTTGCGCGCGAGGGTGTCGTCGTAAAGGTGGGTGGCGGCTGCGAGCAGCGCTTCGCTGGCGCCGTTCAGGCCCTTGCGTGCTTGCAGCGTGGCGTTGACGCCGTCGCGGAAGTGTTCGATGCCGCTGCGGTAGTTCTGCAGGTCTTTCAGGGCCGTGCTCAGGCCGTCGGCGGCGATGGCTGGTAACTGGTTCTGCAGCGCGGAGCCGGTGTCGCGCAGCTTGTCGAAGGCGGCGAAGGCGGCCTGTTCGGCATTGGCGGACTGCTCGAAGACGTAGCCGCGCACTTGGTAGCGCACCACCAGCAGTTGCTGGTGCAGTTGGCCGACGGCCTGGGCGCTGTGCAGCAACTGGCTATCGCCGGGTTGCTCGGCGAGCAGGTCGAAGAGCTGCTTGTCCAGTGCCTCGAAGGCCTGCAGGGCGCTCTGCGCGCTGCCTACCAGCGTGCTGCGGGCCTGGGTGCGCTGGTCCACGGCGCGGGTCAGGGCGCTGAAAGCTTCGCGGTATTCGCTCACCGCCTGGCGTGCGGCGCTCAATTGTCTGGCATCGATATCGCTGCCTTTCAGGCGCTGCTCGATCAGCTCCAGCATCTTCGTGCTGTGCTGCTCGACGCGCTCGGCCTGGCTGCGGTCGCCGCCCAGTTCGAACTGCAGGCGGGCGAGGTTGGCCTGCTGGCTGAGGTCGTTGAGTTCGGTGATGGTCGCCATCTGCTGGCCGCGCTCGGCCTGGTTGCTCAGGCTGTGCAGGCCGCTGAGCAGCACCAGCAGGGTGAGGAAAAGGAGGATACCGAAGCCCACCACCAGCTTGAGGCTGACGTTGAGACGTCCCAGCTGTACTACTAGCCAATCGTACATGTCGAATACTCCAGGCAGGCGTCGCCACGGGATCGACGGCCTGTGGCAGGCAACAACAAAAGATCGGAGGCGAGGTGGAATTGTCGGGACGCATCTTCGTGCGTCAGAGGCTATCGGCGGCAGCTACAGAAACTGAAGGTGCGAATTCGTCGCGGGGTTTCTCGCGTGGCGCGAGAGCTCTTGTAGGGGCGAGCTTGCTCGCGAACTGATCCCGCAGCGGGGTTTGTTCGCGAGCAAGCTCGCTCCTATAGGTGGAATCCGTGCATGGGAATGCCCTCACCCTAACCCTCTCCCAAAGGGAGAGGGGACCGTACGGTGAAGGGTGAAACCGTTGCATCAGCCGGCACGGATGGCTCCCTCTCTCTGGGAGAGGGCTGGGGTGAGGGGGAAGTACCAGTGCCGATGTCCGGTCTGGAGAAACAAAAAGGCCCGCATTGCGCGGGCCTTTTCATCACGGAAGGATCAGACGCGGAAGCGGCTGACCAGCACTTGCAGCTCGTTGCCCAGCCGCGCCAGCTCGACGCTGGAGGCGGCGGTTTCCTCGCTGGCGGCGGCGGTCTGCTCGGAGATGTCGCGCACGTTCATCACGCTGCGGTTGATCTCCTCGGCCACTGCACTCTGTTGCTCGGAAGCGGCGGCGATCTGCTGGTTCATCGACTGGATGGTCGACACGGTGCGGGTGATGGCGCCCAGGCGCTCGCCGGCGCGGCGGGTCAGGTCGACGGTGCTGACGGTCAGGTCGCGGCTGGTCTCCATCATCTGCACGGCCTGCTGGGTGCCGCTCTGCAGGCCGGCGATCAGCTCCTCGATCTCCTCGGTGGAGGACTGGGTACGCTGCGCGAGGCCACGCACCTCGTCGGCCACCACGGCGAAACCACGCCCGGCGTCGCCGGCGCGGGCGGCTTCGATGGCGGCGTTGAGCGCCAGCAGGTTGGTCTGTTCGGCCACCGCCTTGATCACGTCCAGTACGCTGCCGATCTTTTCGCTTTCGCGCTTGAGCTTGAGCACCGACTCGTTGGTGCGGCCGACTTCGCCGGCCAGGCGGTCCATCTGGTTCACCGCTTCGTTCACCGCGCCTTCGCCGTCGCGGGCCTGGCGGTCGGCGGCGGAGGCGGCCTCGGAAGCCTCCTCGGCGTTGCGCGCGACTTCCTGCACAGTGGCGGCCATTTCGTTCATGGCGGTGGCGACCTGGTCGGTCTCGGTCTTCTGGTTGTTCACCCCGGCGCTGGTCTGCTCGGTCACCGCGGACAGTTCCTCGGCGGCGCTGGCGATCTGCGTCACGCCGTCGTGGATGTGGCTGATCAGCTCGCGCAGGGACAGGTTCATGCGCTGCATGCTCTTCTGCAGCTGGCCCAGTTCGTCGTGGCGGGTGGTGGGGATGTCACGGCTGAGGTCGCCGTCGGCGATGCGCTCAGCGTGGCCCAGCACGTCGCGCAGCGGATTGACGATCTGCCCGGTGATGATCCAGGCGGCGATGCTGCCCAGCACTAGGGCGATCAGCGCAGCCAGGCCGAGCAGGGTCTTGGCCTGGGTGACGCCTGCGTCGCGCTTGGCGGTCTGGGTGGCGGTCAGCTCGTTGCTCAGCTTCTCGATCTGCTGGCCGGAATCGCGCATGCGATCGCGGGCGGCCTGGCTGTCGTTCACTTCGTTGCGGTAGTTGGTCAGCGCGTTGCGGTAGGTTTCCAGCGCATCGAGGGTGGCGCGGAAATCGCCGTTCAGCTCGGCCGGTGAGGTGCTCATGTCGCTCTTCACGGCGTCGATCAGCTGCTGCAGCGCGGCGAAGGCGGGTTGTTCGAGGTTCTGTGCGTCGGTGCTGGTGTAGGCCATCACCTGCAGGCGCGCCTGCATCACGGCACGGCCCAGGCCGGAGAGGTCCTGCAGGTGCTGCAGACCTTCGGCGCTGCCGGTGCCGACCAGCTTCTGCTCGGCCTTCTGCAGGCCTTCGCTGACGGCGCCGGCGGACTTGATCAGCACCTGCTTGGCGGCGTCGCGTTCCTCGAAGGACTTCAGCAACTGGGCGTAGAGCTTGCGGTACTCCACGCTCAGCTCATGCTGCTGGTCAATGACGCGACGGTCCTCGGCCTCGGTGAACTTCTCGTTCAGCGAACGATGGCGCTGATCCAGCTTGTCCAGCGTATCGAGTACCAGCTTGGCGTCTTCCGGCGCGCGGGTGGACTGGAATTTCAGGCGGGCGATGCGCAGGTCCTTGGCGATCGCGATCAGCTCGGAGATCTCGCCGAGCTTGTCGCCACGGCTGATCACATTGCCCAGGTTGATCCAGCCGGTAAGGGCGATCAGCAGGGTGAGCAGCAGCACCAGGCCGAAGCCCGATGCCAGTTTGAGTTTGACACTGAGGTTGTTGAACCAGCGAAACATGAAGGCGGCGCTCCAGGGGTTGTACGAGGCCGGTACGCATGGCTGAGCGGGAAATGCGCAGAGTGGGGGACGACCGGTAGCCCAGATATCGGCTTCGCTGCCTGGAACTGAAGTGTTTCGAGTTATTTTTCTGACTGGTGGTTCACGCTGGAGGCCGCGTGGTTACTGGCTTTGCGCCAGTTCGACTTAGAACAGTCGTGCCAGAAGAGCGGTCACGGCGGTCTCGACGCGCAGGATGCGTTCGCCCAGTTGCACGGGGTTCAGGCCGGCCTCGCGCAGCTTGTCGACCTCGTAGGGAATCCAGCCGCCTTCCGGGCCGATGGCCAGGGTCACCGGTTCGCTCAGTGCCCGCGGGCATTCCGGCCAGGGGCCCGGGTGGCCGATCAGGCCGAGACTGCCGGCAGCGAGGGCGGGCAGGCGATCCTCGACGAAGGGCTTGAAGCGCTTCTCGATGATCACTTCGGGCAGCACGGTGTCGCGTGCCTGTTCGAGGCCGAGGATCAGTTGCTCGCGCACTGCTTCGGGTTCGAGGAAGGGCGTCTGCCAGAAGCTCTTTTCCACCCGGTAGCTGTTGAGCAGCACCAGGCGCGGCACGCCCATGGCGGCGACGGTCTGCAGCACGCGGCGGAGCATCTTCGGGCGGGGCAGGGCGAGCAGCAGGGTCAGCGGCAGCTTGGCCGGCGGGGGCTGGTCGAAGCTGACCTGCAGTTCGGCCTCGTTCGGTTCCAGGCGCAGCAGGCGGCCTTCGCCCATCAAGCCGCCGAGGCGGCCAACGCGCATGCGGTCGCCGCTTTCGGCGCGATGGACTTCCTGCATGTGGGTCAGGCGGCGGTCGCGCAGGATCACGCGATCCGCCGCAACGAAGTCGGCGTCGTCGAGCAGCAGCAGGTTCACGGGCGGGTGGCCGGTGGCTGGTCGCCCTTGGACTCTTCTTCCTCTTCCGGACCGCGCTTGCGGATCAGGTGGCTGAACAGCACGCCGGCCTCGAACAGCATCCACATCGGCACTGCCAGCAAGGTTTGCGACAGCGGGTCCGGCGGGGTGAGGACCATGCCGACGACGAAGCAGCCGATGATCACGTAGGGGCGGATCTTCTTCAGGTAGGCCACGTCGACCACGCCGATCCACACCAGCAGCACGGTGGCGACGGGAATCTCGAAGGCCACGCCGAAGGCGAACAGCAGGGTCAGGAAGTCCAGGTAGCTGTTGATGTCGGTCATCGGCGTCACGCCTTCCGGGGCCTGGCCGAGGAAGAAGTGGAACATCAACGGGAATACCAGGAAGTAGGCGAAGGCCATACCGGCGTAGAACAGCACGATGCTGGAGGCCAGCAGCGGCAGGGCGACGCGCTTCTCGTGCTTGTACAGGCCCGGCGCGATGAAGCCCCAGACCTGGCCGAGGATCACCGGCATAGCGATCAGCACGGCGACGATCATGGTCAGCTTCAGCGGTGCGAGGAAGGCCGACGCCGGGTCGATGGCGATCATGGTCGCGCCTTCGGGCAGGAAGCGCCGCAGCGGCTCGGAGGCCAGGGCGTAGATCTTCTGCGAGAAGTACAGCAGGCCGATGAAGATCACGAAGATCGCCACCACGCAGCGCAACAGGCGCGTACGCAGTTCGGTCAGGTGCGAGACCAGGGGCATTTCCTGGTCTTGTTCGGGCTGGTCGGGTTTTTCGGCGCTCATGGGGTACGCGGCGTCTCGGAAGAAGCGGGCGGCTGGCTTGCGGCAGTCGGTTGGCTCGGCTGGTCGGCTTCTGTCGCCTGCGGCGCAGCAGGTGTCGCTTGCGTAACGGCAGGCGGAGCAATCCCCGCGCCCGGCAGGCTGTTCAGCCGGCTATTGGGCGCAATGGTCGGCGCCGCGGGCGGTTCAGCGGGCGCGTCCTGGCTTTCGGGCTGGGCCGGCTGCTGCGGATTGAAGGCTTCCCGGGCCTGGTCTTGCAGGTCGGTCAGCGGCGCCATCAGCTTCTTGGCTTCCTGTTCCATCTGCAGGATGTGCTCGTTGTGCAACTGGCGACGGATTTCATCCGCGCCCAGCTCGCGCTCCACTTCCGTCTTGATGGCGTTGAAGCTGCGCTTGAGCCGGCCGATCCACAGGCCGGCCGTGCGCGCGGCGCCCGGCAGGCGGTCGGGGCCGAGCACCAGCAGGGCGACGAGCCCTACCAGCAGCAGTTCGCTGAAGCTGATACCGAACATGAATCAGTCCTTGCGCGCCGGCTCTTCGACCTTGTGCGCCTGGGCGTCGATGGTGTGCGGCTGGTTCAGCGGCGGAGTGCCGGCAGCGGCGTTCGGGTCCTTCTTCTCGTCTTCCTCGGTGTTCATCGCCTTCTTGAAGCCCTTGATGGCTTCGCCGACGTCCGAGCCGAGGTTCTTCAGGCGCTTGGTGCCGAAGACCAGGACCACGACGATCAGGATGACGACCCAGTGTTTCCAGTCAAAGATGCCCATCTTGTTCTCCTCGAATTGTTCGTATCAGGCTGACGGTTGGCGCGCGGCTTTTTCGTCATGCCCGGAAAGACCGAAGCGGCGGTCCAGCTCGTCCAATACTGCCTGCGGGTGCTGGCCAAGGGCGGCGAGCATCACCAGGGAGTGGAACCAGAGGTCGGCCGTTTCGTAGATCAGGTCCGTGCAGTCACCGCTGGCGGCGGCGTCCTTGGCGGCAAGAATGGTTTCAACCGACTCTTCGCCAACCTTCTCCAGGATCTTGTTCAGGCCCTTGTGATACAGGCTGGCCACGTAGGAGCTGTCCGGTGCGGCATTCTTGCGCGCTTCGAGGACTTCCGCCAGACGGGCGAGGGTATCAGTGCTCATGGGGTTTTCCTGTACCTACGTGGGAGTAGATGGCATCCGGGTCCTTGAGGACCGGGTCGACGGTCTGCCAGGCGCCGTTCTCGAACACCCGGTAGAAGCAGCTCTCGCGGCCGGTGTGGCAAGCGATGCCGCCCAGTTGCTCGACCATCAGGATCACCACGTCGGCGTCGCAGTCCAGGCGCAGTTCGTGCAGTTTCTGCACGTGCCCGGAGTCCTCGCCCTTGCGCCAGAGCTTGCCGCGCGAGCGCGACCAGTAGATGGCGCGGTTCTCGGCGGCGGTGAGGGCCAGAGCCTCACGGTTCATCCAGGCCATCATCAGCACGCGGCCGGTGCGATGGTCCTGGGCGATCGCCGGCACCAGTCCATCGGCATTCCACTTGATTTCGTCCAGCCAGTCTTTCATCTCGGGTTCCGTACAGCGGGCACGCGCGGTGCCCAGAGCCACTTTGTAAGCCACTTCGTATAGCGGTTAAGTGTGCCAGCCACCGCGGCGACTGGCTATCGGCGCAGAATCAGATACAGACCACCGGCCAGCATCGCCCAGGCTGGCCAGGCCGCGAGGCTGTGGGTGGCAAGGCCGGTTTCTGCGGCGCCGGCGACCAGCACCGCGCCAATCAGTCGCGCCGGCCAGGCGCTGGCCATGCCGGCCTGGGCACCGGTCAGGCGTGCTTCGGGCTGCGGCTCGCGGGACAGGCGCTCCAGCGTATCGCGGGTCATCTGCGCCAGGTGCGGCAGTTGTTCGATGTGCTGCTGGGCGTTGCGCAGCAGGGTGCCGGGGCTGACGCGATCACGCATCCAGCGCTCCAGGAAGGGCTGCGCGGTGGTCCACAGGTCCAGCTCCGGGTAGAGCTGGCGGCCCAGGCCTTCGATGTTCAGCAGGGTCTTCTGCAGCAGCACCAGCTGCGGCTGCACTTCCATGTTGAAGCGTCGCGCGGTCTGGAACAGGCGCAGCAGCACCTGGCCGAAGGAGATGTCCTTGAGCGGCTTCTCGAAGATCGGCTCGCACACGGTGCGGATCGCCGCCTCGAAATCGTTGACCTTGGTTTCCGCCGGCACCCAGCCCGAGTCGATGTGCAACTGGGCGACCTTGCGGTAGTCGCGCTTGAAGAAGGCGATCAGGTTGCGCGCCAGGTAGTCCTGATCCTCGTCGGTAAGGCTGCCGACGATGCCGCAGTCCACCGCGATGTACTGCGGGCTCCAGGGCGTGCGGGTGCTGACGAAGATGTTGCCGGGGTGCATGTCGGCGTGGAAGAAGCTGTCGCGGAACACCTGGGTGAAGAAGATCTCCACGCCGCGCTCGGCCAGCGCCTTGAAGTCGGTGCGCTGGTCGCGCAGGGTTTCCAGGTCGGTCACCGGAATGCCGTAGATGCGCTCCATCACCAGCACCTTGGGGCGGCACCAGTCCCAGTAGACCTGGGGCACGTAGAGCAGCGGCGAGCCTTCGAAGTTGCGCCGCAGCTGCGAGGAGTTGGCCGCTTCGCGCAGCAGGTCCAACTCGTCGTAGATGGTCTTCTCGTAGTCGCTGACCACTTCGGCCGGGTGCAGGCGGCGGGCGTCGGCGGAGATGCGCTCGGCGGTGCGCGCAAGGATGTGCAGCCAGGCGATGTCGGAGCGGATTACCGGTTCGAGGTTCGGGCGGATGACCTTCACCACCACGTCCTCGCCGGATTTCAGCTGCGCGGTGTGCACCTGCGCCACCGAGGCGGAGGCCAGCGGTTCGCGCTCGAAGCGGGAGAACACCTGCTCGATCTTCGCGCCGAGCTGCTGTTCGATGAGTGCCACGGCCTGTTCCGGCGGGAAGGGCGGCACCTTGTCCTGGAGGAAGGCCAGCTCCAGCGCGATGTCGTCAGGCAACAGGTCGCGGCGGGTGGAGAGTATCTGGCCGAACTTGATGAAGATCGGCCCGAGGTCTTCCAGCGCCAGCCGGATGCGCGCGCCCCGGCTGAGCTCCAGCGGTTTGCGCGGCAGCCAGCGCCAGGGCAGCAAACCGCCCAGCAGGCGCAGCCACCACGGCAGGAACGGCAGTTCGAGGACCATGTCGTCCAGGCGGTAGCGGATGGCTACGCGCTGGATGCGCAGCAGGCGGCGGAAGGCGAGCAGCTTCATGCGTCGGGTTTGATCTTCTGGGTCAGGCGGGTGATCCGCGCGTCGAGGCGGTCGAGGGACATCTTCAACTGGTCCAGTTCGGCGAAGCGTGCTTCGGCTTCGTGCTGGCCGACCAGGCTGCGGCTCTCCTCGGCGAGGTAGTCGGCGAGGCTCAGGCGCAGGCTTTCCAGGCTGTCGCCGGCCCAGGCCATGCCGCCGCGCAGGCGCGCGCCGAGCAGGTGCGCGGGCACCGGGCCGAGCCAGCGGGAGACTTCATACTCCCAGTCCAGCTCCAGGCTCTGGAGGATATCGGCCAGCTCCAGCAGCATCGCGCTGTCGCCGCCCATGGTCACTTCAGGGCTGTGCAGGACGCGGGTCTTGTCCTTGGCCAGCGCCAGTTGCAGCAGGCTGCCGGCCGGCGCGACGAGGGTGCAGTCAGCCTGCGCCTCGTGGTGCGCGGCGAGGTGCAGGCCGTCGGCGTCGGGCAGGATGAACAGCCTGAGCGCGGGCGCCTGGCAGTCCACCTCCAGCACCTTGCCGGCGAGCCGGCCAAGGCGCTTCAGCGCCACGCCATCGAGCCGCAGCACGCGGTTGACGGGGGCTTCGGCGCTGGCCAGGGCGGCCTGCAGGAGCAGGGTCATCAGGGCTTGATGCCGCGGTGCAGGGCGACCACGCCGCCGGTCATGTTGTGGTAGGTGACGCGGTCGAAGCCGGCCTCCACCATCATCGACTTCAGCGTTTCCTGGTCGGGGTGCATGCGGATCGATTCGGCCAGGTAGCGGTAGCTCTCGGCATCGTTGGTCACCAGCTTGCCCATCAGCGGCAGCAGGGTGAAGGAGTACGCGTCGTACGCCTTGGACAGCAGGCTGCTGGTGGGCTTGGAGAACTCCAGCACGAGCAGGCGGCCGCCGGGCTTGAGCACCCGCAGCATGGAGCGGATGGCTTCGTCCTTGTGGGTGACGTTGCGCAGGCCGAAGGCGATGGTTACCGCGTCGAAATAATTGTCGGGGAACGGCAGCTTCTCGGCGTCGGCCTGGACGAAGTTGACGTTGCCGGCGACGCCGCTGTCGAGCAGCTTGTCGCGGCCGACCTTGAGCATCGAGGCGTTGATGTCGGCCAGCACCACTTCGCCGGTCGGGCCGACCAGGCGGGAGAACTGGCGGGTCAGGTCGCCGGTGCCGCCGGCGATGTCCAGCACCCGGTTGCCGGCGCGCACGCCGGACAGCTCGATGGTGAAGCGCTTCCACAGACGGTGGACGCCGCCGGACATCAGGTCGTTCATCAGGTCGTACTTGGCGGCGACCGAGTGGAACACCTCGGCGACCTTCTCGGCCTTCTCGCTCTCGCGCACGGTCTTGTAGCCGAAGTGCGTGGTGGGATCGGCGCTGTCCTGGCCGGCTTGGGGCTTGCGCGGTTCGCTCATGGCGTTTCTACCCTGGAAGTCAGTGGCGGGCATTCTAACAGGATGCGAAGAAAACGCCGCCCCGCTCGCCACCGCAAGAGGGGCGCCGGGGTGCGGCGATACGGCGCGGCGCGTATCATCTGGATAGTCAGTCACTCGCGGAGTTCCAGCATGTCCCGTATCCACGTCGAACGTTCCCACTCCCTCGGCCTCGAAGCCGCTCGCGTCAAGGCGGAGAAGCTCGCCGACAAGCTCGGCCGCGAGCACGGCGTGAGCAGCGAGTGGCAGGGCGACACCCTGCTGTTCAAGCGCAGCGGCGTGGACGGGCGCATCGAAGTGGGCGCGGACAAGGTCGCGGTCGACGTGAAGCTGGGCCTGATGCTCTCGGCCATGGGCGGCCTGCTCAAGGGCGAGATCGAGCGCGCCTTGGACAAGGCGCTGGCCTGATACCTTTCGGCCCCGCTCCCTGCGGGGCCAAGCCGCTTTCGGGCGGCGCCGGCTTTCCTGCAAAGCCTGGTATGTGTTTTCTAATTTTCCCCGATACCTTGGCCCACAGTCCCGCCTTTCGCGGGCAGCTGTTCGACATCATCGAATCAGAACCCTGTGAGGTGCCACCATGGCCAAGGCTGTCAGCAAGAAGAAAGTCGTAGAACTCGAATCCTCCCTCTACTCCGATGCCAAGCACTACGCGCGGCAGATCTGGCTCGCGGGCCTGGGCACCTACGCCAAGGTGGGCCAGGAAGGCAGCCTGAATTCATAGAATAAGCGCAACGCTTGAAACGAGAGGCAGAGAGCCAGCCACCGGTAGAATCCAGGCTCTCACACCGAAGGATTCAAGCGCAGATGACTACGCATTACCGGCAGCTGACTCAGGGACAACGTTACCAGATTGAGGCTGGCTT